>DASZAZ010000015.1:0-13597 GCA_035944635.1 Microvirga sp.
TCGAGAACATGTTCGCTCGCCTGAAGGACTGGCGGCGTGTCGCTACCCGCTACGACCGCTGCGCCCACACCTTCTTCTCAGCCATCTGCATCGCAGCAGCCGTCACCTTCTACCTCAATCAATGAGTCCTGAGCCTAGGGAACCGAGTATTCAGCGCAACCGGCGCAAGGCCTGAACCGATCCGAGGGCTGTATTCGCGAATGCTTTGTATTAGTCGGCGTATTGCTCTCCAACCCTGCCATACCTTACTCCTGCTGACGTAAGGTCATGAGGTGCAGCCTCCGCCGTTGCCCCCAGCTTTGTTCCACAGACCGACTGCCTGCAGTTGCGACGCCAATCCGGGCGGCGCAGTCTCGCACCTTGGCGGGGCAGCCCGCGGGAGGAGCGTCGAACGGCATGAAGATCGTCGATATGAAATGCGCGGTGATCGGCAAGAACCCGATCGTCCGCATCGTCACGGATGAGGGCATCAGCGGCTACGGGGCGGTCGAGCAGTACAAGCCCTACCTCAAGCCCTTCATCCTGCACCTGCGCGAGGGGCTGATCGGCGAGGACCCAACGCTCGTGGAGCGGGTGATGATGAAGATCCGCCAGCGCGGCGCCTTCAAGCCTTGGGGCAGCGCGGTGAGTGCAATCGAGATGGCGCTCTGGGACGTGGCCGGCAAGGCCGCCGGGCTTCCCGTCCATCGCCTGCTTGGCGGGAAGGTGCGTGACCGAGTGCGGATCTATAACGGCTCCCGCCGCCAGCCGATGACCAGCTTCGAGCCGGAGGACTACGCCGAGAGCGTGCGCTGGATGACGACGCTGGAGGAAGGCTTCACGATCGTGAAGCAGGGCATCGCCTTCCACTCGCCGATGAAGCGGGAGATCCCGGACTTTTTCTACGGCGAGGTGCAGCAGAGCCAATTCCACGGCTGGATGGATCGCGGGCCGCTCACGGAGAAGGGCCTCAAGCACATCGTCAACTGCGTCGCGGCAATGAAGGAGGTGCTGGGCGACAAGGTCGGCCTAGCGCTCGATTGCGGCCCGGGCTGGGTGCTCTCGGACGCCATTCGTTTCGCCAAGGCTGTTGAGGAGTTCAACCTCCTTTGGCTCGAGGATATGATCACGGGCGACTACGTCCCTTACGTCAACGCCGACGTCTATCGCGAGGTGACGCGTTCCACGACCACGCCCATCCACACGGGCGAGCAGATCTATCTGCGGCAGAACTTCAAAGAGCTCATCGAGCAGAAGGCGGTGCGCGTGGTGGGGCCAGACCCCTGCGATTGCGGCGGCATCGCCGAGCTCAAGTGGATTGCCGAATATGCAGATCTGCACGGGATCCTCATGGCTCCGCACGGCACCGGCAACGGCGTGCTCGGCCTGGCAGCACTCGTGCAGGTCTGCGCTACAATGCCGGCCAACTTCATCGCCTTCGAATACCCAACGGGCGATCCGGCCTGGTGGTACGACATCGTAGACGGTCTGCCGAACCCCCTCGTAACGGACGGCCATATCGAGGTTTGGGACCGGCCTGGGATGGGTGTTGACCTTAACCCAGAACGGGCGCGACAATACCTCTTGGAGGAGGACAAAGCCTTCTTCGCCTAAGCAGCCAAGAACCGGATCCGGGGAGGCAGTATAGTACACCTCTCATCACGGCGCCCTCTTTACATCAACAATAAGAAGAAAAGGCAGGTACAACGCAACGGAGGAGATGTTATGCAAGGGTTTGACGCCAAGATGCGCGCCTTCCATCGCCGTTCATTGCTGGGTTGTGTGATCAGCGCACCTTTGCTGATCGCCACCGGAGCTCTGGCGCAAGGAAGCAAGACTGGGATCGACATCAACAAGTGGACGCCGGAATACATCCGCAGCATTGCCGGCACCGAGACCTACGACACGGCGGCGGAGTGCGGCAAGGTCGTTCCGACCGACTATAAGGGCCGCCTGACCTACTGGTGGGTGGGCCCGACTCAGGCGCAGCCGCAGATCGACCATGAGATGGACAAGCAGTTCTGGGAGGCTTTCGCCAAGACCTACCCGAACATCCAGGTCACGAAGCAGAACCTCGACTACAACGACATGCTCAACAAGCTGCGCACGGCTGCTCTTGGCCGCGCGGCGCCGATGGTTGCCCGGCTCCCGATCTTATGGGGCGTGGAGTTCGCCGCAAAAGGCCAGCTCATGGAGTTCGGCCCGAAGGATGTCGGCTACAGCACTGACGAGTTCTGGCCGGGCGCGATCAAATCCGTGACCTGGAAGAACAAGACCTACGGGGTTCCCACCAACAACGAGACCATGGCGCTTATCTGGAACGCCAACATCTTCAAGGAAGCGGGCCTCGACCCCGAGAAGCCGCCGCAGACCTGGGCCGACGTCGTCGCCTACTCGAAGCAGATAAAGGAGAAGACCGGCAAAAACGGCTATGGGCTCGTCGCCCGCGTGAACGCCGGCAACACACCCTTCCGCTTCATGCCACAACTCTGGGCCATGGGCGGCGGCGCTCTCGACGAGGCCGAGGACAACCCGACCTACAAGCAGATCATGGTCAACAACCCGGGTTCGAAGCAGGCTCTGCAGCAGGTTGTCGACATGTATGTGCGGGACAAGTCGGTTCCGACATCTGCGCTCACCAACACCCAGAACCAGAACCAAGATCCTTTCATCGCAGGCCAACTCGCGATGATGATCTCGCACCCGACTGAGTACGCCGTGATGCTCGACCGCGCCGCCAAGGCAACGGGCGAGGACAAGAAAATGGCGGATCAGGTCGTCTCCGGCATGCGCTACGGACTTATCCCGCAGGGCGACAAGCGTCGCGCAGTGGTGTTCGGCGGCTCCAACGTCCACGTGTTCCGCCCGGACCTCGTGGAAGGTGGCCTCGACCTCAATGCCGCGAAAGCCTTCGTCTGCTTCTCGACCGGTCCGGAATGGTCCACGCGCTATCACTGGATCACGTCGAACCCGGGTAATATCCGGGGCTTCAAGACTAAGGCCATGAAGGAGCGCCTGGAGCAGATCAAGTACCTTGACGTGACGACGTCTATGCTCCCGGCTGGGGTGCCCTTCCCGGTCCTGCCCCAATCGACCGAGATCATGAACATCATCGTGCCGACCATGATGCAGAACGCGCTCACCGGCAAAATGCCGGTGCCTGAGGCGGCTGACCTGGCGGCCAAGCAGATCAAGGAGCTGATGAACGAGTTCTGATCTGGCTGAAGGCCAAAACGCTATGCGGACGGCGGCACGTGCCGCCGTCCGTCCCGCGCGGAATCGCCAGGAGCTCGACAGACCGTGACAGCCGCCCTCTCACCCGTCCCACTTGCCGAGGGCGTGCGCCCTGAGCGCGTGAAAAAGCCCGGCCTCCTGCGTCGGATCTACAAGCATAGAGCCGATTACCTCTATGTTCTCCCGGCGATCGGCGTGATGCTGCTCGTCATCGCTTATCCGATCTACGACACGATCTACCTGTCCTTCCTGAACCTGCCGCCGAACCTCGCCTTCGAGGACGCCGAGTTCACGGGCTTCAACAATTACGCCCGCATCCTCCAGGCCGAGAGCTTCCATGAGGCGACCTGGAATACCGTCGTCTGGACGGTCTTCTCGACCTTCATTGCCTTCGTGCTGGGGTTCGGCGCGGCGCTCGCCCTCAATGGGGCGTTCCTGGGCCAGGGCCTGCTGCGCGGCATCCTGCTCGTGCCCTACGTCATCAGCGCGGTCGCAGCCGCTTACGTATGGCGCTGGATCTTCCACTCCGACTTCGGCGTGATCGGCGCGATCACCGTAGGCCTCGGGCTCACCGCGCGCCCGATCAACTTCCTCGACAGCACGAGCACGGTGATGGCTTCGCTCATCCTCGTGAATGTCTGGAAGGAATTCCCCTTCGCGATGATCATGATGCTCGCGGGGCTCCAGACGGTGCCGGAACAGTTGATGCGCGCCGCGAAGGTCGATGGCGCAAGCGCCTGGAACCGGTTCTGGCACGTCACCTTCCCCCATGTGCGTCATGTCGCGGTGGTGACGATCCTGCTGCTCCTCGTCGCAAACCTGAACGGCTTCACGATCCCCTACGTAATGACCGGCGGCGGGCCTGCGGGCGCCTCGGAAATCTGGATCACGCACATCTATCAGATCGCCTTCGGGCGCATCCGCTTCGGTCTGGCCTCCGCCTATTCCGTGATTCTCTTCATCATCATGATGGTGCTCGGCTACTTCTACGTTCGGGCGCTCACCCGCGGCGACGAGAGGACCCCTTCATGAGCGCCTCCGTTCTCGCCAACACCGCCCCTGCAGGCGCCCAGGCTACTGCTGCGGCAGCTGTTCCGAAGAAGCGCCGACGGCGGCGTGGCGCCTGGTCCTATGCTGGCATCGCGCTCCTCGTGGTGCTGCTCCTCTTCTCCGTGCTGCCGATGCTCTGGATGTTCCTCACGAGCATCAAGACGCAATTCGCGGCCCTGCAATACCCGCCGCAATACATCCCCGTCAGCCCGACGCTGCAGGAGTACGAGCAGCTTCTCTCGCCGCAAAACGAGGTGGGGCGTGAGTTCCTCGGCTATTTCATCAACAGCCTATGGGTCTCCTTCGCGTCGACCCTGCTCGGCATCGTCGTCGCTGTGCCGGCCGCCTACGCCTTTTCGCGCTTCCGTTTTCCTGGACGCAACCTGCTCTTCTACTCCGTGCTCCTGCGCAACATGTTCCCGGCAGTGGTCTTCCTGATGCCACTGTTCATTCTGATGCGCTGGCTTGGGCTCGTGAACACCTCCTGGTCGCTGATCCTGACCTACCTGACCTTCGGCCTTCCGCTCTCGATCTGGCTGCTGAAGGGCTTCTACGACAACATCCCGATTCAGCTCGAACAGGCGGCTCGCATCGACGGCGCGACTCGCTTCCAGGCCTTCGTGCTCATCGTGATGCCGCTCTCCTCGCCCGGCATCATCGCGACCTCGATTTATTCCTTCATCCTAGCCTGGAACGAGTACGTCTACGCGCTCACCTTCCTGAACGACAAATCGAAGCTGACGCTTCCCGTCGGCCTCCAGCGCTTCTTCGCCGAGTACTCCACGGATTGGCCAGGCCTTATGGCGGCTTCCTTCATCATGAGTGTGCCGGTTGTGGTGCTGTTCCTCATCCTGCAGAAATACTTCGTGAAGGCGCTCACCGAAGGCGCCGTGAAGTCTTGAGTTCCCCCTCCCTCCGTTCCGCGTAGGACCCTTCATGGCACAGGTGAGATTGCGCGAGTTGGTGAAGACGTACGGCTCTCACAAGGCTGTCGACAACGTTTCGCTGACGATCGAGGACGGCGAGTTCGTTGCGCTCGTCGGGCCCTCAGGCTGCGGCAAGACCACGACGCTCAATCTCGTCGCGGGCCTGCTCGAAACGACGACCGGTGACATCCTGATCGACGACAAGGTAGTGAACGAACTCGATCCGAAGGATCGGGACATCGCTATGGTGTTTCAGAACTACGCCCTTTATCCGAACAAGACCGTTTACAAGAACCTCGCCTTCCCGCTTCAGATGCGAAAGGTCCCTAAGCCGGACATCGATCGGAAGGTTCGTGCAGCGGCCAAAGTGCTGGACATGGAGCATCTGCTGGAGCGCCGCCCGCGCGAACTCTCGGGCGGTCAGCAGCAGCGCGTAGCGCTCGGCCGCGCGCTGGTACGCGACCCCAAAGTCTTCCTGATGGACGAGCCGCTCTCAAACCTCGACGCCAAACTGCGGGTGCAGATGCGAGCCGAGCTCAAGCGCTTCCACCAGGATCTTAAGGCCACCGTGATCTACGTGACGCACGACCAACTCGAAGCCGTCACTATGGCGGACAAGATGGCGGTGATGAGCGGCGGCGTCCTCCAACAATACGACCGGCCCGAGATCGTCTTCGAGCACCCGGCCAATACCTTCGTGGCTGGCTTCGTGGGCAGCCCGGCCATGAACCTCATTCCGGCCGAGGTCGAGGGCTCTACCCTGCGCGGCGCCGATGGCTGGCGCTACGACTTGACGGGCGCGAGTCTCGCCAAGGCCGGCACCGCGCCATCGCCCAAGGTGATCCTGGGTGCGCGCCACAGCACCATCCGCCTGTCGAAGGACCCGGGCGCCGGCATTCGCGGTCGCGTCTACACGGTCGAACCGACCGGCGACATCACCTTCGTCCATGTCCGGCTTGGGCAGAACACGATCGTCGTCAGCGTACCACCCGAGGTGAAGCTGAGCGCGGACGAAGCTGTTTCCGTAGCCTTCGACCAAGACCGCTTGCATCTCTTCGACGCGGTGTCCGGCCGCGCGCTCCGTACCCCTTAAACGTCAGCACCAGCCAACACACGCGGGTGCCCCGCCCGCGTAAGGAGGACGCTTGTGAGGATCACCAACGTCAGTACCGCTGTCGTACAGGGCAACTTCCCCTGGGTTCTCGTGCGGATCGAGACCGACAAGGGCGTGACGGGCCTCGGCGAGGCCTATTGGGGCGCGGGCGTCGCGGACCTCGTCCACAAGGCGAAGCCGCTCCTCCTTGGTCAGAACCCGACGAATATCGGCAAGCTCTACGACATCATGATCCGCTGTCTCTCAGGCGAGGGATCGCAGGGGGGAGCGACCGTCACGGCCATCAGCGGCATCGAAATCGCGCTCTGGGACTTGTTAGGGCGCGCCCACAACGTCCCGATCTCGACCTTCTTCGGCGGTCGCTATCGCGAGAAGATTCGCATCTATGCCGATTGCAACAGGGGCGAGACGCCGGACCCGGCGGATTACGCCAAGAAGGCCCGGGAGGTGGTGGCCGAAGGCTTCACGGCGCTCAAGTTCGATCTCGATACCCCAAATCCCTACACAATCGACATCACCGATGACCCGCATCCGCGCCGACCTTGGTTCGAACCCTTCAACCGGGTCATCGGTAACCAGGAACTGCGCTGGATGGTTGATGTCGTGCGGGCTGTGCGCGAGGCGGTCGGCCCGGAGATCATGGTCGGCATGGACGCGCATTGGAAATTCAACGTCAACGACGCGATCAGGCTAGCCCAAGCGCTCGAGCCTTTCGACCTCCTGTGGCTTGAGGACCCCGTCCCACCAGAGAACATCGAGGCGCAGCGCCACGTCACGCATTCGACCCGCACTCCGATCTGCACGGGCGAGAACCTCTACCGCAACTACGGCTACCGCGAGCTCATCGAGAAGCAAGCCGCTCGCCTGATCGCTCCCGACATCCCGAAGATGGGCGGGCTCATGGAGGCCAAGAAAGTCGCAGACCACGCCGATCTCTATTACATTCCGCTCGCGCCCCACAATGTCGCAAGCCCCATTGGCACGGTCGCTGGGGCCCATGTCTGCGCTGCGATGAGCAACTTCCTCGTCATGGAGTTCCACGCGCACGATGTGCCCTGGTGGGGCGATCTCGTCGAAGGCGAGCCGACGATCCAGGACGGCTTCATCCACCTCAACGACCGCCCGGGCCACGGCCTGACGCTCAACGAGGACGTCGCGCGGGCGCATCTCGCTCCGGGGTCGAGCTTCTTCGGGGAAAATCCTTGAGCACACCCCCTCTCCTTTGAGGGGAGGGATCCGATTCCAATCACCCTGATCACGGGGAGCATCACATGATCCAGACCCAAGACATCCAGCGCCCGCCGGCCGAATGGTGCGCCGCGCTTCAGGAGGCGGGGGCCGCCACCGTGAGCGGCGTCCTCTATCACCTTGGCATCCGCAATCCCTTCATCATGGGCCCGGTCTCCTGGAACCGGGGCCGAGCGGTAGCGGGTCCGGCGCTCACCCTGCAGTTCATGCCCAAGCGCGAGGATCTCTACGGCGCCGATGAGTTCGCCGAGCCCGAGAAGCAGCTTCATCGCCACGCACTCTATCACACGCAGCCCGGCGACATCGTCGTCGTGGACGCGCGCGGCGACATGAAGAGCGGTGTCTTCGGCGAGATGATGCTCACCTACTTCAATGGCCGCGGCGGCGCGGGCGTGGTCATCGACGGCTGCATCCGCGACTACCCGAACGCCAAGGACCTCGACCTCGGCCTCTGGATTCGTGGCCTGACGCCGAACTTCCACACCCAGACTGACCTCATGCCCTTCGCGGTCAACGGTCCGGTGGCATGCGGAGGAGCGCTCGTCATGCCGGGCGACATCATCGTGGCGGACGACGATGGCGCCGTCGTGGTGCCGGTTGCGCTGGCCGAGCGGGTCATTCAACAGGCGAGCGAGCATCATGAATGGGAAGATTTCTCCCGCGAGCGCCTCGCAGCCGGCGGCGATCTCCGGCGCTACTACCCCCTCATGGATGCGGCCCGCGCAGAGTACGAGGAGTGGAAGGCGAAGCGGCGGGGAGACTGAGTAGGATCAGCGAAGCCGTGCATCCTAGAGATGTCACACGTTCGGTACGTCCCTTGACGCAGCAGTCTTGCCGGCCGGGCGCATGCGACTCCGGACGTGTTTCAGGGGGTTCGGATTGACGCCTCGGCCTCGGAGGACCGTGCTGGTGAAGAGTTCGGTTCCGCTTCGGGGGGCGGCGCTCGGCGTGGCGATCGCGATCGTCGGGAACTTCATGTTCACCACGAGCGACGCCATCGTGAAGACGTTGAGCGCGCGTTATTCAATCTTCCAGATCATCGCCATGCAGGTTGCCTTCGCCTGCATTCCGCTCTTCATCATGCTGCGCCGGGAAAGAACCCTGGCGCATCTGCAGATCAGGCATCCGGTCCTCGTCTTCCTGCGCGGCTCCATGGCGGGCCTCGGGACGATCTTCGGCTTCTACGCGTTTTCCGTACTCCCCCTCGCGGACGTGTACTCGATTGCGTTCTGCGCGCCCCTCGTCGTCACCTTGGCCTCCATTCCGATCCTCGGGGAGCAGGTGGGGATCCGTCGGTTTGCTGCGGTGATCGTGGGCTTCCTGGGAGTCCTCGTGATGGTGCGGCCCGGCTCCGTGGAGCTGTCGCTGGGCCACCTCGCTGCGTTCTGCAGCGTCTTCACCAGCGCCACGGTGGTTCTCATCATGCGCCGCATCGGGCGGGAAGAGGACCGGGGCGTGATGGTCTCAGCCGTGATGCTCGGCCTGTTGGCCGTCAGTGTCCCGCCAGTTTTGTTCGTTGGTCAGGTGCCGCTCTGGCAGGATGTGGGCTTCGTCGCCTGCTCTGGTCTGATCATGGGGTCGGCGCAGTTCGTCAATCTGGAGGCGCTCCGGCGTGCGCCCGTGGCGAGCGTGGCCCCCATGCAATACACAATGCTAGTCTGGGCCTTGATCTATGGCGTCGTGATCTTCGGCGATCCGGTGCGGATCAATGTTCTCTTCGGCGCTGCGATCGTGATCGCCTGCAGCCTGTACATCATGCACCGGGAGCAGGTCCGAGCGCGCATGCGGGCGGAGGCGACGGCAGTGGCCTCGCCCCCGGTGACCTGACCGATCACCAATTGGTGTAGGACCCGTCCCGCCGGCGCAGATGCGGTGCCTCCCAGTAGCGGAACTCCTGGCGGGCGAGGCGCTCCTCATCCACTTCGATGCCGAGCCCAGGGGCATCGGGCACGATGAAGACCGAGCCTTCGAGTTTGGGCTGGATGGGGAAGAAACCGGAATCGTCGAAGCCGAGATGCCGCTCCGCTGGGGTGTTGCGGCATTCGAGCCAGGCGAAGTTCGGCACCGCCGCAGCGAAATGCACGGAAGCCGCCGTGCAGACGGGCCCCAGCGGATTGTGGGGCATGAGATCCACGTAGTGGGCTTCGCTCCAGCCCGCGACCTTCATGGCTTCCGTGAACCCGCCCACGTTGCAGATGTCGATGCGGTTGAATTCGTGCAGCCCACGCTCGATGTAGGGCAGAAACTGCCACTTGGAGGAAAACTCCTCACCGATCGCGAAGGGCACGTTCGTGAGCTTGCGGAGCTGCTCGTAGGCTTCAGGGGTTTCGTCGCGGATCGGCTCTTCGATAAAGTCGAGGGTTCCGGACGGCATCTTCTGGCAAAACGAGGCGGCCTCGGCGATCGACAGGCGATGGTGGTAGTCGACGCCAAGCACCACCTCGGAACCAAGTTCCTCCCGCGCCTTCGCGCACCAATATGCGGTTTTCGCAATGGATTCGCGGGGCTCGTAGGTATCCTTGGTCCCGTGGTCGGCGCAGGAGAGGCGAAAGCAGGTCCAGCCATGGTCCATGAGGAGGCGACCCTGCTCGATCATCTCAGGACCCGGCGCCGCAAAGGTGGTCGCGAAGGTCGGAATCCGGTCGCGCTGCTTGCCCCCGAGCAACTCGTAGACCGGCACGCCGAGGGCCTTGCCCTTGACGTCGTGGAGCGCGATGTCGATGGCGGAAATGGCGGCGACGAGGACACGGCCGCCTTCGAAGTATTGGCTGCGGTACATCTCCTGCCACAGAGCGCCGATCCGCATGGGATCGCGGCCGACAAGAAACTGGCTGTAGTGGTCGATGGCGCCCATCACTGCCTTCTCGCGGCCGGAAAGGCCAGACTCGCCCCAGCCGAAGATACCCTCATCGGTCTCGACCTTCACGAGCAACTGATTGCGAACTCCAATCCAGGCTACGAACGGGCGAATGGCGGCAATCTTCATGGATCTGCTCACTTCGTTCTTGGGTTTGGGCGGGTTGGTTTCGCGACGGACTCTGATGCGGAGCGGGCTTGAGCGTTGCGATCAGGGACCCGAGCGGCACTGGCAGCCAAGGCGGTCTAGTGCCGGGCATTGCGCTCACCAATTTAAGTGGTCGGGTTGCTGCGGCCCAGAGGTGAAAATCGCACTCAGGAGCTTCAGCGGGCGAGACGGAGTATGGGCGACTTCCTCCCGTGCGGCGCCTCTCCCAGCAGCTCGATGTCATAAACATCGGCAAAGCAATGCTGCCCTGTAGAAGTGCCTATTCTCGACAAAGCGTTCAGATCAAAGGCCTGGTTGCAGCTCCGAACCGTAGCAGAAAACCGGATTGCCAGAAAGCTCCATGAGAAAAACGGAATGGGCTGCGCGCCTCTAGCCTAGTGCGTCGGTGCTTTGCTCTGGTCTGGCGTTGGGGGCACCACTGGTCCGCAACCTGGGTTCAACAAGCCCTTTAGCCCCAGATCTACGATCGTGACCCATAAGTGAAGGGACTTAGTGTGTAATCTGAGTCAGGTGCGGCCGCCATATGCCAAGGATGACATTCGCGGTGGCCGCTGCCAGGAGCACCCACAGCGTATCGCGTTTTGCACCGAACGAGGTGGCTAGGGTCGCAGGATTGACTTGGCCGGCAACCGCCTTGGCACCTTGTTCTGCTTCCGACCGCAATGGCCCGATGACACCGATGAAAAACCCCTCGGCAGACCCGGTTTCGGCGCTTGAACCACAGGCGTCCGCCAGCCCTAGTCGAAGAAGCCCTTGTCCTCCTCGTCCAGATACTTCTCGGCCGCCTCGGGGATGAAGTTCAGGCCGAGGCCTGGACGATCGGGGACCGTAATCATGCCGTTCTGAACGGGCACCCCGTCGAAGCCTTCCGTGATCTCGTACCAGAAGGGCTCGAAGCGCGCCGGGTACTCGAAGGCGATGAAGTTGTCGGGCAGGGTCGCGCAGACCTGGATCAGCGCCGCGAGCCCGAAGATCCCGTTGGCGGTCCCGTGCGGGGCCATCGCGATTCCATGGAGGTCCGCATATTCGGCAATCCATTTGAGTTCGGCGATCCCGCCGACGTCGCAGGGGTCAGGGCCAATGATATTCACCGCATGAGACTCGATTAGAGCCTTGTAGTTCTGCCGCAAGTAGATCTGCTCGCCGGTGTGGATCGGTGTCGCTGTGGCGCGCGTCACCTCGCGGTACACGTCCGGATTCACGAAAGGCACGTAGTCCCCAGTGATCATGTCCTCGACCCAAAGTAGGTGCAGAGGCTCGAGCGCCTTGGCGAAGCGCAAGGCATCATGCGCCAGATAGCCGGGCCCCGCGTCGAGGGCGAGTCCATAACCCCGCCCCAGCGTCTCCTTGGCGGCCCGCACGCAATCGAGGAGATGCTGAAAGCCCGTCTCGGTGAGCACGCCCTTGTTGGCGTAGGGCGTGGGCGCGGCGTCCTGGACAGCGCCGTAGAAGAAATCCGGCACCTCGCACACCATGGCGGAGTGGAACGAAGTCGGCAGCTTGAACATCGTGTAGCGTTCGGGAAGCGACTTGGCGTGCTCTGCCCACTTGATGTAACCCTCCACCGAATGGTCGGCGCCCACCTCGTGATGGTAGAGAGTGCGGTAAGGGCGCACTGCGTCGCGGACCTTTCCTCCGAGGAGACGGTACACGGGTAGGCCCGCCGCCTTGCCGGCAATGTCCCACAGCGCGGTCTCGATAGCGCTGACGGCGGCACCCCAGGGCTTGAACCCACCCCGCACACGGATCCGCTTGACGACGCGTTCAACATTCACGGGATCTTGACCGACCAGCCATGGCTCGAGCTGCAGCACAATGGGCTTCAGGTAAGGCTTGGGCGTCTCGATCTGACTCCACCCTGTGATGCCCTCGTCTGTCCTGATCTGGATGACAGGGCTACTGGCGATGACCGCGCACCTCAGTTCGGTGATTTTCATGCGCTCTGTTCTTCCCTGCTGATGCTTGTATATTCTCTGGGGTGCGATGCGCCCGAAACACAGGTCCCAGATCCCTCGCGTTCCGATCTAATGGGGCTCAGCGCCCGGGGGCAAGCCCCGAAATCGATCACCACTTAAGGGCCTGTGGCTGTCGATGGGGGTTGCTCCAGTCAGTTGTTCATTGGCACTCCAATAGCAGCGAAGTTGCACTGGCCTGCATCGCAGCATGAGGCCCAATTGCTTTAGCGCAGCGGCGGGCCGGAGAGCGTAGCGCTTCGAGGAGAGCCTGTGAGCCGGAACACGCCCGTCAGGAGCATCGGTATGTTGTCACGCCTCGTTGGCGAACCGCACCCGTTGTCCCGCACAATGACTTTCGATGGCGAGCTCTATCACGCGAACGACGTCCCTAGCCTCCACCGCAAGGACAGGGGGGCGAGCTCCGGATCCCATAGCATGCGCAATCCCGCGGTAGTACTCAGGACGCGCATCGATAGGGCAATACAGCGCCTCGCCTATGTCCTAAACCTGATGGCAGGTGGCCTCGCGAGCGCGCAGCCGGACGGTCGAGGTCATTGTCTCCCCTCTAAAGAATTCGTTTCTTGCCGAGACGGTCGAGGAGATGGGCGAGCAGCTTGCCGCCGTTGGCTATCACATCATGCTCGGGCACTTGGGCTACTCGATCGAGCGAGAGGGGGAGCTTGTTACCTCCTACCTGGCCTGGTCGCCCGCAGGGGTGGTCCTCACTGGACGTCATCATTCCAAGCTTACCGTGCGGCGGCTGCTCGAGTCTGACATCCCTGTGGTGGAGTTCTCCACGGCGGCGGCGAGCTCGTACCCTTGACCTGAGTGTTAGTTTGCCCTCCATCATGGGGGCTCAGGTCAACGACGATACACACCTTCCGTTGCCGCCTGCACTTCACGTGCTTGCTGCCCGTGGGTCATGCTGACCTGACTGGCTGATTTTGGACCGGGCTGACTGAGAGAGTTGACCCGAACCGAAGGAGCCCCTGATGGCGAGACGGAAGAACTGGAGCGCGGAGCAGATTGTCGCGAAGCTGCGGCAGATCGAGGTGCAGCTGGCACA
>DASZAZ010000016.1:0-13891 GCA_035944635.1 Microvirga sp.
ATCGAGAACATGTTCGCTCGCCTGAAGGACTGGCGGCGTGTCGCTACCCGCTACGACCGCTGCGCCCACACCTTCTTCTCAGCCATCTGCATCGCAGCAGCCGTCACCTTCTACCTCAATCAATGAGTCCTGAGCCTAGCTGTTTGACGCCCGAGCTTTCTCAACGAAACTCTTTCGCGCGATTGCCGTTAGACTTACCCTCTGCATTCGAGGCGCCCGCGCGGGCTCCGTTTTCGTCAGGCCCATGACCGCCGTCCCCTCTCTCCAGCCCCACCTCGCCTCGGCCGACGCCCGCGGCTTCGCCCATGTGGACACCTGGATCTTCGACCTCGACAACACGCTCTACCCGCACGATTCCCGGGTCTGGCCTCAGATCGACGACCGCATCACCCTGTACGTTGCTGATCTGTTCGGGCTCGATGGTCTCTCGGCCCAGGCGCTGCAGAAGTTCTTCTATTACAAGTACGGCACGACGCTCAGGGCCCTGATCGACGAGTATGGGGTCGACCCTTACGACTTCCTCGACTTCGCCCACGACATCGATCACACCGATATCGAGCTCAACGCATCACTCGGCGCCGCCATCGAACGGCTGCCGGGCCGCAAGCTCATCTTGACGAACGGCTCGCGCAAGCACGCGGAGAACGTGGCGCGCAAGATCGGCATCCTCGATCATTTCGAGGACGTGTTCGACATCGCCGCGTCCGACTTCGTGCCGAAGCCCGAGCGCCGCGCCTATGAGCGCTTCCTCGAAAAGCATGGGGTTGAGCCGACGCGCTCCGCCATGTTCGAGGACATCGCCAAGAACCTCGTGGTGCCCCACGACATCGGCATGACAACGACACTCATCATCCCGAAGACGATCGATCCCTTCCGGGAGGCGTTCGAGCAGGAGGCCGTGGAGGCCCCCCACATCGACTACATCACCAACGACCTCGCCGATTTCCTCGTCAAGCACGTCGAGCCCGTGAAGGCCTGACGGCTGCCGTTGACAAGCGCCGCGCCGGGGCAGAGCATCGCAGCCGTTCCGAGGGGGGCCCCGCGAAGGGGCTGAGATTGGGCTAGAGCTTGCTCCACGCGCGTGGGGTGAGCTCCGTGTTGGGTTGCGACGTGTTCTCCTGGCGAGCGGGCTTCAGCTTCGCATGGGGAGGATGCCAGCGGCCGCTCCCGCCCTGACTCTTGAACCTGATCCGGGTCATACCGGCGGAGGGACAGGAACCACGGCGCCCGCTTTTCTACGCCGCCCCCCAGCCACACCCGGATCTCCTGCAACGCAAGGGAGATCCACCATGAACGCCCCCGTCACACCCCCGAAAGGCCTGCCTCACGCGGTCACCACCGGCCCGATCCAGGGCTCGCGCAAGGCTTACGCCTCGCCGCAAGGCCGCCCCGACGTCCAGGTGCCTTTCCGCGAGATCGCGCTCTCCGACCCCAAGGAGGCGCCGGTGCGGGTCTACGATCCGTCAGGGCCCTATACCGACACGCAAGCGGTGATCGACCTCTCCCGCGGTCTGCCGCTCGTGCGCGAGCCCTGGCTGGCCGCGCGGGGCTACGCCGTCGTCGAGCCCCGCCCGGTAAAGCCTGAGGACAACGGGCATGTGGCGGCCGACAAGCTTGTCGCCCCCTGCCCCGCCGAGCGCATGGTGCGCCAGGCCGCACCCGGGCAGCTCGTCACGCAATACGAGTTCGCCCGCGCCGGGATCGTCACCGAGGAGATGATCTACGTCGCGCACCGCGAAAACCTGTGCCGCGAGGTGATGCTGGCAGAGGCTCAAGACAAGATCGCCGACGGCGAGAGCTTCGGGGCCGCGATCCCGCCCTTCGTCACGCCGGAATTCGTGCGCGACGAGGTGGCGCGCGGGCGGGCCATCATCCCGGCCAACATCAATCATCCCGAGCTCGAGCCGATGGCGATCGGGCGCAATTTCCTGGTCAAGATCAACGCCAATATCGGCAATTCCGCAGTGGTCTCAACGGCCGCCGAAGAGGTGGAAAAGCTCGTCTGGGCGATCCGCTGGGGCGCCGACACGGTCATGGACCTCTCCACGGGGCGGAACATCCACAACATCCGCTCCTGGATCCTGCGCAACTCGCCCGTCCCCATCGGTACGGTGCCGATCTATCAGGCGCTCGAAAAGGTGGGCGGCGATCCCGTGAAGCTCGATTGGGAAGTCTTCAAGGACACGCTCATTGAGCACGCCGAACAGGGCGTCGATTACTTCACCATCCATGCCGGCGTGCGGCTGCCTTACGTGCCGCTCACGGCCTCCCGCGTTACCGGCATCGTGTCCCGCGGCGGCTCGATCATGGCGCGCTGGTGTCTGGCGCACCACAAGGAGAGCTTCCTCTACGAGCGGTTCGACGAGATCTGCGCCATCATGCGCGCCTACGACGTGTCGTTCTCGCTCGGCGACGGCCTGCGCCCAGGCTCGATTGCGGATGCCAACGACCGCGCGCAATTCGCGGAGCTGGAAACGCTGGGCGAGCTCACGAAGGTTGCCTGGGACAAGGGCTGCCAGGTGATGATCGAGGGCCCCGGACACGTGCCGATGCACAAGATCAAGGTCAATATGGGGAAGCAGCTCCGCGAATGCGGCGAGGCGCCGTTCTACACGTTAGGCCCGCTCACCACCGACATCGCGCCGGGCTACGACCACATCACCTCCGGCATCGGCGCCGCGATGATCGGCTGGTTCGGCACCGCGATGCTCTGCTACGTGACCCCGAAGGAGCACCTCGGCTTACCCAATCGCGACGACGTGAAGACCGGCGTCATCACCTACAAGATCGCGGCGCATGCCGCCGACCTCGCCAAGGGCCATCCGGCCGCTCAGGTGCGCGACGACGCGCTGTCCCGTGCTCGGTTCGACTTCCGCTGGGAGGACCAATTCAACCTGTCGCTGGACCCCGACACAGCCCGCGCCTACCACGACGAGACTCTCCCGAAGGACGCCCACAAGGTGGCGCACTTCTGCTCCATGTGCGGGCCGAAATTCTGCTCCATGAAGATCACCCAGGACCTGCGCGCCGAGGTGCAGGCCATGGGCGAGAACGAGCGCGCGGCGCTGGAGGGAATGGCAGCGAAGTCGAAGGAGTTTTTGGAGAGCGGCGGGAAGCTCTACGTGGACGCTGCCGAGTAGGCCTACCCTACACAAAACGGAACGGCGGCCTTTCGGCCGCCGCTCGCATCTCTAGGTCGAATGAAACGAAGGAGCGTTACGCCGCCTTGGTGTTCACCTTGCCTTCGGCGATCATATTCAGCTTCTGGTCCGTCGCCTTTTCCTGCTCCAAGATCTGGTGGAGGATCGTGGCGCAGTCCGGGCGGCCGAGCTGCTTCGCCCAGGCCACGAGCGTGCCGTAGCGGGTGATTTCGTAGTGCTCCACGGCCTGCGCGGAAGCGAGCATAGCGGCGTCGAGAACGTCCTTGTCCTCCACCTCGCCGATGATCTCCTGGGCCTCGTCGATGATGCCGTCGATCGCCGGGCAGGTCACGCCCTTGGGCTCATGGCCGTGCTGGCGGAACACCTGCTCGACCATCTTGATCTGCTGCTCGGTCTCGCGGAGATGCGTCTCGAAAGCCTGCTTCAGCTGCGGATCTGTCGCCTTGGAGATCATCTGCGGCAGCGCCTTCGTGATCTGCTGCTCGGCGTAATAGATGTCCTGCAGGGTGTGGACGAAGAGATCGTCGAGGGTTTTGATGTCCTTCGAGAACAGGCCCATGGGTTCCAGCTCCTCCGTTTAAGGTTTGCGGCCGCAACGCTCATGGCGCCGACAACAGGCGCAACCTGCGGCTCACGGGGAGAACGCCTTGACAGGAAGGACGTTCCGGAGGGCGAAGCGGCGCGGCGGCCGCCCGTTTTCACACGGATTCCTGGTTGATGGCCTCCTCGGCGATCTCGGTAAGGATTTCGTCCGTGTCGGCTTCCTCGTCGAGGGATTCCTCCAGGATTTCCGCCACGTCCGGGAGGCCGAGCTGCTTCGCCCAGGCTCTCAACGTGCCGTAGCGGGCGATCTCGTAATGCTCGATCGACTGCGCGGCCGCAATCAGCGCCGCCTCGAAGGCCTCGCCCCCCGCGAAGGCTTTCATGATCCCCTCGGCCTCCTTCAGGATGCCGAGAATGCCCTCGCAGGGCACCCCTTGCGGCTTCTCGCCTAAGATGTCGAACACCTCTTCGAGGCGTCGCAGCTGCTCCTGCGTTTCGCGGGCATGGGTCTCGAAGGCGGAGCGCAGCTCCTGGGACTCGGCCGCTCCGATCATCGCCGGCATAGCCTTCGCGATCTGCTGTTCGGCGAAGTAGAGATCCTTGAGGCTGTGGAGAAAGAGCGCTTCCAGGTTCTTCTCGGGCACGGGCTGTCTCCGGGGTTTCACCTGCGGCTTCCGCGTTCAGGCCGCGCCTTGCAAGCCAGAACCAACCACGCAGGCCGGGCTGCGTTCCGACGATTTCGCCATGGCTGTCAGCGCCTCCACACGCCCGGTCGAGGGGGCGGAGGGTTAACCGTCCGTTGACGTTTCGGCGCCGACGCAGCGGCAATTGTTGCCCGTTCACTACAGCGGGTGCCCCTTGTTGGCTCTGGAGCCCAGAACTGGAGCCTCGCAGGGGTGTGCCGGCTTGACGCTCCAAACGGCCGAGCCTTACTCGACGGAGAAGACTTTCAAGGGGCAGAACCATGGTGCGGGCAGGATGGGCTGGGATCGCGGCAGCGCTTTTCGGCGGAACGGCTCTGGCCGCCGACCTGCCGCAGCGGGCCGCCCCCGTGGTGCCCGTTCTCGTCGCCCCCGCGGTCCAACCCTGGGCCGGGTTCTACGGCGGATCCGGCATCGGCTACATGTGGAGCCGGGTGTCGGTCCGAGAGGCGGCCGCCAGCGGCTCTTACGATCTCGACGGCACCACGGGCTTCCGGCTCATCGGCCATGACTGGCAGTTCGGGCAGGTGGTGGCGGGCCTGCAGGCCGAGATTGGGTTTCATGAAACCAAGGGTCGTCTGGCCCCTGGGCCCACCACCGGCGCGATCGGCGATCAACTTTGGACCGCCGGCGTGCGCGGCCGCCTCGGCTATGCCTTCGGATCGGTTCTTCCCTACGTCGCCGTCGGTGTGGCGACGACGGAGCTCCACCAGCATAGCGCCGTGCTCTTCGCCGACGGCGACCTGCGTTACCACACCGGCTTCACGGCAGCGGCGGGCGTCGACATCACCTGGGCGCGCTGGCTCACCACGCGCCTCGAATATGAGTACGGCGATTACGGCAGCGCCAACCATTTCCACGACGGCGTGAACCACCGGGTGGATCTCGAAACTCACGCCATCAAGGCCGCGATCATCGTGCGCGAGGTCCCCGGCAAGCTTGCGGGCGGCACCCTCACCCCAGGTCGCGGGGGGTCCTATGTCGGTCTGGAGGGCAACTACGCGCTGACCGACGTGACCTTCCGGCGGCCCGCAGGAACCCGGACCAACCTCGAGCCCGACGGGTTCGAAGCCGGTATTTTCGGGGGCTACGACCTCTCCTTCGGCAACTGGTTCATCGGCTATGACAGCCGGGTGTCGCTCTCGGACGTGACCGGGCGTGGAACCGGCCCGGCCGGCCCGATTGCCGTCGACATGCTGTGGTCCGGCAGCACCCGGGGACGCCTGGGCGGCACCTTCGGGGCCTTCTCGCCCTACATCGCCGCCGGCTTCACCTTGGCCCAGCTCGAAGTTCTGAGCGTCGGCACCGGCCTGCGGGATGTGGAGATGGCCTACGGCGGCACGGGCGCCATCGGCCTCGACTACGCCGTCACGGATCGCTGGTTCGCCCGGGCGGAATATGCCTACAGCCGCTATGCCCAGGTGAAGCCGCTGGTGGACCTCGCCGTCAATCGCCTCGACATGGATCGTCACGACATCCGCTTCGGCATCGGCTATCGCCTGAGCGACTGACGCCCCACGACGGCTTCCTCCGACAAGGGCTCGACCGCGCACCGGTCGGGCCCTTTTTCGTGGGCCCTCGCGCGCCTTGACAGGCTCCCGCCCAGCACGGACAAGCGCGGGCCCATTCATAAACCCTCGGACGCTCCCATGACCGACCTCGCCTCCACCATCGACGCCGCCTGGGAGGACCGGGCCAACGTGAACGCGCAGACGCAAGGCGCCGTGCGGGAGGCCGTGGACGAGGCGCTGAACCAGCTCGATTCCGGAAAGGCCCGGGTTGCCGAGAAAAGCGGCGACGGCTGGCAGGTGCATCAGTGGCTCAAGAAGGCGGTGCTGCTCTCGTTTCGCCTCAACGACATGGGGATCATCAAGGGCGGTCCGGGCGAGGCCGTGTGGTGGGACAAGGTGCCCTCCAAGTTCGAGGGGTGGGGCGAGAACCGCTTTCGCGCCGCGGGCTTTCGCGCGGTGCCGAATTGCGTGGTGCGCCGGGGCGCCTATGTGGCGCCGGGCGTGGTGCTGATGCCCTCCTTCGTGAACCTCGGCGCCTATGTGGACGAGAACACGATGGTGGACACCTGGGCGACCGTGGGCTCCTGCGCCCAGATCGGCAAGAACGTGCATCTCTCAGGCGGCGTCGGCATCGGCGGCGTGCTGGAGCCCTTGCAGGCCAACCCCACCATCATCGAGGACAATTGCTTCATCGGCGCGCGCTCCGAGGTCGTGGAAGGCGTCGTCGTCGGCGAGGGTTCGGTGCTCTCCATGGGCGTTTTCCTGTCCGCCTCCACCAAGATCGTCGACCGCGAGACCGGCGAGACCTTCCGGGGCCGCGTGCCGCCCTATTCCGTGGTGGTGCCGGGCTCGCTTCCCGGCAAGCCGCTCCCCGACGGCTCGCCCGGCCCCTCGCTCTCTTGCGCCGTGATCGTGAAGCGGGTCGATGCGCAGACCCGCGCCAAGACGAGCATCAACGAGCTGCTGCGCGACTGATCCGGTCGAAACACTCTCATGGATGATCCCGTCGGGAGCATCACTTTCACGGATCACGCCCGTGAGATGCTCATCGAGCGCGGGATCGAGGAGGATTGGGTCATCCGGACCCTGCGTGACCCTGACGTGCTCGAAAACGACCCGAAGCGTGAGGGTCGGGTGCGGGCCTTTCGCGCGGTCCCGGAACGCGAGGAGCGGGTGTGGCGTGTGGTGTTCGAGCGGTCAGGCAGTACATATCATGTCGTGACCTGCTTTCTGGACCGCGGGCGGAGGCGAAAGCCATGAAGACGAGCTACGATGCGCAAGCGGACCTGCTCTATGTTCGGTTCGCCGATACGGCAGTGGTCGAAAGTGAGGAGGTCCGCCCCGGGATCGTCTTCGACTTCGATGCCGAAGGTCGTATTGTGGCCGTGGAAATCCTGGATGCCTCCGAGCACCTCGCCGCCGGAGCCGAGCTCCATAACTTGAGCGCGGCGTAACCCCCGCGCCCGACCGGCAAGGCCTCGATGACCACCTCCCCCCTCGCCCTCGCCCAAGGCCTCATCCGCTGCCCCTCCGTGACACCGGAGGAAGGCGGTGCGCTCGGCTTTCTCGCGCAGGTGCTGGGCGATGCCGGGTTCGAGGTGCACCGGCCGGTGTTCTCGGCGCCGGACACGCCCGACATCGAGAACCTCTATGCCCGCTGGGGGACCGGGCGGCCCTATCTGCTCTTTGCCGGCCACACTGACGTGGTGCCGCCGGGCGATGCCGGGCGCTGGGCGCACGATCCCTTCGGCGCGGTGGTGCAGGACGGCGAGCTCTTCGGGCGCGGCGCCGTGGACATGAAGGGCGGGATCGCCTGCATGGTGGCTGCTGCCCTCGCCTTCCTCCAGGATCGCCCCGACTTTGCGGGATCGATCGGATTCCTCATCACCGGCGACGAGGAAGGTCCGGCGGTCAACGGCTCCGTGAAACTGCTGCAATGGGCGCAGGAGCGCGGCGAGCGCTTCGATCATTGCATCTTGGGCGAGCCCACGAACCCCGACCGCCTCGGCGACATGATCAAGATCGGCCGGCGCGGCTCGCTCACCGGCAAGCTCGCGGTGCACGGGCGCCAGGGCCACGTGGCCTATCCGCACCTGGCCGACAACCCCGTGCGCGGGATGCTGCGGCTCCTCGACAGCCTGCTCGCGACGCCGCTCGACGGGGGCACGGACCACTTCGACGCCTCGAACCTCGAAGTCACCACCGTCGATGTGGGCAACCCGGCCTCCAACGTGATCCCGGCGGAAGCCCGGGCCACCTTCAACATCCGCTTCAACGACCTCTGGAGCCCGGAAACGCTGGAGGCCGAGTTGCGCCGGCGCCTGCACGAGGCCGCCGGCAACACGGTGCGCTACACCGCCACCTTCGAGCCCACCAACGCGGTGGCGTTCATGACCGAGCCCGATGCCTTTGTGGGCTTCATGGTGGAGGCGATCGAGGCCGAGACCGGCATCCGCCCGAAGCTGTCGACGACGGGCGGCACGTCGGACGCCCGCTTCATCAAGAGCTACTGCCCCGTGGTGGAGTTCGGCCTCGTGGGCCAGACCATGCACCAGGTGGACGAGCGGGTTTCCGTCGCCGATCTCGACCGCCTGACAGCGATCTATCGCGGCGTGCTGGAGCGCTATTTCGCGCCTCGGGCCTGATCGCCCCGGGTTCGGTGTCGGACCGATCCTTCGCTTCCTCGGGATTGATCGCCCCCGCGCTCGGTTTCGGAGCGATCCTTCGCTTCTTCAGGACTGCTCGCCCCGCGTTGGGTGTGGGAGCGGTTCTTCGGGACCGATCGTCCACAATCCCCTCGACACGCAACGAAAGTCGCATAAGCTCCCCTCTCGGGCGCGGAGGAACGCGAACGGCGTGAACATCCGGGCCCTGGGGGCAGCGCGCCATGCTGGTCACGGCGGACGAGGTGGGACGGTCGCTTCGCGGCACGGTTGACTTGCTCAACCAGCGGGCCGAGGGCCTGCGGGCCTTCGATTTCGATGCGCGGGGCTTCCGCCGCTCCTTCACGGCCATCGGCCTTACGCTCCCGGCCTATGTCGTCGCTCTTTCGCTGGAGCAGCGCCGCATCTCGGCGGCCGGAATCGACTCCTGGAGCGATCCGTTCCTGCTCGTCGCCGTGGGGCTCGCCCATGTCGCGGCTTTCTTGAGCCTGCCGCTTGCCGTGCTCTTCGCCGCCCGCGGCCTCGGCGTCGAGGCGCGCACCACGCCCTTCGTGATCGTGACCAACTGGATCGGCGTGGTCGGCGTCACGGTGCTGTCCGGGCCGACGATCCTGCTCCTGCTCGGCTGGGCAACGCCGGGACTGGCGGCGCTCTTCACGGTCGCCGGCGCCGTCATCCTGCTGCGGATGCAGTATTTCGCGACGCGCCTCACGCTCGGCGTGTCAGGACGCGTCGCGCTGGCCGTGGTTGGGCTCGACCTCGCCCTCGACATTGCGATCCACCGGATCATGATGGCCGCGATCGGCTAGGATCGGAGGATAATCGACACCCACGAGATAGAGCCCCGCGGACGGCGCCATGGGCCCGCAGCGTTTCCGGTCCCGCGCGTCGAGCGCGTCCTTCACGGCCTGCACGCTCCAGCGCCCAGCGCCCGCTTGCGCCAGCGTGCCGACGATGGAGCGCACCTGATGGTGCAGGAAGGAGCGCGCGGAGGCCGCGATGCGGACCTCGTCGCCGATCCTGGTCACGTCGAGCCGGTCCAGCGTGCGGATCGGCGAATTGGCCTGGCATTCGGCGGCCCGGAAGGTGGAAAAATCGTGCCGGCCGACGAGGTGCCGCGCGGCTTCGTGCATCAGCGCCGCATCGAGCCGCCACGGCACGGCCCAGACCCGGTTCAGTTCCAGCGCCGCCGGCGCCCGGCGGTTGAGGATGCGATAGATGTAGTGCCGCTTCACCGCGCTCATGCGGGCGTTGAAGCTCTCCGGCACGACGTCAGCCGAGACGACCGCAATGGGCTCCGGCCGCAGATGGGCGTTGGTGGCGTCCCGCACCGTGTCGGTGCGCCAGTCCCGGGCGAGGTCCACATGGGCGACCTGATGGGTGGCATGGACCCCCGCATCGGTGCGGCCCGCGCATTGGATGCGCACCGCCTCGCCCGCGAAACGCTGAATCGCCTCCTCCACGGCCTGCTGCACCGAGCGCCCGTTCTGCTGATGCTGCCAGCCCGTGAAGGGCGTGCCGTCGTACTCGATGACGAGCTTGTAGCGGGGCATCTAGAGAAGCCGCGCGAAGGCGGGCGGATAATGCACCCTGCCGCTCGCGTCCTGCCCCCGCTTGCTCAGCGCGAGCGCATGCATGCCCGGCCCGTCGTAGGGGGTGCGGAAACGGCTCGCAAACTCGGTCGAGAAGCCGAAGCGCGGATAATAGGTGAGGTGCCCGCGCACGAGGACGAGGTCCTCGGCCCGCTCGCGCAGCATCCGCAGCGCCGCCTCGACGAGCGCCGTGCCGATGCCGTGGTTCTGGAAGGCGGGCAGGATGGCAAGCGGAGCCAGCGCCACCGCCTTGAGATCCGAGCCCTCGAGCGTGAGGCGCGGAAAGGCGATGTGGCCGACGGGGCGATCGCCGAAGGCCGTGAGCCCCAAGGCGAGATCTCCCTCCTCCCGGAGCGCCGCCACGAGGCGCGCTTCCGCGGCGCCCCCGAAGGCGGCTTCGTGGACCGCGAACACGCCCTCAGCATCGCCCGGCTCCTCGGGGCGGATCGCGATGCCGGGCCTCACGCGAGGCGAGCCCCGGGGCCGAGGCGGCGCCCGCGCAGGAACGCGTCGGCCCCCATGGCAGGTTTGCCGGCGGGCTGCACCTGCACGAGGCGCAAGGCGCCATCGCCGCAGGCCACGGTGCCCGCCGCATCGAGGAGCGTGCCGGGCGCGCCCGAGCCCTCCCCCAACGCCGTGCGGAGCACCTTCACGCGCTCCGGGCCCTTGCCGACATCGGCGGTGAAATAAGCGCCCGGGAATGGGGACAGGCCGCGCACCTGGTTGTGCACGTCCGAGGCCGCCCTCGCCCAGTCGATGCGGCTGTCCTCGTTGGTGAGCTTGTGGGCATAAGTCACGCCTTCCGTGGGCTGGGGCGTGAAGCTCAAGCCCCCGCGGGAGAGCGCCGCCAGCGAGCGCACCATGAGATCGGCGCCGAGCCCCATGAGCCGGTCGTGGAGGTCGCCTGCTGTCATGTCGGGCGTGATCGCCACGCGCTCCACCATCGCGACAGGGCCTGTGTCGAGCCCCTCCTCCATCCGCATCACGGCCACGCCCGTTTCCCGGTCCCCCGCCATGATGGCGCGCTGGATCGGTGCCGCGCCGCGCCAGCGCGGCAGGAGCGAGGCGTGGAGGTTGAGGCAGGCGAGCGCCGGCGCATCGAGGATCGCTTTGGGGAGGATCATCCCGTAGGCCACGACCACGGCCACATCGGCCTCGTGCGCCCGGAAACTTTGGGCGGCCTCCTCGGTGCGCAGCGTCTTCGGCGTCAGCACGGGCAGGCCGAACTGCTCGGCCAGGCGGTGGACCGGCGAGGGCTTCAGCTCCATGCCCCGCCCGGCCGCCGCCGGCGCGCGGGTATAGACCGCCACGACCTCGTGGCCCTGGCCCAGGATCTCGGAGAGCGTCGGCACCGCGAAATCGGGCGTGCCCATGAACACGACGCGGAGGGTCATGGGATGGGCTTCCCGCGACCGAACGCGCTGGGGCTCCTAGCCTGAGCCTCATCCTGAGGAGCGGCGAAGCCGCGTCTCGAAGGAGGGTTCCAGTTCATGCGAGGGTTCTGGAGGCCTCCTTCGAGACGCACCCTCCGGGTGCTCCTCAGGATGAGGGGGAGAATGGGACGAACCTCGTCGAGGCGGCGGCTAGCGACCACAGGCAAGCTCATCGGATCACGCGCCCGTCGCGCGCTTGGCGGCCTTCTTGAACTTCGTGATCACCCGGTCGCGTTTCAGCTTCGAGAGGTGGTCCAGGAACAGCACGCCGTTGAGATGGTCGATCTCGTGCTGGACGCAGGTAGCCATGAGTCCGTCCGCGTCCTGCTCGATCGTCTCGCCGTCGAGGTTGGTGTAGCGGAAGCGCACGCGGTCGGGGCGCTCCACCTCCTCGTAGTATTCGGGGATCGAGAGACACCCCTCCTCATAACTACGCTTTTCCTCCGAGGCCCACACGACCTCCGGATTGATCAGCACCATCGGGGCCTTCTCGGTCTCGCTCTTCGACACGTCCATGGTGATGACGCGCTTCGGCACGCCGATCTGGATCGCCGCCAGCCCGACGCCCGGGGCGTCGTACATGGTGTCGAGCATGTCGGCCGCGAGCTGCCGGATCTCGGGGGTGATCGCCGCCACCGGCTCGGAGACGAGGCGCAGCTGCGGATCGGGGAGGATGACAAGGGGACGGATCGCCATGGCGCGGAGATAAGGGCTGGCCCCGGGGCGGTCAATTCGTTCCCTTTTGGTTCGAGACCGCCCACAGGATTCGAGTTCCGCGCCGGTGACGGTGCGGCGAATTCGTTCATGATTGGTTCGTACCATCCGCGCCGAACCGGACCGCTGCCCCATGAACCAGATCGCGCTGACGCTGGGCTCCCATCCCCTCACCTGGAGCGACCTCACCCTCGGGGGCGCCGGCACGGCGCTGGCGCTCCTCCTCTTCATGACCGTGCTTCTGGTGAAGGTGCGCCGGGAGCGCGCCCTGGAGGCCGCGATCGCCGCGGAGCGCGCGGACGAGATGGAGGATCGCATCGGCGAATTGACCCGGCTCCAGGCCGAGATGACCGGGCGCATGCAGACGGTCGCGGAGGTGTTCGGCACCCGCCAGAGCGACCTCGCCCGGCTCATCGCCGAGCGGATCGAGGGCATGCAGCACCGGGTCGGTCAGGGGCTGACGGCCAGCGCGCAGCACCAGGCCGAGAACCTCTCGAAGCTCCATGAGCGGCTTGCCGTCATCGACGCGGCGCAGAAGAATCTCGCGGACCTCACGGGGGAGATCGTGGGCCTGAAGGACGTGCTCGCCAACAAGCAGAGCCGCGGCGCCTTCGGCCAGGGCCGCATGGAGGCGATCATCCGCGACGGGCTTCCCGGCGGCGCTTACGAGTTCCAGGCCACGCTGTCGAACCGCACGCGCCCCGATTGCCTCGTACGGCTGCCGGGCGACCTGCGCGGGCTCGTCATCGACGCCAAGTTTCCCCTCGAAGCCTTCACGCTCTTTCGCTCGGCACAAGGGGACGAGGCGCGCGCGAAGGCGGTGGCGCGGGTGCGGAGCGACATCGCGGTGCATGTCCGCGACATTGCCGAGAAGTACCTCATCGCCGGGGAGACCCAGGATCTCGCCCTCATGTTCGTGCCGGCGGAATCGGTCTATGCGGATCTGGCCGAGCATTTCGACGACGTGGTGCAGCGCGCCTACCGCGCCCGGGTCGTGATCGTCTCACCCTCTCTGCTGGCGGTGGCGATCCAGGTGATGCAGAGCCTCGTGAGGGATGCGCGCATCCGCGAGGAAGCCCGGGTGATCCAGATGGAGGTGGGGCGGCTCCTGGAGGACGTGACGCGTCTGGGCGAACGCGTCGCCAAGCTCGACACGCATTTCCGTCAGGCTCAGGACGACGTGGCCGGCATCCGCACCTCGGCGGAACGCATCACGCGCCGGGGCGAGCGGATCGAGGCGCTCGAATTCGAGGACGCGGAGGCGCCGCGCACCGATTGGCTGCGGGGTGCGAGCCCGGCGCTCCGCGCGGTGGACTAAGCAGCACTTTTGACCTCGCCACCTGTTCAGGTGCGAGGCATGGGTCTTGTGTGTGCCTGGTGCCCTGGTGGGGGCACGGGGCGCATGCAGCCCCGGCAAGCCGGCGGCTGGGGTAAGCAGGGAGGGAGGGCACCGGACGAGCGGTGCCGCACGCGCCCCGTGCACGATGATCTCACAGGCGCCAGCCCCGCGCTTCGGCAGGTCTGCTGGTCGTCTCAGACCCGCCTGCCTTAAGCACCTTCGTGCGGCCCAGCG
>DASZAZ010000017.1:0-19659 GCA_035944635.1 Microvirga sp.
TGTTCGCCCGCGAGACAGGGGCCGATGGCACTCGTTGTGCGAACGATTGGCATTGCGCGAGCGACGGTGAAGATCGGGCTCGCCAACCTCGTCTACAACATGACCCGGGCGGTCTGGCTCGTGCGGCAGACCCGAGAGCCCGCCTGAGGAGCTTGGAGGCACTTGGGAGCCGCCGCGCTACGGCCCTGCACAGTCGCTCAGAGCCCCTTCAGCTCAACTCGATACCCGCCGCCACTCAAACAGTAGGGTTTCTGGAGGTGTCCAGCTGCAAGGCGGCTGGAAAGGGCGGAGAAAGCTCTCCGGTGGACAGCCCCAGAGGGAATTTCCGTCGTGAACAGTTCGGCGGGATCAACATGAAGGGCAGCGGCTAGACGCTCGATGACCGGGAACCGCGCCCCTGTGGCGCCCGTCTCGATCTTCGACACCATGTCGACGCTAAGGCCCGCCGCTTCGGCAAGCGCCTCTTGTGTGAGCCCCGCCCGCCTGCGGTGCGCAGCCACCAGCTGCCCGAACCTCGTCCGCAGATCGGTCATCACGTCCCTCCCCTGGGACGTGTAGGGATCGCGGCTCTTCGCCGTCAGTGACGCTAATTACCGAATGGCTTAGAGGCTGTTATGGACTGGCGGCGAGTTGTGCTGCCTGTTTGAGCATGATGCAGACGAGAGCGACGACGTGCAGGTCCGCGAGAGTTTGGGGCAGCCGCTCGTAGTCGCGGACGAGCCGCCGGAAGCGCGTGGCCCAGGCAAAGGTGCGCTCAGCGACCCAGCGGCGGGGCAGAAGAACGAAGCCGCGCTTGGCCTCCGGCAGACGCACGACCTCCAACTCGATCCCCTGCTCGCGAGCCGCCTCAGCTGCCCTTTCGCCCGTGTAGCCCTGATCCACGTAAGCGAGGTTCACGCTCTCACCTGTGGCGGCCTGGATGCCTTGCGCCAGACGCCCGACCTCAGCGCGGTCATCGGCGGTCGCGGGTGTCACATGAGCCGCTAGGAGGTGGCCGAGCGTGTCCACCGCCATGTGGAGCTTGGAGCCCTTCTTGCGCTTGGCCCCGTCGTACCCTGCCCGTGCTCCGCTCTCAGGGGTAGAGCGCAGGGTGCGGCTGTCCATCACAGCGGCTGAGGGCTCCTCCGCCCGGCCAGCCGCCAAGCGCAACACAGCCCGTAAGTCATCGACCAGAGCCTCGAAGCACCCGGCGTTAAGCCAGCGCTGTGCCTGCTGGTAGACGGCAGCCCAAGGCGGCAGATCATGAGGCATCCAGCGCCAGGGCGCGCCGGTCTTCACGATGTAGCGTAGGCCGTTGAACACCTCTCGTAAGGAGTGTTCCCGTTGGCCGGCTCTCTCAGGCAGGAGGGTGAGATAGGGCGCAACAAGAGCCCACTCTTCATCAGAAACATCGGAGGGGTAAAGTTTGCGGGAGGTCACCATCCCGCTGATCTGGGAATGACCTCACGCCCGATCCATAACAGCCTCTAGCTAATCTCAGCTCTGGAGCAGGCCGTCCTTCAAGGGAAATGTTCTCGAAGAGCAGTGGTTCAAAGAATCGGACCAGTGCGCCAGCGCCGACTAACGCAACGCCTTGATCGAACATAGGTCCCGACTAGAGGCGCGAACCTTCTGGTCACCTACCTGGCGTCAATGTGCCGTGAATAGCCACCGCCGATGAGGATCGTGGGATGAACGGCGCAGACGCAGCATCCGACTCCGTGAGGGGACAGCGTGAACAAGAGGCCTGCCACCGGCGTTCAGGGTAACAGCACGCTGGTCCATTTAGCAGGAGAGGTCCCAATGACGAGCAGGAATCACAACAACCGATCTGAGAAGCAAAAGGGGCATGTCGCCGACCGGAGCGACGAGGCTGTTCCAAAGGGTAAGAAGGACGCTGGTCACCAAGGGGGGCACAAGGGTGACGGGGGTGGTGGTGTCCCCAAGACGCAAGGCCAAGGCCAGGCTAACAAGGACGTCGATAATCAAGGTCAGAACCGAGGCCACGGATAGGGGTCTGACCAGTTCATGTTTCGAGCCGCAGAGTAGGCGCACCGAATCGTCACGAGCGAGGCACAGGCCTATTGGGCCGCCCGTGGCGGTCCACAACTTAGTCAAATACGCTAAGCTGTTGCCTCAAGTAGGTCTCTGAATACACGACGATGCCGTCACAGTCCTAGGTAGCCTCTGCTGACTGGCTGCGGGCACCACGGACTTTCAGCACCAGGATGGTTGCACAGAGGAGCAGCCCGACAGCGCTGAAGATCAGAACAGGCAGACTCCCGAGGGCAAAGCCGTAAACGCTCCAAAGCAAAGCGCCGAACGTGCGAACAGCAAACATTCGCAGCGAAATGGCCCCAGTCTCTCCCGTTCGCCAGCACTTCATAACCTGAGGAAAGAAGCTGTAGGTCCCAATGCACCCGGCCACGAGCCCAACAAGCGTGGCAAGCGTTACGTGATCAAGCATGAGCGGACCGGAGGTGGCGAAGCTTGAACATGAGGACAGTCCCAGCAAACGCAATGTTGAGCGCGTTGAATAGGATCACTGGCACACTCGCAATCATGAACCCATGCACAATCCAAAGACTGTAAGCAGCTAGCGAAGCAACGTACATGCGCTTTGAGATCGCCTCTGTGTCGCCGTGACGCCAAGCTTTTAGGACTTGAGGCACGAAGCTGAAGCTCGTGCAAAGCCCTGCCACCATTCCCAGCGTTGTTAACCACCACCCCTGCATTGCTTGATCTCCACAGCGATCAAGAACACGCAAGCGGCGCCAGAGTTTCTAAAGAATGAAGCTAGGCTGGCGTAGGAGAGCCCAAGCCCCACACCTGGGGGAAGACTGCGCATCTCGCGTACACTGGGGGTAGCATCGTACCGCCAGTCCCAATCGGACGACATCCAGCTGACAGCTCTGGCATCACGAGGCAAGCTTTGCCAAGATGCCGCATCTGATGACAGCCAAGGTTTGGCTGTCATGATTCCATTGGGGCTCTGCCATGTCGCGAACTGCTACTCTTGTTTTTATCTGTGCAATTGGGCTGCCGGTTCTGGCGTTCATAGCTGCTGCAGCTGGAACAGATGGAGCCCTGCTCAGTGGCGGAGTAACCTTCTTTGTCGTCGTCACGGCTGTGGTTGCCATGCTCTTCGAGATCAAGCGCCTCGCCGATGATCCGGCTGGATCATCCCACGCGTGACTTTGGTAAAGTCACTCACACAATGTGGGCTACCCATCTTGCTTGGCGGCGTGAACGCTACTAAGGCTGGCGCCTAAGAAAAAAGGCCGCCCTTGCGAGCGGCCCGAAGTTTAGGGAGGAAACGCCCGAGAAGGGCAAGCAACACAGCGACGCCATCGCCGTGTTGCAGTGCACAAATTAGTTCGCACCTAAACGACAAGCAAGTTCAAAAGGGCAGCATAGCTGCCCTTTTTTGTGCCTGCTGCCATGCCCAGCGGGCATGGTCCGGCTTCAACCTGGTTGCCAAAACACCAGCGCTGGAACTCGGCTAACCCCCGTTTGATGGGCCACGCGAAGTCGAACGGCCGCTACTCACGGGTGGGCCGATTTTAGTAGGGCGCTTAGTAGGCGAGCTTTAGTAGGGCTATAGTAGGGGACAAGGATCCAAATCAGTCCCACTTGGTCCTAATCTGTCCGGCTTGGCTGGTGGTGCAGTGGAGACAGTTTCCCTCTCAGTCCTGCTCCATCCAACTCCGTCCTAAAGCTGGGCACCTTATTCGTAATGAGGGGGTCGGGGGTTCGAATCCCTCTTGCGGCACCACTTTTCTCCCACACCATCGGTGACTTACGGACTCGCTCCAGCGTTGCTGTTTCAGGCCTCGTAGGCTTGGCGTCACTTCGGCGTCTTCGGGCCTCTTAGGCTTGGCGTCACTTCGGCGTCATCCCTGATCCCCCTTTCCATGACCACCCTGACCAAGGCCTGTGCCGCCCCATCACCGTCCTGCTGACCGCAGGACAGGTCGCAGATTACGGGGCCGCCAAGCAGCTTATGGATCGCTTACCCGCCGCGCATGCTCGACGGCGACGAGGGGTTCCGACACGGACGCACTCCGACGACGTGTCGAAGCCGGCGGCATCCTGCCGAACGTCCCCTGAAGGCAACCGCGTCTGGAAGAACTGCTTCCCCCCGTCTTCGGTCGGGCGTGAAAGGCCATCGAACGCATGTTCTGCCGTCTCAAGAATTTCCGCCGGGTGGCAACCCTCTACGACCACGTCGCGCGCAACTTCCTAGCAGCGATCCGTCTCGCAGCAGCTGCCAGTTACCGGTTGTAAATTCCGACCCTAAAGCGCGGGGACGGTGGGTACCCCACGAGTCTTGAATTTTGATTTGGAAAGAATGCTTGCCAAGCTGAGCTGTTGCCGTAAGAGTACAAACGCCCGGAAAACTGCGGCGTAAGTCCCGACCGAATGCATTTCGGTCAGGGAATTACTTACAAAAACGGAGGAAACATTATGAAGCGACGGATCAGCTACGTGGTGTCGAGTGCGTTATTGGCCTCGCTTGCCCTGTCCGGAACGGCCGTCGCTCAAAGCTCGGGCGGCACGCCGAGCCTGACCAGCACGACTGTGCTCAAAGACCGAGACGAAGTTATATGGGACATGGCTTTCCTGCCTGACGGCGCCATGTTCTTCACCGAGCGATGCGGCGGCCTCTCGGTGCGGCTGGCGTCCGGCACCGTCATCCCTCTCCTGGGGATCAAAGAGTCGAAGGGCTACCCTCAGACGGCGTCCGACCTGTTCTGCAGCGGACAGGCCGGCATGAGCGGGGTGGCGATCGACCCCGATTACGCCAACAACCGCTTCATCTACGTCTCGTCGGCATCCAGCATGACTGCCCCGGGAACCAATCGCGTTTTGCGCCTGACGGTCAGCCCCGATCTGACCAGTGTTTCGAACCGGCAGGATATTGTCACCGACATCGCCTATAAGCCCGCCAAGAGCGACCATCCGTTCGGCGACCCGGGCGCGCACAACGGTGGACGCCTCCGCTTCAGTCCGGCAGACGGCTTCCTGTATGTGACGACAGGCGACACCCACAATGGCGAGGTGCCGCAAAGCCCAACGCTCATCGGTGGCAAGGTGCTGCGCATCGACCGGGACGGCAAGGCGGCGCCCGGCAACAATGCACCCCAGGGCTTCGATCCTCGGGTCTTCACCTACGGACACCGCAATCCGCAGGGCATCTGCTTCCGACCCGGCACCAACCAGGCATTCACGGCAGAAAACGGGCCGTGGCATAGCGATGAGGTGACGGCCCTTGTGGCTGGTGGAAACGCCGGATGGGACCCGCGCCCGAATGTGGGTGGACGTGGCGACTGCCCGGACAAGTACTGCGGATATTCGCCCAATCAGATGGGCGCAATGGACCCTAAAGAACGCGCGGCATTCATGCCGATGACCGACACCAAGACATACCCCAATGCGATGCAGCCCGCGTGGAACAACGACGGACTGTCTCAGGGTATGTTTTCATGTACGTTCCTGAACGGCCCGCAGTGGAAGGACTGGAACGGGCGGATGGTTGTGTCCCTCACGGGTATCGGCATCCACGGAACGCCCGTGGGTAATCGCCTCGACGTGCTCAACATCACGCCCGACGGCTCATCTGCTACCCGCACGACGGTATCTCTCCCCATGCCAGCAGGCCGCTTCCGTTCCTCTGTGCAAGCTCCGGACGGCAGCCTGTACGTGTCGACTGACACGGGCGAAGTCTTCCAGCTCAAGGCCAACTGAGCACGCCGAGCGTCAGCCGCGCCGCCACTCCGACGGCGCGGCCGAGTGCCGTCGAGTTCCACAGGGGTCCACTGCGAGGGCCCTACCGCTCATGATGGGAATACTGTTGATGGTTGACATCCGCCACGTCACTGCGACGGCTCTTGCTCTGCTCGTGTCCTCGCCGGCCTTGGCCAGCCCGGAACTGGCCAGGAGCAAGAACTGTGTGGCCTGCCATCACGTCGAACGAAAAATGATCGGGCCCGCGTACAAGGCGGTCGCCGAGCGCTACGCCAAGGATGAGACGGCGGTCGCGAAGCTGAGTGAGAAGGTGATCAAGGGCGGTGCAGGCAGTTGGGGCCCGACGCCGATGCCGCCTCAGGCGAACCTGTCGCCGACAGATGCCGAAACTCTGGTGAAGTGGATCTTGTCGCAGCAGTAGTTCGCCTGAAGCGGCCGCCAGCCGACTTCACGGATTGGCGCAACTAATCGGATCTGTAGGGCAAACATGCGCCCCGAGAGTGGACAAGTAGGTTTGGAAGCCGTCCACGACACGCTTGGCCTCGGTAGATCCGACGCCACTGCGTGACTCGATCCAGCGACGGAAGATGTTTCCTTAGCAGCCATCACCTACGGCCTGCTGGAAGCAGAGTTGCTGCTATCCCGTGGAAGGAAGGATGCCGTGTCGCCGACGTTCCCGGTCTCGATCCACGAACTGCTCGGCGGTCCGTCCAGGAGCACGCCAGGGAACGCCGATCGTCTGAGATGAATTGCCCTGATGTGGGCTGCTCTTCGAGGAGCAGCCGCTAGGCGAGGTCATCACATGTCGAACTCTTCAGCCAAAGGTCAGCAGCCGGAAGCCCTGCGGTCGCTCGAGGCAGCCGCCAAAGCTGGCAGCAAGAAGCCTGACGGACAGGGACTGACCGCGACGGACCAGACCGCCCCCACGCCGGCTTGCCTGGAACAGGAGGAGCAGACCGCAGCCGAGATCCTGCGGGCCGGCGCCGAGGGAGACACGAAGGGCATGGCCGCGGCTGCGAAGAAGGGGCACGGCAAGTAGGCGAGCTCGGCTCCCCGCACGGCGCCCATCCTCACGATATCTGGACGAACGAGCGGTTCGGCTTGCTTTACGCGGCCACTTCGAGCGGCAGGTCCTCTCGACCCGCTACGCCGCCACTTCGAGCGGCAGCTCCTCGTGGAAGTGCAGCGGCCATGCGATGTCGAGCCGCACCGAGAAATAGCCCTCGCCCTCCTCGCGCACCCAGCCGCCGGCGATCACGGCATCGCAGAGGGCCGGGCTCGAGCGGCCCGTGGAGGCGAGAAACCGCCGGTAGCGTTCGCCCTCGCCGGCGCTCAGGTAGCCCACCTTGTAGCCCGCCACATGCACCGCCACCGAGCCTGGGACGTCGAGCCTCTCGGGCTCCGGCACGAGAAAGGCGGTGCATTCGTGGTGCGCGCTCTCGCGCGTCCGTCCGCCGACCACCGCCGCCAGGGCTTCCTGGTGTTCGGCATCGATCTGGAGGAGCGTCGCAAAGTCGCCGGAACCGGCGAGGCGGCGATGATGCTTGAGTTGGACCGTGCGCCGAAACAGTTGGTGCAGCATACCCATGGTTACTCTCACGCGGGGCAGTTGATTGCGACGGATTGTCTATGAGATCCCTGGATTGCCGAACGATTTCTTCGATTGTTTCAGCACATCACAGTAAAGATTGTGCCTATGAAACGCAGCTATTGTGCGCTTCGTTCCCGAGCCTGACCCTCGGCCCGAGGGCGTGTTCGGATCGGGTGGGATCTGCGGGGCCTGAGCGTGCGAGAGGGGAAACCAGCCGGATCGAGGCGAGGTGCCGGTTTTGATGGTCGGTTTGCCAGCAGCGAAGATGTGATGGCATGAGGCAGCAGCCGTGCATCCGTGCCTCATCCGGGGATGAGGCCACCTGTTCGGCACCACGACCGAAGCCAACCCAGCAATATCTCGCACGAGCAGCGTATGTGGCGCCCCACCTTTCAAGAGAACGTCCTGTCCCAAGACACGCCTGAGCCGCGGCAGGCCTCCTGGCGGCGCGACCTCTTGCTGGCGCTTTCGGTGCTCGTGGCGGTCTTTCTGATCGTTTTCCGGATGCCCGACCTCATCCCGGGACGCATCTGGGCTGAAGAGGCCAGCTACTTTGCCACGGCATACGAGTTCGGCTGGGTGAAGGGGCTGACCCAAGTTCACGGGGAATACGTGAATCTGCCCGCGAACCTCGCCGCCACGGCTGCTCAGTTTCTGGCGCTCGAGGACGCGCCGAAGGCGTCGCTCTTACTGGCTTTGCTGTTCCAGTGTCTTCCCGCGATCGTGCTTCTGACGTTGCGGATTCCGTGGCTGAGTGCGCCTCAGCACTCCGTCGTCGCCGTTCTGCTGACGATACTCACTCCCTTGTCGGAGGAGACCTGGCTCAATTCCATCAACAGTCAGGTTTACCTGACGGTTTGTGTTGGGCTCATTCTCATGGCCCGCCCGAGAGGCGGAGCGGCCGGCTTCTTTCACGTTGCCGTCTTGCTCATGGCGATCCTCACTCATGGCGATCCTCAGTGGACCAGCTCCCGCGTTCGCCGCTCCGCTGTACCTCCTGCGATCCCTCCAGGATCGCTCGGGCTGGAGATGGGCGCAAACCGCTGCATTATCGGCCGGCGCGATGCTTCAGGTCAGCCTGGTGCTTCTCCAGCTCCGCGTCGGCAGAGAGCTTGATTTTACCCCCTATCTCCTTGTCTGCATCATCTATTCGAAGCATATCCTCGCCGCGATTTATGGTCGCTTGCACGCCGACGAGCTTTCGAGAGATCTCCTCCATTACATCGATGGGGGGCACGTCGCCTTCGTTCCTCTCGTCGCCGTCGCGATGCTCTTTGGTTTTCTTGCTTGGGGCGTCCTTGCGTCGAAGCGCTCGGACCTCGCATGGCTGCTGGCATTCGCGATCGTTCTTATTCTCGGGACGTACTTCGGCGCCTTCGGCAAGAAGATCAACTTGATCCACACATCGACAGGCGCGCGCTACGCCGTTGCGCCCGGCATACTCCTGGCGCTCGTCGCCTTCGGAATCGCGAGAACCGCTGCCGGGTACACCCGGGCCGCGGCAACAGCCATGCTCGCCTGGCTGCTTGTCGCCGGCGCATGGGCGTACTTCAGGCCCGACCCGCAGGCCGCTCACGGACCCGATTGGCGGTCGGAAGTTCAAGCCTGGCGACATGATCCGTCGGCGCCGCTGCAAGTATGGCCGAGAGGCTGGGCCATGCACCTTCCGCGTACGGCAAGACGAGAGGCCGCGCTCTAAACGCGCCTCCGCCACGCCGCTTCGGCGGCTTCGTAGAGATCCGCGCGAGCTTGCCGGGGTGGCAGGTGCCCTCAAGTCCGTGAGGATGTGCCGACCGGAACTGCACGGGGCGATGGCGCTTGCCGTCGCCTGAATGCGTGCCCACCGCATCCTCAAGAACAAGGGCTGCGATCAGGGGGAGGAGACCGCCTCCAGAATGCGGCCTGCCATCGTGGGAAGATCCAGCCTCCAGGACGCGGACGCCCTGGAGGCTGAGGGCCAAGGTTACCCTTGAACCTGCTGGAGGGCGGACATCTTCCAGGCGCCGCCGCGGTCGCGGCGGAAGGTCCAGATCTCGGTGACCTCGTCGGATCCGCCCGACACCACCTTGCCGCTGGCGCGCTCCGTCACCTGCTCGGTGATGGCGTAGCGCATCGCCACCGTGGCGTAGTCGGTCGTGCCCTCGCGCCAGGCCTCGGAGAGATCGCCCTGCAGGAGCTTGATGCCCGAGATGCTGGCGCGCACGCCGTTGCGGGCGTTCTCGTTGAGCTCCTCCTGGTAGTAGCCCGCCATCTCAGGGGTGGCGAGCTCCCAAAGCGCAGCGACGTCCTCGCGGCCGTAGGCGGTTTGCACCTTCTCAAGCGTCGCCTCGAAGGCCGCGAAATCGTCGTCGCTGAGGGTGATGTCCTGCACGGCCGGGCGAGCGGAAGCCGCCGCGGCGCCAAGGCCTGCGGGAGCAAGGCCGCCGAGCGCCGACCCGCCCTTCAGGGAGGGCATGCCGCCGAGCGCCGATCCGCCGTTGTGGGGAGGCGCGGCGCCGAGATCGCTGCGCTGCATCGGACCCGTGGCTCCGGCGCCCGCAAGCGTTGGCTGCTGCCGGCGGCGGAAGAAGCGGACCGCGAGGAAGATCAGGCCGCCGATGAGCGCCACCTGGAGCACGAAGCCCAGAATCGAGGCGAGCGATCCGAGCCCGCCGAAGAGGCCTGCGCCGAACAGGGCGCCGAGGAGGCCGGCTCCCAGAAGCCCCGCCATGAAGCCGCCGCCGAAGCGGCTGCGGGCCGGCTGCGCGGCCTGCGCTGCCGCAGCCGACGGACCGGCCTGAGTCTGGCTCGGCGTCGTCTGGGTGCGCTGCATGGGCTGCGCGGCGGTCGGCGCCGTCTGCGTGGCGGCCGGCGCATCATTCGTGCGGGAGCCCCGGGAACCCATGCTGCCCTTGCTCCGCGCTTCCGCGACGCCGGCGGAGGCCAGGATGAGCACGCCGGCAAGAGCCATCAGGATCTGTCCGCGGCGCGAGCGCGGCGCGGATTTCGTTCCAGGCTGCTCCTGGCGAAGGCTGGTTGGGCTGAGGTGCATGGTACGTTCGTCCCTGGTTATGGTTGTTGGTTCGGCGTGCGCAACGATCCCAGTGTGCATCGCGGCGATGGAGATATGCGAAGGCTCACACGGAAATGTAAGGCACGCCGTTCCCCCTACGGCGCGACAAAGGCGGCTCCCGCAAGGCTTCACCGACCTTGATACACGGGGCCGGTGCCGAAGTCCTGCATTCGGGCAATCGGATTTCTCAATGAGCGTCATTCGTGCGCGGATGCGCCATGGCTCGCTTGCCGCGCGGGCTCGGTGCCGCCGGCCCAACCTACCGTCTCAATCGCCGACGATCGCCTCCGCCTCGATCTCCACCGCGTAGGGGCCGACGAGGCGCGAGATTTCGAGCAGGGTGTTCGCAGGGCGGATCGCGCCGAAATAGCGGCCGTGGACGCGCGAGACCGGCTCCCATTGATCCGCATCGCGCAGATAGACGCGGGTGCGCACCACGTCCTCGAGGCGCCCGCCGAGCGAGGTGATGCTCGCCGCGATCTTGTCGAGGATGTAGACACTCTGCCCGGCCACATCGTCGGGGCAGATCACCTCGCCCGAACCGTGCGTGGCGGTGGTGCCGCTGACGAGGATGCGCTCGCCCACCCGCACCGCGCGGCTGTAGCCGCAGATCGGCTCCCACACGCTGCCCGTATCGATCCGCAGCCGGTCCGGGCGGCCGTCCACGGCGATGGGCTGATAGACCTTGGGCAGACTGTCGAGGTGGTGGCTCAGATCGCCGGAGGCCGTGAGAAACGGCGGCTTGCGGTATTCGTCGCCGCAATCGCCGGGAATGCGCTTCAGGCCGGCCGTGGCCTCGTCGATCCGAGCCTTGTCGTCGGCGTCCAGGGCGAAGGAGAAGAGGGCGAGATTGTCGGCCCGGTGCTCGCGCTCGCCGAGGCGTGCGCCGACGATCACCGCCGCGACGGCGGGCTGCTCCAGCACCCAGCGGGTGGCCACATTGGCAACGGAGACCCGATGCTCCGCGGCAATGTCGGCCAGGACGCGCAGCAGCCCCTGCAATCCATCCCAGCCGCCCACCGTGTCGATGAAGCGCTTGTACTTCGACTTGCTCCAATCCCCGATGTCCGCGGGCTCGGGCTGGCCGACCCAGCGATCCGTGAGGAAGCCGCCGCCCAGCGTGCCGTAGGCGAGGAGCCGCACGCCGTTTTCGAGACAAAAGGCGCTCATCTCCTCGGCGGCGCGGCGATCGAGGAGCGAGAAGCTCACCTGGTTCGAAACCACCGGAAAGCCGTGCTTCACCAGGAGGCGGAGGTGGTCCGTGTTGAAGTTGGTGAGGCCGAGATGCCGGATGCGGCCTTCGTCCCGCAGCGCCACCAGCTCCTTCATGCAGTCGATGTAGCCCGGGTGCTCGTAGGTCCACCAATGAAGCTGCAGGAGATCGATGGCATCCACATCGAGCCGCTCCAAGCGCTCCGCGATGCCGGCGCGCACCACGTCGCGGGTCATGGGTCCGGGAGGCGGGCACCACTTGGTGAAGGCGCTCGCGCCTTTCGTGCCGAACCGCTTCAGGAAGCGGCCCGTGATGAGCTCCGCGCTACCGTAATGGTCGGCCATGTCGAAGCTGTCGAAGCCCGCAGCCGCATATTCCGCCATGGCGGCGGCAGCGGTATCCCGGTCGAGGGGCGTGCCGCCGCGTTCCATGTCGGCCACCTGCCAGAGGCCGGTGACGACCCGGCTGATCTCGAGGCCCGGTGCAAGGGTGGTACGGTCGGGGCGTGCGATGGTCATCGTGGGATCCGGCAAAGGAAAGGGCCCCGCGCATGGCGCGGAGCCCGAAACGATTTTTGGCCTAGCGCCTAGCGAACTTTGGCCTTCACGGCGTTCACGTCCTCGACCGACATCTGGCCGGTCGTGGTGACCTCGCCGTTCTGGATCCGCCAGAGGCGGAAGGGGCCCGTGATATCGCCGTACTGGTCGAAGCTCGTCGGGCCGATCACGCCCACGTAGCGGATCGGCTTGCCCTCCTTGATGAGCTGGAGCGCCTTCTTGAAGCCCTCCGGCCCCGCATGGATCACCTCGCCCTCCGACCCGGTTACTTTCCGGATCGCATCGCGGATCGCGGCCGCCTCGAACTTGCCGGCCTGCGCCACGGCGAGCCCGACGATGGCCGCCGCGTCATAGGCCCGGTCGGCCGCCGGCGCGTTCGGATCGATGCCGCCGGACATGGCGGGATAGGCCTTGGCGAAATGCTCGGTGGAGGGCGTCTTCGTGGTGCCCGACGAGGTCCCGAAGGCGTCGTTGAGGAAGCGCGGGCCCACATCCTTGATGAAATCGGCGGAGTTCATGCCGTCATTCAGCAGGAACTTCGCGGCGCCGCCCTGCGAGATCCAGGTGCGGGCGATGGTGGTGCCGTCACCGGGATAGGCCACGAGGTAGAGCGCCGGCGGATCGCCTTCGAGGGCGCGGGTCACCTCCGGCGCATAGGACGCCTGGCCCTGGTTGTAGGGGGTAGTCGTGGTGATCTGGCCGCCCAGCGCCTCGTAGGCCTTCTTGAACTCGGCCACCATGTTGACGCCGAAGTCGTTGTTGACGTGGATGATCGCGACCTTCTTCAGGCCCTGATCGAGGGCGTATTTCGCCGCTGCCGTGCCCTGGAGCGCATCCGAGGTGATGGTGCGGAAGAAGATCCCGTTGGCCTTGCCCTCCTGCGCCACGCGGGTCAGCGTCGGCGAGGACGACGCGGGCGAGATCTGCACCACGCCGGCGGACGCCGTCACGGAGGTGAGGATCGGCAGCGACACGGACGAGATGATGCCGCCGATGATCACCGGCACGCGCTTCAGGTCCACGAGCTGGCGCGCCTGATCGACCGCCACGGAGCCCTGGCTCTGCGAGTCGCGCAGGTCCATGGCGAGGGGGCAACCCGCAGCGCCGCCGGCGTCGTTGATCTCCTTGAAGGCGAGCTCCACCGATTTCGCGGCGGCCTGACCGAAGCGGCCGGCGGGACCCGTCAGCTCCACCACGACGCCCACATTGTGGGGGCAGGAGCCCTGCGCCGAGGCAGGCAGCGGAGCGAGCAGCGCTGCAAGGGCAGCGGCGGACAGAAATGTGGGCAATCGCACGGTGACGGTACTCCCCTCGGGATGATGGCGCGAGGCTGGCGGCCTTGGTGCCGTTCTCCGCCCGTGCCGGATGGAAGGGGAGTGTTCCGCCTCCAGGAGCATTTGGCAAGCGCAGGCTCGGGCCTCCCGTGCGCCAGGAGCGTGGGGAGGCCTTAGGGTGTGGCCGTCATCCACGTTTCTTGCAGCACGAGCCATTCCATGCCGCTTAGGGTTCGCACGGAAGCCTGCAGGAGGGCGGTGGAGCGGCGTCGCGTGGTCTCCTGGCCCTGGTGCTGAACCTCCACGTAGCGCACCGCAACGAGGGGTGGTGCCGCATGCAGGATCTCGAAGTCGGCGATGGCAATGCGGAATGGGCCCTCCCGGCCCTTGGCGCCATAGCCGGTGCGGATCGCGGCGATCACGCCGGCGCGGGAGACGGCCCCTCCGTCCGGAGGAACCATCGTGAAGGAGGGAGCGAGCGAGGCCTCCACGCGCCCGAAGAGATCGTCGCTCGCCGGCAAGGCGCCCCCGAGCCACGCCTCGAACACCTCGTGCAGCGCGATCACCTCGCAGCGGGCGGCCTCAGTGAGGGGATGGAGGGGCTCGCTCATCCTCAATCCTTGTTGAGGTTGTACTTCATGATGCGGCCATGGCGTCCCTCGCGGTCGCGCTCCGGCGTGAAGGTATCGCCCTCAGGCCCGGTGCGCCGGGCGAGGACCGCCTCGATGGCGGCGCGGTCCTCCGCATCGAGGGCGAAGCCGAACACCGTGAGGTTGTCGGGCAAGTGCTCGGCATAGCGCGCACCGATGATGGCGCCGGCGACCCCCGGTTTGTCGAGGATCCATCGGGTCGCGACCGCCGTGAGGCTGACGCCGTGCTTCGCCCCAACCTGTTTCAGGACGCGAAGGAGTTCCTGAAACAGCTCCCAGCCGCCGAAATCGTCGATGATCAGCTTGTATTTGACGAGGGACCGGTTGGCGAAGCCCTCCGTGGGTTCCGGCTTGCCGAGCCAGCGCTCCGACAGAAAGCCGCCCGCCACCGTGCCGTAGCACAGGAGCTGCATCCCGCGCTCTGCACAAAGCTGCACGAGCTCGTGCTCCGGCCTGTCGTCGAGCAGCGAATACTGCACCTGCATGGACACGAGGGGCACGCCGGCGTCCAACATGGCGCGGCAATGGGGGGTATCGAAGTTCGTGCCGCCGAGAAGACCGATCTTGCCTTCGTCCTGCAGCTCCTTGAGCAGCCCTGCGGTCTCGACGGCGCCCGGCACCGCGTAATTCCACCAGTGGAACTGCACGAGGTCGAGCCGCTCCTGGCGCAGGCGCTGCAGCGAACGGTCGATGATCGTCCGCACATAGGCGCGGTCGACACGGGCGAGATCGTCCCAATCGGGAACGAACTTGGTGTGGACCTTGAAAGAGCGGAGCGCTTCCGAGCCCCGTTCCTGCAGCAAGCGCTCACGGAAGCGGCCGATCATCTCCTCGACACCGGTGTAGATGTCGGCGCAGTCGAAGGTTGTGACGCCCGCCTCCACGAAGGCCGCCATATCGGCGACGGCACGCTCCTCCTCGACAGGTCCGTGCCCGCCCGCGAGCTGCCAGCCACCGCGCAGGACGCGCGAAATCCTATAGCCTGGAGCGAGCTCCGCGGTTTCGGGGGTCATGAACGGGTCTCGTCAACGGAAGTCAGGGGAACCGCGGTCACGTCCGCGTGGCGAAAGACGCGCTTCGCCATCCGGGTGATGCGAAAGCGCGTCGGGCAGTTCGGGTCGGGGCAGGCCACCTCCGCATCCGTCGACATCCAGTCGTTGGCATGCGTGGCCCGCTGCTTGGCCGGCAGGAGCGGCAGGAGGGCGGCCAGCGAATAGATCGAGAAGCCCTGACCGGGCGGCAGGTGCAGCATCTCGCCTCGCAGCTCGAAATGATCGCCGGGCTTGGAGCCGCAATAGATCGTGGCGCCCTCGGGCGCGACCACTTCCACCCGAAGGTCGTAGAGCTCGAAGGTATCGTCCGGCACGGGAAGGCCTCGATCGAGGTTGCGAAGGCCCCTCGTCATGGCCCAAAGTGCCGCCGCCCGCAACACGGCCGCCCGGCCAGGACATTTCCTCAGCCTTTCATGCTCACGGCCCAGGCGATCTCGAAGTCGTTCGGCGGGAATCACGCCGTGGACGACGTGTCGTTCACCATCGAGGAGGGCACGATCACCGGCCTCATCGGGCCGAACGGCGCCGGCAAGACCACCCTCTTCAACTGCCTGGCGGGGCTCTTGCGGCCCACCTCCGGCCGCCTCGAACTCAGGGGCGAGCGCATCGACGGCCTGTCGCCGGACCGTGTGTTCGCGCGCGGGTTGGCCCGCACGTTCCAGATCCCGCGGCCCTTTCCCGAAATGACGGTGATCGAGAACGTGCTCGTCGCGCCGCTCGATCAGGAGGGCGAGCGGTTCTGGGCCAACTGGTTCACGCCGGGCCGCGTCGCCGCGCAGGAGCGGGCGCTCGTCGCGGCCGCGCGGCACTGGATCGATTTCGTGGGCCTCTCGCATCTCGCCGATCAGCCCGCCCGCGTGCTCTCCGGCGGCCAGCGCAAGCTCCTGGAACTCGCCCGCGTGCTCGTCGCCGAGCCGCGCCTCATCCTGCTCGACGAGCCGGGAGCCGGGGTCAATCCGCGCCTTCTCGACACGATCGTCGAAAAGATCGTGGCGCTGAACCGGCAAGGCGTCACGTTCCTCATCATCGAGCACAACATGGATCTCGTCATGAGCCTGTGCCGGCCGATCCTCGTGATGGCCGGCGGGCGGCTCCTCATGAGCGGCACGCCGGAAACGGTGCGGGGCGATCCGCGCGTGGTCGAGGCCTATCTCGGCGGAGCCATCGCGTGAGCGCGCTCAGCATCGAAGCGCTGGAGGCCGGCTACGAGCCCGGATTGCCGATCGTGCGCGGCGCGTCGCTCACTGTGGAGCCCAACGAGATCGTCGCCGTGCTCGGCCCCAACGGGGCCGGCAAATCGACGCTCATCAAGGCGGTCGCGGGCCTCGTGCCCGTCACGGCCGGCCGCGTGCTCCTGCAGGGGCGCGACATCACCGGCCGGCCGGCGCATCGCCTCGTCCACGAGGGGCTCGGCTTCGTGCCGCAAACCGAGAACGTGTTCGTGAACCTCTCCATCGAGGACAACCTGGATCTCGCGGCCTCCATCGTGCGGGCGCCGAAGAAGCAGCGCCTCGCCGAACTCTACGCGCTCTTTCCCGATCTCGCCCGCCAGCGCCGCCTCCTGGCCGGGCGGCTCTCCGGCGGGCAACGGCAGATGCTGGCGGTCGCCCGCGCCCTCGTCGGCGCCCCCAAGGTGCTGATGCTGGACGAACCCTCCGCGGGCCTGTCGCCGAAACTCGTGGGCCTCGTGTTCGAGAAGCTCCTCGAGGTGCGCCGCACGGGCGTCACGATCCTGCTCGTCGAGCAGAACGTGAAGGCCGCGCTCGCCATCGCGGACCGTGCCGCGGTGCTGGTGGAAGGCGTCGAGCGCATCGTGGGCCGTGCCGGCGATCTCGCGAACGACCCGCGGGTCGCGGATCTCTATCTCGGCCACAACGGAAGGGTGGCTTGATGCTCCAGCTCATCCTCGGCGCCAACGGAGGGGTGGCTTGATGCTCCAGCTCATCGCCAACGGCGTCATCATCGGATCGGTCATTGCGCTCGGCGCCATCGGCCTGACGCTCGCCTATTCGATCCTGCGCTTCGCCAATTTCGCCCATGGCGAATACCTGACCTGGGGCGCCTATCTCGCCTGGACGGCGCTGCTCGGCTTCGTCGCGGTGATGGGGCCGATGACGCCCATCGAGCCCTTCTCCTTCGGCTGGCCGCTGCTCCTGAGCCTCGTGCTCGCCGCCGTTGTCACCGCCGGACTCGCCCTCGCCCTCGACGCGCTGCTGTTCCGGCGTCTGCGGCGGCGCGGCAGCGCGATCACGCTCATCATGGCGAGCTTCGGGGCGGCCCTCGTCCTGCGCAACATGCTGCAGTTCACCTACGGCGCGGTGCCGGAATACTACTCGCGGGAGATCCAGGTTGCGATCCGCCTCGTGCCGCGCGACGTGCTCGGGGGCTTGCGGGTCACCCCCGACCAGCTCCTGGTGCTCGGGCTCACCGTCGTGCTCGTCATCGCGCTCCATCTCTTCCTCACGCGCACGACGCTCGGCAAGGCGATGCGCGCCACCTCGCTCAACCCGCAGCTCGCCAGCGTCACCGGCATCGACGTCGACCGCGTGATCCGCGCGACCTGGATCATCGGCGCCGTGCTCGCGGCCGTGGCCGGCGTGTTCTCGGGGCTCACCGTGCAGCTCAGGCCGCAGCTCGGTTTCGATCTGCTTCTGCCCCTGTTCGCAGCCGCCATTCTCGGCGGCATCGGCAGCGTCTATGGGGCGGTGGCGGGAGGTTTGATCGTGGGATTGGCCGAGAGCCTCTCCGTGCCCCTCGTCGGGGCGGAGTACCGCGCCGCGACGGCCTTCGTGGTGCTCATCGCCATCCTGCTCGTGCGCCCCACGGGCCTCTTCGGCGAGAAGGCCTGATGCCCGATCTCGCCGGCCTTCTCTCCTACGGGACCTTCTTCCTCGTCTTCGCGTCGGTCTTCGCGCTCATCGTGCTCGGCCTCAATCTGCAATGGGGTTTCACGGGGCTGTTCAATGTGGGCGTCGCCGGCTTCGTGGCGATCGGCGCCTACACGTCCGCGCTTCTCACCGCGCCGGATTACCCGAACCAGATCGGGGGCTTCGGCCTGCCCGTCGTCGTCGGCTGGCTCGGCGCCATGGTGGCGTCGGGCGTCGCGGCCCTCGTCGTCGGCGTGGCTGCCCTGCGGCTGCGGCACGATTACTTGGCCATCACCACCTTCGGGATCGCCGTCACCCTTCAGCTCATCGCCCTCAATGCGCAGGCCCTCACCGGCGGGCCCTTCGGCTTGCAGTTCATCCCGAAGCCGCTGTCGGGCGTCATCGCGGACAACCTCGCCTGGAATGCGTTCTATCTCGCCCTTGTCGTTGGCATCCTGGGCCTCAGCTACGTCGCGGTCGAGCGCCTCGTGCGCAGCCCCTGGGGCCGGGTGCTCAGGGCGATCCGCGAGGACGAGACCGCCGCGGAATCGCTCGGCAAACGCGCCTTTCGCTTCCGCCTGCAATCCTTCGTGATCGGCTGCATGTTGATGGGCTTAGGGGGCGCGCTCTACGCCCATTTCGTGGGCTATATCGCGCCGGAGGATTTCCTGCCGATCCTCACCTTCCAGATCTGGACCATGCTGGTGGTCGGCGGCGCCGGCAACAACCGCGGCGCGATTCTCGGCGCCTTCGTGGTCTGGGCCATCTGGACGCTTGCCGGCGGCGTCTTGCGCGAGATCGTCCCGCCCGCCCATCAGGCCCGAGCCGCCACCTTGCAGGTGGTCCTGATCGGGCTCCTGCTCATGGCGGTTCTGCTGCTGCGGCCCAAGGGCCTCATCGGCGAGCGCACGGTGGTGCACCAAGGGGCGTCTACGGAAGCGAAGCGCTGAACGGCGTGACGGGAGGGCGATCGCCCTCAGACAGCCACGGCTGAACAAAGGCACGGGCCTGCGAGTTCTCTCTGCCTTGAACGGGCGCTGAGGCCGGTCCCGCCGGCCGGTCGCCCCTGGAGGAGACCGGTCATGCCGTTGCAGCTCTATCATCGCTGGCACTGCCCCTATTCGAAGCGCGTGCGCGACTTCATCGACCAGAACAAGCTCGGCGATCGGATCGCCTATGTGGAGCTGGGCGAGGTCGAGGGAGCCGAGAGCGAACTCGAAGGCCTCACGGGCCGCACCCAGGTGCCCTGCCTCGTGATCGACGGCAAGCCGATGCTGGAGAGCGCCGATATCGTTCAATGGCTGCGGGCGAACGTCGTCGACGCTCAAGGCGGGGCACGCGCGTAAGCCCGACGTACTCCTCGAACGCGCGCACCCGTGGGCCCGGTAGCGCCGCAGGATGCGTTGCCGCCTGCCGCGATCCGCAGCACCCCCGAAGGGATTCGACCGTTCGCCGCTGGCGCTCGGCGTCGCGGAAGCCCCCCACGATGGAAGGAGACCTGAGAGGCATGACGGACAAACCCCCGGAGCCCCGCGGCGGCCCGCATCTTCGCACGATCGCGATGCCGCGGGACGCCAATCCGAGCGGCGACATCTTCGGCGGCTGGACGGTGTCGCAGATGGATCTGGCGGGCGCCACCTTCGCGGCGAAGCACGCGCAGGGGCGGGTCGCCACGG
>DASZAZ010000018.1:0-9378 GCA_035944635.1 Microvirga sp.
CCCCGCCGCCAGGAGGGGCCGCTCCCAGCGGCCCCTCCCCTTCCCCCGCACCAGCAGGGGGCCGCCCTAAGGGACCCTACTCCCAACAAAGGCTTCCTCCATGCCGCCCCCACAAGGTGGGCGGCATCGCGCCGGCATGATAACAGCTGCCTACCTCTTTCAAGGACATGTCTCCCTGCAGCTCCGCCGACCACACCCGCGGCTTTTGCGGTTGATCTCCTGCTTGGTCGCGGCCATGAGAGGGCCGCTTAAGAAATTCCGGCAGGTTCGACGAGGCGGCGCGCCATGAAGGTGCTTGTCATCAACAATCAAAAGGGCGGGGTCGGGAAAACGACCATCGCGGTTCATCTCGCGTGGTACTTCGCGGAAGAGGGGCGACGCGTGCTCTTCCTCGATCTCGACGCGCAAGCAAACGCCTCTGCCACGCTCGCCAACTACACTCACGCAAAGGGTGCGGCCGGCATGTTCGAGGCCGGTCAGGCTCCCGCAGTCCGTCCTACCCCTGCAGGCGGCGTTCCGATCACGCTCGTCGGCGCCGAGCAGGCTCTTCTCGATGTGGAGCGCGCTGATCCCAAGGCTATCGGCCATTTCCGCGACAACCTCGCGGCAGCGGCCGGAGTGTTCGACGTCTGCGTCGTCGACACGCCGCCTTCGATGGGTTTGCGCAACCTCTCAGCGCTTGTCGCCGCCACGCACGTGCTCTCGCCGATCTACCTTGAGGACTACTCGCTTCAAGGCGTGAAGAGCCTGCTCCAGACCGTGATCGGCGTGCAGCAGCGTTACGGACGTTCCGATCTCAAGTTTCTCGGCCTTCTGCCCTCCAAGTTCAACTCGAAGTCGCCGCGTCAGCGCGCCCATCTGGAGCAGCTGCTCAGGGAGGCCGGCAAATACGTCTTTCCCGGACACATCACCGATCGAGACGGCTATGCCGAGGCGGTTGCTGAGCGGATGCCGGTGTGGCGTCTGAAGAAGCGCTCGGCCCAGGAGGCTGGGCGTGAGATGCGCGCGGTGCTTGCGCGGGTTCAAAGCTCCTTGGACGACACGGCCGGCGTCGCCGCGGTTGCGGGTGCCTGAGACAGAAGAGGAATGTGTGCCATGGCGTTGGACCTGAGCTTCACCAGGCTGGCCGACATCGCCCAAAGCGGAGGAGGGGGGCGACCGGTCGAGATCCCGCTCGATGATATCGTCGAGGACCCCGACCAGCCCCGCCGGGTGTTCGACGAGCAGGAGCTCGCTGACCTCGCGGCGTCGATCAAGGAGCGCGGCGTGCTCCAGGCGATCAGCGTCCGCCCGAGGAACCGCAACGGCAAACACGTGATCATCTTCGGTGCCCGGCGTTACCGTGCCTCTCGGCTGGCCGGCCGCGCCACGATCCGCGCGGTGATCGAGGATGTGGATGCGCCCGAGCCCTACATTCAGCTCATCGAAAACATCCAGCGCGACGACCTCAAGCCCGTCGAGATTGCAGCGTTCGTGACAGGCCGCCTGAGGGCAGGAGACAAGGCCGGCGCGATCGCTGAGCGCTTGGGTAAACCCAAAGACTGGGTGTCGCGCTACGCGGCCGTCGCGAAAATGCCCGACTTCCTTCAGGCCAAACTTGAGACGTCGCCCATTCGGGCTGTCTACGAACTCTATCAGGCTTGGCGCGAGCATCCAGATGCTGTCGAGCGACTGGCCCGCGAGCACGATACGCTCACAGACGCGCAAGCGCGGCGCCTGGTCCAAAGGCTGCGGACCGTCCCGGCCGAACCGCTCGTTGTAGCAACCCGTGATGCGGGCGCCGGCCCATTGCGTGCACCTCATGAGGGGCAGGGGCAGGAGAGACCGGCCGCTTCACCGGAGTCGTCCGAAGGATCTGAGCCGCCCAAGCCACACGCGGAAAACCATCCCTCGACGGGAGCAGGCGCCGGCGCCGCCGCCACGGAGAGCGCCCTCGCGCTGGAGGTGAGGCGCCTTGAGCGTTATGTGCGCAAGAATCCCGCCCTGGCGGGGCTGGTGGCCCATTACGATGACCTTACGACCGCATTCGCGAACGAGTTCGAGAAACCGCGCGATGTGCTCCTAAGCCGCCGCGCGGCGCTGCTGCTGATCAAGGCCGTCTCGGATCGTTGAACGACAGGACCCCCGTCGATCCTGGATCCTCTCATATTCTCAGGGGTGGTGGGCGGGCTTTAGGGGTCTGACGATGCGGAGCCCGTGCCCACCCGGCCCAGCGAGGTCGGGCGGAGCGGTGAGCGAAGCCGCGGATGGCCGCATGCGCCCGCCCTATGCCTTGCGCTGTGCGACCTGAGGCGGTGGGCAGGGGCGGTCTGCTGCCTTCGTGGTCGGCCGTATGTGAACTCCACCGCTCCGCTGCCAGCAACCGTTGTCCAACCCGCGCCCGTTGGTTTGAACCAACACTTGAGGTTAATCGAGGATCTAGTGCAGGATAGGCTTAGCGCCAGCAATTTTAAAGGGAGTAGCTGTTGCCGTTCGTGGGGGCTCAGGTGCCGGCCGAGCTGAAGGCGCGCTTCGACGCATTGGCAATGACCGAGGGCGGCAAGTCGGCGCTGCTGCGTCGGATGCTGGAATCAGTGACGGGCCAGGGCCCGGCAGCGCGTCCGACAGCCCTCGCGGCCGGGACCTCAGACAAGGTCACGGTGCGCTTCCGCCGGAGCGAGCAGGCTGCGATCGCCGATGCCGCCGCCGCGCGCGGGATGACCCGCACGGCCTGGATCGCCTCGCTCGTGCGGGCCCGGCTCGGGCTCGGCCTGCCGCTCACGGGAGGCGAGGAGGAGGCGTTGCGCGCTATCGCGCGAGAGCTCCACCGCATCGGCGGCAACATCAACCAGATGGCGCGCGCGTCGAACACGCAGGCGCTCTCAGGCAAGCCAGTCGAGCTCGACGCAGACGCCCTTACAGAGGCTGCGCAGGCCGTGCGGGAGGCCACGTGCGAGCTGCGACAAGTTCTCGGTCGGAGTGCCGGTGCTTGGCAGGTGCCGGTGTGAGCAGGGGTCCGTTGATGCAAGGCACGCCGGTCGTTGGTGCGGGCGAGAAGGAGCGCGGGGAGTTCGGGGAGGCGCTCGAGCCAATCTCGTATGTCTGGCAGACGCCCGCACGGCGACCGCGTCGGCAGCCCGAGGCGCAACCTGATATGGTTGGCCGGGGAGGGGACCTGCCGCCAGGCGACCGCGCGCGGCTTGAGCGCATCGTAGCGCGCGCTCCCGAGGTCATGGTCAAGATCACGGGGCGGACGAAGGGTCTCGACCACCTCTTGTCGCACCTCACCTACATCACCCGGAACGGCGAGCTTGCGGCTGAGACGGAGCAGGGTAACCTGCTCGCCGGCCGCGAGGGATTGCGTGATCTCCAGGCTCGCTGGGCGCAGGACGTGACGCTCGACCAACGTCGCCGCCAGGACGGCACGCTCTCGATCAACATGATCCTCTCGATGCCGCCAGGAACGGACGCGCTCAAGGTGCGGGATGCGGTGCGAGCCTTCGCGATCGAATCCTTCGAGGGGCGGCACGACTACGCCTTTGTCCTGCACCAGGACGACGATCACCCTCACGTCCACCTGACCGTTCGCTCGCTCGGGCATGAGGGCCGTCGGCTGAACCCACGCAAGGGCGATTTGGTGACCTGGCGCGAGCGTTTCGCGGAGGAGCTGCGCCTGAGAGGCGTCGAGGCAGAAGCGACGCCACGGCGGACCCGAGGCCGGCTGCGCAAAGCCGAGCGCGGCGCAGTGCGGGCCATGCAGGAACGTGGCGTGGCGCCGCGCGTCGAACGGCTAGCCCGTGAGGAAATCGTCCGCGAAGCGCGAGGGGAGGGGCGTGCCGAGCGCCCCTGGGAGGCTCGCGCCCTTCAAAGACAGGCTGCTATTCGCGCGCGGTACCAGAAAGCTGTCGACGACTTGGCGCAGTCCCGCGAACCAGCCGATCAGGCACTCGCCGACCGGATTCGGACGTTTCTTGCAACGTGGCCTGTGCCACGGCTCAAGCGGCATGACTTGCGCGACGCGCTGTCTGAGCGCGCTGAAGAGGCGCGCGCATCCCGCGCCCAGGAGCTTGATCGTGGTCGCCCGACTCCGGATCGCGAGCGCGATAGAGAGCGGTGAGGAATGGCCGACGATGCGTTGCATGCGACCCCCGCATGGGGCTTCCTTTTAACTCGGATTGAAAGGGCCTCGGCAGTAAGGTGGGCGCGTGACACGGCCCTTCGGTCGCGCCCAACGCCAGCACGGCGTCGTTGTGGAGGTTGCCATGAGCGTGAACGAACGGCACGGCGCCGCGATCAAGATGTCCGCCGAACACGCGCTGGTCTTCCGGGCAGGTTTCGATGATCGGGTTCAGCGGCCTCAGCACAGCTATGCTCAGGCGCTTGCGGCGTTCGACGAGCCGACGCCCGAGCGTGGCCAGGCACAGCATTGCCCGTCATGAGGCTGCACCTGATCGATCTGGCCCAGAAGCTTTCTTGTATCATTAACCCCGCTCCAATCTTGCTGGGTTTACTCGGCCTCATCTGCTTCGGCGGGGGGCCTGTGGTGTGTCAGGGTGCTGGGGGACCTCCACTTGAACTTCCCCCTACTGCGCCGCGGGCCGCCTTTACCGGCCGCTGGGAATTCGTGCCGGTACCCCTGCCTGAGCCTACCGTAACTCATGTTCTCGTGAGCCGCGATCAGAGACGGTTGTGGATCGGCACGCCAGGTGGCTTCGCCACTTATGACGGCCTTCAGGCGAGACCACCTGCCTTCGAACCCGTTTCGGACGCGCGTGCCCTCTACGTCAACTCGATCATCGAGCTTGATGATGGATCGGTCCTCGTTGGGACCATCAACGACAGCGTGTGGCATTGGAGCGGGTCAACGATCCGAAAGGTTCTCGACGGTGAGACCCGGAACGAATGGGCCTTCGCGCGCGCGGACGACGGCCGGATTTTTGCCGCAACGAGCTTCGGCCGACCGATCGCCAGCGAACAGATGCAGGCGCTTCGAGAGGCGACGAAAGCCACTATCGTTCCTGTAGCGGGAGGCGCGTCTTACCTGCAGTTCGTGGCGGGAGATCTTGTTACCGTCACGAACTCGGGCACGGTGACGACACTTGACGGCCGAAGCGGGAATCGGGTCGCTGCGGGACGGCTCCCCTTGTCCAGCCAAAGCTTCGTCAGGTCGGTGCACGCTGACCGATCGAACTTCTTCGTCGGAACTGACGAAGGCTGCTTCACTGTCGATCCGAGAGCGCCCTCGCTCGCGCGGCGCATCACTTCAGGTAACTGTCGCGCGGCGTTTCGTCAGAAGAGCGGAGTGACCTGGGCCTCACGCGACGGAACGTATCGGCACGACCTTCATGGTTGGCGTCAGTGGTGGACCAGCGAGGGGGAGATCGGGGCGGCAACGACATTCGCCGAGGACGGCAACGGGAATGTTTGGGTCGGTACGGTTGGTGGGCTTTGGCGTTACCTCGACGTTGTCCAAGACGCCGCTTTACCACTCTCCGGAGGGGTGACCATCGCCAGGATGATCGGTGATGGCGAAGGCGGCGTGATCGTTGGCTTAAGCAATGGCCAAGCCTGGAAGGTTTCAGCCTCTTTGAGGTCCGAGCAACTTCCAGTGCCCTACGACGGGCCAAAACCTGCCTCGTCGTACTACGCGGGCGCGCTTCCGGGACGCGACAAGAACGGACGTCTGTGGATCCTCAACCACCGCGGCCTTTTCCGAATTGAAGGAAACCACGCCGAACCAGTCGCACCCTACCCGGTTGCGTTCAGTGAGCGCTCGCTCGCCCCCGCCTCCCTGGCGGTGTGGGACGAGAGCAACGTCTATGTCGGCTTTCTTTGGTCGGCGGCCATAGCGCGTCTTCAAAACGGCAGCTGGAGCATGGCGTTGGCTCTGCAGTCCGACCCCAGCGGCTCAGCTGTTCCCCAGGTCACCATCGATCAGTCTGGAACGCTCTGGGCTGTCGGGTCGCAAACACTCCTGCGTCGAAGTCTCAACGCCGCGCCACAAGAGATTGGCCCGTTCACCCGTGCACCGTTCGGCAAGAAGCACCTCTTCGGTGCGATTTCACTTGAACCTTCGACGGAACACAGTGCGGTAGCTAGCGGCGGCTGGGGCGGTGTCGTCTTCGTCACGCCGTCCGCACCGGGCCACTTCCAGGTAACCGCACGGGACGGCAGCGATCGCTTCGATCAGCCCTATCTGATCCGTGATCTTGCCCACCATCCCCTTCTTGGCCTTTTGGCCGCGACTGAAACCGGCTTGTACCGTTGGGAGGGCTCAGCTTCACAGGGAGCGTGGCGGTCGCTGAGGGCCATCGATCCGCGACTGGACTTGCCAGCCACCGGCGTTGTCCCTTCCACCGGCCGGGCCGTTTGGATCGCCAGCCGTGCTGGCCTTTCCCTCCTCCGGCTTCCTGACACCCCGCCAACGGTCGGGATCCGGCGAACGCCCGCTGAGAGCGAGATCAGTCGAAGAACTGTCACGCTTGAGATCGTCAGCCCCGGCTTGACCGGTCTTCCTTCGCACAAACGGATTGAGGTTTCGGTCGAACCGCCAGTTGCAGGCGCAGTGACTGAGCACTCCGGGCCACGAGCTCGGGTCGATCTCGCCGAGCTGACGGACGGAGCGCGCTACCGAGTGACCGCCCGAGTGATTGACGGCTTTGAGAACTCCGGAGAGGCGGCCATCACGACATTTCTAGTAGCACTGCCGTTCTATCAGAATCCCCTCAAAACCGCTGTGGCGGCTGTGCTGGCACTCGGACTCATCGGGCTTGCCGTTACGCGACGAGGTCCAACTGGATTTGTTCTGAGGCGCTTGGCGGGCAAACGATGGTCGGTCGCGACAACGCCACCTCGGTTACGCCTGGAAGTTTCGCCAGAAGGCTCGAACATCGTCCGCTTCGAAATGGATGCGCCGGGCGAACCAACCACGGTTCGCTTCGTGTCGGGCGAGCCTAGGGCGCCGATTGACAAACTCGCACGCCGCGCCCTAGCCAGCTTAGCTGGCATTCCCCTGCGTCAGACCGGCATTGCCTTAGCGAAAACATTCGACCACCAAGTAGAGAAGATCGGGCTGCGGGTGTCCTCGGTGGCCCTACCCGAAGGCGCTCAATTTGCTGCTGCGCAAGTCTCAGAGGGCACGCTGCAGCTCGTTCTCGATGACTCCATGCTCAACTTGCCCTGGGAGTTGGCCACTTGGGAAGGTCGGGCTGCTCTCGGTTTGACGTATGGCATCGCTCGCCACGTCAACAGCGACCGTCTATCCTCACGGAAAGGCCTCAGGGTGGATCGGCTGCGGGTGGTTGTCTTCGCGCCCAGCTACGACGCTGCCACAGCCAGTCTGCCGCGCAGCCTGGATGAGGTGGCCGCCGTGTCGCGTCGGGCCGCTGCCTGGGGCGCGGAGGTTGTCGTTCTCTCTCCGACCGCCAACAAGCGCACGGTGCTGGAGGCCATGTGTAGTGCGCATCTATTCCACTACGCAGGGCACGCAGAGTTTGATCCAAATCAGCCAGAGGCAAGCTTTCTGCCGATCGCGGGAGATAGGATTGATGCCGAGGACATCGCCAGTGCGCTGGCGCAGAACGAGACTCAGCTTCTCCTAGCGTTCATCAACGGCTGCGGCAGCTCCCGAGAAGCCGATTGGCGGCGCGGAGAAGCGGTCTTCGGACTGGCGTCGGCCTTCGTGCGACATGCGACCTATTTTGTCGGAGCTCAATGGCCGATTCAGGATACCTTTGCGGCGCAGTTTGCGGAAGTCTTCTACAAGAGCCTGTTCCCAGCAACGGATCTGCTCTGGTGGCGATGGCTTCGGCGGGAGCCACTCGACGGCACCGCTTTCGCCGAGGCGCTCCGTTCCGCCCGCGCCGCGCTGAAGCACGAAGGTACAGCCTCGGCTCCCACATGGCCGGCCTATGTGTATTATGGTGACGCCACTTCGAGACTGGTCCTGCAATGATGACAACGACACCGAGCTCAAACATCGCAAGTTTGGTCGCTGACCTTAGTACCAGCGTACGCAGAAGACTGGACATGTCCAGCGTGCTCACGAGCGATCTGCGTGCACTCGGTTCTAGCTTCAGGGGAGCCGGCACAGGTCCTTCTTCCGCGACGGTGGGCAACGAAGACATCAACCAGATTAGGGCCCTCTTGAAAGAGGCACTGGCTAGGTTGCGCGCACAGATCGCGGTCGTCCTCGCCGAGCGCGCGAGCAGCGAACTTAAGGCCGAACGCCTGTTCGTTGTCGTGGGCGGTCTTGTCGTTTTGCTTCTGCTTGGCTTATTTTTAGCGGCGATGTTCAACCGGGAGACGCCGTTCGATAAGATCTTTAGCGGTGCCTCGGCGGCGGCTCTTCTTGCGATGCTGCTGGGTCCGGGCCGTGAGATCCGACGTGCCGCGAAGGATCGTACGGCCCTTATGTTAATTCCGGAACTTTATGAGATGCGCGTCCTAGCCGCCACGACCGCCGAGGATCTGAAAGCCGTCGCGGCCGAACTGGAGACGACCGTCAGGAGCTTGGCTTGGGAGGCGCCATCTGTGACATGAGATCTGGGATGGAGCTCTTCCTCTGACGCTGGGGCTGGAACTCTCAGGCCGTTGGTAGAGCACCGCCCAGATTAAGGAGACTCGCGTGCACGAGCTCATCGCCTGAGGTGCGATCCAAGGAATGGTGGTCGTGATCAGCTCCGAATCGCTCACTTACTTGGCTGTGTCTCTCATGATTGTTGCGGGACTACGCCTACAAAACCACAACTCAGCGCCAGGAGGGGAGACCGCCCTCACCGGCCGGCTGACCCAGCTTGCGTTCGCCAGGCGTGGCGTGCCGAGCGGCATACTGCCGTCCTGCAGGCGGGGCCCGTCGTGATGTTGGAGAGCACGTACCTCATTCTCGATCCGTGACATCCCGAGGCCGCGAAGGTGAGGATCGTCAGCATGCGCCCGTTCGCGTTCGTTGAGCGGTCTCGCACGACACCTGAACTTGGCGTGGCACCGGGACAAGGCAAGGCCTTACCGAGACAGCCGCGATCTTACATCATTGTCCCAGCGGTTTGATGCAAGTTGTCGATTCGGCATAGCTCATTTTAGGGACCTATAACTGGGGTCTGGGTTCTCTCGTGGCGGCTCACGGTGTTAATGTCTGCTCAGGATCCCTAAACGGCAATCTGCTCGTCGCTGTCCGCGGGCTCGCGCAGGACGTAGCCGCGCCCCCAGACGGTTTCGATGTAGTTCTTGCCCTGGCTGGCATTGGCGAGCTTCTTGCGCAGCTTGCAGATGAACACGTCGATGATCTTCAGTTCCGGCTCGTCCATGCCGCCGTAGAGATGGTTGAGGAACATCTCCTTCGTGAGCGTCGTGCCTTTGCGGAGCGAGAGCAGCTCCAGCATCTGGTATTCCTTGCCCGTG
>DASZAZ010000019.1:0-100449 GCA_035944635.1 Microvirga sp.
GGGGCTCAAGCACGTGCCAGACTGGCGCTGGTTGCTGGAGCGGGAGGACAGCCCCTGGTACCCAACCCTGCGCCTCTTCCGGCAAACCTCACGCGGTGACTGGAAGGAAGTGCTCGAGAGAATGACCGAGGAGGTAAGGGAGGTCGGAGTGGGAGCCGCCGAAGAGGAGCCCGTCCCCGTGGGCACCCATTTCACGACAAGGATACCTGAATGACTGCCTTATATCCCACTCAGCCATTCTAGATGATGCATTCCTATCTCGCGAACTTTGCCACGCAGGATCGAGCCCCTCCTCCTATACAGAGACACGAGCGTCAAAGCCGCATGCCCCTGCAGAAGGCCTCTATTGTCCAGACACCCTGTCGCCGCAGCTTACCATGGTGATGCCGTGCCGACGCTGCCCACTTGTGGAGCAACCGCAAATGCCATTGTCCAAACCCGCCGGGGGGGACTCCCACCCAAGTACGCCTGAGGATTTCTTTGTGCCCAATGGCAGCAGTGCAGTGTTTACCGGCGCCAGCGCGCGCTTGAAACTCAGTATATGTCTCATCACCTATAATAGGTCTCGGTACCTTCGCAAGACGTTGTCCCACCTTTTTGAAAATTTGAGACCAAGTTTCTCGTATGAGGTCATCGTCAGCGACAATGCTTCAACAGATGACACACCGCAAGTTGTCGCCGATTTCGGGAACGATCATCCCCAGATACGCTACATCCGCCAGAAGCGGAACGTAGGCCCTGAGTCCAACATGGTGTCGGCCTTTCACCATGCTCGCGGCGAATACTCCCTCTACCTCGCTGATGATGATCAGCTTGTCCCTGACGCCCTTATCCGTGTGCTCCAATTCATGGACGAGCACCCGGATGTTGGCACGTGCCACTGTCCTTGGGAGATGTGGAATGATGTAGATAAAAAAAGCACGGGTACCTTTTACAGAGTGCCCGAACCAGTTCAATTTTCCAAGCAGGAAAGTATTACTCTCTGCAGCTACATCTTGCAAAATCACATTTTCCCCGAAATTTGTGTCTTCCGCACAGACGTTGTCCAGCGGATAATGTATCATCCGAGGTTGAACTATTACGCATTTGTTCATCTGATCAATGCGCTTGATCATGCGAAAGTTGCCTTTCTGCCGATTGCATACTACCGATTTGTGGTCTTGCACTGGGCCGATGACCGACGCACACAGCACGGCAATGAACAGGCGACGTCAAGCTGGGACACCTACAGGGGTGGCTTGGAAGCCATGATCCACTGGGCCTACCGCCTCCGCGGCAGTCCGGGGGTGCCTAGCGAACGCTCGGATTCCATTGGCAAGGCTCTTCAGACCTTTGTGCACGCACGGATGCGGGTCGCGCTCCGGCTCCTTATTCAGAAAAAGGACTTCCTTGGTGCCCACGATGTGCTCCTGAGGTTGCTCGCAGGGCATGGCATCAGTCAGTCCGAAGCTGACCGAGCGCGGACATCCGTCACGGCTCGGGCCGCATTGCAGATGGCAGCAGAGATCGTGGAAGCCGCGACTCCTTTGGCAGGCATCGGTCTCTACCGTCTCAGCAACGCGGCAGAGGTGAAAGCAATCTTCGAAGAGCTGCGGCCCAATCTTCCTGTCTCGTTTGTGGAGAGGGGCGAATTGGCGTCACAAAAGGTAACGCAGATGCTTCTCATTACCGGCGATAATGATGGCCGTGACGAACTCCTACATGCGGGATGTGCGCCAGGGTTCGTGAAGGTCTACCACGACTTGATCCGCCTGTTCTCCGCCTAACAGGGAGCTCGATTGCCCAAGCTGGGTCATGCTTCCACACAGAGCCTTCACGCGCAATGTCAGGGGGTAAGCTAGAGAGCGTGGAGGGCGTTGAAAAGGGCGCGCTGTCAAGGAACGGATCTAGCGTGCGTGCTGCGAGCAACCCAAACGACCGCGCGCAATACTGACCTTATGCTGCTCCCCATTGCTGGAAAGCCACTGCCGCGCGGGTCCCAAACGCCCAAAGGCACCAGGCTGCTCGACACTGGCCTGCTGCCTTTCCCTCTGCTATGGGCGCGTGAACCTCCCTGAGGGGAGCAACGAACAATTGGGACACCAATGAAGGCGGTCATTCTTGCCGGCGGCTTCGGCACACGCCTGGCCGAAGAAACCCATGTCAGGCCTAAGCCGATGGTTGAAATTGGGGGGCGCCCCATCCTTTGGCACATCATGAAATTATACTCTGCATGCGGCGTCAATGATTTTGTCATCTGCTGCGGCTACAAGGGCTATGTAATCAAAGAGTACTTTGCAAATTACTTTCTCCACATGTCGGACGTAACGTTTGACATGAGTGCGAACCGGATGGAGGTCCATAGGCAGACGGCGGAGCCGTGGCGGGTCACCCTCGTTGACACTGGCGAGCAGACCTTAACGGGAGGGCGCCTGAAGAGGGTCGCTAGCTACGTGGAGGGAGAGGAAGCTTTCTGCTTCACATACGGTGACGGCTTGGCTGACATTAACATCAAGGGAGAAATCGCCTTCCACCTGTCCCATGGCAGAAAGGCGACGGTTGCTGCAGTACGCCCACCAGGCCGTTATGGCGCGCTCCGACTTGATGGCACCCATATCAGCGGCTTCACGGAAAAGCCTCGCGGGGACGGTGGCTTCATCAACGGCGGCTACTTTGTTCTCTCGCCGGCATGCCTCGAACTCATCGACGGTGACAGCTGCAGTTGGGAGGCACAAGTACTCCCAGCCCTAGCAGATGATGGCCAACTGCAGGCCTTCTTCCACGACGGCTTTTGGCAGCCGATGGATACCATGCGCGACAAGAACCACCTGGAAGAGCTGTGGGCGTCAGGATCAGCACCATGGAGGGTCTGGTGACAGGCTCACCCGCCTTCTGGAGGGGCCGCTCCGTGTTTGTAACCGGGCACACGGGTTTCAAAGGATCATGGCTCACCATTTGGCTTTCCCACCTTGGGGCCGATGTGCATGGTTACTCCCTAGACCCTCCCACACAGCCTAATCTCTACAGTGTGGCCAACATCTCAAGTGTTGTGGCATCGGATTACCGGGGCGATATCAGAGATTTGCGCTCATTGTCCGCTGCTATGAAGGAGGTTGCCCCTGAGGTTGTCTTCCATCTGGCAGCTCAGCCCCTCGTCCGGGAGAGCTATCAAGATCCGACCAGCACTCTTGCTACAAACGTAATGGGCACCGCCCATGTCCTGGAAGCGGCACGACACACCGACAGCATTAGATCAGTTGTCGTTATCACAACTGACAAGGTTTATGAGAACCGCGATTGGCACTTCCCATACCGCGAAATCGATCCTCTTGGGGGCTCCGACCCCTACAGCGCTAGCAAGGCGGCATCCGAGCTGGTGGTGGCAACCTACCGTGCATCATTTTTCACGGCCCGAAGCGACGCGCCCTGCCACGTCGCCTCAGCGCGGGCAGGCAACGTGATTGGTGGAGGGGACTGGGCCACCGACAGGCTCGTTCCAGATTGCCTTCGCGCATTTTCACGGAAAGAGGCCGTAACGTTGCGCTACCCCCAGGCTGTCCGTCCTTGGCAGCACGTCCTCGAGCCACTGGCCGGTTACCTCGCTCTTGCTGAACGCCTTTCTCGACCAGATGGGCGACCGTTTGCCCAAGCGTGGAACTTCGGCCCGAATACTGAAGATCATGCCAGTGTTGAACGCGTTGTAAGGATGATCGCCACCCTCTCCAACCTCCCATACGAGCCAATTGTGTACTCCCAATCAGAAAACCCTCATGAGGCGAGCCTTTTGTGCTTGGACAGCACGCTTGCTCGCACTCAGCTCCACTGGAGACCCCACTGGCCCCTCGCTGCTGCACTCACTCGTACCATTGAATGGCACAACGCGTGGCAACACGGCCATGACATGCTCGCCTTCAGTCGCCAGCAGATTTCATCCCTCCGATCCGAGCATTCATGATGCATTCGCGGTTTGACCTGGCTGTAACTGAGCTGGTGGGGCTTACTCTTGTCACAAAGAAGCCCCTTAGCGACCGCCGCGGCACCCTCGAGCGCGTCTTCTGTTCTAATGAACTTGGGCCACTCATGTCGGGCAAGCCCGTTCAGCAGATCAACCACACAGTTACACGTTGTCGCGGCACAATTCGCGGGCTGCACTTCCAGTTACCTCCTTTTTCGGAGGCAAAACTAGTGGGCTGCATGCGCGGTGCTGTCTTTGATGTCGCTGTGGACCTCCGTGCTGGTTCTCCGACATTCCTGCACTGGCATGGCCGTGTCCTCAGCTCCGCCAATCGCGAAATGCTTCTGATACCTGAAGGCTTCGCCCACGGCTTCCAGACGCTCGAGGATGATTGCGAGATGCTTTATTGCCATACGGCCCCATATGCACCTGATCATGAAGGCGGCTTCAATGCCAATGACCCTACGATTCGAATTGCTTGGCCGATCGGTGTGACGGAAATCTCCGATCGCGATGCACAACTTTCCCGTATTGACGGGACGTTTCGGGGGATTGTCCTGTGAAATGCCGCCATTGCTTTGCACACGTTACACTTCGCTTTTTGGATCTCGGCACATCACCCCCCTCAAATGCATATGTGCCTGTAGATCGCCTTTCAGCGGCTGAGAAGTGGCTGCCTTTACGGGTACTTGTTTGCGAAAGCTGCTGGCTGGTACAGACGGACGATTTTGCGGATGGCAGAGAGCTATTCGACGAACGCTACAGCTACTTCAGCGGCTTCTCTGAGACATGGCTGCGCCATTGCAAGGCCTATGTCGCGGAGGTTTCGTCGCGTTTTCGCCTCGGAGCGCAAAGCCACGTCATCGAAGTCGCCGCAAATGATGGAAGCCTCCTGCAATTTGTAAAGGCTCGAGGCATTCCCTGCATGGGCGTTGAACCAACGGCGAGTACGGCTCAAGCGGCTCGGTCACGAGGTCTTGCGGTCGTCCAGGAATTTTTCGGCACTAGACTCGCCACACAGTTCCGAGAGCGTGGTGACGCTGCCGATCTTATAGTTGCTAATAACGTCTTAGCCCATGTCCCCGATGTGAATGACTTCGTTAATGGCTTCACGATTGCACTGAAGGAAGGTGGTATCGCCACTTTTGAGTTTCCGTCGCTCCGCAATCTCGTTAGCCTATGCCAATTCGATACTGTGTATCACGAGCATTTTTCCTATCTCTCGCTCACATCTGCTGAAGCGATATTCGCCCGCAATGGCTTGTCTGCGTTCGACGTAGAGGTCCTTTCAACTCACGGGGGTAGCCTTCGTGTCTACGTACAACGTTCTGATACAGGGCGCTACGAGGCGTCACAGCGTCTTATCCAGATGCGCTCTCAGGAAGTAACTGCTGGCATTGCATCATCGCACTTCTATCGTGGCTTTCAGTCGAAGGCGGAATCTTGCAAAAATAGTTTCCTCCGCTTCCTGCTTGATGCCAAGCGGGATGGCTTGACTGTTGCTGGATACGGAGCCGCGGCCAAGGGCAATACCCTCCTCAACTTTGCGGGTGTCAGGCCGGATTTGATTTCCTTTGTTGTTGATCGCAACCCAGCTAAGATCGGACAGCACCTTCCTGGAAGCCGAATACCGATCGTCGATGAGGGCACTCTGTCCGAGGTCAAGCCAGACTACATCGTGATTTTACCTTGGAACCTCAAAGACGAAATTACTGCGCAATTACATTATGCGCGATCTTGGGGCACTCGATATGTCACAGCTATACCCGAGTTGAATATCCAATGAAGTCTCGCATTCTTTATACCAAGCCGTCCATCACCGAACGTGAAGTGGAACTTGCGGAAGATGCCGCCCGTCATGGTTGGGGCGAGCGCTGCTATGAGTACATTGATGCCTTTGAATCGGGCTTTCGGTCCTATCTGGGAGTCGATTTCGCGATAGCGACTTCAAGCTGCACCGGCGCACTTCATATGGGTCTTGCAGCGCTTGGCATAGGCCAGGGTGACGAAGTCATCCTGGCTGACACCAATTGGATTGCAACGGCGGCACCCATTGTGCACCTTGGAGCAAAGCCCATTTTCGTTGACGTGAGGCCTGACACTTGGTGCATTGATCCGGAGCAAGTTGCGCGAAAGATCACGCAGCGTACGAAAGCAATCATTGCCACCCACATCTACGGTAATTTGTGTGAGATGGATGAGTTGCTTCAAATCGGCGAGGCCTATGGCATTCCTATCATCGAAGACGCCGCAGAAGCCATAGGATCGCAATACCGTGGTCGTCCAGCAGGGACGCTTGGCCTGTTTGGAACGTTCTCCTTTCATGGAACAAAGACTATCACAACAGGCGAAGGCGGGATTTTCGTGACTAACAGTGGGGATCTGTTCCGTAAGGTGCAGACCCTTTCCAATCACGGCCGATCACCTGGGCAGACCAAGCAATTTTGGCCCGACGTAGTTGGCTTCAAGTATAAAATGTCGAACATACAAGCTGCTATCGGAGTAGCGCAGCTCGAACGTGTCGACGAATTAGTCACGAGACGGCGTGACATTCTATACAGCTATAAGCAAAAGCTGCTGCATTGCAAGAGCGTCGCATTAAATCCTGAGCCCCAGCACGTCATCAACGGTGCCTGGATGCCGACAGTTATCTTCTCGGCGAAATCTGGAGCGACGAGAGAAAAAGCAATAGCTGCCTTCAAAGCAGAGAACATCGATGCGCGCGTGTTTTTCTATCCATTGTCACAGTTGCCGATGTTTGATGACACGCTAGATAACCCAGTCGCATATGAACTCGCCGAACGGGGATTTAACCTGCCAAGTTACCATGATCTTTCGGATGTAGAGATTGATCGTGTCGTTGATGTTGTCCGAATGCTCGCAGGCGAAGGCTAGGTGTTTGATCCTGGGGTTTGATGGTGCACTCTTGTCGTCTGGATGGAGGGATGGGCTATGGGCCGGGTTCTCCACGGGAGTGCCCGTACGACTGCGGCGGTCCGTCGAGCGATACAGCACAGTTAAGAGAGCCTGAGGGCACTCGCCAAGCGGCACGGCATCAACCCGAAGACTGTCGACAAGTGGAAGAAGCGCACCTCGGCAAATGACCAGCGCACCCGCCCCAAGGCGCCGCATTCGACGGCCCTCTCCGCCGAGGAGGAGGCAGTCGTCGTCGCCTTCCAAAGCCTAGGCTGCGCGCAAAGGGATCAGCACGTCATAACGTGGTCTGATATCGACCGTTGCTGAGCACCAATACACAGAGCAATATGACCTCGCCGCGGTCTAAGTAGGGTCCTTGCAGCACTCAAGGTAGCCACGGGGCCCCACTGATATGAGCAGCTTGTTATCAATGGTGTGGTCGATCGCGAAGCGATTATTTTTTTGGAGAAACTCCTCCACAGCATTTAGAGGATTGTTGCCCTTGCTCCAAGGCCGATCTACCACGTCTCCGGGTCTCATATATTCAACAACCGTGTCGAGGACGATCAGATAACTTCCTCGTCCGACCAACGGAGAATACAACTCCAGTTCACGAGCGACGTGGTCCTTTGTGTGGTTGGAATCGAGGACGACCATAGTTCGCTGAGATGTTTTAGCATGCTCGACAACCTGTGCGATCACACTCAGTTCAGTCGAGGACCCTTCAATCAAAGTGATGAGTTCACCGAGAGGATGCTGCTCTATGCTGTCGCGATTGTGCGGGCGAATATCAATATCGATACCAACAACTCTGCCCCCATTGTTCAGCAGCCTGAGCATCGAAGCATAGAAAATGAGCGAACCTCCCCGGGCCACGCCCGTTTCCACAATAAGGTCGGGTTTGGTCCGCCAAATAATCTCCTGTATGGCAACGAGGTCCTGCGGGTACTGGATGATTGGGACGCCAAGCCAGTCAAAATTGTAGGAATATTGCAAAGGCACGGTCGCATCAAAAAAGCGTCGTGCATCGACCCAGGCGGGGTGGTCGGCTGGTAGACGGGACAGCCGCTCGTGTCGTTCACGCAGAAAGTCTTCGCGGTCATCATAGATGTGCGACATACTCAACCTTTTCGTCCAAGGCCGCCCTTATTGCCGGGCCAGCGAAGCGTTACAAGAGCATTTGTTTGGTCTATTAAAACAACACACCTAGCACAAGGCAGCTTGACGTTCGATTTTGCTGCCCTCTGCCCTATTGTCGGACACAGGGTACCGCGATCTAAGAGGCATTTATGCGCGCCTCCATGCCGGCCCATGCCACTAGACCCATCGAGTTTCGGGACCACGATCCCCTGATTGATCCGTTAGCAGCCCCCTACCTACAGAGATGGAGTGCCACTTGAAGCTGCTCTTAATGGCCGATAGCGCAGTTGGCTCCAAAATCTACGACTTCCTAGCCTCAAACTTCCAGGAGGACCTCACCGTTATCGGAGTCATGCGGGAGGATGCACCTTTGGCGGGGACCGCGAAGGCGGCGGGCTTCCCCGTGATTGTCTACCAATCAAGTAAGCAATTTTCCCATGATTTGCTCTCAGGCGGGTTCGCCGACAAGCTTTCGCTAGGCGTTCTCGCTTGGTGGCCGAAGATCATTCGGCCGCAGGCGTTTCAGATACCATTCCTTAACTTCCATCCGAGTTTGTTGCCACACAACCGGGGCAAGAACCCGAATTTTTGGGCCCTTGTGGAACAGGTTCCCTTCGGTGTCACTCTGCATCTGATTGATGAGGGCGTCGACACTGGCCCAATCGTCGCTCAGCGCAAAATTGACTATGATTGGACTGATACAGGCGAGAGCCTTTACCGACGAGCCATCGTCGAAATTGTAGAGTTATTCCAGCAAACCTACCCACATATCCGCCGACAGTACACTCAGTCACGTATGATCACGGCCATAGCCCAGCCCGAGGGCGGTAGTTTCCACAGGGCTGCGGAATTGGAGCCGGCAAGCACCATCGACTTAGATGCAACTTACACAGCACGTGACTTGCTAAATCGCCTTCGTGGCAGAACCTTTCCCGGCTATCCGGGCTGCTCATTTGTCGAAAATGGTCGTCGCTATGAGGTCCGTATCGAGATCACGACCACTCCAGCAGACGACGCGGGTGATTAGCGCAGTGGAAAGGCGCATACAAAGGTACAGGTTCGACATTTGGTGTGCGCAGCTGCATGCAAGCAGGCTGAGCTCTCGCCAGATGAAGCTCTCATCGGATGATGTTGATGATACGCTCAGCTATGGAGAGGCGCCAATCCCTCGTGCTTGCTATCATATCTGCCTAGGCTGGTTCCCAGAGCCTTAGTAGCCCCTTTCAGGAGGACGCCGTATGCGCCTTGAATGCCAGTGTAAAGCGACGGATCAGTAGATCGCAGGAGTTCTCCGGCGTGACTATATCGATCTAGCGTGGAGAGATATGATGCCACCTTTGGCCAAAACGGCAACCGCGTTCAAGGTTTCTACAATTGGTAGTCCGCTCTCAACGGATAAATAGGACACTGTAACTGATTGCTCTCCTGCAAGGATCTCAAGGATCTTCTCCACAGATGCGGTACTCGTAATCATTCCGGTAAGCGGAAAGAGCTGATTCTCAGCTATAGCAGCCCAAGACTGGTCGTTACCCGTCCTCATAACCAAGGTATCGCCCCCGAGGTGGTGCGTCGGATAGTGATTGAATGATACGAATGGGTTCAGGCGAGCTGGCGCAATGCTCGGCGGGGTCTTCAATAAGGCAGCATCTGACACCTTGCGGCGCTCTGCCAGCTCAGACCATAGCATCAGGTACTGCTCTATAATGACGTTCCAGTCATATGATTGCCTCGCCCTTGCGGCGCCTGCGGATCCGAGCTGACGTCGTAGATCGGGGCTTTCTACAAGAAGGATGAGCCGGTCGACGAGAGCATCTAAGTCAATCGATGTCAGCTGAGACGTGGCGGCACAATAGGTATCGTAATCACACGTAGCGGCCTCGTGCGCCAAGGCAACTTGGTCCCCGGCCTCAGGTGTCGGCATCCAGGTTGGGATGCGGAAGCCATCGATCCCGTCACGCACCGTATCCTTATAACCGTTCCAGTCGCTCACGACGACGGGCAATCCAGCCGCCATCGCTTCTATGGGCGTGAGGCCGAAGGTTTCCTGAATGTTGTCCGAGAGGGAGATGAAGATGTCTGCGGCCGCCCATGCGCGACGCAGTTCACTGGGAATGCGACCGTCTGCCCAAAGCTTCGTACAGCTTGGGCAGTGTCGCGCTGCGGCATTCTTGAAAACGGTCTCGATCTCCGCATTGGCAAACCATCCGCACTGCAGCAAGACGGTTGTAGCCCCCGTCGCCTGAGTGGCCGCCTCAAGCCCAACATACATAGGATGCGGGTGAGCCTTGGCGTGGAAGCTGAGGCGACCGACATAGAGGACAACAATCTGGTGATCGCCAATCCCAAGTTCGCGCCGCGCCAGCGCCCGTTCGTCGGGTGTAAACTCATAATCTGCACAGTGGACGCCTAACGGAATGACAGGCAGCCGCGGACGAACGGTCGCCTCACAACCAAAGCGCCACTTGACGTAATCCGCCTGAGCTTCAAGGAGCAAGTCCACGGTTGTTGCCACGGCCTTTGATGTGCAAATGAGAGCATCCCACGGCATAACAGGTGCTGTCAGGAGATCCGTGATGGCCTCCATGGCCCCGTGGCTTGCTGTTGTGTGCGTGACCCCCACAATCGAGTAGGCGTGAGGCCCTCGCCGGAGCCGGAGACGGGCCGCTGCTGCGATCGTCGGGTCGGGTAGATAGAGCGTACCCATCCGCTCCAGCAGGTCGGGTCGGTTGGATGGGATCCACTGTGGGCGTGCCGTAGACTCAATCTCTTTGACGACGCGGTGGAAGACATCAAACGACTGACGGCTGGGCGTGTAGGCCACGATCGGATGGCTGCGCAGGGCCGGGACGGCTGCTCTCAGGAAGCCCCAACCTGCTGCCTGTCGGCCCATGAGTTGTCCGCTACCCAAGACAAAACCATCTGGCTCGAAGCGGATGGCGGCATTGACAAGTGACTTCATGTTCGCGCCGAGGTACCACTGCTCGCTCGAAATGGGGCGTCAGCCGCATAGGCATTGCGCCAGCCCCCGGTTAACCGGCTCCATACAGCCACCCGGCAAACGTGCATAGGGGAGTACTCCCCGCATCGCGCCGCTGGCGAATGGTGGCTTGCCTGAACGGGGCGCCTGTCGGTATGGGATCGGCTGTGAGGGAACCACCACGCCGATGAAACTCTTGATTGCCACCCCCGCCCACGGCGGGCACGTGAAGACCGCCTATGTGAAGAGCCTTGTCGATGCGCAGAAGGCCCTCATGCGGCAGGGCGTCGACTGTGAGTACATGACCCTTGCCTCTGCCAACATTGCCAACGCACGAAGTTTCTTTGGCACCTACGTCCTCGAGCGGGAGGATATAACACACCTCCTCTTTATCGACTCCGATATGACCTTCAAGCCCCTGAGCGTCGAGCGGCTGCTGAGCGCCAGAAAGGCTGTCATTGGACACATCTACCCCCGCAAGGTGCTTTCCTTTGACAAGCTCTTTGAGGAGGCACGATCCGCGACATCGCGGGAAGACGCAATGGCAGCAAGCGTAGAGTATGTGGTGAGGCACCGTCCAGGTACGAGCAGTCTTCGCGTCGAGAATGGACTGATACCCGTCGATGGCGTTGGGATGGGCCTCTGCCTCATAGAGCGGCAAGTTTTCGAACGCCTCGCTGCAACGAAAAAGATTCCTGAGCACCCCGCCACAGCACGGAGATTCGGACCCCATTTACGTGGCACTTTTTACGGCTTCTTCGACTACATCGTTGATGCCGGGGAGACGTTGTCGGAAGACCTTTCGTTCTGCAAGCGCTGGGTTGAGGCGTGTGGCGGCGACGTGTGGGGCGTCGTCACCGATGAAATCGGCCATATCGGCGAGGCAACACCAAATGCGCCCTACATGGCGCGCCTGCGTCGAGGCCTCGCGTGACCGCGACGAACCATTGATTGAGTGGCGTGGGGATATGTGCCGCCTGGCTCAGATGTGTGGCTTGTTACGAGCGACGTCCCGTGTCCGCTCGCGCTGTCTATCAAACGCCTTCTAACTCGCGCTTGCTGCCTGCCGAAGGCGGAAAAAGGACCTAGAGCTTAGCCTCATACCGATCGATAAACCGTCCGTGGAAAGCTGTGCGACCAACATGGGTGATGGTCTCATCGGCGCAGCCCCAGATCTCACCTTTGCACCCCTCGACCCAGCGGTGGCAGAAGGCGAGATCCTCCGAAAGGTAGAGGCCGTTTGAGAGCTGCACAGGCTCGAAGCACTGGAACACGCGCCCCTTAACGCCCATGCTCTTGTATCCCAGCTCGCCAGCGGGGCCGTGAAGCTCCGGAAAGCGATCGGCTACTGATTCGAAGACTTTGCGGCGAATGAGCATTAGGCCCGTTCCAAGTCGAGCCGTTCGGAGGAACCCACGCTTGCGAATGAGTTCCCGCTTGGTCACACCATCCTTTTCCGTAATCTTGTATGCCAGCTGGTCCGTCGCCACGTAGTCGTGAGCGATGTTGCGTGCCTTAACAGGATCCTCGACTTGCCGGGCGATTGAATGATGGCGCTCATAGTTCAGCCCGCGCTTAGGGTAGAAGTAACCGACTATGTCGCCGTCGAAATCGATGAGTTTTTCTATTGCCTTGACGCCAAAGCCCATGTCAGCGTCAATAAAGAGCAGGTGCGAGAAAGACTTATCCTCTAGAATATAGGTGGCGTAGGCATTGCGGGCCCGCGTCACGAGGCTCGATGCGAGGTAGCGATGCTCGAAGTGGACGTGGGGACGCCGCTTCGCAAAAGCCTCCACCAAGCCCAAGATGGAGCCCGTGTACTCGGCCGTGAGAAGGCCATCGAGGACGGGTGTCGCAACCAGGATCTTCACCATACTACTCCCTGCGTGCGCCAACTGGCATCGCGCACCATGAGGGCTCCTTAGCTTGCCTAAAACCTGTTGGCGAGGTCTCCCTTCGGCGGCCCCACGCACGAGCAAACTTGTAATTGACACTCGCGCCGAGTTGATCATCAAGACGCAAACCAACGACGGTAGGCGCTACTCATGCGTGTTTTATTTGTACACAACAACTTCCCCGGTCAGTACCGGCGCCTGGCGAGCTTCCTTCACCGCGACCCGTCCTTTGACATGATGGCATTGACGTTGGAGTCGAATAAGCAGACCTCAGCCATCCCAACTGTGAGGTACAAGCCGCATCGCCCTGTCACGCCCAACATTCACCCAGCCGTCGCAAATTTTGAGGGCAGCATCATCAATGCCCAAAACGCCTTCCAGGCCCTCATCAACTTGAAGGAAAAAAAGTGGAGGCCGGACCTGATCTGCGGTCACTCGGGGTTTGGGCCGACGCTCTTTCTGCGCGAACTTTGGCCTGATGTGCGCATGCTGACCTATTTCGAATGGTTCTATAATACTCGCAACTCCGATGTCGATTTCGTTCACAAGGGGGCTGTCAGCTACGATCAGGCGGCCCGACTAAGGGCCCGCAACGCCACGTTCCTCGTTGATTTCTCCACGATGGATTGGGGTGTGTGCCCGACAAGGTTTCAGCACAGCCAACTGCCGAAGCTGTTCCGAGACAACATCGAGGTTCTCCACGACGGCGTAGACACTGAATTCTTTGCGCCCTCAGATGATGATGAACTCACCATTGGCAGCCAGACGTTCCGACGCGGCGACGAGGTCCTAACCTACGCCACCAGGGGTATGGAGCCCTACCGTGGTTTCCCGCAATTTATGGAGGCTCTCGAGAAGCTGCAGAGGAGGCGCCCCAACCTCCACACCATCATCGTGGGCAAGGACCGCGTAGCCTACGGCGACAAGCGCCGGGACGGAAAGACCTACAAGGAGTATGCCCTTGAGACCCTCAAGCTTGACCTGAACCGCATCCACTTCACGGACCTTGTCTCCCTCCAGACCCTCCGTTCCATTTTTCGCGTCTCATCCGTCCACGTCTACCTGACCGTACCTTTTGTCCTCTCGTGGTCCATGATTGAGGCCATGAGCACCGGCGTCCTCCTCCTCGGCTCCGATACGGCTCCCGTTCGCGAGGTGGTTACAGATGGCTTCAACGGCCTCCTGGTTGACTTCTTTGATCCCGACAAGATTGCCAGCCGCATTGGAGAAGCTCTCGATCGTCAGGACAAGTATGCTCCCTTAAGGGAAGCCGCACGGCGCACGGTCCTTGAACGTTACGATGCCGACAACCTGCTTCCCTGTCACCGGCAGTTGATGATGGACGTGGCGAATGGCACCAAAAGCTGCCGCTGAAGATCCGCGGCTCGCCCCCTGTTGACACTCCCGCCGCACTTGAAACAGGCAGAGCCATGTGCGAGGGAGCCCTTTTCCTCGCTGGCCCGGTGGAATATCGCACAATGGCGAAGTCACTCTACTCCAGCCGCAAAGTAGATTTTGGAGAAGGTGGTGTTCAAGCCCATCCGCAAGCGTCTCAGCATCCTTCTTGGCCGCTCTGTCGACCCCGTGCGCCTTCTGCGTAGCCGTCCCCTCTTGCTCAATCGTGCGTGGTATCTCGAGGCCTACCCAGATGTTGCGGCGGCTGGGAGTGACCCAGCTGAACACTATGCGCTGGTTGGTTGGCGTGAGGGGCGCGATCCGAACCCGTTTTTTTCGACGAGATGGTACCTAGAGGCCAACCCCGACGTGCGTGCGGCCGGGATCAATCCACTTGTGCACTTCATCTCCGATGGATGGAGGGAGGGGCGTGATCCCTCGCCTCGGTTCAGCCTCGCGGAGTATCTGCGACAGAACCCCGGACTGCTGGCGACGGGTGCCAACCCCCTCGAGGATTTCCTGCAGCGCTCGCCCTTGAGCCTTGGGAGCACGAGTGCTGGCTTGGATGAGGATCTCCTCAGGGAAATCCGAGACAGTGGCCTCTTCCACGAGGGGTGGTACCGGGCAGCCTACCCAGACGTTGCGCCAGGGTGGCCCAATGTCCTGGAGCACTTTGTTCGTCATGGTATCCACGAAAACCGGAGGCCTAACCCCTATGTCGACCCCCCCTGGTACACGAAGCAATGGTTGTCTGGTGCCAGGAATGACACGCCTCCCCTGCTCCACTACCTCCGTGACGGCTGGAGGAAGGGATGCGATCCGTCGCAGCGGTTCTCACTCCAGCATTATAGAGAGTTGACGGGTTGGACACCCAAGGACGGCGAACCGCTCAAGGAATTCTTGCGACGCGGCTTGCCCGGAACCCCTCCGCTCCCAGCCGTGATTGTGCAGCGGCCCACCTACTACGTTGCCGTCGGGACGAAGAATGCCCAGCCCTACTATCAGGGCACCTTCTTGCGCTACGCCGTCGACCACCGGCCGGCGGGTCAACACACGGCATCGAGACCCTTCAATCCAAGCCGCCTCAATCTGCACTGGATTATTCCAGACTTTTCCTCAGGCGGTGGCGGTCACATGACCATCTTCCGCATGGTGCGTGCCCTCTCCCTGCGCGGGCATCAGCAAACCGTTTGGGTTCACGGGTACGGCCACGCCTCTGGTGATCATGCCTTTGATGACATTGTAAAGCACTACCAGACGCTCAATGCGAAGGTCCTGCGCATAGAAGAAGCCGACATCACGCACGCACGAGCCGATGCGGTCATTGCCACGGATTGGGCCTCCGTCTTTATTGCCCAATCCATGGAAGCGACAAAGAGGGTCTTCTACTTCGTCCAAGATTACGAGCCCTACTTCTATCCGCGCGGATCGGAGGCTCTCCTGGCCGAGTCGACCTATGAGGCTGACGTGGACTGCCTCTGCGCGAGCCCGTGGCTCGCCAACAAGATGAGCCAAACCTTTGGCCGTTGGGCGCGCGGCTTCCACCTCGCGAGCGACCTCGACGTCTACCACCCAGGTCACAGCCGGACCAACGCCCATTCAACGGGTGGGGCTCCCCGCATTGCCTTTTACGCGCGAAGCTTCACGGCTCGCCGTGCCGTTGAACTCGGCCTGCTGGCACTGGAAGAACTCGCCCGCCGCGGAGAGCGCTTCGTTGTCGACGTCTTCGGGGCGGAGACGAGCGTCGAAACAGCGCCCTTCCCCTTCGTCAACCACGGCGTCCTGACCCCGGAGCAACTGGCTGAACTGTACCGCGCGTCGACTATTGGCGTTGTCTTCTCAGCTACCAACTATTCTCTGGTGCCGCAGGAGATGATGGCGAGCGGCCTGCCCGTCGTTGACCTCGACGTTGAGAGCACGCGGGCCATATACCCGCCCAACGTTGTTACGTTCGCCAAACCCAACCCCATCGCCATCGCGGATGCCCTGCAGCACCTCCTGCGGGACGCCGAGCGACGCGGCGACCAGCGCGAGGCAGCCCTTAACTGGGTCTCACAGTTCTCGTGGTCCGGAGCAGCCGATGTGGTCGAGCTGTCCATCGTTGGCCGCTTGCGAGAACTTGGCCACGTCGCATCGCCCGCCATTCAGTCCATGACGTCCACGGCGCCCAAGGCATCTGTCGTCATTCCCACCTGGAATGGGGGCCAACTCCTCCTCGATGTGCTCGAACGCGTCAAACAGCAGGTGCACGTCGACGCCTTTGAGATTATTGTCATCGACAGCGGATCCAACGATGGCACACTGGAGGTGATGCAGGCCGATGAACGCATTCTCCTCCACCGCATCAAGCAATCCGACTTCGGCCACGGCAAGACACGAAACCTGGGCGTTGAATTATCACGCGGCGAGTACGTGGCCTTCCTGACCCAAGACGCAATGCCCGCAAGTACGACGTGGCTGGCTGACTACGTTCTCCTCCTCGACCACTTCCCCCATGCTGGAGGGGCGTTTGGTCGCCACCTCGCCTGGCCGTCAGCGAGCCCCTTCACAAAACGTGACATCAACGCTCACTTCGAGCAGTTCTTTCACCATCCCATCGCCGTATCGAAGGATACAAACCGCGAACGCTGGGACGCCGATGACCCATCCTGGCGCCAACTGCTGCATTACTACAGCGACAATAACTCGTGCTTGCGCCGGTCCGTGTGGGCCAAGATCCCCTATCGCGACGTGGCCTACGGCGAGGATCAGCTCTTTGCTCATGACATCGTGAGTGCAGGTTACCAGAAGGTGTTTGCACCAGGAGCCGTCGTCTACCATTCCCACGACTACGACGAGGCTCAAACCTTTGAGCGATCACGCATTGAGGCCGCCTTTTTCAAGCAATTCTTTGGCTATATCTTGATGGATGATGAAGGCACACTGAAGAAAGTCTTGGAAGGCATTAACGGGTCGGACATGCAGTGGGCTCGCGCGCACGGCGTGGGTGAAGCCGAACTGGAACGTCAGTTGCGGTTGAACGAGGCGCGCCTGCGCGGATATTTGGCAGGTGACCGAAGCGTTGGCCGCGTGCAGGAGCGCCGGCGTGGATAGTCTCGTTCGAGAGGGCAGCCTTCGGATTGATCGACACGCGGCAGCATCGATCTTAGGCGCGCCCGTCCAGATCATCCTCAGTGAGGCGAGCGCCGGCCTTTTAAGCCCGGATGCGGCCGTGCGGGTCACCCTCTTTGATGAGGATGGATGCCTTTACGATCCAAGGCTTTCGAGGCGTGGTCAGGCTGCGCTTGTGCCGGCAGGCCCCCATGGCGTGCTCCTGATCGCGTGTCTCGCCGAACAAATAGCAACAGCCGAACGGATCAGGGCATGCCTCGCATTCTACGACGCGAAGCCCCTCCCCGGGCTTCTTGTCCTTCCCCCGGGTGACGACCTCGAGCGGCGTCTGGCTCTCGGCGATGCTATTGCGCGCGCCTTAGGCCTCCATGTGATGTCACAACACGTGGCACTGGCTCAACGAGACGAGGAAGTGGCGACGCTGCGCCAAGCCAACGAGTGGCAGTCGCTCAGCCTTCGCCTCGGTCGCGAGATGGTGGAAGCCGTCGGTTATGCCGCGAGGGTGCTGGCTTACGAAACGCCCCGAGGCATGCGCACGATCGGTCGCGGCGGCACGATACCGACGGATGTGGTCATTCAGCGCCTCCCGGTTGATCTCGCCGGCCTGACCGGCCTCAGCGTCCACGTGGCGGCGGCCGCAAGGAGCGAGGGGCACCTGATCGTGACGCTCGGGAGGAACTTAGGCCGGCCAGCCGCTCGGGCTGAGATCGCCTTCACCGACCTCGTGGAGGGATGGAATGACATCATCCTTCCCGAAGCAGCCGGGCCCAACCATGGCGACGCGATGCTCACGCTCGCGTTCATGGCAGGGGCAGGCAAGGCGACACCCACACTATCCCTCAGCGATGAAGAGGTAGACCGCTTTGGTGTGATCTCGCCACCCCTGCCTGCAACCTTATCCTTAAAGGTGTGGCGGGGGTTGTCGGGTCAGGCCTTCTCGGATGCGCAGCCCATCTCCAATCGCCGTCACCGCATTGCCGTCGATGCCCTCCAGCACAAGCCGCGCTTTGTCTTTGGTGCGGCAGAGGAGGCCGTGCTCGTGCAGCGATACGGCTTACCGCGTTTTGCGGAGGTGAAGGGCGGCGGCCTGTTCCTGCGCCCCCTTGCATCTCAAGCGACGGGGGCGTTGCTGAAGCAAGCCCTCCCCGAGGGGACGGTGTCGGCCCGCGTCACCTTTGCGCCCGAGCATGGGGTTCGGACGCCTGAGCAGGAGGAGGAGGTGCTGACGCCGTTGCTGGTGAACGTTGCAGCACTGCGACCGGAATGGCTCGACCTTGACGCCCTCCGCTCGCCGCCTGCCGCATCGGCAGACGCATCAGACCGCTCCATGGACCTTATCGCTGCCTCAGCGGCAGGACGTTTTGCGCTGTCCAGAGACTTGGTCCTGCAAATCACCTTTGATGAGCCCCTGCAAACGGCATGCGACCTCGCCATCGTGCTGAGGCCAGAAGGCGAGGTGAGTGGGCTCCTGCCAACGTGCCGCCTGCAGTCCATCACCATTGATCAGGAGGAGCCGAGGGAGCACCTCGGGCCGGCCACCACGCGGCGTGTGCCATTTCCGGAACTGAAGACACGCGTGGCATATGTGTCAGGCTCTGCAGAGGCAGTCCGCCTGTCGAGCAGCCTCGGATTTTCCGTGCTCGACATTTCGGACACGCAAAACTTCATGCAAATTCATCCCATGCTCGACCGGATCACGGGTGCCCGCGGGGTCGGCCTCCTGCCGTCCGGTGTTCGGCGCATTGCGGCCGAGGTCATGACGGCCCACCCGCAAGGACCCATCACCGAATATGGTCTCCTCGTGGTCAGGCGCGGCTTCGGCAGCGAGGCTCCGCTTGCCTTTGAAGAGATGCTGGCATCGGTTCTGGATGGAGGCGAACAACCTGCTTCGGTTCTGGGCCTAACGCGTGTCGAGGCCCACCCGGGGCGGTCTGAGAGGCTCATCCTGGACTTCGATGAACCCCTCTCAGAGCCGGCAGATCTCATCTGTACCGTTCGGACGCTCTCAGCCCATATCAATTACGCTTGGTGTCGATGGTATAGTATCGAAACAACCATCGCTCTTGGCGCCGCGGCACGGCATCACTTCACGGCGCCACCCCAATGACAGCGGGCCACGCCGAAGAGCCGAAGAAGATCATCCAACGCATTGGCGTCGTCGTGCCCGTCTACGGGCACGCGCGCTTGGTCGTGGAAGCTATTCAGAGCGCCTGCGGGCAGGAGACGGACCGGTCCGTCTCCATCATTGCCGTCGATGATGGATGCCCCAATCCTGAGACGCCGCGCACCTTAGCAGCCTGCCGCAGCCGCTATCCCGGCCGCTTCATTAGTGTCAGGCAGCGCAACCAGGGTTTGTCGACCGCCCGCAACACGGGCGTCCGCGTCCTCCTCGAGGCCGACCCTGAGACTGACGCCGTTTTCTTCCTCGATGCTGACAATCGCTTGGAACCCCACGCCTTGGAGGCTTATGCCAGGGCTTTGGAGGCAGATGACCGGGCCGGCTGGGCCTTTCCTGACATCACGGCCTTTGGCCTGACGTTCCACGTCACGGGCGTTGACGTGCGTGAAACGGCTGTTGCAGATGCACCCCTTCGCCACTTGCGGGGCAACATCAGCGAGGCAGGCAGCCTCGTCAAAGCCGACTTGTTCCGGGACGGCATCGCCTTTGATGAGACGATGCGGTCGGGTCTCGAGGATTGGGACTTCTGGCTCTCGGCTCGTGCCAAGGGCTTCCACGGCGTGCGCGTGAAGGATGCCGGCTTTCTCTATCGCGTGCGTCCAGAGAGCATGGTCTCGCAGTCGCGCCGCGAGACGCATGAGATTCTCAGCGGCATGCAGCGCAAGCACAAGTCCCTGTTTGCGCCACGCAATCTTTACGCCAGGGAACATCGTGAGGCGCCCCGCTTCCTGCATGCTGAGCTCGACCAAGGCACCCTCAGCCTCACCTCGGACCCCGCTCTCGAAGGGCGACGCATCAACTGGTACCAAGCGAGAGCGTCCTACCTGAGCCATGTGCGCGACGTCCACGAGGTTGATTTCCCCGGCTACGTTCTCGCCACGGCTGGCCTATCAGAGCTCTTGGCGAAGCCGTTTCTGCGCAGTCTTGTCTTCGAGGCCCTTTCAGATCCAATCACTGGCCCCGTCCTCCTCAAGGTTGAGGCCAGTGACCACGCGAGCCGATTTTTCGACGACACGCGCCACGCGCGCCGCGTAGCGGAAACTGCCACCGGCTTCCTCGCTATCATTCCCGTCGATGAGCTGTATCGGCTCACAACAGAAAACGCCGTGCGGCCCATCCTCTCGGTTCTGCGTGACGTGACACGCCTTGAGCATTGGACGCTCCCCGTTGAGCGTCTAACTCAATCAAAGGCCGTTGGCCGGCGGCGCCTGAACCGCCTCGCGGCAGTTCTCCGACTTGCAACACGCAGTGCCCGGGCACCAGTCTTACGTCACGCGAGCCGATCCTATCGTGGGCCAACCCCTAGGGACGTCCGGGCCTTGGTGGTTGACGACCTGTGCAGCGTCGCGCGCATGCTGCCCTACCCCTTTGTCTCGCAGCAAAGGGATCGCTGCCTCCTCTCGGTCGAGACGGGATCCCTCGCCAGCAAAGCAACCCGCGACGCTCTGCGCTCTCTTGCCTCCGACTTGCACACAGCTGGCTTGCGCATCTCATTGCTGGTTGGAGGCCAGACGACCGAGCCCTGGGTGAGCCAGGCCATCGGCCTCACAGAGCCCGAGAACGTCATCCTCCAAGCCCGCCCCTCGCTGCAGGCGCCTACCTTCGGGTACCAGGGCACGGACCTGCCGGTCCACGACCCGTCCACCTATGACCGACTGATGACGCTATCGTTGGCACACGACGTCGTAGTCTCCTTTGGCATCACGCAGGTCACGCCTTTTTTAGGCGAGATGAAGGGGCGTGGTCTTCTCACTCTCACGGCCTGCCCTGATGTTGAGTTGATCCGGTTGCGACAGGAAAGTGCGTCAGCGATGACGGCACTCGCGGCCTACGAACATGCCCACCACAGCATTGCCGTCGACGCACAGGGTCGCGCGGCCCTCACCAGTCGTGGCGTGCCAGCCGTGCGCCTAGTTGCGATGCACCACATCCCGTTTGCCGTCAGATCGCGCCTGAGCCTGCACGACTGAGGAAGCACGAGTGACCATGGACATGAATGCCAACGGCCCACCTTCGCCATCATCCGACACACTTCTCCCCAATTTTGAGAAGTTCGTCGTGATCGTCACTTACGGTCGCTCCGGGTCGACGCTCCTGCAAACGATCCTGCAAGGCATGCCTGGTGCCTTCATCAGAGGGGAGAACAACAATGCCCTCTATCCTCTCTTTCGCGCCTACAAGAGGGCCTACAACACCCGCTACAACAAGGGTACCGCACCCATTCCCTCCAATGGTCCCTGGTATGGAGCCGACGAGATCGTGCCGCGTCGTTTCGGTCAAAGGCTTGCCGCCGCCTTTATTCAAGACGTTCTCAACCCGCCGCCGGAGGCGCGCATCCTCGGCTTCAAGGAAATTCGCTTCCACGATACCGAAGATGGCGAGATGACGGAGTTCCTGGAATTCATCGCCGAATATTTCAAGCCGTGTAAGCTGGTCTTCAATACACGTCGCGCCAGCGACGTCGCGCGCTCGTCGTGGTGGAAGGACGTCGAAATGCGCAAGGTGCTCACCATGGTCGAGACGCTCGATGAGGTCTACGCGGCCTACGTGGCCTCTCATCAGGACCATGCTTTCCTCGTCCGCTACGAGGATTACACACGATCTCCCGATACGCTCGCCCCCCTCTTTGAATTTTTGGGGGAAGCCTACCCCGCTGAACACATCCGCTCCGCCCTCTCCCAACAATTGCGTCACTAGGAGGCTGCCGCAACGATGACGGACGGTGCGGGAGGACAGCTCAGGGCGCGACCATTCCGGATTGATCACAGCCCTCCACCCGCTGACTTCATGGGTTGGCTGAAACTTACGCCACGCGTTGCGCTCCGCTACACGACACCACAAGCGCCCCTAGAACAGATGGGTCAGTGTCTCCTCGATTGGGGCGGAGACCAGCCTGGGGTGGACACAGCGCTGACTGCAAGGCCACGTTACCTCCTCCATGCGCAGGGCGTGGACTGGATCGGACAGCGCACCCTTCTTGACGGTGACACCCTCTTCAATGACGTTATCCTCCTGCCTGCTCCCTTTTTTGAACACCAAGAGGCTCTTTCCCGCTTCCCACACGAGTTTCGCGCCACGCCCGGCGTGACCCGCGACAGCGAAACACTCCTCATTGAGCCTGTTAGAGAGGCGGACATCATCCGGATCGATGAGCCTGTCGTCGCCCTCACCTCGACCGAGGCTCGCAACTACGGCAGTTGGCTCTTCCGCATCCTCCCCAAACTCCTCCTCCTCGAGGGAGACCTAGCCCACGTACCGGGCCCGCGCGCACTGTTCCTGCCCCAGGAGGCGTCCTGGATGCGGGAGATCGTCAGCCACTTTGCGCCCGGCCGGCGAGTGGTGGCTCAGGACATCACGCGCCGCTACCACCTGTCAGACGTCGTTGCCCCCTCCCTGCCGGCTCCCTCCAACATCTTCCCTCCCCAGGTCACGGGGGCACTTGCAAGCGCAAGGCACAACCTCCCTCCCACGCCCTTCGGGAGGCGCATTTACGTGTCGCGCCGCCAGTGGTCGGAAGCCGTGGGACGGCGTGTGTTGGAGGATGAACCAGCCCTCGTCGAAGCCTTAGCCCGCGACGGGATCCAGGAGGTCGTGCCCGAATCACTCACCCTGCCACAGCGCATGGCAGCCTTTGCCGGAGCCGACCTCATCGTGGGTCCAACCGGTTCTGGCCTCTTCAATGTCGTCTTTGCCCGACCCGGAGCGCGCGTGCTCGAAATTGAGCCTCACGCTAAGTGGCGCTCCATGCATGCTGCGCTCTACCGCAGTCTTGGCCTCGACTGCGGCTTCGTTCGCGGTCACGTCACGGGACCGGGCTCTGGACCGGATCATCCCGCCTGGAACGTCGACGTGCCATCCGTTGTGCAGGCCGCCCGCGCCTTCGCCCGCTGGCGTCACTCGTCCCTGCGGAGCACCACGACCCCGTCGCCGGACATTGAAAAGTCGACGACGAATCCCTGAGAGCACGAGACCTGGATGGCCTGATTAGTCCTCTTCATGCCCACCATTGCCTCATGCGTTTCGAAGATTACCGCCCGCAATCCCTGGAGATTGGCCTCCTCCAGTATTTCGATCTCGCCCCCTTCGATATCCATGATCAAGACCGTGGCCTCGAAATCCCTCAGCACAGTCTCCAGTGGCTGAACTGGCACAACGATGGTTTCCCGCGCGTCAGCTCTCTCGACCAGACTTGACCCCCAGAAGGCGGGAGCAACGGAAAAGGTCGCCTGGTCAAGGGCCCGCCTCTGAGGCCTCAGCACCCCCTCCCGGACCTCGACGGCAAAGCCATTGCGACCGAGATTGTCTCTGGCCCGAGCGGCAATGGCTGGATTGGCCTCATAGGCAACGACCGCCCCCGCCCCGACGCAGGAAGCGATCCTGCACGTGACGACGCCGAGACCTGCCCCCAATTCAATCACTCGATCGGATGCCGTGAGAACGGCCCCCGCCGTGCGCACCTCCCGACCCTCGTACCACCCCCTCAGCATACCTGTAATCACCGGGAAGGGGTCCCCTGCAAGATCGACCCCAATGTCGAAGCCATGAACCTTGACGCGCTTGAGGTGCTCCACAAGCCCTACTCCTACACAGGCGCCCATAGCCCCCATCAGCTTGACCAAGGTGAAGATTGGCCGGAAAGACACATCTGGAGGTCATCTCAGCAGTGGAATGCCCACTTCTAGGCTAAAATGCGTCCAAACGGATTGACACCATTCGCAACGGCTATGATAAGTGACTAACGCAGGCCATCCGCGGGGAGCGGCTGCGTAGACCAGATCTGGAGTAAAGAATGGCTATTATCAACGGTAGCAACGGCGCCGATACGCTTGCCGGTACCAACGAAGCCGATACCATTTTCGCTTTCAACGGTAATGACTCTGTCACGACCGACGGCGAGGGTGCCGATCTCATTATCGGCGCGTCGGGCAACGACACCATTAGCGTCAACACGGCCGACAGCGCCTCGGACAGTGTCCTCGGCGGCGACGGCAATGACTCCATCATCATCTCCGACCTCAGCGTCCTGACTACCGCCGTCAACGAAGCTTTCGCTGGCGCGGGCGACGACACGGTCAATGCCTCCGGCAGCTCGGTCGCGGTTGAAGTCGGTGGCGGCGCCGGCAACGACTCCATCACTGGTGGTTCGGGTGCCGACACCGTCTATGGCGGCGCTGGCGATGACACCGTTAACGTCACGCAGGCCGGCAACGACCTCGTATTCGGCGGCGACGGCAACGATTCGCTGACGGGCGCCTCCGGCGACACGATCTTCGGTGCCGCCGGCAGCGACACCCTTGCGGGTCGCGTTGTGTTCGGCGGTGAAGGCAACGACATCATCACCGTCACGGCCGGCGTTACGGCCGGTGCAACGCTCGGCGGTGGCGCCGGCAACGACTCCATCACTGGTGGCTCGACGGCAGCCGACACCATCTTCGGCGGCGCTGGCCGCGACACGATCGATGGTGGCACGGGCAATGACCTGGTCTTCGGTGGCACTGACACCGACTTCATCAATGTCACCTTCGGTTCGGACACCGTCTTCGCCGGTGACGATGCGGATTCGATTGTCGTCACGACGACTGCTGACGTCGTGGTCTTCGGCGGCAGCGCCGGCGACGTGATCACCTCCAGCACTGGCAACGACACCCTCGGCGGTGGCGAAGGCTCCGACACGATCACGGCTGGAACCGGCAACGACGTGATCTTCGCCGGTGCACGGATGGCCTCCGGCGGCAACGACGGCGCTGACCGTGTCGACGCTGGTGGCGGTGCCGACACCATCTTCGGCGGCGACGCCGACACGGTGACGGGCGGTACCGAGGCTGACCGCTTCGACTTCCGCGCCGGCAACCTGTCCGACACGCAGCTGTCGACGATCACTGACTTCGAGAACAACGTCGACAAGCTCGTTGTCACGTCGGGCTTCAATGGCTTCGTCTCCCAGTCGGGTACGGACCTGCTCGTCGACATCAACGGCGACAACATCTTGGACGTCCGCCTCCAGAACTTTACTCAAGCCAACTTCGACACCACCGACTTCGTCGTGGGTTAGTAAGCCTCGCAAGAAGGATCCAACACGGGAGGGCGCCGCAAGGCGCCCTCTTTTTCGTCTCGTCCCCAAAACCCACCCTTTGTCCGACCGTTGCGCTATCCTGTCCCCCGCTGCCACGCTCGGAACATGCGCTCGCACCGTCACCGCCCAGACTGATGCCAAACGCCTCCCCTCCTCACCTCTATGTGGTCGCCCAGTTAGCCCTGGAGGCAGCCGCGGATACGCTAAGCGCCGCATCCGACATCTTCAAACCTTTGCCCGGCACAGTGCCTCTGCGCGCCCTCCTCCTCTCGCCAAGGGGTACAGCCTACGACTGGGACAGCGAATTTCCTGCCATACTGCAGGCCCGCGATCAGCCCCCAGCTGACGCCCTACAGGAGTGCTTCGCCGCAGCCGCGCGAGACGGCGCCAATCTGCTCCTGGTTCTCGACGCCTGCTCCCTGGATGGGGTGGGTCTGCATGCCCTCCAGGACTTGCTCGCCTCTGACGAGCACTTTGGCTTTGCTGTGCCGCGCTTGGCCGCCGGGGCGAGCCACGTCATGAGTTGTGTCGCCAGTCCACCCATCCCCGTCAAAGCCCTCGACTTCCGTGATCCTTTTTGGATCACCGACCCACTGGCTCCACCCTGCGTCCTCATCTCGCACAACGTGCTGCGCTGTCTTCCCCTTTCCCCCTCCGCCACGAGCAACGCGGCGGTGGACCTCATGGCCTCCTTTGTGGGCTACGCCTCCCAGGCACGCCGCCTTGGTTTTCGCACCGTCGTCTCGAACCGAACTGCCGTTACCCCCCGCGCGCCAGCGCGCCAGGGTGCCCACGCCCCGGCTGGTGCCCTGTCCCGTCGCCGCTACTATGCCCGCTTGGAACGCATGTTGGCGGCAGCTGCTGAGCCAAAGATCTTCCTCCTCGATGCGACACCACTCCCGAAGGGACACAACGGCACAAGCGAGACTATTCGCTGCATCCTGGCCGCCCTTGAGCGCTGCCGCTCGCCCGTCTTCGATTATCGCGTCCTGGTTCGCCGTGATGCTTACGACTTCCACGGCTATGAGCGCGAATTTGGTCCACAGCGCTTTATGTTCGAACTGAGGAGCATCACCTTCGATGCGGGCGTTCGCCTCGCCCAACCCTGGAGCATTGACCAGGTCGCCTACCTCCACGCCTCCTGCCGCTCCATCGCTTTTTTCTTTCACGATACGATTGCGTGGGACGTTGAATACGCTGCCGTCACGGGTCTGGATCGCGTGTGGCGCCTTACCTCTCGGCTCTCGGACGGCCTCTTGTTCAATTCGGACTACACGAGACGCAAATTCACTCACCGCTTCGGGTGCCCTCAACGAGCATCGAAGACGATTCGCCTCTCCCAAGACCCACGGGACTACGCGCCTTCCGCTGCGCGCGAAGTGGCAGGATCATATGTCCTGGTGATGGGCAACCGCCTCGACCATAAGCGGGCCCTCCCGGTGGCGTGCAACCTCGCCAAAGCCCTTCCCGGCCAAGAGTTTGTTCTCTTTGGCGTGAATGGCTCAGGCCCTGCCAACTTGAAGGTTGTTCGGGGTGGCGGTTACTTGAACGAGCGTGCCCTGGAGGACATGTTCTCGAGAGCGTCGGCCGTGGTGTATCCCTCCACCTATGAGGGGTTTGGCTTACCCGTGCAGCAGTCACTCGCCTTCAGGAAACGCACCTATGTGCAGTCGTCGCACCTTTGGCACGAAGTCACGCGTGACCATCCCCACGCCCACCTCTTGAGGGCGTTTACGGACGAGGGCGACCTCATCCGTCAGATTTCTGCCGACATTGCCACTCTGCCAACCGACCACCAAACCGCCCCGCCACCAAGTCACGTGATCGCCAAGTCGTGGGATTGGTCATCGGTCGCCCGATCCTTACAGGCCTTTTGTATCGACCTAGCCGCTCGCCCGTTCGATGAGGAGGCTTGGTCGCTCAGGGATGCCATTCTCTTTCACGACGACCAAACCATCACCCAGGCAGTCGTCTAGATACACAAAGCCCCCCAACTATCCTTCGCACACCTGCTACACTCTCGCAGCTTCCGGAGGCATGCGCGCCCGGACCCACGCCTCCGGTGCCCACCGCTTCATGCGCTCGATCCTTTCCCATTCCAGCCTCTCGAAAGAGGCATGCAACATCTCCAGCCACCTGGCCTCCGCTGCAACGTGAACAGAGCGCATTCTCTGCGCCGCGACATAAGAATGGGCTGCCTCGGTCAAGCGTTCGCGAAGCTCACGCGATCCGAGGAGGCGACGCAGTCCCTCCCCCACAGCCTTCGGCGTGTCAGCCATAATCCCGGTTACATTGTCGATCACGCTGTCCCCATACACGACAGGACTACAAAGGACTGCAACAGAGTGCGCCGCACACTCGATAAACTTGAGGTCACTCTTCGAGCGGTTGAACAGCGTATCTTTGAGTGGAAGCCATGCCACATCACTCTTACTGAGAGCTGTCAAATACTCATCATAAGTCAAGAGGGGATAAAGATGCTTGTTGGGCACTTGAATTGCGTCGTAGAAAGCCCGGTCGAACACAACATTGACTTCAACTCCCGAGCCTAATTCGTTCAGAACTTTGTTGATTTCATTGATGTGAGGAGCCCAATCCTCCTGTCGGTTGAGTGCCGCAAAGAGAAGACGAACGGGACCTCTACTCCCTCGCCGCAGTGGAGGGAGAACATCGACACTGTTGGGTGCGATGAATACGTTTGGATTGTACGTCGCATAAAGCTGAGCCAAGGCAGGCGTACTCGTCCGCACCGCGTGTGGCGCACGAAATGTTAGAAAGTTGTGCTGCGCAATGAGCGGAAATCGCTCATGGTGATCATCAAACTCAACAATGAGAATGCGGTTATAGCGCAGTATCTTCTCGTATTGAGCCAACGAATCGTCCGCCACCATGATTGGTCGTTGCCATACGAAGAAATCAAACTTCTTGATGGTGTCTTTTGCAACCGAAATGGTGTGGCCGATTTCTCGCACATGAAAGCCGGGTAGGGAGGCGATAGCCTGCAAGGGTTGGCTGACACGCACCAGTCCCATGGCATCGACCCTGGTTCTCAGCAGGCCAGCTGAAATGGTTAGCACGTCACGTTTGAGTGCTCGTGGGCGCGTTTGGGCCAAGAAGGCTGTCGGCGCAATTCGACGCTGGGCAACCTGAACGTCGAGGCCAAGATGTCTGAGAAATGGTTCGAGTGCCTTCGTTGCACTCTGCGCCTGAGACGTCTGCGCCCCAATAGGGCTCACGCGCAACAAACGCACTCCTGCGGTGGAAGCGCCCTGGATGACCAAATCGCTCGTGGCGCCGGTCGCCTGTCCGTCACCCGGTCCAAGAAGGGCCGCCAGTCTCTCCCAAGACGCACTGTTGGGAACGAGTATAATGCCTACGCCTTCGTCACTGAGCTGCTTTGAAACTGCCTTGAACAGCAGGGGGAGTGCTGTCGTTACAACATTCCCTGATGCGATGATGCAATCAAAACGCTCGGGAGGGAGCTTGGCGTCTCGCGTATGAAACTCCTGAAGGGATACGGACGCGAGTGTCGCGCGCGGCTGGCGAGAGCGAAGCGCCGCGTGGATCTGTTGTACGTCGTGGCCTCCCCAGCCGACGACGAGCACACGCTGCGCATCCAACGGTGTTCGCGCGAGCACATGCGTAAGGGCCTCTCCGGTTAGATGTGCTTGTCTTCTGCTTGCACTCATCCCACGAACGTTTTTGTGCTCATCAGGAACATCGGCTCGAAGAGATACCAAAACAGCGTCTGATCTTGAAGGCGAAAGTACACCTCGCCAACATTTCCGGGGGTGATCCGGCCATAGGCCTCAGCCGATTTTGGATCAATGGAAGCGCGGACTGTGTAGAAGAATCGGCCCGTTCGCTCCTCTACTTCGCTATCCCTTGAGACGAACGTCACCGTCCCTTCAAGCGTCTTGAGAGAACTCTCCCGCTCGCGAGAAGGAAAACGCAGGGAGAGCCCCTGACCAATGAAAACCGTGTCGATGTAGGTTGGAGGAACCTTAATCTCCACGCCCAAAGGAACGCCATCTGGGAAGATCTCGAAGAGCGGCTCGCCCGCCTTGATGACTTGGTTGCGTGTGTTGGTTGCGACCTTGACAACGATGCCGCTTACAGGTGCCCGGGCTTCCGAACGGCCCGTGACGTCGCTCAGGTAGCGGATGTTCTCGTTGTACTCAATGATCGCGGCCTGAAGCTTCAAGATCTCGTCCGTCAGCTCCTTCTCGCGTTGAGCCTGCACCCGATTGAGCTGCTCGCGCGCCTCGTTGACGGCGTTCCCCTTCTCATCGATCTGAATGATCAGGTTCTTGATCTGCTCTTGATCAACGGCGAGCTGGCGGCGAAGGTTGTAGTTGCGGTCGCGCGTTGTCAGGCCCTTCAGCAACAGGTCGTCGGAGACGCGGACTTCCTCCTCAATGGCCGCGAGCCTGTCCTTGCGGTCCTTGAGGATGATCTGCAGGTTTTTGATCAGATCCGTATTGCTGGTAACGCGCTGCGTCAGGATCTCCCGCAGGGCTGTTAACTCGGCCCGCTTCGCAACGAACTCCTGACGCTGCGCGTCCATGGTGTTGCCAATCTCGGGAATGGCCTTGGCGCGGGCCATCAGCTCCGGCGGGAACGTGATCGTCTTCTCGCCAACCTGCTCTGCCAAGTTGCGGGCAAGCCGAACACGCGCGATGTCACGCTGCATCTCGGCATTCGTCAGCTTTGAACTGGCCGCCGTGACATCGACGCGAGCGAGGAGTTGCCCCTCTTCCACCCGCTCGCCCTGCCGAACGAACACCTCTCGGACGATGCCACCCTCAAGGTGCTCGACGACCCGGTTCCTGCCCTCGGCCACGAGGCGACCCTGCGCCAGGATCGCCCCGCCGATCGGGATCGCCATCGCCCCCACCGTTCCCGCGCACAAGAGGAACAGGAAGGCATAGAACGCCAGCGTCTGCCATCGCCGCGGCCGCAGTTCGAGATCCTGGTGCCAGGTGTGATAGAAGGCCGACAGGCGGTCCTTGTTGGGACCAATGAGAGCAAGATCGTTTGCCATTGTGTCGTCCTCCTAACCGCCTGTCGCCGCGGCGGCTGCTTGCGGCGGGAGCGCTGGGCTGGGCTTCCGCACAGCCGCCACTGGCTTCACGACTTTCGGCAGGACTTCGTCCTTGGGCCCGAAAGCTTGAACCATCCCGTCATTCATCATCAAAACGCGATCGACAATCTGGATCAGGACCGGGCGCTGGGTGATCACGACGATCGTCGCGCCCCATTCCCGGGCGCGCCCGAGGGCCGCAAAGAGGATCTGGTCGCCCTCCTGATCGAGATTAGAGTTCGGCTCATCCAGGAACAGCAGCCTGGGACGCTTGTAGAAGGCACGTGCCAAACCTAGCAGCTGCCGCTGCCCCCCTGAGGGGCGGAAAGTGCCGCCGAGCTTGGTGTCGTACGCGTCGGGGAAGCGCAGGATGAGATTGTGAACGCCTGCGAGTTGCGAAGCCTCGACGATATCATCAGCCTTCGCTTCTGGGTCGAACCGCGCAATGTTCTCTGCCACAGTTCCCGGAAAGAACTCGATCGACTGCGGCACATATCCAACATAGGCCCCGAGCTGGACGCGGTTCCAGGTCCGCAGATCAGCGCCATCAAAACGCACAGACCCCGCCAGAGGCATGATCGCACCGGCCATGAGCTTTAGAAGCGTCGATTTCCCGGCGCCGTTCGGCCCGATTAAACCAATCGTCTCGCCTGCCTTGATCTCAAGCGAGGTTGGCTTGATGATCAATTGGTCGGACGCCGGCGTACGATAAACTACCTTCTCAAGCATGATGCGGCCCGTTGGGGCCGGAAGCGCCATGCGCGGGGGGTCGACGACGAGTTCGGCCGCCGCTGCCTTGATCCTGTTATAGGCGACCAGTGTCTGCGCAATGGTGGTCCAGGATCCCACCAAACCGTCGAGAGGCGCCAAAATGCGCCCGCCGATCATGGTGCAGGCGAACACGACGGCCATTGTCGTTTTCCCCTCAAGCACGAGAAGGGCGCCAAAGCCGAGGATACCGGCTTGGAGCGCGAGGCGGACGACTTTGGAGAACCCGTTATACCAGTTCGCGGCTTTATGGATTTCAAGAAATCGGGCCAGGGCGAGGGCGTTCGACTGCCCCCACCGATTGATCGCGGTCTGGTGTAAGCCCAGCACCCGCACGGTTTCGGCCTCGGCCAGATGAGATTGAAGGGTCCGGCGCGAGGCCCGCTCGGCTTCTATGGACTCCTCGGTCGGTCGCGCGACTGCGTTCTGCTGCAGCAGGGCAAGAACGATCATCACAACCATGCCGATCGCCACAACCGCCCCTAGCGAAAAGTCGACTAGGAAGAGCGCAAGGAGGAACAGCGGGATATACGGTGCCTCAGCAAGCGCCGCCGGCACCCGTGAAGCAATGAAGGAGCGGACCGTCCTGATGTCGTTCAGGAGCTCTAACCCTGCTTGTGAGTCCCGGCCTGGGTCGGAGAAGTGGGCATAAACGAACGGACCAGCCAGGAGCGCCTCAAAGCGGACCGCCTCGCGCGAGAGGATCATCTGCCGAACGGCCTCAAGGGCGGCACAGGCAGCGAAGGCCGCAAGAGCCATCAGCGACAGCACAAGCAGTGTGGCCTCGCTCTCGCTCGGCAGAACCCGAATGGAGATCTGCATCATATAGACAGGCAGCGCTAGCATCAGGAGCGAGATGATGCTGCTGAGTGCAAACACCGCAATAATCGCTTGGCGCAACCTGTTCGCCACAAGACTGAATTCAAACATTGACGAGCAGGCTCTCCACCCCGGCTAGAGGCGCTTCTATAGCATAATGAACGAGATTGCGCCTCAATGGGCGCATCCGTCTTTCCCCAAAAGGTACGGCTAAATCAAGACTGCATGGTGCTCTGTCGCACAGTGTCAAGCGGGGCCTCGCACTCGCTCGGTGGTCTGCCCTGGGAGCTTCGCCGCAGCAGCCAAGGGCGCGTGAGCACTCTCCGCAATCGATGCCGCATAGGGCTCTCGAAGAGATGGTAGATCGCGGTTGCGAGCAAAATAGCGAGCGAGAGGGAGAGCACAGCAAACAACCAGGGATGATGACCGGGATCGATTGCGCCCCTCATATTTTGATAGACCAGCATATGGGTTAAATACAAGGAATAGGAGACCTGGCCTAAGAAGGGCAATAGGAACTGGCCAAACATAAACTGAGCTACACGACTGAAAATAGCACCCAACAGCAGTAAAGCTATCGCCATGAGGACAATCGGCTCCCACCAGATCTTCGGTGCTCGATTAAACAACATCCAGAATAGGCCTGGGAAAGAAGCCAGCACGAGCAAGATCCCGCATACAAGCGCTCCTGTTCCTCCCAGTTCCAATACGCGGCTGTGGACCGCACGGTTCATCCCGAAGGCTCTCGTTACTAGGCAAACGGCTATTCCCAAAAGGAAATAGTGCCCGAGCCGCATGACGGGCATCTCTCCAGGAGGAAGCCAGAAGTAAAGCAGAAGCAACCCAGTTATCGCCGTCGCACCAATCGGCCTCGACAGGCGGTACAGGAGCCAAAAGAAGGGAAAGAGGGCGTAGAATTTAAGCTCGACCGGGATGGTCCACATCACCCCCTCACCTCTCCGCAACAGGAGATGGTCGATCAGGGCCTGGGTCGACATGGGGAAAACCCAGGGGCAACCCGGCCTCGCCTCGCAAACTTCCGTAACGGCATAAGAGACGAGGACAACCAGCAGGAAGAGCGGCACAACGCGCGCGACGCGGGCCACGGCAAACTGGCCAAGGTTTCGCAGCGAGAATGGCGCCTCGAAATACATATGAGCCATCAGGAAGCCAGACAGCGCAAAGAACAGGATGACGCCAAGCTGGCCGCCGGCGCTACCAAAGAACCCCGCTGCGATGCCGGTCATGGCGCTGAGATGCGACACGGCAACGATTAGGGCCGCAAGGCCACGCAGCCCGTCGAGGGCGGGAATATGCCGAACTGCAGCGGAGGCATCCGGATACAAGCTCCCCTGACTCTGCACGCTAATGTCCTCCGTGAGCCCCACACGGGGTCTAGCGCAACGACCCGCCGCCTTCGGCTGGGAACGGTCCACTTAGACGAGCTACCCCATCTGATGGTCCCAAACGATGCGCCTCGGGTCAGCGTTCGCCCTCGCATTGTCGAACGATGTGGCATCTATAGGGAAACTGATAGGCAGCCAAGCAATCACTCCGGACTACCGTCAACTAACCGGGCTTTCAGGGCGGGCTGATTGCGAGGTGCAGATTGGCATCCGAGTGGGACCCACCCGGTTCGCGTACTAAGTCACTGAAGCGGGTGCAAGTCCTTCAACCAGATGTGAAATTTGTCGGCGTCCGGCGTCCGATCAGGATCGCCCAAGCCTGGATTATATGAACCCGCTCGTTAGCTTAGGTCGCCACAGGCGGTGGGTCCGACTTGGATGCTGATCCACACCCGGGCTCCTGCATGCTAGGTCGGCTGGTTAGCTCGGCCACTGCCGAAGCGCAGCTTCTTAAAGATTTCTATGGCTCCAATGAGCATCGCAAGCAGTGTCATCGTGATCTCAGGAAAGTAGTATCGCACCTCCTGCGTCGGCAGGAGGAAAACCTTGAGCGGGAAGACGGTGATTGCTGCCAAGGCCAGGCCCAGCAAGACACGTGATCTGGCTATAGCCCCGCCAACGAGCCAAAGCCCCAGGAACAGGGCTGGCGCATACACTCCCCCAGACCGCTCGTAGAAGACTCTATGCCGCTCGACGAGTGCGCGGTTCGCCTCCGTCGCCGATGTCTTGATGGTATCGACCCGCGAAAAGGGCAGAACATCAGCGCGTCCAAGTTCATGCGGCGCCAACTTGAGCGTGGCGGCCAACCAGATCCGAGTGGTCCAAACCTTGATCGTCAGGATGGGGTCGTTCCGCAAGAAGCGCAGATTGGCTTTGATGAGTGTTGAGGTCGTGTCCGGTTTGCGAGCGGCGTCGAGATCGACGAAGGCTCGGCTTGTCGAGCACCACATCGACAAGGAACAGAGCAAATCGTAGCGCTCTGGGATCTTGCGATACAGCGCCATGAGTTTCGCGTCGCCCTCGCCTAATGTTGGATTGCGAGCAAGCACCGCCAGTGTGGCGTGCACCAAACCGTCATTGGCGGGGGTGAGGCCGTTGTTCGGATCACGCGGGTTGTCAAGCTTAATAGAAGCTATCCCGAATGCGAGGAGCGCCACCCCGATCCCAACCGCTGCAGCACGCCAACTTGTAGCGCGTATCAGAGCAAGAGCGAAGGCTGCGGTCAGAACCAGGAGAACCGCATCCGCTCGAAACAAGACCGTGACGCCAAGTGCGACACTGGCCCAAATAGGCCGCTTCTCGATGAACAAGGCTGCTGCGAGGACAAGGAGCGCAGCCACCATCGTGTGAGGCCCATGTAGGACGAGCCACGCTGTGTAGGGCGTGGCAGCGCAGAAAAGCACAAAAGCGACAAGGGCCCAGCCCGTGCTGTCGAAAAGCCTGATCAGCCGGTATGCCGTCCAGAAATAGAAGAAGAGGACGGCAAAAAGGATGATGCCTGGCTCTCGCGTGATGAACCACAACGGCAGACGCACGAGAACATTCGCGAGAGGCCACCAGCTGGAAAAGTCGGAGGGAATATGCAGCGAGGCCAACGATGAAATATAGTTATATTGTAGAACAACATCATAATAGAATGATCCTGGATAATATTTCAGCACTAAGAACGCTGAGGCAAATATACATGCAAATGCAGCAGAGCGCTCGCCAAAAAAACGAAACTCGATTCCATTTAACAACATTGATATACAATCGCAGTCTATCCTGCTCGGCAGGAATAGCGGTTGGACAGTCGCGGCTGCTGCGACTCAGCTAGCCCTCACAGGCCTCCTACAACCTCGGGCAGGCTTGCGTAAGGCTGTCTAAGCGCCGCCTTCCCCCCTGACCACCAATGTCACCGAAGGGGGTACCGTTGGGTGGCGCTTGGCTGTTACAAGCTCGCCCGGAATAAAGGGCTGCTTTCCTGGCTCTCTGTTACCCCAGCATGAAGGTCTAGAACCCTTTAGGGCACGAACTTCACATGGCTGGTGCGGCAATAGACGAACTCCCATCACAGTCTAGAGCGCGCTATGGCAGCTTTCTTACTAGGGCGAGCTCATCGGCCCTTCACGACTCACCCCAACGCGCCGCGCCGGAGCGAAGTCCTGCGGGCAGAAACTCCTCTCACGCAAATGCAGCCGATGCTCCGCAGACTTGGGCTATTCCTAGCAGTTGGACTGGTCTCCAGCGCATCATACGCCGCTACCTTGACGCTAGGCATCGAACGCTTGGGATGGTCAGTCTTGGCGGCGGCCTTTGCGGCATTCTGCGTTGGCACGGTGGTCTCTTACGGGGGCAACACACTACTGACGTTCGCCCAGCCGATGACCAAGGCCACGTTCGTTCGGTTTATCGCCGTCGTGCTGGTAGGCATGGCGCTCAATCAGGTGATTGCCTATGCTCTCGATCGATTAGGCGCCCATTACCTGCTGATTGCGCTTGCCGTGTTCTTGATCGTTCCGCTCGTTAATTTCGTGGGGCACTCGCTCTTTACCTACCGAGAAGGCCGAGCGTGATCGAGGTTGACGCGCTCATCATCGGCGGCGGGTACTACGGGTGCCGAATTGCCCTTGCATTGAAGCAGATGGGGTTTGATCGCGTGCGCATCGTTGAGCGTGAGCCCAAGCTCATGCAACGAGCGTCATACGTTAACCAGGCGCGCGTCCATAACGGGTATCATTATCCTCGCTCTCTGCCGACGGCTGTCAGCTCACGGCGGAACTTCGACCGCTTCCTCGACGAGCACCGCTTCGCGGTCGTACCGGCTGTCGAGATGATCTACGGCATCGCGCGAAACTCTCGCGTCACCGGCTCACAGTTTGCGCGTTTCTGCCATGAGGTCGAAGCGCCTTGCCGCGAGAACAAGCGTGCCATGGAGGAGCTGTTTGATCCGGCTCTGATCGAAACTTGTTTCAGCGTGACCGAAATCGCATTCGATACGTCACTGATTGCAGACGATTTAATGGTCCGGCTGCGCAGCGCTGGGGTCGAGTATAATACCGGCAGCACAGCCCGTGTGAGCCGGTACACAGACGCTGCCGTCGTCGTGAAAACGTCCCAAGGAACCGTGCAAGCTCAATACGTTTTCAATTGCACTTACGCCTATCTGGACGCGGTCGGTGTTGATCTCCAAACGCGCGTGAAGAAGGAACTGGCCGAGATTGCGCTCATCCACCCGCCGCGGGAGATGAAGCAACGTGCTGTCACCATTATGGACGGGCCGTTCTTCTCCTCGATGCCGTTCCCTGCCCAATCGTGCTACTCGCTCACCCATGTTCGCTATACGCCTCACACGTCCTGGACTGAACCGGGCGATGCCGCCATGTCCTTTGGGGGCTCACGCGCCCAGGCCATGCTGCGCGATGCGACGCGCTACATGCCGTGCATGCGCTCGGCAGCATACCTGAAGTCACTGTATGAGTTGAAAGCCGTCCTGGTCCGGAGCGAAGAGAGCGACAGCCGCCCGATCCTGTTCGAGCAGGCTCGGGACTCCAACCGGGTCTACTCTATCCTTGGCGCGAAGATCGACAACATCTACGAGGTCTTGGCATACCTGGAATTGCAGCAATGGCCGCTCCGATGACAAGCGAAATCGCCTTCGAAGCCGTGACGGCTCTTTGTATTGTCGACACTCGTCTGCCTTCTATCGCCGCCTTCGAGGCGCTGGAGCGGCAATTGGCTCGCGTGGCAACCGACTATGAAATCATGATCGTAGCGAACGGCGTCGAGACGGCGACGGCGCAGCACCTGCGGGAGCTGACCGACCGTATCGCCAACGTGACCGTCCATTTCCTGGCCCAGCGGACCGATCGCGACGCAGCAATCCTGCTGGGCATTGATCAGGCCCTCGGCGATTGGATCGTCGTGCTCACGCCTAACGCCGAAGAGGTGGCCAGCCTGCCCAAGCTCTTCAAGAAGGCAGGACCATACGAGATCGTCTTTGCCGGGGCCCGGCCCAGCGCTGACATTCCCGCACCCTACCGACGCGTCGCTTGGATGTACTTCAAGCTCTACGAGACGATCAGTGGCTTGAGAGTAGACTGGCCAGCCCCGCGTGTTCGGATTTACAGCCGCGCTGCGGCCCGCTACCTGACCTCCATGTTGGACGGAGAGTTTGCGCTTCGCTCTTTGAACATCTCGGGTGCATTTCCGGGGACCCGCGAGACGATCGACAACCTTCCCTCGTCCGATTTGGAGCTTCCGCAGCTGGGGCGGGCTCTGCGCAAAGCATTCAGGGGCCTCCTGCTCGCGAGCGCGGTCCCGCTGCGGGCGATGATCGGCATCGCCCTCTTCGCCGGTTTTTTTGCCGTTCTGAGCAGCCTCTACGCCGTCGTCACCTACTTGTTGAAGGATGACGTCGCGCCTGGCTGGACGACGCTCTCGCTGCAGATCTCGATGATGACGTTCCTCTTTGCGGCGATGTTCGCGCTGCTTGCAGAGTATGTTCTCAATATGTATCGAGCGATCGCGCCCCGGCGTCGAATCGCCATCGTTCGGGAACTGCGATCCCCCATCCGTCGCCAAGTCGAGCGGCTTAACGTCGTCGGAGCGGATGGCGCCTTCAAGCTCGGTGCTCCTTCGGAGCGGGGTTTGGCGGGCTCGAAGGAGGTACATCAATGACACGCCGTGCCCTGATCGGTCACACGGGCTTTGTGGGCTCGAACCTGCGCGGCCTCAGCTTCTATACCGATCTCTACAACTCCTCGAACTTTGAACACATGCGGGGGGAGACGTACGACGAGGTCGTCTGCTCGGGCATCTCGGCCGTGAAATGGCTTGCCAACAAGGAACCAGAGCAGGACTGGGCCGGGATCCAACGCCTGCTCGACGTGTTGGCGACGGTCGAAGCACGGCGCTTCGTCCTGATCTCGACGATTGACGTCTACCCCGACCCGTCTTCGGGTCTCGATGAGCAGGCCGACCTCGGCGGTCGCGAGAACCACGCCTATGGCCGTCATCGTCTCGCGGTCGAACGTTGGGTGGCCGAGCGCTTTTCCGATCACATGATCGTCCGTCTCCCCGCGCTTTTCGGACCAGGTTTGAAGAAGAATGCGCTTTATGACCTACTGAACGACAATGGTGTCGAGAAGATCAACCCCGCCGCCGCGTTCCAATGGTACCCCCTTCCACGGCTCGGTGATGACATCACGCGTGCGGAGGCAGCAGGTCTCCGTCTCGTGAACCTCTTCCCCGCCCCAGTGCTCATGAGCGACATCATCGACCGGTTCTTCCCAGGCGCGAGTGTCGGCAAGGCCGCCCTCCCCGCCCCATCTTACAATCTGCGAACCTGCCATGCTGAGGTTTTCGGCGGTCGTGGCGGATACGTCATGGACTCGGATCAGGTGATGCTGGCCCTATCTCAGTTCGTCGAGGTGAGCCGGCGTGACCAAGCAAGCGCCGCCTGAGGGGGCTGACCTATGGTGCAGGTCCCGCACGGGCGCCCATTTTCGATCTCGAACATTGCCTGGCCAGCCCACGCAGACGACGAGGCGCTGGACCTCGCCGCTGCCCTTGGCTTCGACGGGGTCGAACTCGCACCGGGAAAAGTGTTCGGCGACCTTGCGACGATTTCGCTCGACCAGGTGCGGGTGTATCGTCGCCACGTCGAGGGCCGCGGCCTCGCCATCAGTGCCCTGCAGGCCATCTTTTTCAATGTGGAGGGCGTTCACCTCTTTCAGAGCGACGCAAGCCGTCAGCGCATGGCTGCTCATCTCGGCCGAGTTGCCGAGGTTGCGGCCGAACTTGGGGCCCAGGCTTGCGTCTTCGGGGCTCCTGCCCTGCGAGATCCCGGGAAGTTGTCAGCGAGCGATGCTGAGGCGATCGCAACCACTTTCCTGAGCTCCGTCGCAGATCGCTATGCAGCGCTCGGCGTCAGCCTCTGCTTCGAAGCTAATCCTCCTCTGTATCAGTGCCGGTTCGTTACCCGCACCGACGAGGCATTCGACCTCGTCGAGCGCATTAACCAGCCTGGCATCGCCCTCCAGCTCGATACAGGAACCATTTTCATCAACGGCGAGAATCCCGGTATCATCCGGGATGTCGAGAAGCGGATCGGGCACTTCCACATCAGCGAGCCGTCGCTTGTACCGATTGGCACATCGGGCGCCGATCACGCGGCGCTTGCCGCAACCCTGCGAGGGTCGGCCTACTCTGGCTGGATGTCGATCGAGATGAAAGCGGTCGACGACTGGAGCAATGCGGTGCGGGACGCCTATCGCACCGTGCTGACGACCTATGGGGCAGCATCGAGCACGCCATGAACCAGCCGAACAGCAGCGCCTTCCCAGCCGATTGGCAGCTTCCGAAGTTTGAGGCATCAGAATTGCTGCCTCGACAGAGCCGGTACGCGCTGGTGATCCCGGTGATCAACGAGGGCGAGCGGATCCAAAATCAGCTGCGCGCGATCCATGCCTTAGACCTCCCTGTGGACGTGATTATCGCTGACGGCGGCTCGACCGATGGCTCGCTGGGGCTCGAATTCCTGAAGGGTGTCGGTGTGAGCGCGTTATTGATCAAGCGCGGCCCAGGCCAGCTTAGTGCTCAGCTGCGGATGGCGTATGCCTGGGCACTCGCCCGCGGCTATCAGGGCATCATCACGGTTGACGGCAATGGGAAGGATGGCGTCGCCGCGATCCAGTCCTTCGTTCGAGCCCTGGATGACGGCTATGACATCGTTCAGGGATCGCGCTACAGGCCGGGTGGCGAAGCGATCAACACGCCCCTCGACCGCTACATCGCTGGCAAGCTCATCCACGCACCCCTCATCAGCCTTGGTGCGCGCTTTCGGTTCACGGACACGACGAACGGCTTTCGAGGCTATTCCGCGAAGGCCTTGAGCGACCCGCGCGTCGCACCCTTCAGGAATGTGTTCGCGAACTATAATCTCCTGTTCTATCTATCCGTTCGCATCCCGCAGCTTGGCTACAGAGCATGCGAGGTGCCGGTGAGCCGCCGTTACCCACCGAGCGGGAAGACACCCACGAAGATCGCTGGATTTGGTGGCCGCATCGCCATGATGGGCGAGTTGTTCGATGCGGTGCGCGGTCGGTTCAATCCCTGAGGGTCAATGACAGCAGCCGCGGAGTGCTGGGCCCCATCTCGACCGGGAATGGCGCTTCTAGCGGCACGTCGGGGAGCGGAGCCGGGCTGAACTCGCTCTCGTTCCCGGGGTTAACGGTGAGCCGCATACCCCCAGATCGCCGGAAGTGACCAGGGCCTTTCCGCCGATCAGAACGTGACCCATCAATTAGGATTGGCTACCTCGAAGAGGCGCGCAGGAGACCGTGGGCGATGAGGCAAGAGTTTGGTTCCCAGCTGCCATCGAACAGCTCAACCGGTAGCCGCTTGAGCCGCCTCGTTGCGCTCACCGGAAGCCATGCCGCCACAGGGGTCCTCCTGCTGCATGCAGCCTTAGCGGCTGCCATGTGGATGTTCTTTGGGTCCAACGCCACGTCGGGAGAGAAGGGTCTCTACACCGTTTACATCCAGCTCGATCTCTTAAGAACGGCTGGTCAGCGGTTTGGACTTGGAGCTGCCGCAGCGCTTCTCGCGCTCCTCGCCATCGGCCTTACTTGTTATCTTAGTCAAAGCCGGCGGACCGCTCTCGCGAACACCATTGGCTGGCTTGCGTGGATTGTCGCAGTTCTAGCTGGTGCCGCATCGTTGTGGTGGCTTATGCGTGGCATCGCTGTTGCGCTGATTTCGGTCAACTGGGTCGCAGTTTGATATGCTTTACGAATCAGCAAGCCAGGCTGCGGGTGGAGTTGTCCTCCTCCCTGAGGGCCTGAAAGTACCAGCTGCTCCTTTGAGGCGCTCACCAACGGATCGGCACCAGCGGAGCTTCCTTAACGCTGAGCAGGTCCGGGGATTGGATCACTGCGTCGAGGTGCATCCAGATTAGGGCCACTCACCGCCAGTGGATCTGCAGAGTCGCTCGACCGCGGCGGAGCGTTAACGTGGCCACCCGCCCCTTCGTTCATAGTCAACGGACTGGCCAGCACGCCCACGCGTACCCCCTCAGCAGGCGCGCGCGAATCAGCCTGCCGAAGATCCGTGACGTATTCGCCACCGCCAGAGGTAGCCCCAAAACGAGCGACCACTGCAGAGCTCTGAACAGACTGCAAATGCGCTGGGATCGAGGTCGAGGACAATCGGCATCGGCAGATCGAACGGGTGCCAATCGTGCGAAGACGACAATTCTCGTAAACGGAGGCGCTTTCCACGTCCGGCACACATTGCTGGGCCAGAGCCGTTCCGGGTACGCAGAGCGTCGCGAGAAATGCTCCCGCGAGACTAACGGCGCGGGTCAAGATCATGATCAGCATCATTTTGGCGGCCGTACCCAGCCGCAAGACGTTTGGAAGCCATCAAGGAACACCTAGCAAGATGTAATCTGCTTGCGAGTTCAACTGGATGATCTCGCGCTCGTTCCGGCTTCACTCCCCGACCGAGAAGTCTTCGTAGGTTCGAGTGAGATTGGGGTTGTAGAACGGATCATCCCGAACGATAGGCCACCAGCGATCAAGGAGCGCCGCTTTCTCACGCTCATAGCGCGCAAGTTTCTCGCCCGTCAGGTCAAGGCCTCGCGAAGCCGACTCGAGATGAAACAGCGTCGCGTACGGCGTGTAGACGTTCTTGTAGCCGGCAGCTCCGAGTTTCAGGCAGAAATCAACATCATTGTAGGCAACAGCAAAGGCACTCTCATCGAGCCCACCAACTTCCCAATACTTCCTCGCCTCGACGACAAGGCAAGCAGCCGTCACGGCTGATAGGTATTGTGGCGATGCCAACCGCTTCTGATAGCCTGCCGCATGCGCATCAAAGAACCGGTGGCTGTGCCCCGCGTAACCACCCAACCCGACGATAACGCCGGCATGCTGCACCCGGCCATCCGCATAAAGCAGCTTGGCGCCGACCGCTCCAATGCGCGGGCGAATGGCCTGAACGACCATCTCCTTCAGCCAATCAGCCTCAATGACTTCGATGTCGTTGTTGATAAGACCCAAGATCGAGCCGCGCGCGGCCCTCGCGCCCATGTTGTTCAGGGTCGAGTAGTTGAACGGTCCGTCGTAGCGAAGAACTTGAACGCGAACGTTAGCACTCATGCGCCTCAAGTAACGGAGCGTACTTGGCTCCTCCGATCCATTATCAACGATAATGACCTCGAGAGCGGGATAGTCGGTCCGATTCAACAGCCCATCGACACAGGGCTCCAGGAGTTCGAGGCGGTCGCGCGTCGGTACGATGAGGCTTACACCGGGTGCAGGATCAGGGAGTGATCGAACGACCCGGCTGGTCCCGTACGGCCCCATTTCGACGCGAACCGCCTCCCCACGCTCGGCGAGGAGCGCCACGATCGCCTTCTGCTCCCGATGTCTGAGCTCCTCGTCGACCTGCAAAGGGTCGGCGCGGCGGTGAAAGAGAACCTCGGGAACGTGGTGGATCGCAGCTTCGGGGGTGGTTCGAAGCCGTTGCAGCGTAATTTCATAAGCTGAGGGGCCAGCCAGACGCTCGATCAGCTCTCGATCGTTGAAGGAAGCCGCTCTGAAGACGCGAAGCCCACCCATATAATCGTGGGCCAGGAATAGTTCTTCGTTCCACCGGGGCTTGAAGGTGGGCTCCTCACGCACGCCTCCCCTAATGGTATCCTCGTCCGTGTAAACGATCTCGGCGCTCGGGCTAAGGACGAGCCGTCGAGCAATGCTGTGCAACGCAACAGGTGAGAGAACATCTCCACATTGGAGGCCGGCCACGTAGCCGAGTTGGAGGCTCGCAAGCTGCACCTTATCCAGCGTCGCGATCCGCGGGTCCTGCTCAGACAGGCTCGTCACAAGCTCTCGGGTGGCTGCCGGCGTCGTGTCACGGACGAGGAGGCAAGCACGCCATTGGTCGTAGAGCTGCCCTCCCAGCGAGGCGAGCGTGCGCCGAAGCGCATCGGGCTCCCCATCTGTTGAGACAACGAGGAAAAAGCTTGGTTTATCGGTCCAGGACTGCGCCTCGGCCATGATCTGCTCCGGCTCATGGACTTCGTTCCGCGCAATCCAATCGGCGTAGTAGCCGGCGCGTGAGACATTCAGCAGGTCGCGAAGGAGGTAGAACGCCTCGATCAATTGGCCGCTGATGTAAAGACGAAGGAGGCGCAGAGTACGCCAAGGCGATCGAAGAAAGCATCGACCAAGGAGTTCGGCATATCCAAGCTGCCGAATACTGAAGGAGCAGAGATCGCTCAGCGACTCCGGCGAGAGGGCCATGAGGCGAAGTCGCTGAATAGGGCCGTTGAGACGCCCGACCCAGCGCGTCGCTCCCGCAGCCAAAGGCGGCAGGGCAGTTCGGCTTTGGTAGCGCCCCTCGCCATGCTGAACATAGAGTTGCAGGCGGTGCAGATGGGCCCCTTTGTCGGCCGAGTAGCACACCTCGACCCACCCACCCTCGAATGTAGGGCCACGACCCGCCTCCCACAGAACAGCCCCCTCCATCAGGGTGCCTGCCACTTCACGTGAATGGGTCGCGATGGTCTTGCCGAGAAGACGTTTGAGAGCCGGGATGATCATTGCGTTCTGGTTGCGCAGGCCTCTGCCCACTCCCGAGGTGTGAGCTCATGGAATGCGATCACGGACAACAATCGCTATTCGCTAAGGAGAGCCTCTGCCAAGCCTCTTACTCGGCTGTTTCGGGCACAGGTGTGGACATGGCCTGATGTTGAGCCAGAACGTCGTCGATATCGCCCTGCGCGATCACGCGTCCTCGTTCCATGAGGATCGCCTTGTTGCAAAGGCTCTTTAAGAGGCCCGACGAGTGCGACGCGAAGACGAGAATACCGCTTCGGGAGATCAAGTCGCGAACCCGCGCCTGGGCTCGCAATGCGAACTTGGCGTCGCCCGCGCCCACCCCCTCGTCCAGGAGCAGAATGTCCGGCTCGATGCTGGTCGAAACCGAGAAGGCCAGTCGCGCTTGCATTCCTGCCGAATATGTCCGGACTGGCATGTCCAAGAAGGGACCGAGCTCGGTGAATGCTGCAATCTCGTCCATGCGGCGGGCGATCTCGCTCCTCGTCATGCCGAGATAGAGGCCTCTCAGCCGGATGTTCTCGTATCCGGTCGAGTCTGGATCCATGCCGAGCCCGATGTCGAAAACGGGCGCCACACGGCCCTGAACCTTGATGGCCCCTTGCGTCGGTTCGTAGATGCCACCCAGCACACGAAGCAGCGTGGTCTTTCCGGCTCCGTTGTGGCCCACGAGGCCGACACGATCTCCGTGCTTGAACTCTAACGTGATGTTCGCCAGAGCCTCGACGGCAACCCGCCCCTCGGGCGCGCCAATCCGGCCGCCGGTGCCGAGATGAATTACATGTTGCTTCAGCGAGCGGCTACTCGCGCCGTAGATCGGGAAAACGACCCCGACATCTTGCAACTGAATAAAGCTCATAACCTAGCAGCCTGGCGTTGTATGACGGATCAGCGAACGGGTTCGCTCTTCATGAGCCCTTATACCCAGTACGATACCCGCTGCCTGTACCGCATGAAGAAGGCAAAAGCCATGATCCAGGACGCGATGACGATGACAACAGTACCTGCCCAAAGCTGTAGGGATGGCATGCTGCCAAGCAGTGGAGCTCGAACGACTTCCATCAAGTAATAGAAGGGATTGAGTTCAACGAGGATACTACGTCCCGGAAGTTGCTGAGTCTGCCAGATGACAGGCGTGAAGAAGAAGGCGAACTGAACGATCATTGCGACGATGGGAGGGACGTCGCGAAAACGGGCGCTCAGGATCGCTAGAACAACGCTTAGGCCAATGCATGCCAGGCACAGGAGAACCAAGCCGGGCACCGCCCAGAGCGCGACAAGGCCGACCTCGACCCTGAAGATGAGGAAAACAACCGGAATAATGGCGAGGTTGTGCAGGAAAACGAGAATATTGGTCCAAGCCGAGCGGTAAATGTAGACGCTGATCGGAGCCTTCACCTGCTTGATCGGCCCGCTCGCACTTGTGAGACAGGTGCACCCTTCGTTCAGGAAGCTGGCGATGAGATTCCAGAGAATGAGCCCGAGACTCAGGTAGGGCAGGTAATCGGGCACCGCTTGGCCGAAGAGACCAGCGTAGAGGAACCCAATCCCAGCCACCATGGCGGCCATGCTCAAAGTGAGCCAAAACGGGCCCAGCGACGAGCGGCGGTACCGCCGGCGGATGTCATGCCAGCCGAGCGTCGACCACAGCTCCCAGCGCCGCAGGCCTTCAAGGAGGTCCCCCCAAGCTCGTTCAGTCGCAGTCGGCATGACGCTTGCCGCGTTCCTGGGACTGGCCGGGACGAGCTCTTCCGCTAGAGCGCTCTTGTTACCGTCGGCCTGAATAGTGCCCTCCAGCCTGTCTTTTACACCGTGAACGGGGATGGGGCTTAGCTGCCCGTGGAAGCAGGCACAACTGTGATGTTGTGCCACTGCCGCGCATGAAGCATGACTTTGGACGCAAGCCGCCTATTCCCTAAGGTCATCGGCGCGACACTCGCGTGCTCGAGGCAATCCTGCCCCGCAAGCAGTGCACTGGCCTCTAGGCTCATCCACATGCCGCCTATCTTTAATCGTCGTCGTCTCCGCCAGGGAAGCCGCCTCGCCTCCAACTAGGACCTCTCATGACAGACTTCGATGCGCTCTCGGAACGGATGGATCACCTGGAACGTAAGATCACTACTCTGCAGGCCAGCCTCGCAGCTGTGGTGTCAGGGATCGAGGACCAAGAGAACGGCCTCTATCTGAGCCCTATCCTATCGGCGCTCCAGCGGCTCGATGCGCGCCTCCGCGAACTCGACGCCCCAGAGGAGGATCGTAGGACAGTGAGCGAGATCCAAACGATGATCTGGGAACTCCGGAACTCTCGGTAGGTCTGCATGGCGCGCGTGGAGTGGTGCAACGCACAAGGGTCGTCGGCCCCAAAGGATGCAATGTCACGGCTGGCCGATCTTCGCCCAGGTTGTAACCGGACTTCCCAGCTTGCCTCTCAGGCCATGGAAGATCCCAAGGCCGACGGCCCGCCGTGCGGCCAGGGAGAATCGATGGCGGATCAGATAGATGAAACACCGGATCGGCAGCGATAGGAGGAACCGCGCCTTCCAGCGCATAGGAACGTGGCTCAGGCGCAGCATGGCGAACTGGTTGCGGAAATAGGTGTAGATCCGCGCCGGTGGCTGGTCGACGAGACGCAATCCTAGGGGTGTTTGGATCACCCCTCGCCCGAGCCGATGCACCATGAGCACGCTGGTCACGGCCCAGACCGTCCGCCCGCACGCCCAAGCCCGCATGCACCATTCAAGGTCGACGGCGTCGATAAAAAAGTCCTCGCGGAATGGCCCAACACGCTGGAATTCCTCGACGCTGACCAGCGAGCCGGACGAGATGATGAACGCTACGGGCGTAACGCCGTGGCGCGGGGTTGCCACCTTTTGCGCGCTGGCCAACCGCAGTCGGCGCCCCCCGGGCTCGACGGGCTGAGGACCGACAGCCGCGGGCCCGCAGCCGTCGGCCTTTAGGCTGGCCATATGCTGCTCGAGTTGGGGCAGCATCTCGGACGAGGGGCTGCTGTCCTGGTCCAAGAGGAGGAGATAGCGCGCGCCGAGACCTTCAGCTCGCTGCAAAAGCTGGTTGTAGGCCGCGCCAAGACCCAGATTAGCGATGGGCTCGATGATCTCCAGCGGCGTCGAGCCCGCGGCCGCTTCCAGCCTCTGTCTGAACGAATCAGAAACAGAGGAATTTGCCACCGCGATCATGGCCCGCGCGGAAGGTGCAAGGCGGCTCAGAGTCAGCGCAACGGCACCCTCGTCGGGGCGATAGAGAACAACGCCGACGACGGAATCACGTGAGTGAACCTGTAACGACACGAATAGCCCCGGCTTCGTGCCTTCCAGGAGCGGGATTGCTCATTATGGAAGGCTCCGGCGTGGGCGAGCGGACATCGACTCGCCGGCCGCCTTCGCTGAACCTCGGGCGACCCCGGCTGACGTGAGCCCCTTCTCGAAGGTTGAGGCCCCGCCTCAGCTGGTCCATATCACTCCCACCCATGAGCCGCTAGGTCATCGCAACAGCGAACGCCCCACTGGATCCACGCGGAAGCTCAAGGGTTCTCGACCGCCCATCTTAAACGAAGAAAGACTGGGAGAACTGGTCAGGGTCGATCCCGTGGAGCACGACAATTCCGCCTCCGGACAGATCGATGGCCATCCCTTCGGCCGTATCTCGCACCATGTGGTTCTGGCCGCTAATCGAGAGGCGGTCGCCCTCGGCAAAGGAGAAGTCCATCACCTGATCGACACCCGACGTGAGATCGAACACGAAAGTGTCCGCCCCCGTCTCGCCATACAGCACGTCGTCGTTCAGGCCGCCGTAGATTTGATCGTTGCCGGCTCCGCCACGGGCAACGTCGCTGCCAGCGCCGCTCCAGATCGTATCGGCGCCATCGCCGCCAAACAGTTGATCATCATCCCGCAGGCCGGAGAGGAGGTCATTCCCACCTTCGCCGTGGAGCGTATCCCGCCCCGCAGCGCCGTAGATCTGGTCGTCCCCCAGACCACCAACGCCGAGGTCGTCACCGGCTGCGCCGTAGAGCGCGTCGGCGTGGTCGCCGCCATAGAGCTTATCGTTGCCTTGGCCGCCGAAAAGCTGGTCCCGCCCGGCACCGCCTTCGGCGATGTCATCGCCGAGGCCACTGAAGATGGTGTCGTCGCCGGCGTTGCCCCGGAGCACGTTGTTGGTTTGATTGCCGATGATCTGGTCGTTACCGGCTCCCCCGATCGCATTTTCGATCAGCGAACGTGTGTCACCGTTGGAGAGCAGCGTGTTCGCGATATTGCCTTCCGCGTAATGACCGTCGCCGAGATAGGCCCTCTGAACAGAAGACGTGGTCGTCCACGCACCGGGCATCAGATTGATCTGGACGCCGCCACCGTAGTTGGACAGGTCATAGGTGTCGTTGCCGCCACCGTCCCACAGGCTCTGAAACACTCGGTTCCCACCCGGTGCACCCTGCCCTACGCCGTTGATGAACTGCTCGCCTGTCGACGCGCTCCAGGTATAGGTCGTGTCGCCGCTCTGGGTGGCGAAGTTCGCGCCGTACATGTGCTGAAGCGCAGCGATATCGTGAACCATGGGCGTTTGGGCGTAACCCCAGGTTTCGTTCGTGTAGCCCGTCGTCGTCGAAGCGCCATCATGCGAACGATAGCTCATCACCGACTGAGCCATTGACTGCAGAGCGGCCTCGCCGATACCGCTCTCGTGAGGATGCTCCAGGCCTAAGGCGTGACCGATCTCGTGAAGGGTCGTGGCGTAGGCGTAGTTGCCCTTCTGGGGGAAGTTGTAAGCCCCGCTCGAGCGATTAAACCAGACATCGCCGCCCTCAGGACTGGTCGAAGGGAAGTATGCCCACGCGGTGTCGACCGTATCGGTCAAGCCCAGGCGGAGGTCCGCGCCCGCTGCAGTAGGTCCGCTCAATTCGGTGAAGGTGAGGTTTGCGACCGACGAATACTGGGTGAACGCGGCACGCGCGGCCGCCTGCTGATTTGCACTGAGAACGCCAAAATTGTTGGTATGCTCGCCATCGCCGTAGGCGGAGCCGTAAACCCCTCCGGAAGTCGGGAAGCTGTAGGTCAGATTGCTGGTCGCCCATTTGGCGTCGCCAACCAGAGCGTCAACGTTGGCATTGTTCACGCGACTTGTAGTTGTAGAGATGGCCATACTGCACACTTCGAGCGGTTCTAGTGACCCACCGGGTCGGGGATTGAGGCAAACGTCTACCGGTCCCGCCGAGATGGCTGGCTGCGGTTCATTCACCTTGTCGGATTGCCTCTGCTCGACAGCTTACCGTCGAGCACAAATCGTCAAAGTTCGCCTAGCTGTACAGCGGACATATGAAAGCCCCGTGCAATGTCTTGTTCTTTATCTTTGTTGTTCGTGTCGAATTCTTGTGTCTCATCGTACCGTGACCAGATTGTGTCACCTTGACGCAACGGAGCCTTGATGAGGATTCTTCTAAAAGCGTCGAATCAAGTTAACCAATGCCGGCATAGGCCGCCATTCGACTGGGAGCCCTAGGCTAGCTGGTGCGGTCTGGCGCTGCGGTCCATCAGAATATAGATCAATAGGATACACTCCGAACGGCTAAACCGAGTGCGCTCAGCGAGCATTCATGAGCACTCCTTGGAGTGCGGCGAGCCAAGTCACATTTCGGGAACGCCCGTCGAGGTGCGCCAACCGGGGCAGTTGTACCCGTGCGCGCGCTCGCCCCCGCCAGAAGGCCAGGTTCGTCGCAAATGCATCAGAAGGGCCAGCACGGAGTGATGCGGCGACTTGTGCAGCATCCTTGAAGTTCGGCGGACCATCCGCGGGTGAGGAGCCTGGCCGCGATTTGGGCGCAGTGCCTGCCAAGCATCGTCGAACCTCACGAACGATGAGCATGCTCGTTCGCGAGGTTCTTGCTCGTATCAGAGGCGATGGAGTGTCGTTCGACGCTGTGGGCCAACAGAGACCACACACAGCATGGCTCCTGGGTAAACGGGAGCCCCGCTTGTTCGAGAGGCCAGCTAGACGTAACGCTGCTCCTTCAGCCAGCGGACAACCTCCGAGGCTAGCTGTTCTGGGCTGCTGCTTTCCGTGTCTAGGCGCAGCTCAGGAGAGGCTGGCGGCTCGTACGGGGAGTCGACGCCGGTGAAGTTGCGGATCTCGCCGGCATCCGCCTTCCGGTAGAGCCCCTTCGGGTCGCGCTGCCTGCAGGCGTCCAGCGAGGCGTCGACGAAGATTTCGACGAACTCCCCTTCGCTCACCAGATTGCGGACGGCATCGCGCTCAGCCGCAAACGGCGATATGAACGAGCACAGCACCACAAGACCTGCATCGACGAAGAGCTTCGCGACCTCACCAACGCGCCGAATGTTCTCAACACGATCAGCTTCGGTGAACCCGAGGTCGCGGTTCAAGCCCAAACGCAGATTGTCACCATCGAGAAGGTATGTGTGCACACCAGCCCCATGGAGCGCCTGCTCGACCAGGTTGGCGATGGTGGACTTTCCTGCGCCAGAGAGCCCGGTGAACCAAAGCAGAGCGGGCTTGTGGCTTTTGAGCCGCCCACGGGCTGTCTTCGTGACCGTGAGATCTTGCGCATGGATGTTGTCGGCACGGCGCAGAGCATGCACGATCATGCCGGCGCCGACCGTATCGTTCGTCGCTCGGTCGACAACGATGAAGGCCCCCATTTCACGGCTTTGCGTGTAGGGGTCGAACACCAGCGGCATCACCGACGAGATGTGGCAAAGGCCGATCTCGTTGAGTTCGAGCTGCCGCGCCGCAAGGTGTTCGTGCGAGTTGATGTCGTACTTGTAGCGCAGGCTCGTAACGGCCGCCGGCACTTCCTGGTAGCCCGCGCGGAGCAGGTACGAACGACCCGGCAACAGCGGCTCGTGCCCCATCCATACGACATGCGCGGCAAACTGGTCGGCAACGGCCGGCATAGTCTCGCCGGGCCGCACGAGCACGTCGCCGCGCGCGATATCGACCTCATCCTTCAGCGTCACGTGAACGGCGTCGCCGGCCCCGGCTTCCGTCAGATCGCCGTCGAAGGTGATCAGGCGATCGACTGTGGACTGCCGACGCGATCCGGCCACCATGACGGGGTCTCCGGGCCGAACCGAGCCAGACGCAACAGTTCCTGCAAAGCCCCGGAAATCGAGGTGCGGTCGGTTCACCCACTGCACCGGGAAGCGGAACGGCGACGCGTGAGAGTCCGCTGTGATATCTACGCTCTCAAGGTACTCCAGAAGTGCCGGACCGGTGTACCAAGGCGTGCGCGCCGACGAGGTGGCGACGTTGTCGCCATCGACAGCGCAAAGCGGAATGGCTTGAATGGACGAGAAGCCAAAGCCCCCGGCAAACTCCGCGTACTCATCCTCGATCGCCTGGAACACCTCTTGAGAGAAGTCCATGAGGTCGAGCTTGTTCACAGCGACGACGATGTGCTTCACGCCGAGCAAGGCACAGATGCGCGAATGGCGCTTCGTCTGCGTCAGCAGGCCCTTGCGCGCATCGACGAGAAGAATGGCAAGCGAGGCTGTGGATGCTCCCGTGGCCATGTTGCGCGTATATTGCTCGTGGCCGGGCGTATCCGCGATCACGAAAGCCCGCTTGTCCGTCCGGAAATAGCGGTAAGCGACATCGATCGTGATGCCCTGCTGACGCTCCGTCTCTAAGCCGTCCACGAGCAAGGCAAAGTCGATCTTGCCGCCTGTGGTGCCAATCCGCTTCGAATCCCGCTCCAGCACCGCGAGCTGGTCCTCCGGGATCGCCTTGCAGTCGAACAGCAATCGCCCGATGAGCGTGGACTTGCCGTCATCCACGGACCCGCAGGTCAGGAGCCTCAGAACGGATCGCTGCGCCGAAGCCAGCGAGGCCGACGGGGAGGTTTGCTCGGCTGCCAGCATCAGAAATAGCCCTCGCGCTTCTTGCGCTCCATGGATGCCGCCTCATCCAGATCAATCATGCGGCCCTGCCGCTCCGACATGGTCGAACCGATGGTCTCGGCAACCACGGCCTCGAGCGTCTCCGCGTCGGACCCGACAGCCGCCGACAATGGGTAGCAGCCGAGACTGCGAAAACGGATCGTTCGCATCTCCGGCTTTTCGCCCTCGTGGAGCGGCAGACGCTCGTCATCCACCATGATGAGCATCCCGTCGCGTTGAACGACCGGGCGTGGCTTGGCGAGATACAGTGGCACGACCGGAATGCCCTCGGCCAGGATGTAGCGCCAGATGTCGCCCTCGGTCCAATTGGAGAGCGGAAAGATCCGCATCGTCTCCCCGGCCCGAACGCGCGTGTTGTAGAGGCTCCAGATCTCCGGCCGCTGCCGACGCGGATCCCAAACATGGCCAGGTGCCCGGAAAGAGAAGATCCGTTCCTTCGCCCGGCTCTTCTCCTCGTCGCGGCGGGCGCCGCCAATGGCTCCGTCGAACCCGTACTGATCCAGCGCTTGGCGGAGCGCCTCCGTCTTCATGACTTGCGTATGGACCGAGGACCCCGAGCTGATGGGATTGATGTTGCGGCTAAGACCATCCTGATTGGTATAGACGATCAGCTCGAAGCCCAGCTCCTTTGCGATGGAGTCACGGAAGGAGATCATCTCCCGAAACTTCCACTTCGTGTCGATATGCATCAACGGGAAGGGTATCGGCGAGGGATAAAAAGCTTTGCGAGCCAGATGCAGCAATACGCTCGAGTCTTTGCCGATCGAATACAGCATCACGGGGTTGCGGAAGCCGGCCGCGACCTCCCGAAAGATGGTGATCGCTTCGGCTTCAAGCCATTTCAGGTGAGGGTCGAGCATGAGCATAATCCCTGACTGGCCACCTTTGACAGGTTGGCCACTCTCGTCTTGAGCGCCCGTTCAGCGGCATGTCATCGTGCTCAAACAGACGGTCGGCAAAACGGCTTTTGAAGGCAGATAGAGGCATGTCGCCTGCGGCTACGGGTGTAAAGCAGCCCCAATGCGACGTGTCTATCGATCGACGCTCATCAGGCGCTTGCGCTCAATGAGCGTCAGGGGCGGTTCGGCACCAATCCAGCGTGGCAGCCAGCGAACGCCCTGACATTGTTCGACCGGAAGCGGTGTGAACGGATCGGCTCCCCCAGCGGGCGCCTCCCGAACTACTCCCAGCCATCGGCCAATTTATGGAGATACTGGCCGTAGCTGCTCTTCTCAAGCTCCGACGCCAACCGGCGAAGCTGATTGGCATCGATCCAGCCTTGCTTGAACGCAACCTCCTCCGGGCTTGCGACCCGGAAGCCCTGACGCTTCTCGAGCGCGCGTACGAATTCTGCAGCTTCGACGAGGCTGTCCGGCGTTCCGGTATCGAGCCACGCAAACCCGCGTCCCATCTTCTCGACATGCAACTGCTTGCGGTCGAGGTAGGCCTGGTTGACGTCGGTGATCTCAAGCTCCCCACGACGGGAAGGTTTGAGGTTGGCGGCAATATCCACCACCTGCTCATCGTAGAAGTAGAGTCCCGTCACAGCCCAGCTGGACCGAGGCTGCTTGGGCTTCTCCTCGATCGACAGAACGGAGCCGCCAGCATCGAACTCGACCACGCCGTAACGCTCCGGATCGTTCACATGATAGGCGAACACGGTCGCACCGCTGGTGCGGGACGCGGCCGACTGCATCAGCTCGGGCAGGCCATGGCCATAGTAGACGTTGTCCCCAAGGATGAGGACCGATTGTTGGCCTTGGACGAAATCGGCTCCGATGATGTAGGCCTGCGCCAGACCTTCGGGTTTGGGCTGCTCCGCGTAGGAGATTTCGATGCCCCAGCGCGACCCATCGCCCAGCAGTCGCTGAAACTGCGGAAGATCGGTGGGTGTGGAGATGAGAAGGACTTCGCGGATGCCCGCCAGCATCAGCGTTGCCAGCGGATAATACACCATGGGCTTGTCGTAGATTGGCAGCAATTGCTTCGACACCACGAACGTCATGGGGTGGAGACGCGTGCCGCTGCCCCCGGCGAGAATAATGCCCTTCATGTTAGGGTCCTTTATCGGCTTCATTGAGGAGGCGCCCGACGCAGGCACGCACCGACTCGCGCCAGTCGGGAAGCTTTACGCCGAATGTTTGCGAGAGCTTGCCCGTGTCGAGCCGTGAGTTCATAGGACGTCGAGCGGGGGTGGGATATTCCTGCGTGGTGATGCCTCGAACCCGCACCGGCGACCGGCCGAACTCGACCGCGTGATCGAGGGCGGTCTGCGCGAAATCGGCCCAGGTGGCCTCGCCCGTGCCCACCAGATGGAAGGTCCCTCTCTGGGAGGCTGAAGCACCGGCCGCCAGCCGGCCGCCGATCTCCAGAACGGCGTCTGCGATATCAAGCGCACTTGTAGGGCAACCGCGTTGGTCGGCCACGACGGCAATCTCGCTCCTGGTTGCGCCGAGAGCCAACATCGTCTTCACGAAGTTCTTGCCGAAGGGGCTGTAAACCCACGCCGTCCGCAGGATGACATGATCCGGGTGCGCCGCGGCGACGAGTTGCTCGCCAACGAGCTTGGACCGGCCATAGGCGCTCACGGGAGCCACGGGATCGGTCTCGCGGTAGGGCCGGTCCAGCGTGCCGTCGAACACATAATCGGTGGAAAGATGGATCACCGGGACGCCTAAACGCTGCGCGACTTCGGCAATCCGGCCGGCGGCCCGCCCGTTGATCTGCTCCGCCGTCTCTTCGTCCGACTCCGCTTGGTCAACAGCGGTATAGGCCGCAGCATTGACGACAATCGAAGGAGCGACCCCTGTCAGTGTGGCCTCGACGCTATTAATGTTCAACAGGTCGAGAGCCGGCCTGCCGACATTCACCACCTCGACTCCGCGCGCCACGCCGCGCTCGGCGAGCGAGCGGGCGACCTGCCCCTGCGTTCCGACAACCGCGACCCTCATCGGTCTACTCGAAAAGCCACTTGAGGTCCGCGAGGCGTGGGTGTTTGCGGTCCTTCTCGGACAGGATCGCCTCACCCGACGCGACAGGCCACGCGATGCCAAGCTCCGGATCGTCCCACGCGAGCCCGAAATCGTGGGTTGGGGCGTAGTAGTTCGTAACCTTGTAGAGAACCTCGGTATCGTCCTCCAGGGTGCAGAACCCATGCGCGAAGCCGACCGGCACGAGCAGCTGGCGCCCGTTCTCCTGCGAGAGCTCAACGGCCACATGCTGTCCGAAAGTCGGCGACGAGCGGCGCAGATCGACGGCGACGTCAAGGATCCGGCCTCGCGTCACGCGAACGAGCTTGTCCTGTGCGAAGGGCGGGGTCTGAAAATGCAGGCCGCGGAGGGTGCCCTTGGTGCTCGAGGCGGAGTGGTTGTCCTGCACGAAGTTGAGGCCGATGCCGGCCTCGTCGAAGAGCTTCTTGGAGTAGACTTCGGAAAACCAGCCGCGCGCGTCGCCGAAGCGGCGCGGCGTGATGATCTTCACCGCCTCGATTGTGGTTGGCTCAATGGACGACATCAGTTCTCTCGATGGAGGTTTGCGGCAAGCGGCAGTCAGGCGACGATGCCGAGACGCTCGCCCCCATAGGTCTGACCGCGGATGCTCTCCCACCAGGCGCGGTTGGCCAGATACCACTCGACGGTCTTGCGCAGACCGGATTCGAAGGACTCGGCCGGGGTCCAACCGAGGTCCCGCTCGATCTTCGATGCGTCGATGGCATAGCGGTGGTCGTGGCCAGGTCGGTCCGTCACGAACGTGATGAGCTTCTCGCGGGGACCGATTGCGGCATTGGGCGCGAGTTCGTCCACCAGCGCGCAGATCGCCCGCACCACCTCAATGTTCTGCCGCTCGCTGCGGCCCCCGATGTTGTAGCTCTCGCCCACATGGCCCTTGCTGGCCACGAGGAGCAGAGCCTCCGCATGATCGTCCACGTAGAGCCAATCACGGACGTTATCGCCTTTGCCGTAGACCGGTAGAGGCTTCCCCTCCAGCGCGTTCAGGATCGTCAGCGGAATGAGCTTTTCCGGGAAATGATAGGGCCCGTAGTTGTTGGAGCAGTTGGTGAGGACGACCGGCAGACCATAGGTGTCGTGCCACGCGCGAACGAGGTGATCCGAAGCGGCCTTCGAGGCCGAATAGGGCGAGCGCGGCGCATAGGGCGTTTCTTCGGTGAAGAAGCCCTCGGCACCCAACGATCCGAAGACCTCGTCCGTCGAGATATGGTGAAAGCGGAAGGCGTCGCGACGGACCGGCTCCAGGCGGCGCCAATAGCCCAAGGCAGCCTGCAGAAGGGCAAAGGTGCCGACGATGTTGGTTTGGATGAACTCGCCCGGCCCGTCGATGGACCGGTCCACATGGCTCTCGGCTGCCAGATGCATCACGACGTCAGGCCGAAAGTCGTCCATCAACGCGCGCATCTTGGAGAGATCGGCGATGTCGGCACGCACGAAGCTGTAGCGCGGGTGATCGGCCACGGTCGCCAAGGACGTCAGGCTGCCGGCATAGGTGAGCTTATCGACGACGCAGACGGTGTGCTCCGTCTCGCGGATGATCTTTCGCGTGACTGCAGAGCCGATAAATCCCGCCCCACCGGTCACGAGGATTCGCATGTTCATCTGCTTTCAGCCCCGAGCAGCTCACGCTGCGTTATCTTTTAGTTGCAATGGCGCTGTCCGTTAACCCGATTGCAGGGAGGGATCAAGGTGCCAGCCATGGAGGGCTCCGGTGCCCCCAGGCCGGCACGCTCTCCAGCGAGCCTTGCTGCACAGCGCAGGCGCGTGTCCCAGAGGCGGCAATTGACCGCTCCCCAACGAACCTGCACCGCGAATCATATTGCCAAGAAAGGATTTGGTGGTTCAGGCGCTGAAACGATGTGCCAGGAGGCGATCCCACAAACGGCAGGACGGACTGCAACATCCTGCTGTAGTGTTCGGCCCGGAATGGCTGGGGGACTAGGATTCGAACCTAGACTAGCGGAGTCAGAGTCCGCGGTTCTACCGTTAAACTATCCCCCATCAGGCCTTCCAAGTCCGCTGGCCGGCCGCAGAGGCGGGCACGGGGTCGGTCCCGAGGTAGGCGTCAGATAGGGACTTTTCGGTCGACGGTCAACAGGCTCGCACCCGGTCCATATCAAAGCCGCACCCGGAGAGAACCAAGCATCAGACCAGTTTAGAACAACTCCATGTTCACCGCAGTTTAGAAACGATCTAATCTATTGATATTACTCGATTTTTCCTTGACCCAGACCGAATGTACGTGATCTCTGCCGCCTGTCGCCTCCACGCGACGAGCCCGACTGGGGCCTTGAACCCTTGCTTGGATGATGAGGATCTCATGCACACCATCTCTCTTGCCCGACGCTCGCTGCTGGGCGCCCTGGCTGCAGGCGCGCTTCTCGGCACCGCCCTCCCGGCTTCCGCCCAGGGCGTCGTCAACGTCTATACGAACCGGGAGCCCGGCCTCTACTCCGCGACCCTCGATGCCTTCACCAAGGCCACGGGGATCAAGGTCAATGCGATCTTCTCCGAGCAGGGCTTGGCCGAGCGCATCAAGGCCGAGGGCGAGAACAGCCCAGCCGACGTGCTCATCACGGTCGACATCGGCCGCCTCCAAGAGGCCGTGGACCTTGGCATCACTCAGCCGGTCCGCTCCGAGGTGTTGGCCGAGGCCATCCCGCAGCAGTTCCGCGATCCGAACGGCCAGTGGTTCGGCCTCAGCCTGCGCGCCCGCACCGTCTATGCGTCCAAGGACCGGGTGAACCAGAGCGCCATCACCTACGAGGACCTCGCGGACCCGAAGTGGAAGGGCAAGATCTGCACCCGCTCCTTCCAGCACCAGTATAACATTGCCCTGGTTGCCGCGATGATCGTCAAGAACGGCGAGGCGAAGACCGAGGAGTGGCTCAAGGGCGTGAAAGCGAATCTGGCCAAGAAGCCTTCGGGCGGCGATCGTGACGTCGCCAAGGACATCGCGGCCGGCGTCTGCGACATCGGTCTCGGCAACCAGTACTACGTCGGCCTCATGACGAACGGCACCAATGCCGATCAGAAGAAGTGGGCCGAATCCATGAAGGTGATCCTGCCGACCTTCCAGAACGGCGGCACGCACATCAACGTGTCCGGCATCGTCATGGCCAAGAACGCGCCGAACCGGGACAATGCCCTGAAGCTCATGGCATTCATGACGACCCCCGAGGCGCAGCGCGTCTTCGCCGACGTGAACTACGAGTACCCGGTCCGCCAGGGCATCGAGATCAACCCGCTGGTGAAGTCCTTCGGCGAGCTGAAGGCCGATCCGATGCTGGTGGCCGATGTCGCGAAGGCCCGCGCCAAGGCGAGCGAGCTCGTCGACAACGTGGGCTTCGACCGCTAGGCCCCTGCCCCCGCTCCACAAGCGAGGCTCCGCTCTCTCCAGGCAGGCCGCCCCTTGGGTGGCCTGCCGCTGTCGTTCAGGTCCCCAGCACCCTTGGCCGCCACCGCCCTCCCCTTGAGCGCCTATGTCCAGCGCACGCGCCGGCGCTGGCTCGGTCATGCGCCGCTCTGGTCCGCGCTCGTGGTCCTTGGCGTTGCGGTGCTGGTGCTGGCGCCCCTGGCCTCGCTCGGGAGCATCGCGGGCCAGGGCGATGCGGGATTGTGGGCCCGCCTCATCGCGGACGTGCTGCCGGCCGCCCTCGCCGACACGGTAGGCCTCCTTGCCGGCGTGGCGGTCGTGGCCGGAGCGGTCGGCGTCGGAGCCGCCTGGCTCGTCACCGCGCATCGCTTCCCGGGCCGGGACTGGCTCGCCTGGCTGCTGCCCCTTCCCCTCGCAGTGCCGACCTACATCACGGCCTACGTTTACGTCGAACTCTTCGACGCCGCCGGGCCGGTGCAGATGGGATTGCGCGGGCTGTTCGGCTGGACGTCCAGGGGCGATTACTGGTTTCCGGAGATCCGCTCGTTGTCCGGCTGCATCCTGGTGATGTCGAGCGTGCTCTACCCTTACGTCTACATCGCTGCGCGGGCGATGTTTCTCACGCAGAGCGCCTCCATGCTCGAGGTGGCGCGCACGCTCGGCGCATCGCGGGGCGAGCTGTTCCGCACCGTGGCCATCCCCCTGGCCCGTCCGGCGCTGGCGGTGGGCCTGTCGCTCGCGCTCCTCGAAGCGCTCAACGACATCGGCGCCAGCGAGTATCTCGGCGTGCGCACCCTCACGGTGTCGGTATTCACGACCTGGCTCAACCGGGGCAGCTTGGTCGGCGCGGCGCAGATCGCCTGCGTGATGCTCGTGATCGTCATGGGCCTCATCCTGATCGAACGCCATGGCCGACGAAGCCGACGCTACGCGGCGGCTACGCGGCGCCATCGCGTCGCACAAGCCGTGCCACTGCCCCGCTGGAGTGGGTGGATCGCCTTCGCGGCCTGCGCCGTTCCGGTGCTCCTCGGCTTCGGGCTGCCCGTCGGGTTCCTCCTCGGAGAGATCGTCGAGCGCGGGCTGATCGCCCAGGTTGACGAAACCTTCCTGGGCCACCTCGGCACCACCCTTCTGCTCGCCTGCGCGGCGACGATCGCGGCGCTCGCCCTCGGCATCGTGGTCGTCACGGTCTCGCGGCTTGCCCGCACGGGCCTGACGCGCACCGGCCTTTCCATCGCCGGCATCGGCTACGCGGTGCCCGGCACCGTCTTGGCGCTGGGGTTGCTTGGACCCTACGCAGCCTTTGACAATGGGCTCAACGCCCTGTGGCGGGGGCTCACCGGAGAGCGGCTTGGGCTCGTGCTCATGGGGTCGGGCGCTGCTATCGTGATTGCCTACACGATCCGCTTCCTGCCGATCGCCACCGGTTCGCTCGCCGCGGGCCTGGATCGTGTTTCGGCCGGGATCGAGGATGCGGCTCGCACGCTCGGAGCGAGGCCGCGGGACCTCGTGCTTGCCGTGCAGCTGCCGCTGCTGCGCCCTGCGCTTGCGAGCGCGGCGCTTCTCGTATTCGTGGATTGCCTAAAGGAGTTGCCGGCGACGCTGCTGCTGCGCCCGCTCAATACGGAGACGCTGGCAACGCTCGTCTATGGTCACGCTTCGCGTGGAGCCTTCGAGGACGGCGCCCTGGCCGCCCTCGTGATCGTGCTCGTTGGCGTCTGGCCCGTGATCCTGCTCACCCGCAGCGCCGAGCGGCGCAAGGAGGCGCGATCGACGGGGTAACTCCCATCCCTCCCTGCCAAGGGAGGGTCGCCGCGAAGCGGCGGGGTGGGATGGAAGCTGAGTCTTGCGAGGTGGGCGCCTCCACCCCACCCGTCACCCTTCGGGTGCCACCCTCCCCTGGGCGGGGAGGGATGGTGCTACTCCGCCGCTTCCCGCTGCCGCTCGCCGAGCGCCACGCGGAAATCGCCCTCGGTTTTGGCCTTGATCTCGTCGAGCGTCACGCCATCCGCGAGTTCGATCAGCGCCATGCCGCCCTGGCCCTTTTTGTCGATGGTGAACACGCCGAGATCCGTGATCACCATGTCGACCACCCCCGCGCCCGTGAGGGGCAGCGTGCAGGCCTTCAGAAGCTTTGCCTCTTCCGTGCCGTCCTTCGCCTTGGCGGTGTGCTCCATCACGACCACCACCTTCTTGACGCCGGCCACGAGGTCCATGGCACCGCCCATGCCCTTCACCATCTTGCCCGGGATCATCCAGTTGGCGAGGTCGCCGTTCTGGGCCACCTGCATGGCGCCGAGGATGGAGAGATCGATGTGCCCGCCGCGAATCATCGCGAACGAGTCGGCCGAGGAGAAGAAGCTGGTGGTCGGCAGCTCGGTGATCGTCTGCTTGCCGGCATTGATGAGGTCGGGATCCTCGTCGCCCTCGTAGGGGAACGGGCCCATGCCGAGCATGCCGTTCTCCGACTGGAGCTGCACCTTCATCCCGGTCGGAATGTAGTTCGACACCAGCGTCGGAATGCCGATGCCGAGGTTGACGTAGTAGCCGTCGCGCAGCTCCTTCGCGGCGCGGGCGGCCATTTGCTCACGGGTCCAGGGCATAAAAGTCTCCTGCCTTACGCGGCTTCGCGCTTGCGGACGGTGCGCTGTTCGATGCGCTTCACGGGGTTCGCCACATGCACCAGGCGTTTCACGAAGATACCGGGCGTGTGGATGTGGTCGGGGTCGATCTCGCCGGCCTCGACGACGTTCTCGACTTCGGCCACGGTCATCTTCGCGGCGCTCGCCATCATCGGATTAAAGTTGCGCGCCGTCTTGCGGTAGACGAGGTTGCCTTCCGTGTCGCCCTTCCAGGCATGAACGATGGCAATGTCGGCAAAAAGGCCGCGCTCCATGACGTATTGCTCGCCGTCGAACTCGCGCACCTCCTTGCCCTCGGCAATGATGGTGCCCACGCCCGTCTTGGTGAAGAAGGCCGGGATGCCGGCGCCGCCCGCGCGGATGCGTTCCGCCAGGGTACCCTGCGGGTTGAACTCGAGCTCCAACTCGCCCGAGAGGTATTGCTGCGCGAACAACTTGTTCTCGCCCACATAGGACGAGATCATCTTCTTGATCTGGCGGGTTTCGAGGAGGAGCCCGAGCCCCGCGCCGTCCACGCCCGCATTGTTCGAGATAAAGGTGAGGTTCTTGGCTCCCGAATCGCGGATCGCGAGGATCAGCGTCTCGGGAATGCCGCATAGGCCGAAGCCGCCGGCCATGATGGTCATGCCGTCCTTCACGAGTCCGGCGAGGGCCGTGCCGGCATCCGCGTAAACCTTGTTCATCGAATCGTCCTCAACACGTGCCTCGCGCTGCCGTAGGGTCACCCATCTGGGACGGATCGGCGGCGCTCCTGCTGTCGGCTCTTCTCTAGTGTGTGGAGCCGTCACCGCGCAAGGCGGCGCGAGGGCGACATCGGCCCCGTAAGCCCTTGTGCCGGCTGGGGACATCCACGAGACGACCGGAGCCGCCAGTCAAGCGGCCTCATTTTCGACAAGCGCCTGGGATCGATGTAGGACCTTCCCCATCGCGGGCACACGCTCCTTGAGGCATCCCGGTCACGGGACCCCGTCTCGAGAGGGCTCGACCACCGAGAAGTCATGCCACGTCGCGTTCTGTTCCTGATTGCTCTCCTGAGCCTCGCCCTGCTGGGCACCGGCGTCGCGCCTTGGCCGTTGTCGTCGAGCGGCTTTGCGACGGCTGTCGGCCAGCATCTCGACGCGGAGTACGGGCTGAGCCTCGACGTGCGGGGGCGTTCCACGATCGCGCTCCTGCCGGAACCCCGGGTGAAGTTCGAGAACATCCGCATGGCTTCCGGCGACCGCTCGGTCGTGGTGGACGGCGGGACCCTGCGGGGCCAGCTCAAGGTATTGCCCCTCCTGTTCGGACGGGTGGAGTTGCAGGACATCACCCTCGCGCAATCGAGCGTCACCGTGGCGGGCACGCCCCTCGATGCCTTCGACGGCAGCCGCCTCGCGGCGCTCTTCAAGGACACGCGCGGGCCCGACGCCAGCCTCCCGCATGCGGACCGCGTCCGCCTCATCGACGCGGCGGTCCGCTTCGCCGACATGGCCTCGCCCATCAGCCGGGCGAACGTGACCTTCGATTGGCCCGAGCGCTCGGGCGCGCTCGAAGTGTCCGGCAGCTTCGTGTGGCGCGGCGAGCCGGTGCAGATCGAGCGTATAAGCGTCACCCCATTCCTGCTGGCCACCGGCCGGATGAGCCCGGTGTCGGTGGCCCTCGAAGCGCCGAGTGCGCGCCTTGCGCTGGCGGGCGAGCTGCAGCCGGGTCCCGAGATGCGCCTCACCGGATACAACACCGTTGCGGCCCGCTCCCTGCCCGACTTCTCCCGCTGGAGCGGCCTCGAGCTGCCGCTCGCGAATCTGCTGCCGAACATCGCTGTCGAAGGCGACTTCAACGCCCACAAGCAACGTATCTCCTGGCCCTCGGTGGTTGTGACGGTCGGCCCCGACCGCATGGAGGGCGCATTGGCGTTGCGGCTCGATGGCGAGCGGCCGGTCGTAACCGGAACGCTGGCCGCCGAGCGGCTGAACCTCCAGGAGCTCGTGGCCCCCCTGGCCCAGGCCAAGACACCCTCCGGCCTGTGGAGCCGGGACCCCGTTTCGCTGGCGCCCGCGACCGGCGGCGAGCTCGATCTGCGCATCTCCGCGACCTCGGCCCAGGCGGGTGCCTTAAAGGTGGCGGATCTCGCGGGGAGCCTCCTGGTGCGCCCGGGGCGCATCGAGGCCTCGGTGGGTCGCGCCACCCTCAACAAGGGGACCGTCAAGGGCCGCCTCACCCTCGCTTCGGTGTCGGGCGGCGGGGTGGACGTGCGCTCGCAAGCCACCTTCGAGGGGCTCGACCTGGCAGGCTTCCTCGCAGATCTGCGCCACCCCCGCTGGATCACCGGCATCGCCCAAGGCCAGTTCGTCTTGGAAGGCGCGGGCGCGACGGCGGCCGAGGTGGTGCGCCAAAGCCAGGGCCGCACGCAGGTAACCGTGCGCCAGGGCGAACTCATCGGGATCGGCCTCAACGACGCCCTGCGCCGGGTTGAGAAGCGGCCGCTCTCCGCCTTCCTCGATTGGAAGGGTGGCCGCACCCCCTTCGACCAGGCTCAGGTGAGCCTCGCCATCGTCGGTGGCCAGGGCGAGATCGTCGACGGTGCCCTCTCGGCCCCCCATCTGCGCGCCGGGATCCAGGGGCGGGTGTCCCTCGTGGAGCGCGCCGTGACCATCAAGGCCCAGGTGGACCCCATCACGGCAACGCCGAGCCCGACGCCCACCATCGTGTTCGACGTTACAGGCGGGTGGGACGATGTGGCCGTCATCCCGGATGCCCGCGCGATGATCGAGCGCTCGGGTGCCGCAAAGCCCCTCTTCGGGCTGGAGCGCCTGGGCGCCCCGGCCACGGCCCGCGACGCCTCCGCGGTGCCCCTCGCGCAGTAGGCCTATTGGATGATGCGCCGCGAGCGCATCACCGAACGTTTGCTCACGAGCGTTGCCGCGGTCACGCCGAGCGCGACGAGACCGATGAGAATCGTCGAGGCCGCGTTGATCTCCGGCGTAACGCCGAGCCGCACCTGGCTGTAGATCCGCATCGGCAAGGTTGTGGCGCCAGGACCGGACGTGAAGCTCGCGATGACGAGGTCGTCGAGGGACAGCGTGAAGGCGAGCAGGAAACCCGCCGCGATCGAGGGTGCGATCAGCGGCAGAGTGATCTGAAAGAAGGTCCGCAGGGGCGTTGCGCCGAGGTCCTGGGCGGCCTCCTCGAGGGAGCGATCGAATCCGACGAGCCTCGCCTGCACCACCACCGTCACGAAGCACATCGTGAGGGTGGTATGGGCGAGCGTGACGGTCCAAAAGCCACGATCGAAGCCCACCGCCACGAAGAGCAGCAAGAGCGAGAGGCCTGTGATCACCTCCGGCATCACCATGGGGGCATAGACCATCCCGGTGAACAGGGCTCGCCCGGGAAAGCGTCCGTACCGCGTGAGCGCCAGCGCCGCGAGGGTGCCGAGCACCGTGGCGAGCGTTGCGGAGACGAGGGCGATGCGAATCGTCACCCAGGCCGCGTCCATGAGCGCCTGATTGCGGAAGAGCGCCCCGTACCACTGCGTCGAGAACCCGCCCCAGACGGTGACGAGGCGCGACGCGTTGAACGAGTAGATCACGAGCAGCAGAATCGGCAGGTAGAGGAACGCCAGTCCGAGCACGAGGCTGGTGGCATTGAACCCGGTGAAGCGGCGCGCGCTCATCAGCAGGCCTCCCGCGAGAGGCTCGGCTCATCGAGGTGGCGGGGACGCTCCTTCATCGCTGCGTCTCCAGGCGCCTGGCTTCCACGTCGCGGTAGATCGCAATCGGCACCACGAGCAGCAGCAGAAGAACGATGGCGACCGCGGAGGCCAGTGGCCAGTCCCGGTTGGAGAAGAACTCGCTCCAGAGCGTGCGCCCGATCATCAAGGTCTCGGAGCCGCCTAAAAGGTCCGGGATCACGAATTCGCCGACGGCCGGGATGAAGCACAGGAGCGACCCCGCGACGATGCCGGGCCGCGCCAGGGGCACCGTGATGCTCCAGAAGGCGCGCCACGGGGGCGAGCCGAGGTCCTGCGCGGCTTCGATCAAGGAGTGATCGAGCTTTTCGAGCGAGGCGTAGAGCGGCAGCACCATGAAGGGCAGGTAGGCGTAGACGATGCCGATATAGACCGCGCCTTCCGTGTTGAGGATCGCGAGTGGCTCGTCGACGAGGCCGAGCGCCATGAGGGCCCCGTTCAGGAGCCCCTCGGGCCTCAAGATACCGATCCAGGCGTAAACGCGGATGAGGAAGCTCGTCCAGAACGGCAGGATGATCAGGGCAACCAGCAGGGTCCGCCACTGCGCCGGCGCACGGGCCATGGCGTAGGCGATCGGAAAGCCGATGAGGAGCAGGAGCCCCGTCGAGATCGCCGCGATCCGGATCGAGGAGAGCGCAGCGTCCCAATAGAGGCTGTCGCTGAGAAGCGTCCGGTAGTTCTCGGCGTCGAGTTCTCCGAAGAAGCCTGCAAGATCGTTCCAGTCGAACACGGGCCGGTAGGGCGGCTGGGCGGTCACCGGGTCCGACAGGCTGATCTTCAGGACGATCAGGAACGGCAGCAGGAAGAACAGGCCGAGCCACAGGAGCGGGGCCACGGGGACGAACCAGCGTAGAAGCCTTTGCGATGGGCGAGCGGCCATCCGCTCAATCCGCCAGGATCACCGCCGCATCCGGCGCGAAGGTGATATGAACCTGTTCGTCCCAATCGATGGGCTGTTCCACGAAGCGGCTAGCATTGGCGGAGGAGACGCGCAGGATCGCTCCGGAGGCGAGCTTCACCCGATAGACCGTCCAGTCGCCGAGGTAGCCGATATCCCACACTTCGCCCTGAAGCGCGTTCCGCAGCCCGGCTGGTGCGGGCCCATGATGGATGCGCATCTTCTCAGGGCGGACCGCCACGGCGACCGCCTGGCCGCGTTCCAGCACCTCGTCGGGGTCGTCGATGGTGAGCGGCGCGGGGGCATAGCCGGTCCCGATGCGCCACAGGCCGTCCTCCTGCGCGATCACCTGCCCCTCCAGAATGTTCACGTCGCCCACGAACTCGGCGATGAAGCGGGTCTTCGGCTGCTCGTAGATCTCGCCCGGGGTTGCAACCTGCACGAGGCGGCCGTGGTCCATGACGCCGATGCGGTCGGCCATGGTCATCGCCTCCTCCTGATCGTGCGTGACGACGAGAAACGTGGTGCCGAGTTCCTGCTGGAGGTCCATGAGCTCGAACTGGGTTTCCTCGCGCAGCTTCTTGTCCAGCGCACCCAGCGGCTCGTCGAGGAGGAGCACCTTGGGGCGCTTGGCGAGCGAACGGGCGAGCGCCACCCGCTGCCTCTGACCGCCGGAGAGCTGGTCGGGGTAGCGCCGGGCAAGCGGCGTCAACTGCACGAGGCGCAGCATCTCGTCCACGCGGGCGCGGATCTCGTCCTTGGGCAAGCCGTCTTGGCGAAGCCCGAAAGCGATGTTCCGCTCGACGCTCATATGCGGGAAGAGCGCGTAGGACTGGAACATCATGTTCACCGGTCGCCGATAGGGCGGCACGCCGGCGAGGTTCTGCCCAGCCAGGGTCACGCGGCCGGAGGTCGGCTCCTCGAACCCTGCGAGCATGCGCATGAGCGTGGTCTTGCCGCAGCCCGAGGGGCCGAGCAGACAGAAGAACTCGCGCTCGTGGATGTCGAGAGAGAGCTCCTGCACCGCCACCGTATCGCCGTAGCGCTTGGTGACCCGCTCGAAGCGGATCAGCGGTGTGGCCGATGGGTCGCGCCAGGGTGCAAAGGAGCGACGGACGGCACCGATCGCGGGTCGGCTTCGCGGCGGGGCGGCGTTCAAGATTGCGTTGGTCTCCAGGCGGTTTGGGGCCTGCCCTTAGCGAAAAGGCGGGCGCTCGCGCAACCGCCCGGTGAAAGTCTCAAGCGTCTTCCCTTAGGGCCTCGGCGATACGGGCTTGGAGGATATCGGGCTGCTTCAGGACCAGCGCACCCCGGGTGCGCTCCACGAGACCCTCTTGGGTCATCATGGTGAATTCTCGCGTCACCTGCTCCCGCCGGCAGCCGATGCGGGCGGCGAGGATATGATGGAAGGGCGGCGGGGTCACCACGCGCTCCCCTGTGCCACCCCCGCGGGGCACCGACAGGCGTAGAAGCTCCGAATAGAGCCGATGGCGTAGGTCCAGCACCGTCTGCTCCATGAGGCGGCCGTTGAGCTCGCGGATGCGTTGGGTGAGCAGGCGAAACAGGCGATCCGCCACGGGCTGCGCCGAGAAGACGAGCTCCCGGAACAGAGCCGAGGACATGACGCAGACCTCACCCCGCGTCAGCGCCGTCACATTCGCGGAGCGCTTCACGCCGTCGATGGCCGAAAGCTCGCCGAAGATCTGTCCTGCGCGCATCTCGGTGAGGATCACCTCCTTGCCGGAGGGCGTCCGGATCAGGATCCGCACCTCCCCAGCGACCAGGAAATAGACGTCGGATGAGGGATCATCGAAATCGACCAGCACCTCGTCCGTGTCGAACTTGCGCCAGTTCGCACGCGCCTCGAAGGGCGCCAGATCGATGGCGGCGTCCTTGAAAAGGCTGATTCCCGAGAGGCGCCCCATCCGTCCCACTCCTCCGTCACGCAACGCGTCTTGCCGGCACCCGAGGCCGGGTTCCGACCTGATCCCGATCGCCTGCGCGCCGTGATCGGCCGGATTAGCGCAAGATCGTGCCCGGCATCGTTGGCCATGAGCAAAGGGAAGGTCAAGGCGGACAAACAGGCGATTCCAGGCAACGCGTCCAGGGTTGCCAGCCGAAAACGGTCGGCTCGGCCGAGCCACGGCCGACCTGACGCTGCGGCAAGCTGCAGCGCACCCGTGCTCTCGCTTCAGGCTTTGACGATGGTGGGGCCAACCAGTCCGAGCCGCGCGCAGGCATTGCGGGTATCGAGCACGAGCCGGGCGTGCTGCGCGATCAGGCGATAATCCACATCGTCGTGGTCCGTGGCGACAAGCACCGCGTCGTAAGCCCCGATCCGATCCGCCTCCAGCGGCACGGAACGGCGCCCCCTCAGCTCACCGTGTTTGCGGCTCGGCGGGATCTCGGGGATGTGCGGATCGTGGTAGTCGACCTCCGCGCCCCGCGCCTCCAGAAGCTCTATGAGCTTGAGGGACGGGCTCTCCCGCATGTCGTCGACATTCTTCTTGTAAGCGAGGCCGAGCACCAGCACCGATGCGCCCGCGAGGCCCCTGCCCGCCTGACGGTCGAGCGCCTCGGCAAGGCGGTCCACGACCCGGTAGGGCATGCGCGTGTTGATCTCGCCCGCCAACTCGATGAAGCGCGCCGTCACGTCGAACTCGCGCGCCTTCCAGCTCAGATAGAACGGGTCGATGGGGATGCAGTGCCCGCCCAAACCAGGCCCAGGATAGAAGGGCATGTAGCCGAAAGGCTTCGTCTTCGCGGCCTCGATCACCTCCCAGACATCGATGCCCATGGCGTCGTAGACGACCTTCAGCTCGTTCACGAGGGCGATGTTCACGGCCCGGAAGATGTTCTCGGTGAGCTTCACGGCCTCCGCCGTTGCGGTCGAGGAGACCGGAACGGTCCGCACCACGAGCGAGCCGTAGAGCGCCTGGGCGAGGCTCAGCGCCGCCGCGCCATCGCCCCCGATGACCTTTGGGATGCGCGCCGTGCCGAATTCCGCATTGCCGGGGTCCTCCCGCTCAGGTGAATAGGCCAGGTAGAAGTCCTTGCCGCTCTTGAGCCCCGTCTCTTCGAGGATGGGTTTGACGACTTCGTCCGTGGTGCCGGGATAGGTGGTGGATTCGAGCACCACGAGCTGGCCCGGCCGCAGGGTCTGCGCCACCGCGCGGGCGGTCGCCTCGATGAAGGAGAGATCCGGCTCGTGATGGCGGGTCAGCGGCGTCGGCACGCAGATGATCACCACATCGGGCTCGGCCAGCCGGCCGAAATCCGCAGTGGCCTCGAAGCGCCCCTCGGCGACCGCGCCGGCCACGACGGCGGCGGGAATGTGCTTGATGAAGGTCTCGCCCCGGTTGAGCCCCTCCACCCGCGGCGCGTTGATGTCGAACCCGAGCACCCGGTACCCGGCCTGCGCGGCGGTGAGCGACAGGGGGAGGCCCACATAGCCCAACCCGATCACACCGATGAGCGCCCGGCCCTCCGCGAGGGAAGCCGCGAGGCGGTCCGCGTGGGAGCCCGGTGGTGCGGTGGAGGGAGCGGCCAGCAGCGTCATGGCTGGTCTGTGGGAGGCCGGCCCCGATGAGTCAAGCGGATCGGCGACGCGAGAGCTTAGCGAACGGGAACCCGCTCGGTCGCCGCAACGGACCCGTCGGGCGCAAGGATGTAGAGGAGGATCTGCCGGGCGTCCCGCGGCAGGTCGAGAGTGGCTTCGGCCTGCACCGCGGTCACCGCCGCAGCGCAGGGGCCGGTGCCGGCCCGCTCGAGCTGCACGGTCACGGGCGCGCTCCCCGGCACCGGTGCCACGCGGGGTGGAGCACCGGATCGCACGGAGGCGATGCGGGTGCAGGCGTCGTTTGCCATCGCGACCGCCTCCACCATCAAGCGTCCTTCCGCCTGACGCGTGGCGTGGCTGCCTGGGTGATGGGCAAAGGCGGAGGCTGCGAGCAGCAGCGCGGCAAGGGCGAGGCCGATCCTGAGCATGGGCCTCACCTAGTCGCGCCGGCCGGTCCTCGCCCGATGACCTCTGGTCGCAGCCAAGCTCGGTGCGTGCAGCAACGGCTGCCCGGCTCGATGGGCTCTGACCGCAGCCGAGACGGGGGTGTCTTGCCAGGGCTGCGCCCTCGCGCCACAAGGCGCCCATGCTGCACGCCCAGAACATCACCTACCGGATCGGCGACCGGCTGCTCTTCGACGGCGCCTCCTTCACCGTGCCCACCGGCGCGCGGGTGGGGCTCGTGGGCCGCAATGGCACGGGCAAGACCACCCTCTTTCGCATTCTGCTCGGCGAACTCTCGACCGAAAGCGGTGAGGTGGCCCTCCCACGGCAGGCCCGCATTGGCACCGTGGCCCAGGAAGCGCCGGCGGGTCCCGAGAGCCTCGTCGAAGTGGTGCTCGCTGCCGACAAAGAGCGCACCGCGCTCCTCGCCGAAGCCGAGACGGCGGACGGTTTCCGCCGGGCCGAGATCGAGACCCGGCTCATGGATATCGGCGCCCATTCGGCGCCCGCGCGGGCCGCTGCGATTCTCCATGGCCTCGGCTTCGATGCGGAGGCGCAAGGGCGCCCCTGCTCGTCATTCTCGGGCGGATGGCGCATGCGCGTGGCGCTGGCCGCGGTGCTCTTCACCGAGCCCGACCTGCTGCTCCTCGACGAGCCCACGAACTACCTCGACCTCGAGGGCACGCTCTGGCTCTACGATTACCTCGCGCGCTATCCCCACACCGTCGTGATCATCAGCCACGACCGCGACCTCCTTGATACCTGCGTCGATCACATCCTCCACCTCGACCGGGGCAAGCTTACGATTTACCGCGGCGGCTACACGTCGTTCGCGCGCCAGCTCGCCGAGAAGCGCGAACTCACCGCGAAGATGCGGGTGAAGCAGGAGGCGGAGCGCAAGCACCTTCAGGCCTTCGTGGATCGGTTCAAGGCGAAGGCCTCCAAGGCGCGCCAGGCCCAATCGCGCATCAAGCGCCTCGCGAAGATGGAGCCCATCGCAGCGCTCGTGGAGGACGAGACGCTGGCCTTCGATCTTCCCGGCCCCGAACGCGCCCTCGCCCCGCCCCTCGTCGCTCTCGACGGCGTGGGCGTCGGCTATGGCGAGCGCATCGTGCTCGACCGCCTGAACCTGTCGATCTCGCCGGACGACCGCATCGCGCTGCTCGGCTCCAACGGCAACGGCAAGTCCACCTTCTGCAAGCTGCTCGGCGGCCGCCTGCCCCCGCAGAAGGGCGAGATGCGCCGCTCGGCCAAGATGGACGTGGCCTATTTCGCCCAGCACCAGTTGGACGAATTGAACCTCCGCGCCACGGCCGTCGATCACGTGGCCGAGCGCATGCCCGATGCACCCGTGGCGAGGATCCGCGCGCGGGCAGCCCGTTTCGGCTTTCCGGCCAACAAGGCCGATACGCCCGTTGCCTCCCTCTCGGGCGGCGAGAAGGCGCGGCTTCTCATGGGCCTCGCGGCCTTCAACGGACCGGATCTCCTCATCCTGGACGAGCCCACGAACCACCTCGACATCGATTCGCGCCAAGCCCTCATGGAGGCCATCAACGACTACACGGGCGCGATGATCCTGGTGAGCCACGACCGCTTCCTCATCGAGGCCTGCGCGGACCGGCTCTGGCTCGTGGGCAACGGCACCGTGAAGCCCTTCGACGGCGACATGGACGATTACCGGCAGCTCGTGCTCTCGGGGGAGCTCGACCCCGGGCACCGGGACGCCAGGGAGGCGCCCGCCGCTCCGTCGCGGACGGACGAACGCCGCGCGGCGGCCGAGCGCCGCGTCGCGCTCGCCCCCTTGCGCAAGCGGCTCGAAACCCTCGAGGCCCGCATGACGAAGCTCTCCGACGCCATCGCAAAGATCGATACGGCGCTTGCCGACGGCACCGCATTTCAGAAGGACGCCGCCAAGGCCACCGAACTCTCGCGCATGCGCGCCGAGGCGGCGGCGCAGCTCGCTGGGGTCGAGGAGGAGTGGCTGATGCTCTCGGGCGAGATCGAAGCCGCGAGCGCCTAGTCGAGCCTGCTCCCTCGTGCCGCGATCGCCTCGTCGTAGAGGCGTCGCGCATCGTCGCGGAAAGCCTGCCGTGAGGCGTCGCGCGAATAGAACATGTGCCCGCCGCCATACACTTCGAGGCGCGCGCGGCGCTCGGGGCCGAGATCGGGGAGCTGGTCGAGCAGGAGCTGGCTCGCGAAATACGGCGTCACGAGGTCGGTGAAGCCGTGCACCACCAGGACGCGCAGGCGCGGGTCGAGGGCCATGGCTTGGCGCAACTCGCTCACGGCCTCCGGTTGGCCGCGTCCGCTCCCCCAGCGCCATTGGCCGTTCACCTGCCCGTTGAGCAGGTTGTAGCGTCCCTCGACCTTGTAGTTCAGCGTCCCCTGCAGATGGGCGATGATCGCGCTCGTGAGCGGCGCCGTGAGGCCCTGCAGGCCGGGATCCGAGAAGCGTGAAACCGCCGCCGTGGGGTCCGGATCGTAGGCCACGATGCCGGTGTCGTAGGCGCTCACCACCTCGCCGCTGGCGCGGCGCGCCTCGCGCTGGAAGGTGCCCATCTCGATGCGGCCGGCAAGGCGGCGCACCAGGGCGGGATCGAGGCCCGTGAGTTCGGCGACGCGCGCGCTCGCCCGCTCCACGCCCGCCTTGTCCTGAAGGCCACGCATGAGGTCGGTGAGGTACTCCCCCGAGGCATAGGCTTCGACGGGGCGCAGCGCCTCGCGGGTGACGAGCCCCTGCCGCTCGCGGGCTGCGGCCGCAAGCGACGGCAGACGAGTGACGTGCACCCACGGCGCATGGCTCGGCTGGCTGAACCAACCGAAATCGAGCACGGGCGACACGAGCACGAGGCCGCTGAGGCCGATGCCCTGGTCGGACTGCAGCTTGTCCGCAAGGAGCGGGCCGCGGAAGCCGCCATAGCTCTCGCCGGCGAAGAATTTAGGCGAGGCGAGCCGGCCCTTTTCCTTCAGGTAGCGCATGACCACGGCCGCGAGCACGTCGATGTCGCCCTCGACCGAGAAGAAGCGTTGGCGCAGATCGTCACCGCCCGCGATGCGCGAATATCCTGTGGAGGGCGGGTCGATAAAGACGAGATCGGTGAAGTCGAGCCAGGTTTCGGCGTTGGGCACCAGCGTAGGCGCCGCCGAGGGGCTTACCGTCGGCCCGTCGATGGGCAGGCGCCAGGGGCCGAACGCCATCAGGTGCAGATAGGCCGAGGACGCTCCGGGCCCGCCGTTCACCGCAAAGGTCACGGGGCGGCGGCCGGGCTCCTGGTCGTCGAGGGTATAGGACACGAACCCGATCTCGGCCTGCAAGCCGCCGTTCGGATCCGTGAGCGGCAAGGCGCCGGCCGTCGCCGTAAAGCGCAAGGTTCGGCCGCCCACATCCAGCGTGTGCCGCGTGACGGATTCGGCTGGAAGCCGCGCGTCCGCATGCCGCTCGCCGGCGCCGCGGCGCTGGTTGTCCCTGGCTTGGTTCGCCTCCCTCCCCTGCCCTTCGGGGCGCGGGCCCTGATTGGCCGGGGCCTGGGCCGACAGCGTGACGAGGAGCGTGAGGGCGAGAAAGGACGATGTGATGCGCCGCATGAAACCCTGAACCTGAAGTGCCCCCAGAGGGAAGCTAGGTTCCGATGCGGCTTTTGCGAGGCGGGCGGGATCACGACCTCGTTTGATCGAAGGCATTCACTGCCAGCGGACGGATCACGACCGCGTTGGACTCAAGCCTTCCGCTCCCACCGGCCCCGGGCATCCTGCTGCCAATAGGTGGCATCGTGGCCGGCCTCCTTCACGGTTTTCCACTGGTCCCGGGCGAGCGCCAGGGCATGGGGATCCGTGCCGTCGAAAAGGATCACCATGCGCTGATAACGGTCGACGTCCGGCGGCACCGGCGCGCCCTCGGCGAGGAAGCGGATCGAGGCGTTGTTGGGGTTCTCGGCCGAGAGCGTGATGAGCACCGGCTGGTCCCCCGCATGGGGCTCCCGGTCGGTGCCATGGGGGAGGAAGGCCTCGTCGGCAAAGGTCCAGAGATGGTCGTCGAGAGCCGAAAGCCGCTCCTCGCTCGTGACCTGCACCACCGCACGCCACCCCCGCTCCAGGGATTTCTCCAGGAGTTGGGGCAGCACGCCCTCCAGCGACTGGCGTTGGAGATGGTAGAATAGAACTTCGGTCACTGTGCCGCGCCTCGCTGTCGGCGCTTACCTAGGGCGGGTCTCAGCCCTCGTAATGGTCCCGCACCAGCCGATCGAGGAGGCGCACCCCCCAGCCGGAGCTCCAGCTCTTGTTGATCTCCGTTTGCGGCGAACCCATCGCGGTGCCCGCGATGTCGAGATGCGCCCAGGGCACCTCGTTGACGAAGCGATGGAGGAGCGCCGCTGCCGTGCTCGCCCCGCCCTGGCGACCGGCGGAGTTCTTCATGTCGGCGAATTTCGAGTCGATCATCTTGTCGAAGGCGGGGTCGAGGGGCATGCGCCACACCCGCTCGCCCGTCTCCTGGCCCGCCTTGGTGAGGCGCTCCGCCAGCTCGTCGTTGTTGGAGAACAGGCCCGCGAACTCGTTGCCGAGCGCCACCATGATGGCGCCCGTGAGGGTCGCGAGGTTCACCATGAAGCGCGGCTTGAAGCGGTCCTGCACGTACCAGAGCACGTCCGCGAGGACGAGGCGGCCTTCCGCATCCGTGTTGATGATCTCGATGGTCTGGCCCGACATGGTGGTGACGATGTCGCCCGGACGTTGGGCGTTGCCGTCCGGCATGTTCTCCACGAGGCCGATGGCCCCGATGGCGTTCACCTTGGCCTTGCGGGCCGCGAGCGCATGCATGAGGCCGACCACGCAGGCCGCGCCCGCCATGTCGCCCTTCATGTCCTCCATGCCGCCGCCGGGCTTGATCGAAATGCCGCCGGAGTCGAACACCACGCCCTTGCCGACGAACGCCACCGGCTGGGCGCCGGCCTTGGCGCCGTTCCAGCGCATGATCACCACCCGGCTTTCGCGCTTCGAGCCCTGGCCGACGCCGAGGAGCGCCCCCATGCCGAGCTTCCTCATCGCCTTCACGTCGAGGATTTCGATCTCGACGCCGAGCTTTGCGAGCGCCGCTGCGCGCTGGGCGAACTCCTCCGGGCCCAAGACGTTCGGGGGCTCGTTCACGAGATCGCGGGCGATCACGACCCCGTTCGCCACCGCCTCGCGGGACTTCACGGCCTTCTTGGCCCCCGCCGGATCGGCGACCGCGAAGGCGAGGCGGGTCGCATCGGCCCCTTCCTTGTCGTCGTCCTTCTTCTTGGTCTTGTAGCGATCGAAGGCATAGGCCCGCAGCCGGGCACCCAGCGCCATCTCGGCCACGAGATCCGACGACGCTTCCAGGCCCGGGAAATCGGCGAGGATCGTGGCGCTGCGGCCCGACACCTTCCCGAGGGCGAGGCCGCCGAGCATCGCCCCGTCGAGGGCCGCCCGGTCCTTCTCGCCGCCGAGGCCGACCACGATGAGCCGGTCCACGGGCAGGCCCGCAGGCGCCGTGAGCGTCATGGCCGACTTTGCCTTGCCCTTGAAGCGTTCCGCTGCGGCAGCCTTGCCGATGAGCGCGAGCGCGTCTGGGCCGAGCCGCTCGGCGACGGCGGCCGAGGGCTTCAGGTCCTCGCCGACGAAGACGATGCAGTCGCCTCCCTCCACGCGTCCGAGGGGCTGGAAATCGATCTTGATCGTGTCGGCCATAGCGCTCTTCTTCCCGTGACCATGCTCCGCGTCCCGGGGACCCGCTCACGGGGCGCCGCGTTCCGCTGCGACATATCGGTAACAGGCCGCCCGGAATGGCGGCACGCCTCAGGCTTTGCCGCGAAAGCGCCCAACTCGCAAGTCGTTGGATACGGCCGGGCACCCCGCTATGATCCGCCCAATCCCATCCCAGGCGCCCCCGGGCGCGAGGCCCATGACCCTAGTCGAGCGCTACACCTTCAGGATCGCCGCGAGCGCCTTCGCGGTGTGCCTCGTCGCGCTGACGGGCGTGATCTGGGTGACGCAGGCGCTCCGGGAACTCGACCTCCTGACGAGCAAGGGCCAGACGGTCATCACCTTCCTGGTGTTCACGACGCTGACGATCCCGGGTCTCGTGACCGTCATCGCTCCCGTCGCGCTTTTCATCGCCACGATCCACACGTTGAACAAGCTGAACGGCGACTCGGAGCTTATCGTCATGAGCGCCGCCGGCATGCGGCCGCTCCAGATCATGCGCCCCTTCGCGGCGCTCGCCGGGCTCGTGTGCCTCCTCATCAGCATGCTGACGTTCTATCTCACGCCCGCAAGCTTCCAGGAACTCCGGGAGCTGATCACCCGGGTGAATGCCGACTTCGTCGCGAACGTCGTGAAGGAGGGTCAGTTCACCACGCTCGAGAACGGGATCATGTTCCACGTCCGAGAGCGCAGCGGCGATGCGCTGCTCGGCATCCTGATGCAGGACCGCCGGGAGAGCGACAAGCCGGTCGTCTACCTCGCCGAACGGGGGCAGACCCTCGAAATCAACGGCCAGAGCTATCTCGTGCTGGAGCAGGGCACCATGCACCGGCGCGAGGCCCGGGAGCAGGACGTTTCCGTCGTGGCTTTCGATCGCTACGCGGTCGATCTGTCGGCCTTTGCCCCGGCAAGCGAACAGATCCTCTACAAGCCGCGCGAGCGGATGATGGGTCAGCTGCTGTTTCCCGATCCCGAGGACCCGGTGTTCAAGCTGGTGCCCGGCCGTTTCAGAGCGGAGCTGCACGATCGGCTCTCCGCCTGGCTCTATCCGCTCGCCATGATGGCCATCGCCTTTGCGGCTCTCGGCGAAGCTCGGACCACCCGGCAAGCCCGCGGTGCCGCCCTCATCGGAGCCGTCGTGGCGGTGGTGCTCCTGCGGGTGCTGGGATTTGCGGCCGCGACCGCAGCCGCCCGCTCCCCCGGAGCCGTCCCGCTGCTCTATGCCATTCCGCTCCTCGGCCTCGCCCTAGCACTCATCGCCACCTTCCAGGCCTCGGCAGCCCGGCAGCTCGGCATGCGGGCCCTGGAGCGCATACGCGATGTCGCCCTGCCCCGCCGGCTGCTCCTGCGCAAGGCCTGACGATGCTCGTGTTCGGCACCCTGGGGCGCTACATCTCCCTTCAGTTCGCCAAAGCCATTCTGATGGTTCTCGCGACCCTCTTCGGCCTCATCTACGTGTTGGATTTCGTCGAGCTGATGCGCCGCGCCGGCGACACGGAAGGCGCAACCGCCGGCCTCATGGCGCGCCTCGCCTTCCTGCGAGTCCCCTCCATCAGCGAGCAGCTCCTGCCCTTCGCGGTGCTGTTCGGCAGCATGGCGGCTCTGATGCAGTTGAGCCGAAAGCTCGAACTCGTGGTGGCGCGGGCCGCGGGGATCTCGGCGTGGCAATTCTTGCAATCCGGCGTCGGCGTCGCGGCCCTGTTCGGACTTGTGGCGGTCACGATCTACAATCCCTTCGCGGCCTCCATGAAGCAGCAAGCCGCGGCGATCGAAGCCCGCGTCTTTGCGCGCCGCCTCGCTGACCCCGGCAAGGAAGTCTGGATTCGGCAGACGGGTGCCGATGGCGCCGCCATTCTCCGCGCCCAGGCTGCGGTGGGGGGCACCACAACCCTGCAGGGCGTGACCGTCTTCACGTTCCGGGGCCGCGACACCTTCCAGGAGCGAATCGAAGCCCGCGAGGCCTCCCTGCGCCCGGGCTATTGGGAACTCAGGGGCGCTCGGGTGGTCACGGCCGACGAGGCGCCGATCTCCTATGACACCTATCTGGTGGCCTCCCATCTGGAGCCCTCCCAAGTGCGGCAGACCTTCACGAGCGCCGATTCGGTGTCGTTCTGGGACATGGACGAGACCATCGTTCAAACCGAGCGCGCCGGCCTCGATGCGACCCCCTACCGCCTGCAGTACAGCATGCTGTTGGCGCGCCCCCTGCTCCTCGTCGCCATGGTCCTCGTGGCCGCCTCCGTTTCATTAAGGTTTTTCCGGTTTGGTGGAGTCGCCAAGATGGTTGTTGGTGGCGTGGCTGCGGGGTTCATGCTTTATGTGGCCACTGAGCTGATGGAGGATCTTGGGAAGTCGGGCCTCGTGGGTCCGGCAATCGCGGCGTGGTTCCCTGCTGTCGTAGGGAGTTTGTTGGGTTCGCTTGCTCTATTGTATCAAGAGGATGGCTGACGCGCTTCCGTTGGGGAATAGCTCCCCCGGTCTGGACGGCGCCGATCAGCAATGGGAAGGGCTCACTCGCGTGAGCGCGTCCCGAACTCGCCTTGGGGCAAGTCTCCAGCAGGGATGGTGGATGAAACGGGTTGGAACAAGGATCGCGGGGTTGGCGATCACGACGGCGCTGTTCTACGCCGCCGGTTCCTTCGGCGTGTCCGCGCAGCCCCAGTTCATGCCGAACCTCACGGCCCCGACCGCAAGCGGGCAGGACCGGCTCCTGGTCGATGCGAAGGAAATCGTCTACGACAACGACCGCAACACCGTTTCGGCCAGCGGCGACGTTCAGCTCACCTTTCAGGGCCGTTCCCTTCAAGCCGATCGCGTCACCTATGACCGCACATCGGGGCGCGTTTATGCGTCGGGCAATGCCCGCCTGACCTCGCCCGACGGATCCGTGGTCACCGGCGATCGGTTTGAACTGACGGACGATTTCAAGAACGGCTTCATCGACTCGCTCCGCCTCGTGCAGCCGACCGTTGAGAATGGAGCGCCGGTTACAGCACGCTTCTCGGCACCCAGGGCCGAACGCACCGGCGGCGAGACCACCGTGTTCGAGCGCGGCACCTATACGACCTGCGAACCGTGCAAGAACAATCCGGAGCGACCGCCCTTCTGGCAGGTGAAGGCCGCCCGGATCATTCACAACAACGCCGAGAAGACGATTTATTACGAGAACGCATCCCTGGAGTTCCTCGGGGTGCCGATCGCCCATGTGCCGTATTTCTGGACGCCCGATCCGACTGTGAAGCGGAAGACCGGCTTCCTGTCCCCACGGTTCGTGATCTCCAACTCTCTTGGCTTTGGCGTCTCCGCACCCTTCTTCTGGGCGCCGGAACCCAATTACGATCTGACGATCACGCCCACGGTCTTGAGCCGGCAGGGGGTGCTCGGCCAGGCGGAGTGGCGCCACAGGCTCCTGAACGGATCCTATTCAGTTCGTGCGGCTGGCATCTTCCAGCTTGATCCGGGCGCGTTCCTGCCGGCGCCTCTGGGACCCGGCAACCGCGATTTCCGCGGCTCCTTGGAGTCGTCCGGCCTGTTCTACATCAACGATCGCTGGAAGTTCGGCTGGAACGCCACGCTCCTGACCGACCGTTGGTTCCTGTCGAACTACCACATCCCCAGTTCGACGGTGAGCACGTTCTACACGCGCGAGTCGATCTCGACGGCCTTCCTTCAGGGTCTGGGCGATCGCTCCTTCTTCGATCTGCGCGGCTATTATTTCCAGGGCCTGTCGACCTTCGACTTCCAGAAGCAGCAGCCCGTCGTTCATCCGGTCTTCGATTATGATCGGCGCTTCAATGGGCCGGGAGCCCTGGGTGGCGAGATCGGCCTCAACGTGAACGTCACGAGCCTCACCCGCGAGGCCGCACAGTTCGAGGAGATCCCGAACCAGGTCGCCAAGTATGGCATCTTCGACACCTGCTCTGTGTTCATGAGGGGCCAGTGCCTGGTCCGCGGCATCAGTGGAACCACCTCCCGCGCTTCGGTCGATCTGTCCTGGCGGCGGCAATTCATCGACGGCCTCGGCCAATCGTGGACGCCCTTCGCCTATGCCAGGGCCGACGGCTTCTGGATCGAGCCGAGCTTCAGCGGCTACCAGAATGCCAACCTGAGGAACTTCATCGGTGAGGACGACGGAGCGGCTCGGTTCATGCCGGCCATTGGCCTGGAATACCGCTTCCCGCTTGTCGCGAGCCTCGGCCCAAGCCTGACCCAGGTCGTGGAGCCGATAGCGCAGGTCATCGCTCGCCCCAACGAGGCCCGCATCGGCCGGCTGCCGAACGAGGACGCGCAGAGCCTCGTCTTCGACGACACCTCGATCTTCGATTGGGACAAGTTCACCGGTTATGACCGGGTCGAGGGCGGTGTTCGCGCCAATCTCGGCGCGCAGTACACGGTCACGGGTGCTGGCGGCTTCTCGGCCGATGCTCTCGTGGGCCAGTCGTTCCATCTGGCCGGCCTGAACTCGTTTACGCCAGGCGACATCGCGAATGTGGGCCGGGACTCGGGTCTCGAGTCGGATCGATCCGATTTCGTGGGCCGCCTGCGCGTATCGCCCAACAAGAACCTGTCGTTCTTCACCCGCGGCCGCTTCGACGAGTCCGACTTCTCGATGCGACGGCTCGAAGCCGGAGCCACGATCAATCTCGATCCGCTGCTGCCGGTTTCTGGCACCTTCCTCTATGCCAATTACGCTCCGCAAAAGGAGCTTGGTTTCGAGCGCGGTCGCGAGGGCTTCCTGGCAGCCGCCAAGTGGAACATCACGCCAAACTGGCACGTGTCGAGTTCCATCGTTCTCGACCTCGACCGCTCCATCAGCCCCACCAAGACCTCGAGCGGCGGCCTCGACGTCGCCTCCTTCGGCTTCGGCCTCGGCTATGCCGACGAGTGCACGATCTTGACCGTGAACTATTCGGTGGCGCCGAAATCCATCGCCATCACGGCCGGCGAGAAGGAGGTCGCGCAGACCGTGATGTTCAGGCTCGAACTGCGCACCCTCGGAGAGCTCGGTTACCAGTATTCCTTCGGTCCCGCCGCGAATGCGGGCGAAGGAGTCGCGCCCCGGTGAGGCGCGTCGCCGAGGCGAGCAAGCGCCTCGCCGGGGCGCTTTTCGCGCCTCGTCGGCCGAGTTCATGATCGATGGGGCCCATCGACGACCTCCCCCCGCTTCGTGAAGTCGTGCAGGCGCACGGGCTCATGGCCAAGAAGTCGCTTGGCCAGAACTTCCTCTTCGACCTCAATCTGACGAGCCGCATCGCCCGCTCCGCGGGTGCGTTGGACGAGGCAACCGTCATCGAGGTCGGCCCCGGTCCCGGAGGGCTGACGCGGGCGATTCTGGCGGCGGGTGCGAGGCGCGTCGTCGCCATCGAGCGCGATCCCCGCTGTCTCCCGGCCCTGGCCGAGATTGCGGCCCGCTATCCCGGACGGCTCGATGTGGTGGAGGCTGACGCCCTGGCCTTCGATCCGCGTCCGCTTGTGGGCGATGCTCCCGTGCGCATCATCTCGAACCTGCCCTACAACGTGGGCACGGCGCTGCTCATCGGCTGGCTAACGGGGCGGGAATGGCCGCCCTGGTGGTTGTCGCTGACGCTCATGTTCCAACGCGAGGTAGCCGAGCGTATCGTCGCGGACGAGACGCGCCCGAAGGATTACGGCCGCCTCGGCGTCCTCTGCGGCTGGCGCACGCAAGGGCGTATCCTCTTCGACGTGCCGCCGTCCGCCTTCGTCCCGCCGCCGAAGATCACATCGAGCATCGTGCATCTGACGCCCCGCACGGCCCCCCTGCCCTGCCGGGTCGAGGCCCTGGAAGCCGTCACGCGCGCGGCCTTCGGGCAGCGGCGCAAGATGCTGCGGCAGAGCCTGAAATCCATCGCTCCGGAGCCCGGTGCGATGATCGCGGCCGCGGGCCTCGACGAGACCATTCGAGCCGAGGATGTGCCGGTCGAAGGCTATGTGGCCCTGGCGAATGCTTGGGACGCCCAGCGCGGGCGTTCGTAAGGCCTTCGGGGGCGAAAGACAGTGAGCGCCGCAGCTAGTCGAGCCGCTCGTCCAAAAGGCTCGCCACGAATTCCGGCAGGCCGACCCGCCGCTCCCGCTTGAGGCGCTCGGCCGCGAGAATCGATTGCAGGCTCTGGTAGGACTCGCCGAGGTCCTCGTTGACGATCACGTAGTCGTATTCCGACCACCGATCGATCTCGACCCGCGCATTGGCGAGACGCTTCGCGATCGTCTCGGGCGCATCCTCCGCCCGCCGCACGAGCCGGGCTTTCAACTCGCGCATGCTGGGGGGCAGAATGAACACGGTTACGACGTCCTGGGGCAGCTTCTGGCGCACCTGGCGCGTGCCCTGGTAATCGATGTCGAAGATCATGTCCTGGCCGGCCGCGAGGGTGCGTTCCACGGGCTTACGTGGCGTGCCGTAGAAGTTGCCGTGCACCTCCGCCCATTCGAGGAGGTCGCCCCGGTCGCGCATGTCGAGGAACTGATCGCGGTCGATGAAGTGGTAATGACGTCCCTCGATTTCGGAGGGACGCCTTTGGCGGGTCGTCACGGAAATCGACAATTCACCGGCACGACCCTCGACCAGGCTGCGGGTCAGGGTCGTCTTCCCGGCGCCCGAGGGCGAAGACAGGATGAGGATCAGGCCGCGGCGGCCGACCTTCGGTTTGGCATGCGGCACCACGGGCTCACCTGGCATCTCGATCCTGCTCTCCCCGGCGGCCCGCCGGTAGTCTGCGGCGCATCTTTGACGATCCCGACTGGCTCGACCAACCGCCCCGTCGACGGGGGCTGCACATCATTCGACGTTCTGAACCTGCTCGCGGAACTGCTCGACCACGGCCTTGAGGTCAAGCCCGATGCGCGAGAGGGAGACGTCGTTGGCCTTGGCGCAGAGCGTGTTGGCTTCGCGGCCGAATTCCTGGGCCAGGAAGTCGAGACGGCGCCCCACCGGGCCCCCTTCCTGGAGGAGCGCACGGGCGGAATCCACATGGGCCCGCAACCGGTCGAGTTCCTCGCGGATATCAGCGCGGGCGGCGATCAGCACCGCCTCCTGATGCAACCGCGCCGGATCGAGCCCGCTCTTGCCCTCCATGATCTGTGCGATCTGCGCTTCGAGCTTGGTGCGGATCGCCTCGGGCCGCCGGCCGGGATGCGCTTCGGCCTCGTCGACGAGGCGAGCGATGGTGTCGAGCTGCCCCGCGATGACGCCCGCGAGGGCCTGCCCCTCAGCGGAGCGCGCCGCCTGCAGGGCTTCGATGAGCCGGGCGATGCCGGCTCGCAAAGCCTCGGCGAGGGCCGCATCGTGACCAGGATCGGCGGCCTCGTCCTCGATTTCGACGACACCCCGCACGCCCAGCAAGCCGTCCAGCGAAGCGGGCTTCACGGTCTCGGGAAGATCAAGCCCGGCTATGGCTTCCACAAGCGATTGGAGCACCTCGCGGTTCACCCGAACGCGCGTCGTCGTGGCAGCCTTGGAGAGCGACAGATTGAGCTGCCCCTGCCCGCGGGTGAGGGCTTTGAGAATCTGGCCCCGCGCCTCCTCGCCCACGGCGTCGAAGCCGGCGGGCGTCCGCACGCGAACTTCGAGGCCACGGCCATTCACGGTCTTGAGTTCCCAGGCCCATTGGTGCGGCCCCGTGGCCCCGGCCTCGCGGGCAAAACCGGTCATGCTGGCGATCGCCATGTGGCCCCTTTGAAACTCGCCTCGATTGCGGCGGGACCATAGGCGCTGCCTCCTCCGGCGACAAGCCGAACGAAGGCGCGATCCTCAGTTCGAAGGAGCTATTGGCGAACCGCCGGAACGGTCTTCTGGGAGTTCAGATCAAAGTTGCGGTTCAGCAGCGGATCGCGGGGTGTTCCCTCGCTGGCGTCCACGGCCCGGCCGCGGGGGGCCGCGGTGCCGCGTGCGGGCGGAGGCGTGCGCCCGGGCGGCGCTCCGGGGGCGGCCGCCGGCTGGCCCGGCGCAAAGGCAGAGGCGTTGGCAGGGGCGGCGCCAGGCACCTCGTCGGCAGCCGGCTCGACGCGATCGACCGCTGTCTCCTCGGCCTTTGCCCGCTCGATCTGACGCCAGCGCGCCACGTTGCGGTTGTGCTGCTCCAGCGTCTCGGCGAAGGCGTGGCCGCCGGTGCCGTCCGCGACGAAGTACAGATCCTTGGTCCGCGAGGGATTGGCGACGGCCTCCAAGGCCGCGCGGCCCGGATTGGCGATGGGACCAGGCGGCAGGCCTTCGATCGCGTAGGTGTTGTAGGGCGTCGGCTTGTCGATCTCGGACCGCAGGATCCCGCGCCCGAGCGTGCCCTTTCCGCCCACCAGCCCGTAGACGATGGTGGGGTCCGATTGCAGCTTCATGCGCTTATTGAGGCGGTTGATGAACACGCCCGCGACCCGTGTGCGCTCGTCGGCACGGCCCGTCTCCTTCTCGACGATAGAGGCCATGATCACGAGCTCTTGCGGAGTCTTGATCGGCAGATCGGGCGAGCGGCGCGACCAGATCTGGTTCAGCATGTTCTTCTGCGCCGTCTGCATCGAGTTCACGAGCTGCTGGCGGGTCATGCCGCGCTCGAACTTGTAGGTGTCGGGCAGGAGCGTGCCCTCGCGGGGGATCTCGGTGAGGTCGCCGGTCAGGATCTCGTTCTGCTTCAGGCGTTCGACGATCTGCTCGGAGGTGAGCCCCTCCGGAATGGTCACGGAGTGGAGGATGGCCTTGCCCTGGGCCAGCACGTCCACGGCATCGTCAATGCTGGTACCCGCCTTGAACAGGAACTCGCCCGCCTTCAGGTTGCCCCTTTGGCGGCTCGCCAGGGCGTAGATCTCGAAGAGCAAGGGCTGCTCGATCACGCCCTCGCGCTGCAGGATCGTGGCGATGTCGCTGGTGCCCGAATTGCGCGGGATCGCGATCACCTTGTCGGCCTGGAGCGGCCCAGCCTGCTTGACCTCCCTCTCGAGCAGCACGATGCCGAACAGCGCCGCGCCCGCGAAAGCGATCAGGAAGGTCAGGAAGCCGCTGAAGGCCGACAGGAAACCGCCCCGGGGGCGGCGGGCGGCACGGGGGGGCATGGGAGGCGCCGCAATCGGCTTGATGGCCTCGCTCGGGGAGCGCGGCGCATAGCGCGGCTCGTCGTTGCCGGGGGGGGCGGCCGTCGGAGGTGGCGTCTTCTTTCTGCCGAACATCGCGCCCTTCAGGGGTGGAGCCCTTTTGGGCTCATCCATGGCTGATCGAAGCGGGGCCCGCCTCGACGGTAGAGGACATCGACAGCAGGCGCCGTCGCGACCGGGAGATTGTAGGCGACCCTGCTCGTGCCGCACGCAAGCTTAAACCTGCTGCGCCTTGCCTGAAAAGCAGCTGAACGCCCTCAAGCCTCAATTGCAAGGGTAGGTGCGATTGTGGCGAAAAGGGGTAACGGTCGCGCTTCAGCCCTGCCTTAGGCCGCGCGACGGAAGATCACGGAAGCGTTGGTGCCGCCGAACCCGAAGGAGTTGGAGAGCACCGTGTCGACCGATCTCGGCTTCGCCTTGTGGGGCACGAGGTCGATCGGCGTCTCGACGGATGGGTTGTCGAGGTTGATGGTGGGCGGGATCACCCCGTCGCGCATGGCGAGGATCGCGAAGATCGCCTCGATGGCGCCGGCCGCCCCGAGGAGATGGCCTGTCGCCGACTTCGTGGAGGACATCGCGAGCTTCGCGGCCGCGTTGCCCATGATGCGCTCCACCGCCTTGAGCTCGAGCTCATCCCCCAGCGGCGTCGAGGTGCCGTGGGCGTTCACATAGTCGATGTCGGAGGCCGAGATCCCGGCCCGCTTGATGGCGGCGGCCATGCAGCGATAGGCCCCGTCGCCGTCCTCGGACGGCGAGGTGATGTGGTAGGCGTCGCCAGAGAGGCCGTAGCCGATCACCTCGGCGTAGATCTTGGCGCCCCGCGCCTTGGCGTGCTCGTATTCTTCGAGCACCACGACACCGGCGCCCTCGCCCATGACGAAGCCGTCCCGGTCCCGGTCGTAGGGCCGCGAGGCCCGGGTCGGATCGTCGTTGAAGCCCGTGGAGAGGGCCCGGCAGGCCGCAAAGCCCGCGAGCGAGAGCCGGTTCACGGCCGACTCCGCGCCGCCCGCCACCATCACGTCGGCATCGCCGAGCGCAATGAACCGCGCCGCATCGCCGATGGCGTGCGAGCCTGTGGAGCAGGCGGTCACCACGGCGTGGTTCGGACCCTTGAGGCCATGGGCGATCGACACATAGCCGCCCGCGAGGTTGATGAGGCGGCCGGGGATGAAGAAGGGCGACACGCGCCGGGGCCCGCGCTCCAGGAGCGTGACGGAGGCCTCGTAGATGCCGCCGATGCCGCCGATGCCGGAGCCGATGAGGACGCCGGAGGCGCACTGGTCGTCGTAGGTCTGCGGGTGCCAATCGGCGTCGTTGAGCGCCTGCGTGGCCGCCGCCATGGCGTAGACGATGAAGGGGTCGACCTTGCGCTGCTCCTTCGGCTCCATCCAATCATCTGGATTGTAGGTGCCGTTCGAGCCGTCCCCGCGGGGGATCTGGCAGGCGATTTTGCAGGCGAGATCCTCGACCTCGAAATCGGTGATGCGGGCCGCGCCGCTCTTGCCTTCGAGAAGGTTCTTCCAGGTCGGCTCGACCCCGCATCCGAGCGGGGTCACCATGCCGAGGCCGGTGACGACGACACGCCGCATCGCGCTGCCCTTTTAACGCATTGAGGCCGGGCGGAGGCCGCCCGGCCGGTCCACAAAACGGGAAACTGCCTTAGGCAGCGTTCTTCTCGAGGAAACGGATCGCGTCGCCGACCGTCACGATGGTCTCGGCCGCATCGTCCGGGATCTCGACGTTGAATTCTTCCTCGAACGCCATGACGAGCTCGACGGTGTCAAGGCTGTCGGCGCCGAGATCATCGATGAAGTTCGCATTGTCGGTCACCTTCTCGGCCTCAACGCCCAGGTGCTCGACCACGATCTTCTTCACGCGATCAGCGATGTCACTCATCTTTGTCCTCATTCGTCGATGGCTGCCGCCCGGTGCTTCAAGGCGGATCGGAGATTTAGGGCGGAGCGGCTGCCTTCAACACGAAAGCTCGCGCAAGCGGCCGTCACGCGCCGTGCAAACCCGCATTTCGCGCGCCGGTCAACCCCTCCGACCCAACGGCTCGCTGCTTAACACAGGGTCAAGGCCTCTGGCGAGGGGCCCAGACGGCTCCACGAGGGCTCGGCCGAGGTCCCGAGCAGGCGTTAGAACATCGCCATGCCGCCGTTCACGTGGAGCGTATGACCGGTCACGTAGCCGGCCTCGGCGGAGGCGAGGTAGACGCAGGCCGCCGCGATCTCATCGCCCTGGCCGAGGCGCGCCATGGGGATGGTGCCCAGGATCCCCTCCCGCTGCTTGTCGTTCAACGCGTCCGTCATGGGCGAGGCGATGAAGCCCGGCGCGACGCAGTTCACGGTGATGTTGCGGCTCGCCACCTCGGCGGCGAGCGCTTTCGTCATCCCGATGAGGCCGGCCTTGGAGGCTGCATAATTGCCCTGGCCGGGATTGCCGGTGGATCCCACCACGGAGCCGATGTTGACGATGCGCCCAAAACGGCGGCGCATCATGCCCTTCACGGCGGCGCGCGACAGGCGGAAGGAGGCCGTGAGGTTCACGGCGATCACCGTGTCCCATTCCTCGTCCTTCATGCGAAGGAACAGGTTGTCCCGGGTCACGCCCGCGTTGTTGACCAGGATGTCGAGCCCCTCCATGGCGGCCTCGGCGGCTGGCACCAGCGTCTCGACCGAGTCCTTGTCGGAGAGGTTCGCCTCCACGAGGTGAACGCGCTCGCCGAGCGACGAGGCGAGTTCGTCGAGGGCCGCCCGGCGGGTGCCGGAGAGCGTCACCGTCGCGCCCTGCGCATGGAGCGCGCGGGCGATGGCGCCGCCGATGCCGCCCGTGGCGCCGGTGACAAGAGCCTTCTTGCCGGTGAGATCGAACATCGAGGGCTCCTATTCTGAAGCGTTAAGCGAAGCTTTGAAGGCAGCGACGTCGTCAGGCGTGCCGATCGCCGTGCCCGTGGCGCCGGCGGCGATGCGCTTCACGAGACCGGTCAGCACCTTGCCGGCCCCGACCTCGACGAAGGAATTGCCCCCCTGTGCGGCCATGAAGGCCACGCTCTCGCGCCAGCGCACGGTACCGGTGACCTGCCGGACGAGGTTCTGGCGGATCCGCTCGGGATCAGTGACGGGAGCAGCCTCCACATTGGCGATGAGCGGGACCACCGGCGGATGGACCGCGACCGTCGCGAGGGCCTCGCGCATGGCGTCGGCCGCGGGTGCCATGAGGGCGCAATGGAAGGGCGCGGAGACCGGGAGCATCACGGCGCGCTTGGCGCCGCGCCCTTGAGCGATCTGCACCGCTCGCTCCACCGCCGATTTGTTGCCGGAGACCACCACCTGTGCGCCGCCATTGTCGTTGGCCGCGTCGCAGACCTCGCCCTGAGCGGCCTCGCGCGCGACCTCGGCTGCCACGTCGAACTCAAGCCCGAGCAGGGCCGCCATGGCGCCCTGCCCGACCGGCACCGCGCTCTGCATGGCGTTGCCGCGGATGCGCAGGAGCCGCGCCGTGTCGCCGATCGACAGGCTACCGGCGGCCGCCAGAGCCGAATATTCGCCAAGGGAGTGGCCGGCCACGAAGGCCGCGTGGCGCTTCAGGTCGAGACCCGCTTCCGCCTCCAGCACGCGGATCGCCGCCAGGCTCACGGCCATGAGGGCGGGCTGAGTGTTGGCCGTGAGGGTCAGTTCCTCGGCGGGTCCGTCCCACATGACCGCGGAGAGCTTCTGCGAAAGCGCGGCATCGACCTCGTCGAACACGGCCCGGGCCTGCGGAAACGCCTCCGCGAGCGCCTTGCCCATGCCCACCGCCTGGCTCCCCTGCCCCGGGAATACGAACGCCCGCGTCATCGGCTCTCCTCAGCAAAAAGTGCGCGCGGACGTGGCACCGGGCGGGGTGGGTGTCAAGGTTGGGGACGGGCGGGACGGCCCAGCCGAGATCGCTGCGGTCTCAGCCTTGTTTCTCAGGCCGTTTTCCTGTATCCGACGCCCCTTCCCTTTCCCTGTAACCTGTTGAAGGAGCCGACCATGGCTCGTGTGACCGTCGAAGACTGCATCGACAAGGTCGAGAACCGGTTCGAGCTCGTGCTGCTCGCAGGCCATCGCGCCCGCCTCATCTCGTCCGGCTCGCCGCTCACCATCGATCGCGATCGGGACAAGAATCCCGTCGTGGCCCTGCGCGAGATCGCGGACGAGACTATCACCCCGGACGATCTCAAGGAGCAGCTGATCCACTCGCTCCAGAAGTACGTCGAGGTGGACGAGCCGGAGGCCGAGACCGTGCCGCTGCTCGGCAACACCGCCGCGGCGCCCGCCCCCACGGGCGGCGACAACGACGCCGAGGTTCAGTTCGACCGCATGAGCGAGGAAGACCTCCTCCGCGGCCTGGAGGGCCTGGTGCCCCCGGCGGCGAGCGACGACGACGAGCGCGAATAAGCGCTCCTCTTCATCATTCCTGTGAAAAGCCCGGCTGAACGCCGGGCTTTTTGCTTTTGCGGGGCTGCATTGCTCCGGTTCAGCTTGCGGAGGAGGAGCAGAGCACAATATCTTGATGGATCAACCGATTACGGATGTTGAACCCGGCCTTGGCAGCGGCCCAGGCTGGCCGGGCGGTTGGACGGTAGAGGGACAAAGGAGACGGCCGCGGGATGATGCGCCACTGGAACGCCTTCTTCCGATACCCTCGCCAGACGGGCAGCTCCGGCGCGCCTGACAGGGGCTCGGAGCTCCGGAGTGAAGGCAAGGAGACAGCCGCGGGATGATGCGCCAGTACGAACTTGTCGAGCGGGTGAAGCGCTACAACCCCTCGGCCGACGAGGCGCTGCTCAACCGGGCTTACGTTTACGCCATGATGGCGCATGGCTCCCAGAAGCGGGCCTCGGGCGACCTGTTCTTCGGCCACCCCCTCGAAGTCGCGGCCATCCTCACGGATCTGAAGCTCGACGACGCCACCATCGCGGCGGCCGTGCTCCACGATACGGTGGAGGATACCGCGGCGACGCTGGAGGAGATCAACAAGTCCTTCGGGCCGCAAATCGGCTCCCTCGTGGACGGCCTCACCAAAATCAAGCGCCTCGATCTTGTGTCGAAGCGGGCCGCCCAGGGCGAGAACTTCCGCAAGCTCCTGCTCGCCATCGCGGACGACGTGCGGGTGCTCCTCGTCAAGCTCGCCGACCGGCTCCACAACATGCGCACGCTGGGCTTCATGCCTGTCGAGAAGCGCAAGCGCATCGCCGAGGAAACCCTCGACATCTACGCGCCGCTTGCGGGCCGCATGGGCATCCAGGAGATGCGCGAGGAGCTGGAAGACCTCTCCTTCCAGAATCTGCATCCGGAGGCCTACGAGACCATCTGCCGGCGGCTGAAGGAGCTCACTGCCAAGAGCGAGAAGCTCGTCGAGAGCATCGAGCAGGACCTCACCGCCAAGCTCGCCGCCAAGGGGCTTACAGCCGAAGTGAAGGGACGCCAGAAGCGGCCCTACTCCGTGTGGCGCAAGATGGAGCGCAAATCCGTCGCCTTCGAGCAGCTCTCCGACATCTTCGGCTTCCGTGTCGTCGTGGACGATCTCGACAATTGCTACCGGGCCCTCGGCGTCGTCCACACCACCTGGCCAATGGTGCCGGGCCGCTACAAGGACTACATCTCGACCCCGAAGCAGAACGATTACCGTTCCATCCACACCACGGTGATCGGCCCGGGCTCCCAGCGCGTGGAGCTGCAGATCCGCACCCGCGACATGGACGAGATCGCGGAGTTCGGCATCGCCGCGCATGCCCTCTACAAGGAGGGCATCCACGGCAATTCCCGGCTGGCCAACGAGAGCCGCGCCTATCAATGGCTGCGGCGCACCATCGACCTCCTCGCCGAGGGCGACAGCCCGGAGGAGTTCCTGGAGCACACCAAGCTCGAGCTCTTCCACGACCAGGTATTCTGCTTCACCCCGAAGGGCCGGCTCATCGCGCTCCCCCGCGGCGCGACGCCGATCGACTTTGCCTACGCGGTTCACACCGACGTCGGCAACATGGCGGTGGGCTGCAAGATCAACGGCCGCATGGCCCCGCTCCTCACCGAATTGCAGAACGGCGACGAGGTCGAGATCGTACGGGCCGAGGGCCAGACGCCGCCGGCCGCGTGGGAATCCCTCGTGGTCACCGGAAAGGCCCGCGCCGCCATCCGCCGCGCCACCCGCGCGGCCGTGCGCCGGCAATACACCGGGCTCGGCCGCCAGATCCTGGAACGCGCCTTCGAGCGTCTTGGAAAAGGCTTCAACGAGGAGAAGCTGAAAGGCGCCCTGCCGCGCCTCGCCCGTGCGTCCATCGAGGACGTGCTCGCCGCCGTCGGCCGCGGCGAGATGTTCTCGGGCGACGTGGTCCGCGCCGTCTATCCCGACTACAAGGAGGAGCGCCGGGGCGGCGTGACGGATGCCAACGGCGCCGGCTGGCAGAACCTCGATCCGGCCTTGAAGGTGAAGCTCGCCGACGGGGACGGCACCGGCGACCCGATCCCGATCCGCGGCCTCAACTCGGATGTGGCGGTGCAATTCGCGCCGAACGGGGGTGCGGTGCCGGGCGATCGCATCGTGGGCATCCTCACGCCCGGTGCCGGCGTCACGATCTATCCGATCCAGTCGCCGGCGCTCGCGGATTTCGACAACGAGCCCGACCGCTGGCTCGACGTGCGCTGGGACATCGACCCCGTGAACCCGCAGCGCTTCCCCGCCCGCATCGCGCTGCAATCGATCAACGAGCCCGGCTCGCTCGCGCAGATCGCGCAGGTGATCGCCGACCACGACGGAAACATCGACAATGTGTCCATGAAACGCCGCACCCAGGACTTCACCGACGTCACCATCGACCTCACGGTGTGGGACCTGAAGCACCTCAACGCGATCATTGCCGAATTGAGGGCAAAGCGCGTGGTCGCGAAGATTGATCGGGTCACGGGGTGACGAGCCGTCCCCGCATCGCCGTGCTGCTCGATGAGAACACGAGCACCGGCGGCACCCGCTACGACATGACGAAGGGCTATTTCGCCGGGGTTCACCAGGCCGGGGGCGAGCCCTACGGCATCCCCTACTTTCTCGACATGGCCAGGGGCGTCGCGCGCGACTTCGACGGATTCCTCGCGGTCGGTGGCCGCTTCGCCTATCCCGACGCATGGTATCTCGACGGCGAGGTCTCGCCGTCGCCGCAATCCGAGCGGCTCCCGGTCGAGCGGGCGCTCATGGAGGGCTTCCTGGGCGCGGACAAACCGGTGCTCGGGATCTGCGCGGGCATGCAAATGCTGGCCTGCCTGCACGGCTGCCGACTCACGCCGGACGTGTGTACGCTGGGCGCGCATGTCAGGGAGCACGACCGCCGCGACTGCATGCACCTTGTGAGCTTCACGCCCGGCTCGCTGATGGCCGGGATCGTCGGCCCCTCGCTCGTCGTCAACAGCTTTCACCGCGAGGCGGTGGCGGCCCTGTCGGATCGGGTCGTTGCCAGCGGACGCGCGGAAGACGGTGTGGTCGAGGCCATCGAGGTCCCCTCGCACCGCTTCGCCGTCGGGGTTCAGTGGCACCAGGAACTGCTCGTCGACCACCCAGGCAACCGCCTGTTCGATGCCTTCGTGGCCGCCTGTGCGTCCCGGTGAGGCGGCGCCGTTCTTGCGCGGATCGAGAGGGCCTGCCAAACACGGCCGAACAGGGAACGGACCGATGACCCCCACCGAAGCGCTCGACGAATTCCGCGCCGCCGGCGCCCTCTTGGAGGGACATTTCATCCTCTCGTCGGGCCTGCACAGCTCGGTGTTCCTGCAGAAGATGTTCGTGTTCCAGGATCCGGCCCGCACGGAGCGAGTGTGCCGGGCGCTGGCCGAGCGGATCCACGCCGCTTATGGCCCCGTCGACATGGTGGTGTCGCCCGCCGTCGGCGGCATCGTGCCGGGGTACGAGACCGCGCGGCACCTCGGCGCCAAGGCCGTGTTCGTGGAACGCGAGGATGGGGTGTTCGCGCTGCGCCGCGGCTTCGTGATCCCGGAGGGCACGCGGGTCGTCATGGTCGAGGACATCGTGACCACGGGGCTCTCCTCCCGCGAATGCCTGGCGTCCCTCGCCGAACATCCAGGCCAAATCCTGGGGGCCGCCTGCCTCATCGACCGTTCCGGCGGCAAGGCCGATCTCGGCGTGCCGCTCGTCTCGCTCGTGCAGCTCGACATCCCGAATTACGCCCCGGACGCCCTGCCCCCGGAATTGGCCGCTCTGCCCGCCACCAAGCCCGGTAGCCGGGGACTGAAGGCCTGAGCACCCAACGATTGCGCTTGCGCCAAAGCTTCGGCTCCGCTTCTGGTTGAATCCAGATCCGCTTTACCGAACCAAGCTTGACAGTGAAACGGGATGTAATTCTACTCCCTCCAAGATTACCAGGCGGCTTCTCCCCGACATTTCTACATTGCGAGGACCAAGGACTTGTCCTTGCGGAAGCCTGCCTCCCGAATTGTTCAAACCGATTGTGTCAGGCCTCGGCCCTTTTTGAGCGGATATGGTTAGCATGGTACCCCAGCAGCGCCTTGCCTTGTTTCTCGACGGCGCGAACCTTTATGCCACGACGAAAAGCCTTGGCTTTGATATCGATTACAAGCGCCTCCTGAAGGAGTTTCAGACGCGCGGCTATCTGGTGCGAGCGTTCTACTACACCGCACTCGTCGAGGATCAGGAGTATTCCTCGATCCGCCCGCTGATCGACTGGCTCGACTACAACGGCTACCGGGTGGTCACGAAGCCCACCAAGGAGTTCACGGACTCGACCGGCCGCCGCAAGGTGAAGGGCAACATGGACATCGAGCTCGCCATCGATGCGCTGGAGCTCTCGCCGCATATCGAGCACATGGTGCTGTTCTCGGGCGACGGCGATTTCCGCTCCCTTGTCGAGGCGATGCAGCGCCGGGGCGTGCGCGTGACGGTCGTCTCCACGGTGGCGACCCAGCCGCCGATGATCGCCGACGAACTGCGCCGGCAGGCGGACGAGTTCATCGATCTCGCCCATCTCATCCAGAAGATCGGCCGCGATCCCTCCGAGCGGGCCGTGCGCCCGCAGCAGGAGAACGGCGAGCGCTACGAGCGCCCGCGCCCGCCGAGCCAGGGCTTGGAGCGCCGCTACGGTATCCGGCAGATGCCGGCGGATGACGGTGTGGTGGAAGGGTAAAAGGTCCGCCTGGAGCTGCCGGCCTTCAGGGGATCGGAGGCCTCGCCGACGGATGGTGGGGCCGCCCCATCAGCCCTTGTCGCGCATCAGCCGCGCCTTTTCGCGGTTCCACGTCTTCTCCTTCTCGGCCTCGCGCTTGTCGTGGAGTTTCCGGCCTCGGCCGAGGCCGAGTTCCACCTTCGCGCGCCCGCGGTCGTTGAAGTAGATCCGCAGCGGGATCACGGTGAAACCCTCGCGCTGGCTCGCGCCGATGAGTTTGTTGATCTCGCGCTTGTGCAGCAGCAGGCGCCGGGGGCGGCGGGTTTCGTGGTTGAAGCGGTTCGCCTGCAGGTATTCGGGGATAAAGGCGTTGAAGAGGAACATCTCCTCGCCGGAGGGCCCGGCATAAGCCTCGCCGATCGTCGCCTTGCCCTGACGCAGGGACTTCACCTCCGTGCCGGTGAGCGCGATGCCGGCCTCGTAGGTGTCGGTGATCTCGTAGTTGAAGCGGCCCTTGCGGTTGTCGGCAACCACCCGGTGCCCGTTCTTGGGGTTGTTCTTCATCGCTCTGAAAACTCGTTTGCCGACGACCCGGTGCTCGTTCCTCGGATCGCCGTTCAAGGCCGCTAGGCGTTGAGGAGCCCCGCATGAACCATGGCGGAGCGGATCGCCTCCTTGGTGGGCGCGGTCACGGGCATCAGCGGCAGACGAACCTCCTCGTTGCCGCGCCCCAGCAGCGAGAGGCCGCACTTGGCGCCCGCTAAGCCCGGCTCCAGGAAAATCGCGTCGTGCAGGGGCACCAGGCGGTCCTGTACCTTGAGCGCGCCGGCGAAATCGCCCGACAGGCTCTTCTCATGCATCTCGGCGCAAAGCCGCGGTGCCACGTTGGACACCACGGAGATGCAGCCATGGCCGCCCGCGGCATTGTAGGCGAGCGCGGTCATGTCCTCGCCGGAGAGCTGGATGAAGTCCGCGCCCATGACGTGGCGCTGCTGCGACACGCGGGCGAGGTTTGCGGTCGCATCCTTCACGCCGACGATGTTCTTGAGCTCATACAGGCGCGCCATGGTCGCGACCGACATGTCGATCACCGAGCGCGGCGGGATGTTGTAGATGATGATTGGGATGCCGATGGCATCGTTCACCGCCTTGAAGTGCTGGTACACCCCTTCCTGCGTCGGCTTGTTGTAATAGGGCGTGACCACGAGCACCGCGTCGGCGCCGACGGCTTCGGCGTGCTTGGCGTAATCGACCGCCTCCACGGTATTGTTCGAGCCCGCGCCGGCGATCACGGGAACGCGCCCCTTCGCCTCCTGCACGCAGACCTCGATCACGCGATCGTGCTCCTCGTGGGTGAGGGTCGGGCTTTCGCCGGTGGTGCCGACGGGGACGAGGGCCTGCGTGCCGTTCTCAATCTGCCAGTTGATGTGGGCCCGCAGTGCTTCGTCGTCGAGGACGCCGTTCTTGAAGGGCGTCACGAGGGCCGTCATCGAGCCTCTGAGACGAAGGGTCATGGGTGGCGTTCCTCGGTTGGTTGACGGTCGGCGCCTCGTGCGGGCGCTGGGCCGGGATGGTTTTCAGGACACATAGTAGGTGCGGCGGTTCGGCGCAAACCGATGCCTCGGGTGAACCGTTTGGTGCCGCCCCCCGGTCGCGCGGCTGCGGCGGTTCGGCGCAAACGGCTTTGCTCCCTGTTGTTGCGCAAGGCGTTACGGTTAGTATTTCCTCAACAGGAACGGTCGAAGCTCACCTCTCGAACGACCGCTTGGGGACGCCACATGGATTCGACGACGCGCCTCGTGACGCGCCTGCTCACATCTGCCGCCCTCCTTGCGTTCGCCGCGACGGGAGCCCGGGCCGAGGGCCCGACGGCTCAACGCACAACACTCCCCGATGGCTCCTTTCAGGTCGCGGTGATCGACGAGGAGGCCTTCGGGCGCCTCAAGGACCTCGCCCCGAGGCTCGTCGAGGGCCCCTCGCAGATCGACTTGCTGCGCCAAGCCGTCGAGGCCTACCGCACCGGGGACCTTGCGGCCGGCGAAGCGCTGCGGCCGAAGCTCACCGATCCTGCGGCGGTGGCGGTCGTGGACTGGGTGGCGATCCGGGCCGGCGTCGCGCTCCCCTTCGATCGCGTCGCGGGGTTCCGGACCAACAATCCGGACTGGCCCGAAACCAGTCTCTTGCGCCGCCGCGCCGAGGAAGCCCTGCTCTCGAACCGCCGGCCGCCCGCGGTGCTGAAAGCCTACTTCGCCAAGGAGCCGCCCGTCACCGGCCCCGGCAAGGTGGCATTCGCGCTTGCGCTTCGGGCCGACGGCGAAGAGGAGAAGGCTGCCGCCCTCGTGCGCAATGCCTGGCGCGAGGACAGTTTCGGGCGCGAAACGGAAGGGCGCATCCTCGACAACTTCCCCGATCTCCTGACGGTCGCCGACCATCGCTTCCGCATGGAGCGCTTCCTGTTCAGGGAAAGCTGGACCTCGGCGCTCCGCGCCGCGGAGTTCGCAGGCGACGATTACGTGCTTCTCGCCAAGGCTCGAATTGCGGCGGACGGTGGGGGCAAGAAGGCCGACAAGGCCCTCGCGGCCGTGCCGGAGCACCTCAGGAGCGACCCCTCCTATCGCTACTCGCGCGCGCTGGTGCTGCGGCGCAAGAACAAGGACGCCGAGGCCGCCCGCGCGATCGTCGACGTGAGCCGCGATCCCGCGGTGCTGGTCGACGGCGACGCGTGGTGGCAGATGCGCCGTGCCATCGTGCGCGAACTTCTCGACACTGGGGATGCCGCCCTCGCCTATCAGATCGCCAAGGAGCACGGGGCCGAGTCGAATGCGCAACGCATCGAAGCCGAGTTCCACGCAGGCTGGATCGCGCTTCGCTTCCTGAACAAGCCGGAAGCGGCCGCCGCGCATTTCGTCGAAGCGGCGCGCTTTGCCGAGACGCCGATCTCCGTGTCCCGTGCCGCCTATTGGCAGGGCCGCGCCGCGGAAGCCGGCGGGCTGAAGGACGAGGCCCGGCGCCATTACGGCCGCGCGGCCTATTACCCGATCACCTATTACGGCCAGCTCGCCCGCGAGAAGCTCGGGCCCGTAACCCTTGAGCTTCGGGAGCCCGAGCCTCTCGATGCAGACGCCCGCAGGGCGTTTGAGGGGCTGCGAGCCGTTCAGGCGCTCCGCCTCCTCCACGCGGTGGGCGCGGACGAACTCGCCATCACGCTCTACACCGAGCTGGCGCAGAAGCTGGGCGACGCCGCGCAGCTCGATGCGCTCGGCGCCCTTGCCGCGGAGCATCGGAACCCCCGCGCCGTGCTGGCCGTCGGCAAAACGGCCGTGCAGCGGGGCTTCCCCCTCGACACCCACGCCTATCCCAGCTTCGGGATTCCGCAGTTCCCGACGATCGGCGACCCGGTCGAACAGGCGATGGTCTATGCGATCACGCGCCAGGAAAGCGCCTTCAACCCGAAAGCGCTTTCGACCGCAGGCGCCCGCGGGCTCATGCAGCTGATGCCGGCCACCGCCAAACGGACGGCAAAGCGCTTCGGCGTCGCATTCGATGTGGATCGCCTCACCGCCGACCCGGCCTACAACGCCAAAATCGGCGCGGCTCATCTCGGCGAACTCATGGAAGACTGGCGCGGCAACCACATCCTCGCCTTCGCGTCCTACAACGCCGGCGGCGGCAACGTCTCGAAGTGGATCAAGGCCTATGGCGATCCGCGCCACCCGAACGTGGACCCGGTCGATTGGGTGGAACGCATCCCCTTCTCGGAGACCCGCAATTACGTCCAGCGGGTGATGGAAAACCTCCACGTCTATCGCCACCGGCTGCAGGAGGCGAAAGCCGGCCAGCCCCCGCAGCTGCGCGGCTCCGTCGAGCAGAGTGCAGCGGCGACGGCGCCATAACCTCCGCAGAACGGGAGCGTCACGGACACACTCCTCACGGCGAGCGACATCCCTCTCCCCTATGGTAGCGTCCTGTGCCCGCAGCGTTTGACGGGTAACGGAGAACGAGGGGCGTGGCCGAAGCATTCCGGGACGTTTGCACTACATCCAGCGATGGCCTGACGCTCTACGCCCGGGATTATGGGCCCGTCGCGGGCGGCGCTCTGCCCATCGTGTGCCTGCCGGGTCTCGCGCGGCACTCGGGTGATTTCCACGATCTGGCGCTGGCGCTTGCCGACGACGAGGGTATGCCGCGACGCGTGCTGGCCCTCGACTACCGCGGACGCGGCCGGTCCGATTGGGATCCGAACTGGCGCAATTACGACGTCAGGGTGGAGCTCACCGACGTCTTGCAGGTGTTGACCGCGACAGGCATCGGAGAGGCCGTGTTCGTCGGCACCTCTCGCGGGGGGCTGATCACGATGGCGCTCAGTGCGGCGCAGCCGGCCCTGATCCGCGCGGCTGTTCTCAACGACATCGGCCCCGTGATCGACGCCAGGGGCCTCGTGCGGATCCGGGGCTATGTGGGCAAGCTGCCCGGTCCCGGCAGCATGGCGGAAGGCGCGTAGGTTCTGAAGCGGGTCTCGTACGCCCAGTTCCCGCGTTTCACCGATGCGCAATGGGAGCGGATGGGCCGCGGCACCTGGCACGAGCAGGATGGCCGCTTGGTCTTGTCCTACGACCCCATGCTGATGAAGACCCTCGAAACGCTCGACCTAGAGGCACCGATCCCGACCCTGCGGCCGCTCTTCGAGGGGTTGAAACCGGTTCCGGTCATGGTGATCCGGGGCGCGAACTCGGACCTGCTCTCGCAGGAGACCGTCACTGAGATGCAGGCCCTCCACGGCCGGCTCGAGATCGTGACAGTGCCCGATCAGGGGCATGCGCCTTTGCTGGAGGGCGACCTGATCGAGCGGATCCGGGACTTCGTGCAAGCGGCATCGGCACTCTGACCGCCGAGCGGGCAAGGGCATTCACGTGGGGTGAGATGCACTGACCGCCGAGGCAGCCAGCTGGCAGGCGGCCCTATGGCTCGCCCGCCTCGGGCGAAGCTGCGCGAACACAGCGCTCGTGCCGGGCGCACGTCGTGCAAAGTTTGCTGACCGACAAAAGGAAAGGCCCCGGTGTTTCCACCGGGGCCTCCCTGTTCTAAGCGGCTGAGCCGATTAGAAGGAGCGGTTCACGCGGAAGCGGCCGAGGATCGTGTCGTCGCTGCCCACCACGTCCTGGACGAAGCCGCCGCCAGCAACCGGACGGGTCCGGATGACGTTGGCATCGAAGTCGAGGTTGCGGTAGAGCACTTCGACGCCGAGGTCGAGGCCAGCAACCGGGGTGTAGATCAGGTTACCGGCGATGTTGAACTCCTCGAAGTCCACAAAGCCCGTGCGAGCACCCGTGAAGGCACCGGCAGTGATAACCGAGCTAGCACCAGCCGCGAAGTCCACGAAGCTGTACGAACCGTAGATGTTCGAACGGAACTGCGGGGAGAAGGTGTAGCGGAAGCCAGCAGCCACCGAGAAGGCCTCGGTCGTGCGGGTGTTGCCACCGACCACCACCGCGTCAGCCACCGGGAGGTCGCCGATCGCCGTGCCGCCGGGGCCCGACAGGAAGGACGAACCGCGGACGCCGCCGTCGCCGCCGGGACCGCCGATGCCGTAGCCGACGTAGCTCACCGCGCCGTCAGCATAGCCAGCCCACACCCAGGCGAGGCTGCCTGCGGAGATCATCGGGAGGTTGACTTCGACCGAGCCGTTGACCGCGAAGCCGATCTCATCGCCACCAGAGGCGCGAGTCGTGACCACCGGCGGGAGAACGCCACCGACCGCAGGACCCTGGAAGTTCACGCCGACGTCGTTGACCTGGTGCACGGCACCGGCGACGTAGGCATAACCCCAGGTGCCCTTGTAGGTCACGCGACCCACGAAGTCGGGAAGCTCCTGACCACCGTAGTTGAGGGCGCCGGAATTCGGCCCGAAGGCGAAGAGGCCCGGCGTGAGGATGCCACCGGCACCCACGACGCTACCCGCGAAGGCGGCAGTGTTCGTGCGACGGTTGAAGGGGTTCTCGATCGCAGCAGCGATTTCGAGGCCGCCGCCGGCATCGAACACGTAAGCGAACTGCTCGTTGTTCGGGCCGTCGTCGAAGCGGACGCCGAAGTAACGGTCGCCGCCCGGACCGGGCGAGAAGATCGAGGTGTTACGGCCGGCGATGAAGCCGCCCCACTGCACGTAAGCCTGGTCGACGATCAGGCCCTGAGCCGTGGCGCCGCCGCCGCCGAGACCGCCAACGCCCGCAAGACCAACGAAGCCGCTGCCAAGGCCACCGGCCGTGAAGCCAGCGCCGTAGCTGCGGTTCGTGTCGAGGCGGATGTAAGCGCGGACCGGGCCAACAGCCGTCGCCGTGCGGACGTCGAAGTTGAGGCGCATACGAGCGCGCCAGCCAACTGCGTCCTGAGCGGCGTTGTCCTGCTCGGCAACGATCAATTCGCCGCGGGCGAAGCCCGAGATCGAAAGGCAGGAGTCGGTGCCAGGGATCGTCCAGAAGCCACGGCCGAAGGCGGGGCAGAGCTGCACGTATTCAACCGCAGCGGCCTTCCGGACGGGAAGATCGGCGGCTTGAGCCCCGGCGACCGTGACCAAGCCAGCGGCAGTTCCGAGGAGAAGGCTCTTA
>DASZAZ010000020.1:0-7724 GCA_035944635.1 Microvirga sp.
GGAGCGGGAGGCATGCTTCAAGGCCAATGCGGCTGGCGCGGAAATGGTGGCGCGAGCTGCCTCGCGCCTCGGGTTGCCGATGGTGACCTTCTCGTCCGACCGCGTCTTTGATGGGCGGCGGGGCACGTCTTATGTGGAGAGTGATGCCCCTTGCCCGACCTGCACCTACGGCGAGAGCAAGGCGGAAGCAGAGCGGCGTGTGACTGAGGTTCATCCTGATGCGCTGATTATCCGCTCGAGTGCCTTCTTTGGTCCATGGGATCAGCACAACTTTGTCTTCCGTACTCTCAGGGACATGGCTGCCGGAAGGCCTGTTGTCCTGGAGGAGCCCGACACCGTCGTGTCGCCGACCTATGTGCCGGACCTCGTCCAGGCGGCCTTGGATCTCCTCATCGACGACGAGCGCGGCATTTGGCACCTCTCGAACCAAGGCGAGGCATCGTGGATCGAACTCGCCGAGCGCGTCGCTGCCGAGGCCGGCCTGTCCTGGCGATCGAAGCCGCGGCCGGTCGGCAGCGAGCGACGTAGCACGGCGCTCTCCAGCGAGCGGGGCCTGATGATGCCGAGCCTTGAGAGCGCGATCTCGCGCTACTTCGTCGACGGCGAGGCAGATTGGAGAGACACTCGATATCTCGAGGCCGCGGAGTGAGTGCTTCGATGCACCCTATTGTTACGGCTGCGATGTGGATCCGTGCGGCGTCGATGCCGGCGCACTTCAGTCAACCGGTTCTAAGACGGGTACGGCGCGCGACCCGTCTCGTGGCAGGTAGCAATGTTCGTTCCCCTTCGATGCACCGATTATCGTTCTCGCTGTCGTGGCGTCGAAGCAGACCTCGACTTTTCCTCCACGGCCTCATGGGCCCCGCTGGCGCGCAACAGGGCGCGTGCCCGGGTAGCGGTCCAGGAGAACGCGCCGTTTCCAACCCATCGCCCTCCATGTGTGATTGCTATGGCGACGGCCCTCGTTGACGTCCCCGAGTTCGAACGTGTCTTCAGGATCCCGTCCAATCATCAGCTTCTGGCGATCCGGTCTTGCAGCCGGGGCGGACCTATTCTGGCGGAGTTCTGGGAGCATGAGGAATACGGCCCTGGCGGCAACCTCGTCGCGTTCTACGAGAGCTATGAAGAGATTACTCCATCGGGCCCAAGGCACGGCTGCTGGCGCAAGTTCGACGTGTCAGGTCGGCTGATAACCGTCGGCGGTAGCCTACACGGGGCGCGGATATCGCCCCGCTGACCAGGTGAGCCGAGATGGCGGATCTCGCCGCATGGTCGGTCCGAGGGCCGTCGCCTGCGCCCGTTCAGCCGTGTGCAAGCTTGATGAACAGGATGGTGCTGGCAAGTACGAGCGTCGTTCCATTGGCAGCGATCAGCGGAATCTCACCCTTCCAGGTGCCGTACGTGAGCCACAGGGCCAATCCTGTCACAAGCACGAAGGGAACCGAAGGCGAGGCGACCGGACCCCTCCCTTGGGGCCCAGCAGGGAGCGCTCCAGGGAGGCCTGCCGATGCGGCTCCCCTGCCGGACCTCAACTCGATCGAATAGGAGCCACTGCTCCGGCGCCCTGAATGAGGTCGTGGATGAACCCGAGCTTTGCTATGACCGGAGGAGTGAGGATGAAGGGGTAGAGATCGGGCTGCCCCATACAGCGGTTGATGCTGTTGAGTGCGAAGGTTAGCGGCAACCAGTCGTCCACGATCCGCTGGATGTCACCGACCCTGTAGGGATTGACCTCAAGGTCAGCGCTCAGCGCGCCGCTATCATCGAGACGCGGATTCACCCGAACGCCACAGGATCGCGCCATCTCCATCGTGTCCACGATGTGAAGGTAGTGCGCCCAGGTCTCGGCGAAGTCCTCCCAGGGGTGGGTTGTCGCATAGGTGGAGACGAAGTTCTGCTGCCAATCCAACGGCGGTCCCTTGCTGTAATGCCGCTGGAGCGCCTCACCGTAATCCTCCCGGTCGTCCCCGAACATCGTACGGCACGCCTCGAGCTGCCCCCCGTCTCGCACGAGCAGATCCCAGTAGTGGTGGCCCACCTCATGACGGAAATGGCCAAGGAGCGTGCGGTAGGGCTCGCCCATGGCTTTGCGCCGCTTCTCCCGCTCGACATTGTCGGCTTCGACCAAGGCGATGGTGATAAGCCCGTTGTCGTGGCCCGTCATGACCTTCGGACTGTCCTGTGTCGGAGGGTCCGCCAGGAACTCGAAGATCAGCCCATGCTCCGGGTCTTCAGCGCGTGTCTGCAGCGGCAATCGAAGCTGGAGGATGGTGTAGAACAGGCGGTGCTTGGCGAACTCGATCAGCCTCCACGACTGCAGATGGGTGGGCTTGATGAGGTCAGGGATAACACCATTGTGCCGACAGGCCAGGCAGAAGGCGTGGTCCGACTCCGCCGGTACGAGCCAATTGCAGGTGTCGTGCTCGGCATTCGAGCAGAAGCGGTACGAGCGCCCCGGCAGGGCGAGCGCATGCCAGTTTGCTCCGTCAGGTTCGAGTGCGGAGAGCGAATTGGCTTCGGGCAGGTAGCCGAGGCGGTGGCCGCAGCGCTCGCAGGTGTGGTTCTCGAAGTGCAGAAGCTGCCCGCAGGACTGGCACTTGAACAGTTTCATCCGACACCTCTTGAGTTCGCATGAGCAAGCCTGGTTGGATCGGAGCACCACAAGATGGCGTAGTGCGCCTGCCGGATCCTCACGAAAGAGCCAGGACGTTCTTCGCGGGCTCGGACGTGTCGCGTGCTCTCACGGGGACGATTTTAGCGTATTCCGTTGGACACCGCGATGACCGGGATTGCTCGGCGGGTGCTGGATTATAACGTGCCCGCCCTCGTCGCGGACGACCACCGCGGTTGCGCCATTCTGATCGCTCTGCGTTCCGAAGTGGTTGCGCGCATGGTCGATGGCCGATTCCCGGGAGCCACCCCAAAGGATGGTGTCTATCTCCGCGTCATCTTTGTAGAACGTGATCGTATAAGCCATGGCTCCGCTGTCTCCGTTCTCTTCGTCAGTATACAGGAGCCCGCGCGGGAGCGCAGCACCGGGCCCGAAGCGGGTGCTCCCTCCAGTCCCCGAAAGGCGCCCAAGCGGCAGCCTAGTCGGGGAGACCGGCAAGATACTGATCCGTCAGGTAGAACACGTCCTGCGTCGGCATGGTCGGGCTGATCACAGCCTCGATGAAGCCGTGCCGCAGGGCGTCCTCGGCGAAGTAGACGGTGGTCCGCGCCGCGGCGGCCTCGACATCCTCGACCGACAGCGCGATCTCAGCTTTGGGAGCCGTCTCAGCGGCAATCACCCGGTGGGTCTTCTGATCGACCGCAAGCAGCTCGAGCTCCGACTTCTTGAGGTCGGAATAGCTGTACCACTCCGGCAGCATAGCCTTCGAGAACTTGGTCTGGTGGACCATAAAGCTGGAGGCTGGCACGCCAAAGCGCCTCTGAAAGCCAAGAAAGAAGAGCACACCGGCCGAGTCCACGCTCGACATGTTGTAGATCGTCGTGCGCTCGGGACGGGCTTTGAAGAAGGAATAGAGCTCCATGCCGGAACTCGGGTTGCCGCCACCCGTCACAAGGTAGACGACGAACTCCTCGATCTCTCCCTTCGCGGCGCTGACCGAGAAGATGTAGCTGGTGAGCGCGTCACACATCTTCTTGCTGATGATCGCGCTGCAGTAGATGTGCTGAACAACGGCCATGCTAATCACCTACCACGTCTGCTGGCAGCCTGTCGCGCCGCCTGCCGCCGGTCGCATCACTGATCATGTTCAACTCCGGATCTCCGCTCGCCGAGGCTGAGTCAGAACCTCTCCGGCCGGCAGCACGAAGAACGCGTCGGTGAGATGCTGCGTGATCGCTATCAGGCGGCGCTGAACCAGATCAAGCAGTTCGTGTAGACCGTCAGCCAGCCATTCGCGACCGGTTAGGCTACTGAGGCTCGCCTTCATGGCGCGAAGTTCGTCTGCCGCTGCCTCACCGGCCGAGAGTCCGCAGCGCAGCCGGAGATCGGCCAGCAGCCGATCGACCTCATGCGTACACAGCAGAACCGAGCGGGGAAGGCTCGGATCCAGCAAGAGGAAGCTTGCGATGTGCTCGGCGGTGAACGCAGCCGACCGGACACGCCGGTACGGGTGGTAGGCGGCAGCCGAGCGCAAAAGAGCGTTCCATTGGGCGATGTCGACCGATGACGCCTCGTTGGAGGACCCTGTCCGGAGCGTCGGCGACTTCATATCGAGCAGGCGAGTGGTCTGATCAGCGCGTTCGATGTAGCGCCCAATCCAATAGAAGCACCACCCCTGGTCGCGATGGAAGGTTCCCTCCGTGATTCCAGTATGCGTTTGGCAGGCCTCCTCGATCTCTGCGAGCAGACGGGCAAGACGGCCGGGTTTGAGGGCTTGCCGGTCCAGCGCCGAGATCCAGTTGTACAAGACATTCAGCTGAGACCACATCTCCCGCGAGATCAGCGGCCGCAGGGTGCGCGCATTCGATCGTGCGTTGGTGAGCGCACTGACGATGGAGGTCGGGTTGTCCCGGTCGAGAATGTAGAAGTGCAGCACCGCATCGGTCGAGGCGGTCTCGTACCGCGCGAGAAACCTCGCCTCATCCCAATGGATGCGCAGGATCGGCAGCCAGTCTTGCAGGCCGCGAGCATCGCGGGCGAAGGTGACATTCACCTCGAGAATGCGCGCGAGGTTCTCGGCTCGCTCAAGGTAGCGCCCGAGCCAGAAGAGGTGCTCCGCAGAGCTGGCGAGGAGGACGTTACGCAAGGACCCACGTGTCCTTTGAGCCACCGCCCTGGGAGGAGTTGACGATCAGGGAGCCTTCACGCAGTGCCACTCGCGTGAGCCCACCGGGCAGGACCCAGGTACTCGATCCGGTTATCGCGAACGGCCGGAGGTCGATATGCCTCGGCTCGATGGAGTCCCCGATAAGAGTGGGCGCGACCGATAGGCCGATACAGGGCTGACTGATGTAATGGGCGGGGTCAGCCAGCAGCTTTCTGCGGCATTCCTCGAGCTCGGCCCGACTTGCGCGCGGCCCGATGGTGATCCCGTATCCGCCAGCCTCGCCCACGGGCTTGACGACAAGCTCCTCCAGGTGGTCGAGCGTGTAGCGGAGTGCCTCAGGCTCGCGGCAGATGTGGGTCTCGACATTGGGCAGGATCGGATCCTCGCCGAGATAGTAGCGGATCACGCGCGGCATATAGGCGTAGACAGCCTTGTCGTCAGCGACGCCCGCACCGACGGCATTCGCGAGAGTGACATTCCCACGACGGTAGGCCCGCATCAGACCAGGAACGCCGAGCGTACTGTCGGGTCGGAAAACCTCAGGGTCCAGGAACTCGTCGTCGACGCGACGGTAGATGACGTCCACCGGCATGAGACCGGCGATCGTGTGCATGTAGACCCGGTCATCGCGCACGACGAGATCGGCGCCGACAACGAGCGGCACGCCCATCTCGCGTGCGAGGAAGACGTGCTCGAAGAAGGCGGAGTTGAACGGTCCCGGCGAAAGCAAAACAGCCTGTGGATCGATGCTCTCCGCGGGCGCCACGTCTCGCAGGGCGGCGAGGAGCTTGGGCGCATAATCGTCGATCGAGCGGACGCCGATACCCTCGAGGAGGTCTGGGAACGCCCGGAGCATCATATGCCGGTTCTCAACCACATAGCTGACGCCGGAGGGAATGCGGGCATTGTCTTCGAGAACCATCACGGTCCCGTGCTCATCTCGGATCAGATCGGTGCCGCAGATATGGACGTATGCCCTATGCGGCAGATCCAAGCCCCGCATCATGGGGCGATAGTTTGCGTTGCCGAGGACCAGATCCGCCGGAATGACGCCGTCGCCCAGGATCCGCTGATCGTGGTAAAGGTCGTCGAGGAGGAGGTTGAGCGCCGCAACCCGCTGGGTCAACCCACGCTCGATGTGCTGCCATTCCTGTGCGGAGAGCACACGCGGGATGAGGTCGAAGGGCAGAACGCGGTCGATCTCATTATTATCGGAATAGACGGTGAAAGTGATGCCAAGGTCGCGGAACTCAGCCTCTGCCTCGGCGGCGCGACGTTTAAGGTCGTCACTCGAGAGGCGTTCGAGGCGGCCGCGCACCTGCTGGCTTGCCGCCCCATGTGCCATCTCGCAGTAGAAGCCGCTCGGGTCGTAGTGGCGGAAAGCCTCGCTGCTCATCGATCCTCCGGACCTACAGCCCACGACCGAGGCAACCTGACCGCCCGTTTTGCTGGTTTAGCGCAGCTTTGGGTCATTCACCCCAACCTCCTGGCCCTGAGTACGGCGATCCGCTCAGGACCGTCCCACCACAACTCAGATGTCCGGCGCAGGGTCCATCAGCTCTCGAGGTTCATGTTCAGCTCTAGTGGGGTGTAAATTCGGTATCCGGCCTGATCCGCCGGCAGTAAGCTGCAAGAAGGCGAGCTGTGTTCTCCACGTCGTTCAAGCTTACCACCTCGCAAGGCGTATGCATGTAGCGCAGGGGAACGCTCAGGAGACCGGCCGCCATGCCGCTCCTGTTCAGCTGCAGGGCATTCGCATCGGTCGGGGTCGCTCCCGGGGTGACATCGACCTGATAGGGGATGCCCTCAGCCTTTGCAGCCTCCGTGAGCAGCGTAAACACAACGGGGTTTGTATTGGCGCCTCGCGAAACTCCGGGCCCCTTGCCGATGTCGAGCTGCCCGAAACGCGCCTTGCTCACCCCTGGATAGTCGATAGCATGACCCATATCGACCGCGAGGCCCGACTGCGCATCAATGGTGAAAGCCGCCGTGCGGGCCCCGCGGGAGCCGATCTCCTCCTGCACCGTGCCGACAGCGTAGACTCCGACCTGAGGATCGAGGCCGCCCTCCTCCTTCAGCAGCCGCAGGGCCTCCGCGACGATGAATAGCCCGGCTTTGTTGTCGAAGGCCCGTGCGGTCGCACGATCGCCGACGAGCATCTGGAGCTCATGCTGGTAGGTGACGACGTCGCCGAGCTCGACGTAAGCCTCGGCCTCAGCTCGTGAGGTTGCGCCGATGTCGATCCACAGCTCCTTCATGTCGGGCTTCTTCTTGAGCTCGTCCGGATCGAGCAGGTGGATCGCCTTACGGCCGATCACACCGGGAACCCGCTGCTTGCCGTGCACCCAGACCGTTTGCCCCACAGGGATGACGCTATCGTGCCCGCCGATCGCGCTGAAATGGAGGAGACCCTCGTCGCTGACGTAGTGAACGATGAACCCGATCTCGTCCATGTGTCCGGCGAGCATGATCTTCATGGGAGCATCAGGGTTCAGCACGGCGGTCACATTGCCGTGGACATCCGTTGTGACCCGGTCGGCAAAGGCGCTTGCGTATTCCCGGTAGAGCGTCGCGACAGGCTGCTCGTACCCGCTCGGCGAGGGAGCACTGATGATCGCGCTGAGGAACGCAAGAGAGTCGGAGCGCATGGAGAACCTCTACTGAGGGTGCGGCAACGGCACGATGAGGGCTGGCTGGGCCACCGTTCCCGGGCTCAAGCGAACGGTCTGCCCCGGAGCGGCCCAAAGGCCCGGCACTGCCGGTGAGCGCTCCATCGCAGCGCTTCCCAACTCGGCGCCGCCTTAAAGCAGAGGAGTGCCACCGGTCACAGCGTGGATGCCGCCTGTCATGTAGCTGCCCTCGTCGGACGCCAGCAAGACGTAGATGCCCGCCAACTCCTTCGGCTGGCCGGCGCGGCCCAATGGGGTGTCCTTGCCAAAGCTCTTC
>DASZAZ010000021.1:0-9831 GCA_035944635.1 Microvirga sp.
CTACAAGGAAGCCAAGCGCCTGGCTGAGGCTTTCGTGGCTGGTGATCGGGACGCGCAGGCCACCGTCGCACTGCGCCTGGAGCGACGCGGCCACAGCACCAGCCAGATCAGCGCCAAGGCCTACGCGAGGGATCTGAAGAGGCTGCAGGAGGTGGAGCGCCTGATGGCGGGCACCCGCAAGCAGCGCGACCGCCTGCTGCGGGAGGTGGAGCGGCGCCGCAAGGCCTTTGCCGCGCGGCTGCAGGGCGTGGCTTACGTCCAGACCGATGATGACGGGAAGCCGCGGAGCTCGCATCGAGCTGACGATCAGCCTGTGCTGGCGCACCCGTCCAACGCCGCCTCATCGGAGGTCGAGCCGATGAGGAGCGGTGCTGCACCCGAGCAGGATGAGCGCCTGCGGTGGGTCCACGAGCCAGCTCAAGAGGGCGGACGCGGGCGAGCAGAATATGCTGCTCTCGTCCATGAGGATGCACGCCTGCGACACGAGCCCCCTCCAGAGCACAAGGACAAGCGCCTCCAACGGGATGCTACTCTGCCGGAGGATGAGACTCTGCGGCGCGATTCCCCTCCGCTGCACGAGGTCGAGCGCCCACCAGCTGAGCTCGAGCGCGCGCAGCTGGATGCACACACTCAGCGGGAGCTGGCGCTGCTGCAGGAGGAGGTAGGCCGGCATCGACTGCAAGCCCGGGATGCTAAGCGCCTCCTGAACTGGTACTCTCCCCGACCCGCACTCGCAGGGGAGGCTCCTGATGGCCACTGAGCGCCAGATCGCTGCCAACCGCCGCAACGCGCAAAGGAGCACGGGCCCCCGCACGCGAGAGGGCAAGGCCCGCTCCGCCCAGAACGCCCTCAAGCACGGCCTGTCCTGTGCCCCGCCATCAGATCTGATCTCGCTTGGTCCAGCCTCACCCCTCCAGGTGCTGGCGCTGGCAATCGCACAGGCCACGGGAGCAAGCCCCACCAGCTCCCCTGCTGTCGCAGAGGTCGAGACGGCCAGCCCCAGCAGCGTGAGCCTGGCCCAGGAGGAGGGAGGCGCCACCCGCTCGAGCTTGGCTCAGGAGGCGGCCCTCGCCATTCTCGCGCTGCACCGCGTTGCGGGCGAGAAGGCCAAAGCTCACGCCCGCACGCCTCCGGGCCCAGGTCTCATCCAAGCCCTGCGCCGCCTCGAGCGCTATGAGCGCCAAGCTCTTGCCCGCAGAGCGCGCGCCCTCACAGCCCTCGATGCTGCAGCCAACCTCCCCACAGCTGCCAGCAACCGGGTCACAGCCAACCTGCCCGGCGCTCCAGAGCTGACGGCCGACGGCGGTACTCATCCCAGGTCGCTCGGGAGTGCGCCAGCACGCCATGATATAAACACAACAAAATGTGCAGAACGAAGCCAATTCGCTCCCAACATGAAGCATGAACACTGGGGAGCGGATCGAACTTAAAAAGCGATCACATTCGACAAAAACTCTTGCCCTACTCACGGCCTCAGGGGGCGATTATGGGGCGGGATCACGGTGCCGGTTGAGCTGCTCAAACGATTCTGAGGCCAGACCTGCAGAACAGAACTCTGCTCGAGCTGACGCTGGTGAGTAACAGAAGCTTATGCCGTCGCTGTTGCTCGAACGCGTGTTGAAAAATCTGCACTGAGTCTATCGACAATGGACGAAACGCCGTAGCGCACTGGATCCGTGGCTGGCAGCTCGTGATCAGCAGCCAGCTTATGGAGGCACGCGCGTGCCTCCGCATCGCCCAACGCCTTGGTGTTCACCGCAATCCCAACCGGGCGAATGGCGGGGTTCGTGAGCCGCCCGCAGGCGATCGTGAGATCGATCACCTCCTGGATCGACGGCAGCGGATGCTTGACGCCGCGCATATTGGTGCGGGTGGGCTCGTGGCAGACCACGAAGGCATCGGGTTGCGCGCCGTGCAGAAGCCCCAAGCTCACCCCCGCGAATGAGGGATGGAAGAGCGAGCCCTGACCTTCGATCAGGTCCCAATGGTTCGCGGCCGCCGGGGGCGAAAGCCACTCCACGGCGCCGGAAATGAAGTCCGCCACCACCGCGTCGATAGCCACGCCGCGGCCGGAGATGAACACTCCGGTCTGGCCCGTGGCCCGAAAATCCGCGTCGAAGCCGCGGGCCCGCATTTCACGCTCCAGCGCCAACGCCGTGTACTTCTTGCCGGCCGAGCAGTCGGTCCCCACCGTCAGCAGGCGCAGGCCGGAGCGCTTGGTGCCTTTGCCGGTGTCGAAGCGCTGGTCGGAATGGCGCACGTCGAGGAGCTTGCGTCCGTGCCGCTCGGCGGCGGTCTTGATGGCCGCGTTCGACGATAGCCTCGTGTGAAGGCCGCTCGCCACGTCCATGCCCGCCTCAATCGCTTGCACGATGGGCGCGCTCCAGTGGTCGGGGAGCACGCCGCCGGCATTGGCCACGCCGACGATCAGCGTTCGCGCGCCCTGCGAGGCCGCGTCCGCGATGGTAAGGTCCGGAATGCCGAGGTCGGCCCCGCAGCCGGGAAGCCGCAACTGGCCGAGGCACATTTCCGGGCGCCAGTCCACGATGCCGTGCGCCGTCTTGGCGGCGAGTTGGTCCGGGACGTCGCCCAGGAACATCAGATACGGACCATCCACCTGCATCACGGACCCCACTTGTGTATCGCTGCTGCGAAGAGGCCTGCCTCGTTGGGCGAAGAGCCTTGCCGCCATCATGCGCAAGCCGATGGCCCTTCGCCAAGAGGGGAGTGAACAAAGCCGCAAGAGCCGGATCGACCGGAACCCCTCCTGCCCTCGCCCGTTCCCCTGCAAAGGAGCGGAAACATGTGGCGATATCGCAGTTTAGCCTTGTCCGTGGTGTTGACGGGCGGCCTTGCGACCGGGGCCGCGGCTCAATCCACGCAGCCGCCGGTCCTACCGGCGCCGCAGAACAACTCCACGATTCCGGAAAAGATCGAGCCGGACCCCACCTGTCCCCCGGGCTCGCAGCCCTGCACCACAGGGTCCACGGCCACCTCCGGCTCCGGTGAATCCTTGAGCGACAAGCTGCAGCGCAGCGATGGCGTCATCCGGCCTCCGGCCGGGATCTCGCCCGACATGAACACCCGCGCTCCCGTGCCGAATCCCGGCACCACGCCGGTCATCCCGGCCCCCGGCAGCCCAGGAGGCAATCAGCAGATCGATCCGAAGTAGGACGATCCGAAGTAGGAACGGGAACGCTCCCTCGGGGCGCCGGGATTCGTTCCGGCGCCTTGCATTCGTGTGATCGGGCCCAAGGGATCCCAGCGCAGGGCATACCGTTGACCCTGATCAGATCCCTTTGTGAGGAGCGCATCATGGCCCCGTCCCCCGCCCGCCTGTCCTATGAGCTTCGCAAAGGCCGCTCGGACGACCTGCAGCGCCGGCGCTGGCTCGTTGGGCTGTCCTTCGTCGGCGTCGGCGCCGGCATGATCGTGTCGCTCTACCAGATGGGCATCCTGCGCCGGCTGCCCGATCTGCCCTCGCGCTATTTCAACGCCACCAAGGTCGACAAATCGAACTACGCCTACAAGCGCCTGCAGACCCCGGACGCGCTGCTCATGATCGCAAGCTACGCGGTCACAGCCATCCTGGCAGGCGCGGGCGGCAAGGACCGCGCTCGCGAGAATCCGGCGCTGCCGATCGCGATGGCCGCCAAGGCTCTCTACGACCTCGGTGTCGCCCTCAAGCTCGGCCAGGAAGAGTGGCAGGAAAACCATGCGCTTTGCGGTTATTGCCAAGCCGCAACGGTGGCCTCGCTCGTCTCGGTCGGCATCGCCATGCCGGAGGCCTGGAAGGCCGTGCAGCATGTGAGCGGCACCATGGCGAATGACAATCGCCGCCCGGCGGCCAGGCACATTCAAGGGCGCCAGACCGCCCACCATCGCGGCGGGCGGCAGGCGGTGGCTGCGGAATAGGGGCGGGTTTTTCCTAGACGGCGCGAATTGCCCCGCCATCGACGCGGATCGACGAGCCTGTGATGTAGCTCGCCCGATCCGAGGCCAGGAAGCAAACGGTATCGGCAAATTCCTGCACCCGGCCGTAGCGTCCGGCCGGGATCGTCGCCCGTGCGGCTGCCGCAATCTCGTCGACCGATTTGCCCTGGGCCTTGGCGTTTGCTGCATCGAGTTCGCCGGTCCGATCGGTCTCGATGCGGCCGGGCAGCACCAGGTTGACCGTGATCCCGTCCTTTGCGACCTCGCTTGCCAGGGTTTTGGCCCAGCCGCGGATCGAGGCCCGCAGGGCATTGGAGATCACGAGGTTCGGGATCGGCTGCTCCACACCCATGGAGGCGATGGTGAGGATGCGGCCCCATTGCCGCTCCTGCATGCCGGGCAGGACGAGCCCGGCGAGCCTGAAGACCGGCACGACCATGGCTTCGAAGTGCGGCGCCCATTCCTCCGGCTTCACGTTCAAGGCCGTTCGGGCCGGTGGTCCGCCGGTATTGGCGACCAGGATGTCGACTCCGCCCAACGCCTCCATGGCGGCGCCGTGGATCGCGTCCACGCTCGTGGTGAGGTCGCCCACAAAGGTGTGTGCCCGGCCCGCCCCTTTGGCGTTGATGGCTTCGGCCGCAGCCGCCAACCGGTCGCCGCTGCGAGCGGTCATCATCACCTGGGCGCCCTCGGCGGCGAGGCTCTGCGCCACCCCCAGTCCAAGGCCGCGGCTCGAGGAGAGAACGAGGGCGCGTTTGCCGGCGAGGCCGAGATCCATGGGCGGGCTCCTGAAGGGCTGCAAAAAAGCGGGCCCGCTTCGTAGCACCCGGCCGCCGCTCCCCGCAAACGAAAGCGGGACCTTCCCGGCCCCGCTTCACCGGAGGGGATCGAGGGAGGCTTGCGCTATCGCGTGGCGGCGCGGCGATCGGCTGCCGGTTCCGGGGCCTCGCTGGTCCGCATCATCTGATCGGCGATCTCGTCGATCCGCCGGCGCAGCTCCGCATTCTCGGCGCGGATCTCCTCGGGGGGCGTGCCGGCACTGCGGCGGAGCGCTTTCATCTCGCGCGCAAGCCTCGCGCGCTCCTCCCGGGCGGTTGCGAGCGCGCCTTCCAGGGATGCCTTTTCGGCTCTCAAGTTCTCGTAGCGGTCGGAGAGGGCCCGCAACTCGGTGTCGGGGGCGGCGCTTTCTTGAGGCGAGGCGGCGCGGCTGCGGGCATCCTCCATCTGCCGCTCCAGTTGGCGGATGGTTTCGTCCCGCTCACCGAGAAGGTTCGTGTGGCTGCCGCCTTCGCTGGCAAGGGCGGCAAGGCGCTCGGACAGGGACGTGGCCTCCGCGGCCCGTTCGTCGCGCTCACCCTCGAGTTCGCGGATGCGTTGGTCGAGGACGAGGCCGCGCTCCTGCTCCGCGATGAGGCTCTTGGCGAGTTCCGCCAGACGCTTGCGCTCGTCGGAGAGTTCGCTGTGCCGGTCGGAGAGGGTGCGCTCGAATTCGTCGCCCCGGGCGGTCTGGGTCGCCAGGCGGGTTTCGAGGTCCGAGATCGTGATGCGTTTGGCATCGAGCTGACCCAGGGCTTCCGTATGGCGCTGCTCCAAGTCGACGAAGGCGGATTCGCGCGCGGCGAGCCTGTCCTGCGTGAGGCCGAGCTCCGCCCGGGTGGACGCCAGGGTGACGTTCGTGCGCTCCAGCTCGCCGCGCGTGGTGGCAAGATCCTCCAGGGTGCGGCGGTGAGCGGTCTCCACCGCCGCGAGGGTATCCCGCGTCGTCGAGAGGGTGATCTTCGTGGCCGACAGCTCCTGCTCGGTCGCCGCGATGCGATGACGAAGCTCCGCGATGTCGTTTTGCAGGTTGGAGATGTGCTGGTCGCGTTCGGCCAGGGTGGTTTCCAGAGCCTCGATGCGCACCGCGCGACGCCCCAGTTCCTCCATGCTCTGGTGTTTCGTCGCGAGCGCCTCCTCGGCCTTGCGCTCGATCTTGCGCTGCATCACCGCGAACTCGGCCCGCAGATGGTCCTTCTCGGCCGTGAGCTCCGAGATGGACAGCGGAAACAGCGCTTCCGCGCGCCGGCGGGCCAACCGCTCGGCCCGGGCGTTGAGGGCGGGAATGACAAGAAGCGCGAGAAGGGTTGCCGCAAGGAACCCCAGCGCGAAGATCATGATGGTTTCGATCACGCGGGCCTAAAACTCCAAGGTGCCGATGCGCGCCGCCAGGCGGGAGCCCAGGCGACGCCTTCGATAACGCTGGAGCACCCTGCCATGTGCCCGCGCGGCTTTCCAGGGCAGCAAGCCCGTCCCGGGCTGTTCTAGGGCCGGAGGCGCCTGCCGCAAGCCGGAAGCGGCTTCAAGGTGCGGTCAGGCGACGCCGAAGGCTGACTTAGAAGGGGTTCCAGGTCGGCTGCTCGGTGAACTTGAGGTAGCCCACATTGATCCCGAGGCGGGCACCGACGCCGGAGCGGATGGGCACCACCAGAATGCCGTCGCCGCCCACCGCCGTCACGCCGAAGCCGCCGACCACATAGGCCGACCCGTCCATGCCGCCGAAACGCTGGTAGAGCGCCGCCGAGGAGGGGAGGTTGTAGACGAGCATCATGGTGCGGGCACCTTCGCCGCCGATATCGAGGCCAAGCGACGGCCCCTGCCAGAACACCCGGCGCTGCCCAGCATTGCGGGTGTGGAGCCGGCCCTCGCCGTAGCGCAGGCCTCCGAACAGAGCGCCAGACGCCTCCTGGCCCAGAATATAGCCGTTGGGCTCGCCCCAGCGGCGCACCGCCTCCTGGATCGCGAGCGCGAGGCCGCGGGAGACTCCGCCGAAGAGCTGGTGCCCGGAATCCACCAATTCCCGCGCCCGAAAGGTCTGCGGATTGCCAGGATCGGCGGGCTGCACCTGGGCGCCGTGGGTCTGCGCCTGGGCAGGGCCGGCCAGGCCGAGGAGAGCGACGCCGAGCGCTAGGCTGGCGGCGAGACGAGCAACGGTTGAGCGCATGCGAGCTTGTTCCTGCTGGTCCGTGACGAAGGGAGCCCTTCACGGGCGCAGTCAAGGCGCGCTTCCGATCGGGATCCGGGGGTGAGCCTAGGCTCATCAACCCTAACAAACCCTCACCACGATCCTGCCTTTTTGCGACCCGAGCCGGGATTGGCCCTGCCATGCACGTGCCGCTGCTGCGATGAGCGGGCGCCCTGGTTGGTGCCGCCCCATGAAGCCGAAACTGCTGTTCTTCGATGTGGGCGAGACCCTGGTCAGCGAAGCGCGCATGTGGCGCGCCTGGGCGGATTGGCTCGGCATCCCGGACTTCACGTTCTTTGCCGCCCTCGGCAGCGTCATCGGGGCTCGCCAGCATCACGAGGCCGTTTTCCGCCTCGTGCGTCCCGGCATTGATCTCGACGCGGAAGCTGCCGCGCGACGCGCGGCGGGGCAGACCACGGGCTTTCTGGACGAGGATCTCTATCCTGATACCATCCCGGCTCTCCTCTGGGCCGTCGAGCAGGGCTATCGTCTGGGCTTTGCCGGGAACCACTCCGAGCGCACGGAAGGCTTCGTGCGCGGGCTTGGGATCGAGGGCGCGATCGTGGGATCGTCGGGTCGCTGGGGCGTGGCGAAGCCCGATCCCCGCTTCTTCGCGCGCATCGTCACGGAGGCTGGGCTTGAGCCCTGCGAGATCGTCTATATCGGCGACCGCATCGACAACGATGTGCTGCTGGCGCTACGCTTGGGCATGCGGGCGGTCTTCGTCGAGCGCGGACCCTGGGGCGTCATTCAGGCGGGCTGGCTCGAAGCCGCGGAGGTGCGTGCGCGCATCAAGACCCTCGGCGAACTGCCGCAGGCCCTAAGCGAACTCAGCAACCCTAGCTGAGGCGCAACGACAATTGCGGGGCGAGAGCGCTGTCGCCCAAGGCCGCGAAGGCCCCGTTACGATAGCCGCGATCTTCATGGCCGTAGGTCAGCACCGTCCCGCCCACACCGATGACACACCCGCCCGCGCTGCTCAGAATGTGATCGCCTGCCGCCGTATCCCACTCCATCGTGGGGCCGCAGCGGACGTAAACATCCGCCTCCCCCGACGCGATGAGGCAGAATTTCACGGACGACGATGCCATCCGGCGGGTGCCGATCGACAGGGTTGCCAGACAGGCTTCGGTCGCGGTGTCGCCGTGGCGCCGGCTCATCAGCGCAATGAGATCGTCACCCGGCGCAGGCCTGACGCGAACGCTCTTCCAGGCGATGGATCCACCCTGGTCCGGGATGTTGCCTTCGCGGGCCGTTTGCCCCGCGATCCAGATGCGACCGAGCGCGGGCGCCGACACAACCGAGGCGATGGGCCGATCACCCTGCACCAGGGCGATGTTCACGCTGTATTCGCCTGTGCCGCTGATGTAGTCGCGCGTCCCATCGAGCGGGTCGACGAGAAAGAAGAACTTGTCGGGCTGCTCCGCATTGGATGTTTCCTCGGCGATGACCGGGATTCCCGGCCACATTTCGCCAAGGGCTTCGATGATGAGATGCTCCGCCGCAAGATCGGCTTGCGTGGTGGGCGAGCCGTCGCTCTTGATCCGGTGATTGCCGGCGGCTGCTTGAAGCATCTGCAGAAGGCGGCCGGCTTTCAGCGCAATCTGCGCCAGATCCTCGGATATCGCATCTGCTTGCTGTTGGTCCGGCGTCATCACGGCGTCGGCCTCCCCGCCCATTGCGAACGGACGCTTTAGCGCGCCGTTGGATTGGCCGCAATCCGCCTCGGTGGAGCGGCGCTTTGTGCCCATTTGCCGCTCTCCAGGGCTGCCGCGGGGTGCAGCCCCTGCTTTTCAAACCGCTTGAGGCCGGCTATCGGGGGGCGTTCCCATCGCTGCCTGTAGGAGCGCGGTAGCGGCCGATGAGCGGTCGCGACGACCCGTGCCCGATCCGCGGCACCCCACCTCCGCCGGAGACCGCATGGCCACCGTCACCCTCGACTCCCTCGATCTTGCCGCGCTCCTGTGCTCCCGCGTGTGCCACGACGTGATCTCGCCCGTGGGCGCCATCGTGAACGGGCTTGAGGTGCTGGAGGACGAGAACGACGCGTCCATGCGCGATTTCGCCTTCGATCTCATCCGCAAGAGCGCGAAACAGGCCTCCGCCCGCCTGCAATTCGCGCGCCTCGCCTTCGGGGCCGCGGGATCGGCCGGCGCCTCCATCGATCTCGGCGATGCCGAGCAGGTGGCGCGCGGCATGTTCCAGGACGACAAGCTCACCTTTTCGTGGAGCGCGCCCCGGGCGCTGTTCCCGAAAAACCGGGTGAAGCTTCTCCTCAACCTCATGATGATCGCCATCAACGCGGTCCCCCGCGGCGGCTCGGTCGCCGTGGCCGTATCGGGCGACGCCGAGCGCTGCGAGTTCGTCCTGCGCTCCAAGGGCCTCAACGCCCGCATCCCTCCCCACGTGGAGGCGCTGATCGCCGGCTCGCCCGAGGGCGGCACGGTCGACGCCCACGGCATCCAGCCCTTCTACGCCGGCATGGTGGCCCGCGCCGCAGGCATGCGGGTGACGTTCGCGCTGGAGGGCGACGAGGTGACCATTCGGGCCGCGACGTAGAGGCGTTAGACCTAGCCTGTTCTGCAATGCAAAAAGCCCCGCGATGAGCGGGGCTTTCTTATCGAGGGACTGGGCCTCGCGCAGCTTACACCGCGATCCGCTCGTCGCTGTCCGCGGGCTCGCGTAGTACGTAGCCGCGGCCCCAGACGGTTTCGATGTAGTTCTTGCCCTGGCTGGCATTGGCAAGCTTCTTGCGGAGCTTGCAGATGAACACGTCGATGATCTTCAGTTCCGGCTCGTCCATGCCGCCGTAGAGATGGTTGAGGAACATCTCCTTCGTGAGCGTCGTGCCTTTGCGGAGCGAGAGCAGCTCCAGCATCTGGTATTCCTTGCCCGTG
>DASZAZ010000022.1:0-31624 GCA_035944635.1 Microvirga sp.
TCGCCTGACGGCGAACACCCCACCCGTCACGCTGACGCGTGCCACCCTCCCCTGAAGGGAGGGAGATGCGCTCGTCATGCCCGGACATGGTCCGGGCATCCGTGACTTGGGATGGGTGCAAAGACGTGGATGGCCGGGACAGGCTCGGCCATGACGAAGAGGGATCCCGCCTTACCGCGTGTAGGTGAAGGTGCTGATCTGGCAGACGTTGATGTTGTTGCGCACGAGTTCCGCGCCGTTCTGGAACACGGCCTTGAAGTCAAAGCGGCATTTGCCGGTGCCGTCGTCGATGTTCACCTCGACGGTGTCGCCGTTGGCGAGGATGTCGGTGCCGAGGATGTCCTCCTCCCACTCGCTCGCGCCGGTGTTGGAGGCGTAGAACTCGGTCATGGTCAGGCCGGTCTTGTTGACGATCTCGACCCGGCGGTCGGCCGCGGAAGCAACAGACGCAACGAGGAGCCCGCCGGCGGCGAGCAGGGTAACGATCTTCATGGATGGAGCCCCAGTTCTCGGCGAGCCGCGGAATGCGCCCCGCGCATCAGCAACCGCAGGCCCGGCGCTTCGCGCGCTCTTGGTGTCGGGGGTCGATGAGCCGGATAGCGCTAGCATGGCCACAGCGCGCGGTCTCTAAGCCCTTGGCTCAATGCCGTTAGCGGAGAATGCACCAGTCATGGCCGGGCCCGTCCAGGCCATCCACGACTTTACAGTCGCCAAAAGATGCAGATGGCCCGGCCATCGCCTTCCTGCTGTCGTCAAAATGAGATGGCATTCTCTAGTGCCACTCCAGGTACCTTGAGAACCAGCTCTTGAATGGTACGTCCCGCCACGACGTAGCGCTTGTTTGTGGTCCGCTCTAACAACCTTACCAGTCGGTTGCTTGAATTAACGAGGTAAGAAGCTCGATAGAGCTAGTCGTTCTTCGAGAAGCCTTCCAGAATCCTATTCAGGTTCGCATCATTCAGCCTATCTATCGCAGCAGACATTCGTTCAAAACGATCTCGCGCTTCGTTCCAATCAGGTGACGCGAGGAAGGCCTCGATTAGTGCCGTCTGAATCCGCTCCGTACGGCCCAACTTCTCGGCTATCAGCTTCTGCACCGCCTGGGCCGACGACGCCGGATTGGATAGTGAGCCCCTTAGCGCCTGCTCGTGGCTGACGAAGCCTGGAGGGTCGCGGCTCTCGAGCTTGAGGGATACCACAGGTACTCCCTTGCCTAACGCAAATCCAACTTCTTGGTTGGTCCAAGTGCTTTCCTCAAAATCATCGGTAAGGAAGACGAGCATGACCTCCATGGTCTCCAGACCGTTCAGGATTTCGCGACGCCATTCTCGTGTCGGCTCAATAGTATCATGAGCGACAAACGAACTTATGCCGTATTCTTGAAGCGCCTCAGCTAGTTCGGTTGCTGCGCGCTTGTGGCGATCTCGATGGCTGATAAAAAGCCGAATTTGACCGGGCTTCCAGATCGTGAGGTTTTCAGGATTTGCTAGAGGTCGAAGTGAGAATGGACGAGCCTGCTGGTACTCGGGCTCAGAATCGTCGGCTAAATCCAGGCGGACAGCATTGAAGAATTCAGCTTCGAAACGAGCGGAGCAGCTGTTGAGGTCCGCTCTTAATCCTGCCTCGATTTCGCTCTGACCAGGTAGGCCAATAGCTGAAAGAACCTTCTCTGGCAGAAAGAAGACGGCGTCGTGCCCCGTCGTTCCTCCGTTCCAGTTGTCGTATGTTGTTTTCTCGATCACCAGCACACGAGCGTGACGGATGATCTCTTGCCGCCTTAAGTCGCCAGTTCGCCCATACTCCAGGTCGAGGCGTCGAAGGTAGGTGCCGATTTTACCAGGCAACACATAGCTGCGGTTGTTCACTTCCAGTCTGCCCCACTATCGTATCACGAGCGCTCAGTATCTCGCCCGTCGGGCTCGGTTGCGATGCCCTTGAACTTTCCCGGGCTCTGCTTGACCTCCATGAGATGGCCGTTGCGCTCATTACGCTTTTGGTAAAGGCCATCTGGCCTCTGAAACTGTGTACGCCCGGTGACCGCACCCCTGCGGTGGCCACTGCCCGTGTTCTTCGCCATTTCATGCCCATCTTTATCGGCCCGGGCGCACGGCCCGGGCCCTTTGTGATAGCTACACCCTGAGATCAACTACATCCCGTCGTGCTGCCGCACGTGTCACACTTCAAGCACGTCCCATTCCGCACCAGCGTGAAGTTCGCGCACTCAGGACACGCCTCGCCTACATAGCCCTTCATCTTCGCTTCCGCGCGGCGGTCGGCCGTGGTGGGGCCGGAGCCTGCGGGAGCCTGGAAGGGCAGGGCGTTCACGGCCTCCGCGGCTTCCTCCAGCGCGACCTCGCCCTTCAGCGCCGTGGCGCCTGAGGTGACGTAGCCCGAGGCTTCCGCCGTGATGCGGTTCTTCGTGCCGGCGCCGCCGGGGATCAGCATGAGCCGGTCCTGGTTGCCGCGCACGAGGCCCTTGGAGACCACCGCAGCGGCAGGAGCAGCGACCGGCGCGTCGCCGATCTTCGATTGCGCCTCGCCGCGGCCGATGACCGTGGCGCCGATCTCGGACGGGTCCACATGGGCGAGGTCGGTGCGGCCGAGGTACGAGATCGCGAGCTCGCGGAAGATGTAGTCCAGGATCGAGGTCGCGTTCTTGATCGCGTCGTTGCCCTGCACGAAGCCGGAGGGCTCGAAGCGCGTGAAGGTGAAGGCCTCCACGTATTCCTCCAGCGGCACGCCGTATTGCAGGCCGAGCGAGATCGCAATGGCGAAATTGTTCATCATCGCGCGGAAGGCGGCGCCTTCCTTGTGCATGTCGATGAAGATTTCGCCTAAGCGCCCGTCGTCATATTCGCCGGTGCGGACATAGACCTTGTGGCCGCCCACGATCGCCTTCTGGGTGTAGCCCTTGCGGCGATCCGGGATCTTCTCGCGCTCGCGGATGCGCTCCACGCGCTCGATGATCTTTTCCACGATGCGCTCGGACACGTGCGCGGCCTTCGCGGCGGCGGGCTGCGCGACGAGCGCTTCCACGGCCTCGTCCGCATCCTCCTCCTCGTCCGCGATGAGAGCGGAGTTCAAGGGCTGCGAGAGCTTGGAGCCGTCGCGGTAGAGCGCGTTGGCCTTCAGCGCCAGGCGCCAGGAGAGCATGTAGGCGTTCTTGCAATCCTCGACGGTGGCGTCGTTCGGCATGTTGATGGTCTTGGAAATCGCGCCCGAGATGAAGGGCTGCGCCGCCGCCATCATGCGGATGTGGCTTTCCACCGAGAGATAGCGCTTGCCGATGCGACCGCAGGGATTGGCGCAGTCGAAGACCGGATAGTGCTCCTTCTTGAGGAAGGGGGCGCCCTCGAGGGTCATGGCGCCGCAGACGTGGATGTTCGCGGCCTCGATGTCGGCCTTGGAGAAGCCGAGATGGGGCAGGAGCTCGAAGGAGGGGTCGTTCAGGCGATCCGCCGGGACCTTCAGAGTTTGAGTGAGGAAGTCCTCACCGATGGTCCACTTGTTGAACACGAACTTGATGTCGAAGGCCGACTTCAAGCCCTTCTCGACCGCCTCGATCTTCTCGTCCGTGAAGCCCTTGGCGCGAAGCGAGCCGGGGTTGATAGCGGGCGCCTGGCGGAGCGAGCCGTGGCCGACCGCGTAGGCCTCGATCTCGGCGATCTCGGATTCGCGGTAGCCCAGCACGCGAAGCGCATCCGGCACCGCGCGGTTGATGATCTTGAAGTAGCCGCCGCCGGCAAGCTTCTTGAACTTCACCAGCGCGAAGTCGGGCTCGATGCCGGTGGTGTCGCAATCCATCACGAGGCCGATGGTGCCCGTGGGCGCGATCACCGTGGCCTGCGCGTTGCGGTAGCCGTGGGCTTCGCCGAGCGCGAGGGCCTGGTCCCAGCAGGCGCGGGCGCGCTCGACGAGGTGCTGATCGGGGCAGGAGGCGTGGTCGAGCGGCACCGGGTTGACCGACAGACCCTCGTAGCCCTCGGAGAGGCCGTGCGCGGCGCGGCGGTGGTTGCGGATCACGCGGAGCATGTTGTCCGCATTCTCCTTGTAGCGCGGGAAGGCGCCGAGCTCGCCCGCGATCTCGGCCGAGGTCGCGTAGGACACGCCGGTCATGATGGCGGTGAGCGCGCCGCAGAGCGCGCGGCCGGCATCCGAGTCGTAGGGCAGGCCCATGGTCATGAGCAGGCCGCCGATATTGGCGTAGCCGAGGCCGAGCGTGCGGTACTCATAAGAAAGCTGCGCGATCTCCTTCGAGGGGAACTGCGCCATCAGCACCGAGATCTCGAGCACGAGGGTCCAGAGCCGGCAGGCGTGCTCGTAGGACTCGACCTCGAAGGCGCGGGTGTCGTGGTCGTAGAAGGCCAGCAGGTTCGCGGAGGCCAGGTTACAGGCCGTGTCGTCCAGGAACATGTATTCCGAGCACGGATTGGACGCCCGGATGCGGCCGCCTGCGGGGCAGGTGTGCCAGTCGTTCATGGTGGTGTTGAAGTGCAGGCCCGGATCGGCCGACGCCCAGGCCGCATGGCCGATGCGCTCCCAGAGATCGCGGGCCGGCACGGTCTTCTTCACCTTGCCGTTCCGGAACACGAGGTTCCAGTTCGAGCCGGCCTCGACGGCGCGCAGAAAATCGTCGGTGATCGAGACCGAGTTGTTGGAGTTCTGGCCCGACACCGTGAGGTAGGCCTCCGAATCCCAATCGGTGTCGTAGATCGGGAACTCGATGTCGGTGTAGCCCTGGCGCGCGAACTGGATCACGCGCTTGATGTAGTTGTCCGGGATCATGACCTTGCGCGCGGCCTTGATCTCGCGCTTCAGCGCCGGGTTCTTGTCAGGGTCGAAGCAGGCGTCGCCTTCGGCCTCGCAATTGATGCAGGCCTTCATGATCGCCTTGAGATGGCGGTTGGCGAGCTTGGAGCCGGTCACGAGGGCGGCGACCTTCTGCTCCTCCTTCACCTTCCAGTCGATGTAATCCTCGATGTCCGGGTGATCGACGTCGACCACCACCATCTTGGCGGCCCGGCGCGTGGTGCCGCCGGACTTGATCGCGCCCGCCGCGCGGTCGCCGATCTTGAGGAACGACATCAGGCCGGACGAGCGCCCGCCGCCGGAGAGCTTCTCGCCCTCGCCGCGCAGACGCGAGAAGTTGGAGCCGGTGCCGGAGCCGTATTTGAACAGGCGGGCCTCGCGGACCCACAGGTCCATGATGCCGCCCTCGTTCACCAGGTCGTCCTGCACGCCCTGGATGAAGCAGGCATGGGGCTGCGGGTGCTCGTAGGAGCTCTTGGAGCGGGTGAGCTTGCCGGTCTTGTGGTCCACGTAGAAGTGGCCCTGGCTCGGCCCGTCGATGCCGTAGGCCCAGTGCAGGCCGGTGTTGAACCATTGCGGGCTATTCGGCGCCACCATCTGGTTCGCCAGCATGAAGCGCATCTCGTCGAAGAAGGCCTGGGCGTCGGCCTCGGACGAGAAGTAGCCGCCCTTCCAGCCCCAATAGGTCCAGCAGCCGGCAAGCCGGTCGAACACCTGCTGGGACTTCACCTCCGAGACGTAGCGCTCGTCCTCCGGCAGCCCCGCCAGGGCCTTCTCGTCCGGCACGGAGCGCCAGAGCCAGGAGGGAACGTCGTTCTCCTCGACCTTCTTGAGGCGCGCCGGCACGCCGGCCTTGCGGAAATACTTCTGGGCCAGCACGTCGCAGGCTACCTGCGACCAGGATTCCGGCACCTCGATGCCGTCGAGCTTGAACACCACGGAGCCGTCCGGGTTGCGGATCTCGCTCGTGGCGAGCCGGAAGGCGCGGGAGGAATAGGGCGACTGGCCCTCAGTGGTGTAACGCCGCTCGATCCGCATGACCTCAATCCTCAAGTTTGGAGACAATAGATCTCCTGGCCGCGACGACGCGCAGCTCGCTTTGTCCACTTTGTTCGTACGCCTCGGCGGTGCCTGGCAGCGCCGCTCACGTGCTCCGTCTCAAGCTCGTCAGACCTCCGGGGACGGGGAAGCCCGCGCGGTTCGAAATCTTACCGCACGGCCTTTGATCCTTCAGCCTTCGGGGGTCTGAAACCGGTTCTTGGAAGCCGGTTGCCGGTCTTGGATCGGCACCCTGTCAGGCTAGTCGTCTCGCGAGCCTCACGTCAAGAACTTGTGCCGGGGGCGTCGGTTCCGTGCTATATGTTGTGACAGAGGTGTGAATCCTGTGGATAGTTTTGGGATGGTTTTCAAGGCCTTGAGACTCCTTGCAGAATCCCGCACGCGGCCGGCAAAGATTCTTAGCCGAGTGCCGTCACCGAACTATCACGAGGGTTAACGGAGCCCCATATCTAGGGCCGCCGGGATTGACGAAGCTTAGCCGTTCAACCGAACCGAAAACCTCCGCCGGCGCGGCCAAGGCCCGGCTCCGCCAGCGAGAATCAGCCCTTTGGCGCCTGCGGCTCATGCCCCAACGTCAAGCGGAGAATCAGCCCTATCAACAGGCTGGACTTGGAGGGTCTCCCTCGCCATAGTCCGCGCCGCTTTAGGGGACCCTGCGGCGCCTGCCGCATTCGTCTCCCGAACTCGAACAAGGCCCCGCGATGAGCGCGCTCAAAGAGTACTTCCTGCGAATCTTCACCTGGTGGAACGGCGCCACCGCCGGCACCCACTTCTACACCCGGCGCTTCGGCCAGGCTGTCGGCGAGGACGAGTTCGGCAACCGCTACTACCGCTATACCCAGAAGACCGCGATCGACCCCAATGTGGGCGCCGAGCGCCGCTGGGTGATCTACAACGGCGACGCCGACCCCTCCCGCGTGCCGCCCGGCTGGCGCGCCTGGCTCGCGCACAACGCGGATCTCGCCCCCAGCGAAGAGCCGGCCTACCGCGCCCGTGAATGGGAAAAGCCCCATGTGCCTAACATGACCGGCACCCCGCACGCCTATCGTCCCCGCGGCTCGCAGCTCTCCTCCGGCGAACGCCCCGCGGCCACCGGCGACTACGTGCCCTGGACGCCTGGCGAGTAATCCCGGGCGATGCTCACGCGGCCCCACCAGGCGAAGTGCGTCGAATGCGGCAAGGCCTATGGCCGGCCGGATTTCGAGTACCATTACAACCGCATCGAGAACGGCCCGGCCTATTGGTCCGACCGCGGGCTCCTGTGCACGATCGAGTGCTCCATGGCGCACTACAAGCGCCGCACGGAAGCGGGCGAAACGATCGGCCCGCCGGCGCCGAACCCGCTGGATCTGCTTCAGCCCACCCGAGGCTGATTGGGCCCCGATCAAGGCTCGCCTATGACATATCGGGGCCGATAAGGTTCGTGCCAGCACCCGCCAGGGCACGAGAGCATGTCATCTGAATCGCTCACCATCCCGGGCCAGCGTGGCACCTCGATCCCGGCTCACCTCACCCGCGGCGACGGACAATGGCTCGCCGTTCTGTTCCCGGGCCTCACATACCGCAACACGATGCCTGTGTTGCATTTCAGCCGGCTGCTTCTGGCGGAACGCGGTGCGGACGTGCTGGCTGTCGACTACGCCTACGATCTGAACAGCGATTTCCGCGGAGCGTCCGACGAGGACCAGCTGGAGTGGATCGGTGCCGATGGGCGGGCCGTGTTGAGCGCCGCCCTCGATCTCGGCTCCTATCGGCGCTGCACGATCGTCGGCAAGTCGCTCGGCACGATTGCCATGGGGTGGTCCGTTCCGGATGAACCGCGCCTTGCGCAGGCCGATCTCGTCTGGCTGACGCCAAGCCTCCAGGGAACGGGTTTGCGGGAGCGCATGAGCCGATGCGGGGAACGCTCGGTTGTTGTGATCGGCACGCGAGACCCAGGCTTCGAGTCGACCCTGGTGAACGAGTGGAAGCAGGCCGGGACGGCAACCATTGTCGTAGCGGGCGCCGACCACGGCCTGGAGCGACCTGGGGATGTGCTCGGCTCCCTCGCGGCGCTGGAGGAGGTGTTCAGGCCTCTCGGCGCCTGGCTGGACGAAGGCAGGCCTTAGACCGCTACCTTCACCTTCGGATGAAAATGGCTCTGCGGGCGCATCACCGCGTCGGCGAAGATGTCGAAGGATTGGATCACCCATCCTTGCGGGACATGGATGCTGCGGGCGACGCCCGAGCCCTTCAGGACCCCGCCGCGCTCGTCCGGGTCGGGGTCGCGGTAGGTATCGCCGTCACCGAGCCGGCAGGCCTGGCAGCGGATGGGGCCGAGGATCTGGGCGCCGCGGCCGATGCGGTTCGAGAGGGCGAGCGAGCCGCCGCCCAGGAGGCGGGCGCCGTCGCCGATCGTGGTGGTGTGGCCGGCTTCGGCCTTCATCGTGAAGCCGCCCTCCTCGCCGATCTCCGCGTTCCGTCCGATGCGGATCGCGCCGCCCGAAGCGACGATGCGGGTGCCAGGGTAGAGGATCGTGCCGGCGCCGAGTTCCAGGCTGCCCCCGTCGCACCGCTGAAGGATCGTTCCGGGCCAGAGGACGACGCCCTCACCGAATGCGACATCCGGTGACACGAGGGTCGAGGTCGGGTCCGGGATGACAACGCCGGAATCGGCCAAGGCTGCGGTCTCCTCGATGGACAGCAGGCCGAGATGACGGCGGGCGGAATCGCCGAAAATGGGCTGGGCAGGCATGGGCCCACCATCGGCGAAGCCCGCCGCGATGTCACCGGGCTACAGGCGGGTTTCAGGCCAGGGCAGCCTGCCGTGGCGCCGCAGGTGCCGCGCCCTGACGGTCGACCGCCGCGACTTCCACGTCCATGCCGAGGCAATCGCCGGCACCGCCGCCCGCAGCCGGGATCGGTTGGTAGGCGTCGCGGGTGAAGGCCACCCGGATCGGCGCTTCGCTGCCCACGAGGCCGTCGGTGGGGTCGTATTCGATTCAGCCGCCGCCCGGCAGGTCGATCTCGCCACAAGCATCCGCGGATGCCCTCGTTCAGGCCGTGGAGCAGCTCGAGGGCGTCCATGGGCTTCTCGCGGACGAGTCCGCGGCCGGTGCAGCGGGGACGGCAACGCCCTTTTTCCAACATGGTTCGCATGTTAACGCGAAACGAGGGGCGCTGACCGCGCAGCTGGGAAGCACGATGAACACGACAATGGTGGGGCGGGCGGCCCTGACTCTGGCCCTGATGCTGGGCGCGAGCGGAATCGCCCGGGCTGACAGGATCAACAATCCGACGGCGGTGTTCTCCGGCCTCGATAAGATCACGGGCCGCATCATCTCGTTCGAGGTGGCGATCAACGAAACCGTGCAGTTCGGCGCCCTGCAGATGACGCCGCGCATCTGCTACACGCGCCCCCCGACCGAGAGCCCCAACACCACCTCCTTCGTGGAGGTCGACGAGGTGACGCTGGAAAACTCCTACCGGCGCATCTTCACGGGCTGGATGTTCGCCTCGAGCCCGGGCCTGCACGGGGTGGAGCACCCCGTCTACGATATGTGGCTCGTGGATTGCAAGGGCGGCACGGAGGTGATCGCCGAGGCCAAGGAGGGAGCCGACCAGCCCCCCGCCCAACCCCAGCCGGGACAGCGCCGGCAGGCGGAGCGTCAGCCGCAGGCCGCTCCCGGAACCGCCGCGCCGCCGCCCGGAAATGCTGCGCCGCCGGTCGGCCGGGTCGATGTGGCGCCCCCGCGTGGCGTGCCCGTCCAGCCGGCCCAGCAGCCCTCGCGACGCTTCTTCCCGACATCGCCGGGCAGCTCGCAGGGCGCGGGCAACTAGCGCCTCACTCGGCACTCGCAGGGAACGAGCCTCTCACTCGGCCTCGAGCGAGGCCAGCACCTCGGCGCCCGGCGGCTGCTGGTTCGCGGGCCAGACATGCCAGTCCGCATCGCCGTCCACCGCGTCGCGCAGCATTGCCTTGTATTCCCGCCGCGGCACCTCGTAGGCGCCGAACTGCGCCAGATGGTCGGTGACGAACTGGGTGTCCAGGAGCGTGAAGCCTCCGGCCTTGAGGCGGCCGGCGAGGTGGACGAGGGCCACCTTCGAGGCGTCGCGTTCCCGGTGGAACATGCTCTCGCCGAAGAACGCCGCCCCGAGCCTGACGCCGTAGAGGCCCCCGACGAGGCGGCCGTCGCGGTAGACCTCCACGGTGTGGCAGTGACCGCCGTCGAACAGCTCGCCATAGAGCTCGCGGATGCGGCCGCTGATCCAAGTTTTCGGGCGGTCGAAGGCAGGCGCCGCGCAGCCCGCGATCACGCCGTCGAAATCCTGATCGACCCGCACCGTGAACACGTCGGAGCGCACCGTGCGGGCGAGGCGCTTGCCCACATGGAAACGGTCGAGGGGGATGATCCCGCGCTCGCGGGGCTCGACCCAGAACAAGGTCGGGTCGTCGGCATCCTCCGCCATGGGAAAGATGCCGGCGGCATAGGCCTTGAGCAGGATCTCTGCCGTAATGTCGAACGAACCGCCGTGCATGGGGCCAATCTAGGCCTATTCAGCGGGCGAGGCGAGAGCGGCCCCCAGCTCATTCGATGCCGAAGGCGGAAGCGGCCCCGACTCCTTCCTCAGCGAGGCGAGGGCGGGGAGGGTCAACCCTCCTCCAGACCGCCCGTCTTCAGGAAGTTTTCGAGCCAGTGGATGTCGTACTGTCCGTTCTGGATGTCCGCGTTGCGCACCAGGGTGCGGAAGAGCGGCAGCGTCGTGTCCACCCCATCGACCACGAATTCGTCGAGGGCCCGGCGCAGGCGCATGAGGCACTCGTTGCGCGTGCGGCCGTGGACGATGAGCTTCGCCACGAGCGAGTCGTAGTGCGGCGGGATGCGGTAGCCCTGATAGGCCGCCGAATCGACGCGCACGCCAAGGCCGCCGGGGGGATGGAAATAGGTGATGAGGCCGGGCGAGGGGCGGAAGGTCGAGGGGTGCTCGGCGTTCACGCGGCACTCGATGGCATGGCCCTCGATCTTGATCTCGTCCTGCTTCACCGAGAGCGGCGCGCCCGCAGCGACCCGGATCTGCTCGTTCACGAGGTCGATACCCGTGATCATCTCGGTCACGGGATGCTCGACCTGGATACGGGTGTTCATTTCGATGAAATAGAACTCGCCGTCCTCGTAGAGGAACTCGATGGTGCCGGCGCCGAGATACTGGAGTTCCTGCATGGCCTTCGCGACGACGCCGCCGATGCGCTCGCGCATCTCGGTGTTGAGGGCCGGCGAGGGGCCTTCCTCCCACACCTTCTGGTGGCGGCGCTGAAGCGAGCAATCGCGCTCGCCCAGATGCACCGCGTTGCCGCGGCCGTCGCCAAGCACCTGGATTTCGATGTGGCGGGGCTTTTCGAGGTACTTCTCGATATAGACCGCATCGTCGCCGAAGGCCGCCTTGGCCTCGGTCTTGGCGGCATTCAGCGCGTAGAGGAGATCGTCCTCCGTGCGCGCCACCTTCATGCCGCGTCCGCCGCCGCCCGCCGCCGCCTTGATGAGCACCGGATAGCCGATGTCCTTGGCGATGCGCTTGGCATCGTCGTCGTCCGTGACGCCGCCTTCGGAGCCCGGCACGCAGGGGATGCCGAGGCGCTTCGCCGTGCGCTTCGCCTCGATCTTGTCGCCCATGGTGCGGATGTGCTCCGCCTTGGGGCCGATGAAGGTGATGCGGTGGTGGTCGAGCACCTCCGCGAAGCGCGCGTTCTCGGAGAGGAAGCCGTAGCCCGGATGCACCGCGTCTGCGCCCGTGATCTCGCAGGCCGCGATGAGCGAGGCGACGTTGAGGTAGGAATCGCGCGCGGCCGGCGGGCCGATGCACACGCTCTCGTCGGCCAGGCGCACATGCATGGCGTCGGCGTCGGCCGTGGAATGGACCGCGACGGTGGCGATGCCGAGTTCCTTGGCGGCGCGGAGCACCCGGAGCGCGATCTCGCCCCTGTTGGCGATGAGGATCTTGTCGAACATCCCCGCGGCCTACTCGATGACCAGGAGGGGCTCGCCGTATTCCACTGGCGTGCCATCCTCGACGAAGATCGCCGTGACGGTGCCGGCGCGGGGCGCCACGATCTCGTTGAAGGTCTTCATGGCTTCCACCAGCAGAACCTTCTCGCCGGCCTCCACCTTGGAGCCGATCTCGACGAAGTTCTTCGCGTCCGGCGAGGGCTTGCGGTAGGCGGTGCCGACCATCGGCGAGAGCACGGCGCCGGGGTGCGCCGCAGCCGCCTTGGGATCGCCCGCGACGCCGGGCGCGGCTGCCGGAGGCGGGGCGACCACGGGGGCGGCGGCAGGCGCGGCCATCGCAGGTGCTGCCATGGGCACGGTCACCTGCGCGGTGATCGTGCGGGCGACGCGGATGCGCAGATCGCCCTTCTCGACCTCGATCTCCGTGAGATCGGTCTCCGCGATGAGCGTCGTGAGCTCACGCACGAGATCGGGATCGAAGGGGCTCGCCTTGGCCATGGGGGAGGGACCTTTTGCCATCTGATCAGGACCGTGGGTGAAGCGCCCGCTGCTGCATGGCCGCGAGCACGGCGTCGAGCCCGAGCATATAGCTCTGGGGACCGAAGCCGCAGATCACGCCGGCGCAGACCGGGGCGAGATAGGAGTGGTGGCGGAACGCCTCGCGGGCGTGGACATTCGACAGATGTACCTCGACCGCGACAGCCCCGCTGCCGGCGATCGCATCGCGCAGGGCCACGGAGGTGTGGGTATAGGCGCCCGCGTTGATTACGACGCCCGCCCCTGCAAGGCCCGCCTCCTGAACCCAGGTGACGAGCTCGCCCTCCAGATTGCTCTGGCGGAAGGTGAGGGTGGCGCCCGCCGCTTCGGCCCGCTCCTGCAGCAGCCGCTCGATCTCCGCCAGCGTCGTGCTGCCGTAGATCGTGGGCTCGCGGCGGCCGAGCAGGTTGAGGTTCGGTCCGTTGAGAACGTGGACGGCGGGCATCAGGCGGGAAGCGCTCCGAGGGCGTCGCGTGGCGAGGCCGGAGCGGCCCTCTTAGCCAAAAGGCGCGCCATGCGAAAGGGGAGCCTTTCGGCTCCCCCAGAGAGATCAGCGCTTCAGCACTCGGCCTTGCCGCATTTGCGCACGTTGGCGACCACCATCTTGAGGGGCTCGAGCCCGACCGCGCCGGAGATCACCTCCTCGCCCACGATGAAGGCGGGGGTGCCGGTGAGCCCGAGCTTGTCGCCGAGCTCCACGTTCGTCTGCAGAGCCTGACGCACGTCCGGGGCCTGCATGTCCCGCTCGAGGCGGGCGACATCCACGCCCATCTCCTTCGCGACGGCCTTGGCGCGCTCGCCGTTCACCCGGCCGCGGCTCTCCATGAGCTTCACGTGGTAGGCAAAGAGCTTCTCGCCCTGGAGCTGGTTCTTCACGGCGAGCGACACCTGGCTCGCCTCGACCGAATCCGGGCCGAGCACGGGGAAATCCTTGAGCACCACGCGCAGCTTCGGATCGGCCTTCGACAGCGCCTGGACGTCGGTGAGCGCCCGTTTGCAGTAGCCGCAATTGTAGTCGAAGAACTCGACGAGGGTGACGTCGCCCGTCGGGTTGCCGGCCACGATGGCGTGGGGCGAGTTCACGAGAATGTCGCGGGAATCCTTCACGGCCTTGGCCTGCGAGACGCGCTGGGCCTCGTTCTGGCGCCGCTCGAGCTCCGCCATGGCCTCCTGGAGAACCTCCGGATTCTTGACGAGGTACTCGCGAACGATCTGGCCGATCGCCTGCTTCTGCTGCTCGTTGAAGGCCGCGCCTTGGGCGAGGGCCGGACTTGCGGCGGGGGCGAGGAGCAGGGCGCTCCCGAGGGCGGCAGCGGCAAGGCGCGTGAGGGGGAAACGCATCGAGAAATCCTTGTGGTCGGGCTAGCTTCGGCCCGGGGGAACATAGGCGAGAATGTCTTCCGCCTTGAGATAACCGGGGGAGCCGGGCTTCAGCTTGGCCATGGCGCGGCTGGCCTGGGTCTGGGCGTTCTTGATGTCACCCTTATTGAAAAACGCCTGCGCGGACGCAAGTTCCGCCATCCCGATGTCGCCCTTGCGGCCGTAAGCCGTGGCGAGGTGGACGAAGGCATCGGGCGAGTCGGGCTCGCGGGTCGTGGCGTTCGACAGTTCCCGGATCGCCTCGTTCAGGGCGCCCGGATCGCCCGAGGCCACGAGAGCATGGCCCAGCATGGCGCGGATCGGAACGGCGCCCGGTGCCAGGCTGACCGCCCGCCTTAAGGGTGCTACCGCCTCCCGGGCTCGACCGCTTTCGAGGAGCGCCTGACCCTTCAATTCGTGGAAGTAGGCGTTGCCGGGTTGCTCCGCGATCAGGCCGTCCATGGTGGACAGCGCCTCCGCGAGGCGGCCGTTCCGGTAGGCGAGCACCGCCCGGGCATAGCGCGCGGGCGCCGAGGTGTTGGAGGGCGGATAGCGCCGCAGCACCGTCTCGGCCCGTTCCACGAAGCCGAAGAGCTTGGCGCGCATGAGGTCGTGGCGGGCCTGGAGAGCCGGGGGATCCTTGACCCCAAAGTGCGGGCTTTTCTTGGCGAGCTCCTGGAGCTGGCTCACGCGCTCGGTGGGCAGCGGATGGCTCATCAGGTAGGGATCGACCGCGCGGGAGCGGAAGAGGCCGTTGTCGGCAAACCGGGCGAAGGTGTCGAGCATGCCCTTCGGCGAGTGGCCCGTGGCGTTGAGGTAACGCATCGCCGCCGCATCCGCGGCCTGCTCCTCCGAACGCTGATAGGCGAGGAGGTTGCGGCGCACGAGGTCCTGGCTTCCGGTCATCACGCCCATGGCTCCGGTGCCGAGCCCTCCGACCTGGTCGGAGCGCGTGGCCGCCGCTCCCGCCATGGCACCGACGCCTGCCAGCATGCCGATGACGGAGAGAACCTGGGCGTTCGACACCTGCTGGCGCAGCCGCGCCAGGTGCCCGCCGGCGATGTGCCCGGATTCGTGGGCGACGACGCCGATCACCTCGTTGGGCGTCTCGGCATCCATGAGGGCGCCGGTGTTGATGAAGATCTTCTGCCCATTCGCCACGAAGGCGTTGAAGGAGCGATCGTTGACCAGAATGATGCGGGTCGCGCTCGCGTTGATGCCGGCGGCGCGGAAGATCGGGGTCGCGTAGTCCCGCAGGAGCTGTTCGGTTTCCGCGTCGCGCACGATGCTCGGACCGCGGCGCTCCTGCGCATGGGTGAGGGCGGGCGTGAGGCCGATCGCGGCCGCCAGGAGCCCCGTCGCAGCGCGCCGGAGCCCGGCGCCCATTCCTGCTCGTCTCTGGTGGTTCATGGGCTTTGTGGTTACGAGGTTCCGTCCGGCGGGGTCAATTCACGGCTTCGTTGCCGGCGCCAGCACCCTCAACACGAGCACCGTTTCCGTGATCCGAACCGCGCCTGCCATCGTCGAACCCCATCTTGCGCGCCGCGTGGAGCGGGTCGCTCCCTTCTTGGCCATGGATGTCTTGGCCGCTGCCGCGGCGAAAGAAAGGCAGGGCGGGTCCGTCGTCCACATGGAGGTCGGCCAACCCTCCGCGCCGGCCCCTCGGGCCGCACGCGAGGCCGCGAAAGCGGCCCTCGACGCGGGGCGGATCGGCTACACGGAGGCGCTCGGCATCGCGCCCCTGCGCGAGCGGATCGCCCGCCATTACCGCGAGACCTACGGCGTGGCGGTCGCGCCGGAGCGCGTCATCGTCACCACGGGCTCCTCGGCCGGTTTCGTGCTGGCGTTCTTGAGCCTCTTCGATGCCGGGCAGCGGGTGGCGATCACCGCACCGGGCTACCCGGCCTATTGCAACATCCTCCGGGCCCTCGACATCGAGCCGGTCGAAATCCCGCTCGCCAAGGCGGATGGCTGGATCATGACGGCGGCGGCCGTGGAGCGCGCCTACGCTGAGCAGGCGATCCACGGCGTTCTCGCCATGAGCCCGGCGAACCCTTCCGGCACCATGATCGGGCGGGAGGCGCTGGCGAGCCTCGGCGACACCTGCCGGCGCCTCGGCCTCTGGTTCGTCTCGGACGAGATCTATCACGGCCTCACCTACGGCGAGCCGGCCTCAACGGCCCTCTCGACCGACGAGGACGCGGTCGTGATCAACTCGTTCTCGAAATACTACTGCATGACGGGCTGGCGCATCGGCTGGGTGGTGGTGCCGGAGCGCCTGGTCCGTCCGATGGAGCGCCTGGCCCAGAACCTCTACATCTCGCCGCCCTACCTGTCCCAGGTTGCGGCGCTCGCGAGCTTCGAGGCTCAGGACGAGCTCGAAGCCGTGAAGGCGGGCTATGCGCGCAACCGCGCGATGCTGCTGGAGGAGTTGCCGCGGATCGGCATTACCGAGATGCACCCCGTGGACGGCGCCTTCTACATCTATGCCGATGTGGCGCGCTTCACAAACGACTCGATCGCCTATTGCCGGCGCATGCTGGACGAAGCCGGCGTTGCCGCGACGCCGGGCGTCGATTTCGACGCTCGCGAGGGCTCGCATTATCTGCGGCTCTCGTTTGCGGGATCGGAGGACGATTGCCGCGAGGCCGTGCGGCGGCTCGGGGCGTGGATGCGGTAGCCGACGCTTGCGCCGGCGTTCAAGCGCCCCGAAGATCGGCGCTCCCTTCGGAGACGTCCATGGCCTTCAACTGCTCCATCCCCGCGCGGCCGACAGTGCAACAGGACGATGCGGCGGTGCGGATCACGCGCTGGGACTTCGAGCCCGGGGCCGCTACGGGGTGGCACGAGCACGGCTGGCCGTATTTCGTGATCATGCTGAGCGATGCGGTGCTCAAGGTCCATGACGGCGAGCGCGCCACGGAGGTGGCACTCACGGCGGGCCAGTCCTACCGCCGGCCGGCTGGCGTGCGCCACGACGTGATGAACGGCTCGGACCATCCCATCGCGTTCGTGGAAATCGAGGTGAAGCGCGCCGACGCCCTGTTCAAGGACGCGTGAGGGCACGAGCGCAGGCTCACGGCTTGCCCCCGGCAATGGGGTCATCCCCGCCGCGACGGCGGGGATGACGCTTGATCGTTAGGAGCCGCTCAGGACCTGCTTCGCCTTCGACCACCAGCCGGCGCGCTTCGGGCGATCCGGATCCGGGGGCGTCAGGACGACGGCGACGGGCTCGGGCTCCGGCATCGTGGGCCGCGGCGTCTCTTGAGCCTCCTGGGCGGGACGGCTTTGCGGCATGGCCACGATGTTGTCCGCCGGCTGCGACGCAGCCTCCGGTGCTGACATGCGAGCCTCGGCGGAAGCCGCCGCAGGGGATGCGTGGGGCTCCGGCCGAGCCGTATCCTCGCCGTGCGACGCGGTCGCGGGCGTCACGTCCGCGTTCTCGACCTGCGAAGCGAACGCCGGCGCTATATCGGCGTCCTCCCCGTGCGAGGCGAACGCCGGCGTCAGGTCGGCATCGCCGCCCTGCATGAAGGGCGCTTCGCCGGCCTCGTCGCTCCGGCGCTCGCCGCGATGCTCGCGGTCCCGTCCACGGCCGCCGCGGCGGCCCCGACGGCGACGGCGGTCGCCGCGATCCTCGCCGTTCTCGGAACCAGCCTCACGCTCGGCCGACTGGCCCTCGGCGCCGGCTTCGGCATCGAGTTCCGTTCCGGCTTCGCCGTCCTCGGCCTCATCTTCGTCCGAGGAGGCGCCGGCCTCCGCATGGACGCCGTTCGGCTCACCATCGCGGTGACCGTCCCGGTCGCGCCCGCGACGGCGGCGACGGCGGCGCCGACGACCGTTGCGATCGCCGTTCTCCTCGTTCCGACGCTCGCCGGACGCCTGGCTCTCGCCGTCAGCCTCGGTCTCGTCGGCGTCCACATCCTCCGCGACCTCGGGCTCGTCCTCGTGCTCCTCGGCGTCGATGTGGGCCACCGTATCGATCTGCACGCCGGTGGCGGGGCTCTTGTGCTCGATCCGCGTTGCCGGCTCGCCCCGCTCGATGGCGAAGTTGGCCGAGCCGCTCAAGGAATCGTCCGCCATGAAGGCGATGGTCACGCCGAAGCGGTCCTCGAGGTCGCGCAGGTGCGCGCGCTTCTGATTGAGGGTATAGAACGCCACCTCGGTCCGGGTGCGGACATGCAGATTGTAGCCCGCATTGCGGATCAGCGTCTCCTCGATGGAGCGCAGGATCTGGAGCGCCACCGATGGGGTGGAGCGCACCATGCCGATGCCCGCGCAATGCGGGCAGGGGACGGAAGACGACTCGAGCACGCCCGTGCGGATGCGCTGGCGCGACATCTCGAGGAGCCCGAAGGGCGAGATGCGGCCGACCTGAATACGGGCCCGGTCGTCCTTGAGGCACTCGTTCAGCTTCTTCTCGACGGCGCGGTTGTTCCGCTTCTCCTCCATGTCGATGAAGTCGATGACGATGAGGCCGGCGAGGTCGCGCAGGCGCAGCTGCCGGGCGATCTCCTCGGCGGCTTCGAGGTTGGTGCGGAGCGCCGTGTCCTCGATGTTGTGCTCGCGGGTCGAGCGCCCGGAGTTCACGTCGATCGACACCAGGGCTTCCGTCGGATTGATGACGAGGTAGCCGCCGGATCTCAGAGTCACGTGGTTCGAGAACATCGCATCGAGCTGGGCTTCGATGCCGGTTTTCGCGAACAGGGGAGCGGGGTCGCGGTAGGGCCGGACCGTCTTGGCATGGCTCGGCATGAGCATGCGCATGAAGTCCTTGGCCTCGCGGTAGCCGTCGTCGCCCGAGACTACGACCTCGTCGATATCCTTGTTGTAGAGGTCGCGGATGGCACGCTTGATGAGCGAGCCTTCCTCGTAGACGAGGGCCGGCGCCGAGGATTTCAGCGTCAGCTCGCGCACGCTCTCCCACATGCGCATGAGGTATTCGTAATCGCGCTTGATCTCCTGCTTGGTGCGCGACGCCCCGGCCGTGCGCAGGATGATGCCCATTCCTTCCGGCACCTCGAGATCCTGAGCGATCTCCTTCAGACGCTTGCGGTCGGTCGCGTTGGTGATCTTGCGCGAGATGCCGCCGCCCCGGCCGGTGTTCGGCATCAGCACCGAGTAGCGGCCGGCGAGCGAGAGATACGTGGTAAGCGCGGCGCCCTTGTTGCCGCGCTCTTCCTTGACGACCTGCACCAGCAGGATCTGCCGGCGCTTGATGACTTCCTGGATCTTGTACTGCCGGCGGTGCTGGCGGGGACGCTCGGGCACATCCTCCATGGCGTCGCCGCCACCGAGCTGCTCGACCTGATCTTCCTCGCTCTCCTCGTCCTCCTCTTCTTCCTCTTCCTCCTCCTCGGATTCGGGGGCGTGGGGGGAGCGGGCCTCCACGGGCTCGGAAGCGGCGGCTTCGCCTTCGCTGGCGGACGAAGCGTCCACACCGGCCTCGGCAGCCTCGCCGGTAGGAGCCTCGAAAGCGGCCTCCGCGGCTGGGGCTTCAGCAGCTTCGCCCTCGGGTGCCCCTGCGTCCTGACCCTGGGCCTCGCTCCCGGTCTCGCCCTCGGCGTGGAACTCCGGAGCGGCGGCCTCACCGTGCTCGTCGGAGCCGTGGTTCTCGGCCGAGGCCTCGACCTCGCCGCTCACCGTCTCGGCATTCTCGGCGCGCTTCGGCGAGCCGCGGCGACGGCGGTTGCGGCGGCGTTCCTCGTCGCGCTCGTAGTCGCGCTCGGCCTGGGCTTCGGCCTCGATCAGCGCCTGCCGGTCGGCGACGGGGATCTGGTAGTAATCGGGATGGATTTCGCTGAAGGCCAGGAATCCATGACGGTTCCCGCCGTATTCGACGAAGGCGGCTTGGAGGGAGGGTTCGACCCGGGTGACCTTGGCGAGGTAGATGTTACCGCGCAGCTGCTTCCTTGTGGCGGACTCGAAGTCGAACTCTTCGACCTTCGACCCGCGCAGCACCACGACCCGGGTTTCCTCCGGGTGTGATGCATCGATGAGCATTTTGTTTGCCATGATGGACTCTCGACATGGCGATCGAGGGCAAGGCCTGAGGCAGGTTCCGCTGCAAGAGCGGCGTTCCCGGCTGCACGCAAAGGCGGCTGGGGGAGTGTGCGTTCGGATTGCTGTCGATCGCCGTTGCGCGACTTAAAGTGACGCGCTCTGGTTTAACGGGGGCCTGCGTGATCTGGGCCTGCGGCCCGCGGAAACGATCTCGGGGGAGATCGTCGCGGGCGCGGACGCTCAACCGGTCACGCGCGGAGAATGGCGTCGGCACGACAGTCAAGGATGACTTCGTTCTCGCAACCATTCAGTAATGGCCCCTTCGGAAATCGATGTGCCAGTTTGAGCTGGCCACCGGCGAGACGGCGATGGATTAATCGCCTTTCAGACACCGACCGGGAGCTTGCCTGAGGTAATGACGGGTGGATCTGGAGGACCGGTCTAACGCAACCGTCTCCTCGAAGTCCGCCCCTCGGATTCGGCCATGCCGGACGGGGTCCTCACCATTACAGATCGAACGCCGGGTTTGGCAAGATCTGTCTGGCCTGTGACATCCGAGCAACGGGGCGGTCCCGCTCCCGCCGTCAGGGCGGGGTTCACGCTCGGTGGGTGTGGCGGCGCCGACACGGGAGCGCAGGAACGAAGCTTGGCGGCTTGAGCTTTCGTTAACCATGGCTCCGCTATGCGCTAGAGGGCGTCACGAACCTCTGGGACCTCGATGACCGTCGCTTCGCTCTGCCGCCGCCTGGCTTCGGCTTGTTTCGCCGCCCCGCTTCGCGCGGGCGCCCTGGCGTTTGCGGTCTGGTGCGGCGTGTCCGGGCCCGTCGAGGCGGCGCCTGCCAAGCCCACCGCCGCTTCCCCCGCCATTGCCGCTTCCCCCGCCATTGCTGCTGCCATGGACGTGGCGGTCGACGGAGCCAAAACCCGCTTTACGGTGACCCTGTCCCGGCCGATCGCGGCCAAGGCCTTCCTCATGGAGCGGCCCGACCGGGTCATCGTGGATCTCCCGGAGTTGACCTTCCATCTGCCAGGCGAGACCGGGCGCGAGCGGGCAGGGGTCGTGTCCTCCTTCCGCTACGGGCTCTTCGCCCCCGGCCGCTCGCGAATCGTGATCGACCTCGCCCAGCCGGCGCTCGTCTCCAAGATCGAGGTGACGCCCCATCCCCGGGACGGCTCGGCGGTTCTGACGCTCGAGCTTGCCAGGGCCGAGCGGGACGCCTTCCGCCGTGCGGCTGTGGATACCATCCCGGGGCCCGAGCGCGCGGCCCCGCCGATCACGGACGCGGGCAAGGACCGCCGCCCGGTCATCATGCTCGACCCCGGCCACGGCGGCATCGACCCCGGCGCTGCGGTGGCCGGCGGAAACGGGCTGTTCGAGAAGGAAATCGTGCTCGCCTTCGCGGAGCGCTTCAAGAAGCGCCTGGAGGCAGGGGGGCGTTACCGGGTGCTCATGACCCGCGACCACGACGTTTTCGTGCCCCTCGGCGACCGCGTCCGCCTCGCCCGGGCCGCCAAGGCCGACCTGTTCATCTCTATCCATGCCGATTCGATCGCCGGCGGAACGGAGGTCCGGGGCCTCACGGTCTATACGGGCTCCGAGCGCGCCTCGGACGCCGACTCGGCGCGTCTGGCCGACCGCGAGAACCGCTCTGATGCGCTCGCCGGCATCGACGGCGGCGAAACCGCGGACGACGTGTCGGACATCCTCCAGGAATTGACCCTGCGCGAAACCCGCGCCTTCTCCCACGGCTTCGCGGGCCGGCTCGTGAGCGAACTCGATCCGGTGGCGCGCCTCAACAAGAACCCGCACCGGCAGGCGGGTTTTCGGGTGCTGCGGGCCCATGACATCCCCTCCGTTCTGCTCGAACTCGGCTACCTGTCGAGCCGCAAGGACTTCGATCTCCTGATGTCGGACGAGTGGCGCGACCGAGCGATCGGCGCCATGACCACGGCCATCGACCGTTTCTTCGCCACACGCCTCGTAAATCAGGGCGGCGCTCCGAAGGCTCCGTGAGGGAACCAAAGGCCAAGGTTGCCGCTTAAGCCGGCGACCGCCCCAGTTTCACCATAGACCCCCGGGATAGACGTGGCGGGGGCGCGATTCCTCATGGTAAGATCAGGTGAGGGCCCAGGAGGGCCGCGCCCGGTCGGCCAGCGAGGGTCGACGTTCGCAGACGACAACGCGAGCACCGTCTGAAGGCGGGCCAGAGACGGAAACCCTGCGGATGCGGTTCATCCTTCGATTCTTCGGCTTCCTGTTCACCGTCGGCACGGTGTTCTTCGTGCTGGGCACCGCCGTGGTGGGCTATTTCGTGTGGACCTATTCGAAGGATCTGCCGGATCCCGCCCAGCTTGCCACCTACGAGCCGCCGGTGATGACCCGCGTCCACGGCACGGATGGCAGCCTCATTGCGGAATACGCCCGCGAGCGGCGCCTCCACATTCCCGTGCAGTCGGTGCCGAAGCTCGTGATCTCCGCCTTCCTGTCGGCTGAAGACAAGAATTTCTACAAGCATTCGGGCATCGATCCCGAGGGCATCGTCCGCGCCGTGGTGGCCAATGTGCGCTCCGGCGGTCGCCGCGAGCAGGGCGCCTCGACGATCACCCAGCAGGTCGCCAAGAACTTCCTTCTGACGAACGAGCGCACCTACGAGCGCAAGATCCGCGAAGCCCTTATCGCCCTGCGCATGGAATCCACCTTTTCGAAGGACCGGATCCTCGAGCTCTACCTCAACGAAATCTACTTAGGCCTTGGAAACTATGGCGTTGCTGCCGCGGCGCTCAATTTCTACGGCAAGTCGGTGCACGAGTTGACGCTCGCCGAGGCCGCCTACCTTGCCGCGCTCCCGAAGGCGCCGAACAACTACCATCCCTTCCGCCACCGCCAGGCCGCCATCGATCGCCGCAACTGGGTGCTCGATCGCATGGTCGAGAACGGCTACGCGACCCGCGAGGCCGCCGACGCGGCGAAGAAGGAAGCCCTCAACGTCAACCCGCGCGTGGTGTCGCCGAACTCCATCGCGTCGGGCTATTTCGCCGAGGAAGTGCGCCGCGATATCGCCGAGCGCTATGGCGAGCAGAAGCTTTACGAGGGCGGGCTGTCGGTCCGCACGACCCTCGATCCCAAGATGCAGGCCATGGCCCGCAAGGCCCTCGTGGACGGCCTCGTGCGCTACGACGAGGCCCGCGGCTGGCGCGGCGCGACCCAAAAGCTGGAGCTCACGGCGCGCGAATGGGGCCTCGCCCTCGCCGACGTGCAGGCGCTTGGCGACATCCAGCCCTGGCGTCTCGCCGTGGTGCTCGAAGTCGCCGGCGGCCAAGCCCGGATCGGCCTGCAGCCGCGGCGGGACAGCGCCGGCCGCCTGGCTGCCGAGCGCGAACTCGGCTCGATTCCCCTGGATGGCGTGAGGTGGACCCGCCGCACGGTCGACAAGACCGTCGCCCCGGGCGACGTCGTCTACGTGGAGCCCCTCGAAGGCAAGCCGGGGCAGTTCCGCCTGCGGCAGGTGCCGGAGATTTCGGGCGCGATCGTCGCCATGGACCCCTTCACGGGCCGCGTCCATGCCATGGTGGGTGGCTTCTCGCACGACCAGAGCGAGTTCAACCGCGCCACGCAGGCGCTCCGCCAGCCGGGCTCCTCGTTCAAGCCATTCGTCTATGCCACGGCCCTCGACAATGGCTACACGCCGTCGAGCGTGGTCCTGGACGCGCCGGTCTCCATCGATCTCGGCGGTGGCATGGGCGTGTGGGAGCCCTCGAACTACGACGGCAAGGCCGCGGGTCCCCGGACCCTGCGCTACGGCATCGAGCACTCCAAAAACTTGATGACCGTGCGCCTCGCCAAGGATGTCGGCATGCCGCTGATCGCGGAATATGCCCGCCGCTTCGGTGTCTACGACGACATGCTGCCCGTGCTCTCCATGTCGCTCGGCGCGGGCGAAACCACCGTCATGCGCATGACGGCGGCCTATTCCATGTTCGCGAACGGCGGCCGTCGCATCAAACCGACGCTCATCGACCGCATCCAGGACCGCTCCGGCCGCACGATCTACCGCCACGACGAGCGCCAGTGCGAAACCTGTAGCGCGCAGGCCTGGTCGTCGCAGACAGAGCCGAAGCTCGTGGACAACCGCGAGCAGGTGCTCGATCCGCTCACGGCCTACCAGGTGACCTCGATGCTGGAAGGCGTGGTTCAGCGCGGCACCGCTCAGGTGATCAAGAGCGTGGGCAAGCCTCTCGCCGGCAAGACCGGCACCACGAACGACGCCAAGGACGTGTGGTTCGTGGGCTTCTCGCCGGATCTCGCCGTGGGCGTCTATCTCGGCTACGACCAGCCGAAGTCGCTCGGCAACTCGGCAACCGCCGGTCAGTATGCCGCGCCCGTGTTCCGCGACTTCATGCAGATGGCGCTCAAGGACAAGCCTGCGACGCCGTTCCGCGTGCCGCCGGGCCTCAAGCTCATCCGCATCTCGGCCTCCACGGGCATGCGCGCCGGGGCAGGCGAGGGCGGGGGCGTGATCCTCGAAGCCTTCAAACCGGGCACTGCGCCGCCGGACAGCTATTCCGTGATCGGCATGGAAGGCGCTCAGGCCGGCGTCGTAACGCCGGAGGCCCAGCGTGCCGTAGGCGCGGGCACGGGCGGCCTCTACTAGGGCGAGTGGAGAGTGGCGAGTGGTGAATGGAAGGTACGGCGTCGCGGCAAATAGCCGGGGCGTCAGTCTCCAACCCGTATCTCCTCGCGCCTTGCTTTACATTCGCGCTGCTACCCCCTACCTCCCGGCCTTCATTCGCCACTCACCACTCACTACTCACCCCGTCCCATGCGCGCCGAAATCGAGCATCTCGTAGACGAGACCAAGCAGTCAGTCGGGCTGCTGAGGAGGCATCTTTGACTGGGATGCCGCCCAAAAACGCCTTGCGGAGCTGAACGCCGCCGCGGAGGACCCGAACCTCTGGAACGATGCCGACGCCGCCCAGAAAACCATGCGCGAGCGCACGGATCTGGAGGAGCGGATCAATGCCGTGAAGCGGCTTGAGCAGGAGCTCGAGGATGCGGTCACGCTGATCGAACTCGGCGAAGCCGAGGGCGACGCCGGTACGGTGAAGGAAGGCGAGGAGGCGATCCGCGGCCTCCAGGCAGAGGCCGCGCGCCGGCAGGTCGAGACCCTGCTCGCCGGCGAGGCCGACGGCAACGACACCTATGTGGAAGTCCATTCCGGCGCCGGCGGTACGGAGAGCCAGGACTGGGCCAACATGCTCCAGCGCATGTATGCCCGCTGGGGCGAGCGCCGGAAATACAAGGTCGAGCTTCTCGAAATCACCGACGGCGAAGAGGCCGGCATCAAGAGCGCCACGCTCCTGATCAAGGGCCACAATGCCTATGGCTGGCTCAAGACCGAGTCCGGCGTTCACCGCCTGGTGCGCATCTCGCCCTACGATTCCAACGCCCGCCGCCATACGAGCTTTGCCTCCGTGTGGGTCTATCCCGTCGTGGACGACCGCATCGAGATCGAGGTGAAGGAGTCGGATTGCCGGATCGACACCTTCCGCTCCTCCGGCGCCGGCGGCCAGCACGTGAACACCACGGACTCGGCCGTCCGCATCACCCATATTCCGACCGGGATCGTGGTGGCCTGCCAGCAGGAGCGCTCGCAGCACAAGAACCGGGCCACGGCCTGGAACATGCTGCGCGCGCGCCTCTACGAGGCCGAGCTGAAGAAGCGCGAGGAAAAGGCGAGTGCGGAAGCGGCCTCCAAGACCGAGATCGGCTGGGGCCACCAGATCCGCTCCTACGTGCTCCAGCCCTATCAGCTCGTGAAGGACCTGCGCACCGGCACGCAATCCACGAGCCCGCAGGATGTTCTCGACGGGGACATCGATCCCTTCATCGAGGCGTCGCTAGCCCAGCGCGTATATGGCGGGACGGGGGAAGTCGAGGACATCGACTGACGATTGGGCCCTCCTTTCGCGGGAGGGCCGCTCGCCGGCTTAGAGCGCCCTTGCCGCCGCCAGCACCTCGTCGGCATGGCCTGGCACTTTGACCTTCGGCCACACCTGGGCGATCCGGCCGTCGCGGTCGATCAGCACGGTCGTTCGTTCGACGCCCATGTATTTCCGGCCGTACATGCTCTTCTCGGCCCAGACCCCATAGGCTTCGAGCATCGCCTTCCCCTCGTCCGATGCCAGGGGGAACTCGAGGCCGTATTTGGCACGGAACTTGTCGTGGCTTTTCAGGCTGTCGGGCGAAACCCCGATGATCTCCGTATCCGCGGCCGCGAAGTCGGCCCTGCGGGCCTGGAACTCCTGCGCTTCCTTGGTGCAGCCCGAGGTATCGTCCTTCGGATAGAAATAGATCACGGCCTTGCGGCCTTTCAGCCCTTCGAGGCTGATCTCCTTCCCGCCCGTGCCCGGCAGCGTGAATGCCGGCGCCTGGTCCCCGATCGTGAGTGACATGTTGCCTTCCTTTCGACGGAATGTGCATGTTTTGGATGGCTAACGCATTCTGATCCTTGATGAACGTTCGTTCACCATTGAATGCCAACAATGGACAAGATGCCTGAAGCCGGTTCCCCTTCAGGAGAAGCATTTCCAGGCGGAACCTGATACGAAGAACACGGTCGTGGGGATCAGCGGGGTGCGCGAAGGATTCGCGTTACGTTGAGAGCCGCGCCGCTCTAGCGACGGTTCGTCTGGCCCCAGGAATGAAAGAGCTTCCGAGCACCAAGCTGCGCCGAGGTCGCCGAAAGCGCGGCCCCATGGCGCGCCTGCTCCGCCTCGGCCTCGGCACGGTGCTGGGGTTGCTCGTGGTGCTCGGCTTCGTGGCGGGGCTGCTGTATCTGCGCCTCTCCAGCGGGCCGCTCACCTTCGCGAGCCTGCCGCAATATGTGGCCTCGCGGCTCGCCGAGCAGATCGGTTCGGGCTGGAGCGTGGCACTTCGGGAATCGGGGCTCGAACTCTACGAGGGCGCGCTCGCCCTCCATGCCACCGACCTCCAGATCCGCAATCCGGAAGGAGCGCTCGTTCTCAAGACCCCCCACGCCCTCGTGAGCGTGGACTCGCTTGCCCTCCTGACAGGGCATGTCCAGCCCCGGGCGATGGAATTCCGCGATCTGCAGGTGCGGGCGCTCGTCAACCCGGATGGTTCGCTGGCGTTCACGCCGGCCGCGCCGGAGGACGGCAGCGTGGCCGAGCCGCGCGCGGCCCTTCCCGCGCCGGTCCCGGCCACCCCGGCGGGCTCGCCTCCACCGTCTCGGGTGTCGAAAGCGGTGGTTTCACTCTTCGAGACCTTTGTCGGGCCTGCGGGCCTCCTCGGCGTTCTCGAAGAGGCGCGTCTGACGAATGCGCGGCTGACCCTCGTCGATAGCGACGGCAAGGAACGGGTGACCTTCAAGCGGGCGGATGCCACCTTCCAGCGCGAGAGCGACGGCGTGCGCCGCTTCGGCAGCTCCCTCGAAGGTGCCGCGGGCACCTGGAAGATGGAGGGCTCGGCGACGCCGGACGGCAGCGGCGGCTATCGCACGACCGTGGCCGTGAGGGACGCTCCCGTACAGGACATCCTCCTCCTGGCCGGCCTCTCGCGCCTGCCCGCCACCGCCGAAATGAACGTATCCGGCCAAGTCGAGATGCTGATCGCCGGAGGTCAGGTGACCCAACTCTCGACGCGACTGCAGGGTGGGGCTGGGCGCATCGTCATCGACGACAAGGATACGACACCGCAAAAAGTCGACTCCACCGCCGTCGATCTCGCCTGGGACGAAACGCGTCGCACACTCCTTCTGCGCAGCCTCGCCTTCCGCGGTGGGGCGACCAAGCTCGATCTTGCGGGTGAGCTGAATGTCCCCGCCGGGGCGCCCTGGAGCGCGACCCTGGCCGGGCGGAACGGCGTTCTCGAAGGCGTCCTCGGAAGCGATGCGCCGGTTGCGCTGGACCGGATCGAGGCTCAGCTCTCCGGGCGAGACGGCATCGTTCTCGACAAGCTCCAGCTGCGGGGCCCGACCCTGGCCGTCGATCTCACCGGCGCGTACGGGTTCGGCGGCGATCCGGGTGCGCTGCGCGTTCAGGGGCAGGCCTCGAAATCGGCGGTACGCTCCGTGCTGCGAGTCTGGCCGCAGGCCGTGACGCCGCCGGTACGCGAGTTCCTGGTCAAGAATCTGAAGGCCGGCGCCGTCGAAACCCTGAACCTCGCCGTCGTGATGAGCAGCGAGGATTTGAAGAAGGCAACGGCCGACGGCCCGACTCCGGACGCTTCCGTGAAGGTGGATTTCGCGCTCCGCGATGCCGAATTGGCTGCGGCCGAAGGTTTGCCGCCGCTGACGCAAACGCAGGTGACCGGCCATGTCACCGGAACGAAGGCCAGCGTGGTGGCGCCGTCCGGCCGTGTCGTCATGGCCGACGGGCGCGCGCTCAACGCGAGCGCGGGCACCTTCACGATCGACAATTACTGGCTCGATCAGGCGATCGCGCAGATCGCGTTCCGCATGGACGGCGGCGCCGATGCCCTGGGCTCGTTCCTGCAGGCCCCGCTCATGCGCGAGATCGCCGGCGTCGAGCTCGATCCCGCGACCATGAAGGGGCGGACCGATCTGCGGGTGGCGATCCCGCTCGCCGTCAACAACATGCCGAAATTCGCGGATCTGCCCTTTTCGGTGCAGGGCACGATCAGCGACCTCACCATCGAGAAGGTGTTCGGCAAGGATCGGCTCGAAGGGGCGAACCTCGCGGTCTCCTACGACAACGGCGCTCTCGGCATCAAAGGCGAGGGACGGCTGGCCGGCAACCCGGCGCAGATCGACGTGCGCCAGCAACGCGGGCAGGGGGGCGAGGCCGCCCTGTCCATGACCCTCGACGAGGCCGCCCGCGCCCGCAAGGGCATCAGCTTCGGGGCCCAGCTGACCGGACCGGTGGGCGTGAAGGCGGCCGTCCCGCTGGGGCGCACCGACAAGCCCGGCACGCGCGTCGAGGTCGATCTCGCCCGCGCCACGGTCAACCAGGCGATCCCCGGCTGGGCGAAGCCCGCCGGCCGCCCGGGCCGGCTCACCTTCATTCTGCCCGAGGGGCAGACCTCGGAGCTCAAGGACTTCGTTCTCGAAAGCGGGCCGGTGCAGCTGCGCGGCAGCGTGGTGCTCTCGGACGACGGGCAGCTCGACAAGGCGGATCTGCCCACCTTCAAGCTCTCGCCCGGCGACGACATGCGGGCGCTGGTGGAGCGCTCCGGCAACAACTTCAAGGCGACGCTGCGCGGCAATGTGGGCGACATGCGGCCCTTCATCCGCCTGATCAACGCGCCCCCGCCGCCGCCGGCCCCGCGCGCCTCGGGCCGCGAGACCAAGGAGCGCGACTTCGAAGTCGACCTCGCTCTCAACATCCTCACGGGTCACAACGACGAGACGCTCACCAACGCGACCGTCAAGGCCACCGTCCGCAACAGCCTGCTGCGCCAGCTTCAGCTGAACGGCCGCCTGGGCTCGACGAACCTCAAAGGCGACACGGTGGCTCGCGGGGGGCAGAACTACGTGGTGGTGCAGGGCGAGGATGCGGGCGCCGTTCTGCGCTTCTTCGACGTGTACCGCCGGATGGTAGGCGGCGAACTCTACCTGCAACTCGGCACCGGCGAGGGGCCGCAGGAGGGATATCTGAACCTCAGCCGCTTCTCCTTGCGGAACGAGCCGGCGCTGTCGCGGATCATCCCGACGCAGTCGCAAACGCTGACCACCACCGACGAGAACGGCCGCTCGCGGACGGTGCAGATCGACGTCAACCAGGTGAACTTCAACCGTGCCCAGGTGCCCTTCACGCGCACCGCCGGGCGCCTCGAATTCCGGGACGCCGTGATTTCGGGCAACGAGGTCGGCTTCACACTAGGGGGGTTGCTCGACCTGCCGAAGGATCGTGTCGATATTTCGGGCACGTTCGTGCCGGCCTATGCTCTCAACAACGCGTTCGCCCAGTTGCCCCTGATCGGGCCGATCCTGGGGGGAGGGCGCAACGAGGGCCTGTTCGGCGTCACTTTCCGGATCACCGGGCAGGCGAGCGCGCCGACGCTGAACGTGAACCCGCTCTCGGCCATCGCGCCCGGGTTCCTGCGCAAGATCTTCGGCGGCGTTGCGGGCCCCGTGGACCCGAACGCGCCGCTGCCCGCGCCCTCCGGCGGAGACCGGTAGGCGGGCGGCTTGAGCCGCCCACTCCGTTCGACGCCGCGGCGGCCTAGACCGCCCGCAGGAGCACGTGCTTCTTCTTGCCGAAGGAGAGCTTGATGACGCCTTCCGGCGTCAGATCGCTTGAGCGCAGCACGCCGCGCTCGTCCGTGACGACCTGATCGTTGACCCGCAGGCCCCCGCTCTTCACCTGCCGCCGCGCCTCCGAGGACGAGGGCACAAGCCCGGCGAAGTCCGGCCCGAAGGCCGCCAGCACACCGAGCCCCGCATCGAGCACGCCGGCGCCGATCTCGACGGTGGGCAGGCTCTCGGCCAGCGCCCCCTGCTCGAAGGTGACGCGCGCGGTTTCGGCCGCGGCTTCAGCGGCCTCGCGGCCGTGGAGCAGGGCGGTCGCTTCGGTGGCGAGAGCCTTCTTGGCCTCGTTGATCTCGGCGCCCTGCAGCGCCTCGAGCCGCGCGACCTCGCCAATAGGGAGCACGGTGAAGAGGCGCAGGAACCGGCCCACATCCGCGTCCTCGGTGTTGCGCCAGTACTGCCAGTAATCGTAGGGGCTCAACATATCGGCGTTGAGCCACACGGCGCCGGAGGCCGTCTTGCCCATCTTGGCGCCCGACGACGTGGTCAGCAGCGGGCAGGTGAGGGCGTAGAGCTGGGGCGAGCCCATGCGGCGGCCGAGATCGATGCCGTTGACGATGTTGCCCCACTGATCCGAGCCGCCCATCTGCAGCAGGCAGCCGTAGCGCCGGTTCAGCTCCGTGAAGTCGTAGGCCTGGAGGATCATGTAGTTGAATTCCAGGAACGACAGCTCGTGCTCGCGCTCGAGGCGCAGCCGCACGCTATCGAACGACAGCATGCGGTTGACGGAAAAGTGCCGGCCGACGTCGCGCAGGAACTCGATGTAGTTCAGCGTCGTCAGCCACTCGGCGTTGTCGACCATCACGGCCTCGCGCTCACCGCTCCCGAAGGTAATGAAGCGGGCAAACGCGGTCTTGATGGTCTCCTTGTTGGCCTCGATCTGCTCGACGGTGAGGAGCTTGCGGCTCTCGTCCTTGCCGGACGGATCGCCCACCCGCGTGGTGCCGCCGCCCATGAGCGCGATGGGCTTGCCCGCGCCCGTGGCCTGGAGCCAGTGCAGCATCATGATGGAGAGGAGATGCCCCACATGGAGCGAGGGCCCGGTGCAATCGTAGCCCACATAGGTGGTGAGCCGCCCCTCGCGCGCCGCTGCGTCGATGCCCGCCATGTCCGAGGCCTGGTGGATGAAGCCCCTCTGGTTGAGCACGTTGAGGAAATCGGATTGCGGCGCAGACATCGCGCGTCTCTCTTCTCGTCGGAGGGGAGGTGGAGGAGGGGCGTGTAGCAGCTTGAGGTGAGGATTTCACGGGGAATCGGCACCGGCCAGCGCCTGCGCCCCTAACCTCGCTTGTGGGCGAGGCGCGTTCGTTGGTGTTGCTCTCGCGTGCGCCTTGTGGGGCGGAGCGGGAGGTATATGGCGCCAGCCCGGCGGGCTTGCGCGAAAGGGGTAGAGGTGCCTGCCTGAACCGGCAGCCACACGCCTCCCGCTCGTACGGTGCGCGTGATCGGGCGGGGTGCTCCGGGTCAGGCACGGACCTGCCCTTACAGGTGCTCCCCGGCACGGCTCCCCTCTGCAGAGGAGCGGACCCCGCGACGCTCCCCCGCCAGTCACGGGAGAACGGGCCAGACCTCGTGGTCCAAGCA
>DASZAZ010000023.1:0-1555 GCA_035944635.1 Microvirga sp.
AATTACTCGCTCGATTTGGTCTTCGGCACGTATGGACCGTTGCCGTCGAAGGTATAGGAGGTCTTCACCGTGGTGTAGAACTCCTGCGCGTAGCGGCCCTGCTCCCGTGGGCCGTAGGACGAACTCTTCCGGCCGCCGAACGGTACATGGTAATCGACACCTGCGGTCGGCAGGTTCACCATCACCATTCCGGCCTCCGCATTACGCTTGAAGTGCGAGGCGTATTTGAGGCTCGTGGTGCAGATGCCGGACGACAGACCGAACGGCGTGTCGTTGGCGAGTTCCAGCGCCTCGTCGTAATCCTTTGCGCGAGTCACGGTGGCGACCGGCCCGAAGATCTCCTCGCGCGCCACGCGCATCTGGTTGCTCACCTCCGTGAACAGCGCAGGCGCCAGATAGAAGCCGGGGCTATCGCGCTTCAGGAGCTCGCCACCCGCCACAAGCTTGGCGCCTTCTTCCTGGCCGATGCGGATGTATTTCAGATCCTGGTCGAGCTGGCTCTGATCCACCACCGGGCCGATATGGGTGCCGGCCTTCAGGGCATCGTCGATGACGAGCCCCTGCATGCGCTCCTGCATGGCGGCCACGAACTGGTCGTGAATGCCCTCGGTCACGATCAGGCGCGAGGAGGCCGTGCAGCGCTGGCCGGTGGAGAAGAAGGCGCTGTTGACCGCGCATTCCACCGCCACCTTCAGGTCGGCGTCGTCGAGAACTACCATCGGGTTCTTGCCGCCCATCTCCAGCTGAACCTTCTTCATGGGATCAGCGGTGATGCAAGTCTGAGCCACTTTGCGTCCCGTCGGCACCGAGCCGGTGAAGGAGATGGCGGAGACTTTGGGGCTCTGCAGCATCGCCTCGCCGACCACCGAGCCGCGGCCCATCACCAGGTTGAACACACCGGCCGGCACGCCGGCGCGGATGATGATCTCGGACAGAGCATGGGCCGAACCCGGCACGAGGTCCGCGGGCTTGAACACCACCGTGTTGCCGTAGGCGAGCGCCGGCGCGATCTTCCAGGCGGGGATCGCGATGGGGAAGTTCCAGGGCGTGATCAGGCCGACGACGCCCACCGGCTCGCGGGTGATCTCCACGTCGATGAAGGGCCGCACGGAGGGTACCTTCTCGCCAGCCATGCGCAGGCACTCGCCGGAGAAGAAGAGGAAGATCTGGCCTGCGCGGGTCACTTCGCCGATGCCTTCCGGCAGGGTCTTGCCCTCTTCGCGGGACAGCAGGCGGCCGAGCTCCTCCTTGCGGGCGAGGATCTCGTCGCCGACCGCCTTGAGAATGTCGTGGCGCTGCTGGATCGACGAACGCGACCAGGCGGGGAAAGCATCGTAAGCGGCAGCGATCGCACGTTCGGCCTCTGCCGCCGAAGCGCGGGCATATTCCCCCACCACGTCGTTGGTGTTGGACGGGTTGATGTTCGCCGATGCTTCCGTGGCCGAGAGCCACTCGCCCGCGATATAGTTCTTCGTCATCGTTAACCTGCCTGTCTGGTGTTGATGAGGCCCCTTTGGGCCAGGTTGGACATGAAAGCGCCGATACCGAAGGTCCA
>DASZAZ010000024.1:0-14617 GCA_035944635.1 Microvirga sp.
TCCGTGCCCACAGCGGTCCCAATCATTGACGCACTGCGGCTCACCCTGCGGGAGCAGACCAAGGTCTCACCTCCTTCGTGAGCCTGCCAGGAGCGGACCTGGGCCAATGCGCTGCCGATGACTGCTTTGCGCCCATCTCAGCTGTTCTGGGCGCCTTACACCGTTCTCAATACCGGACATGCGTTCGGCGCAATGTTTGGAGTGTTGCGGCTGCCGAAATCACATTACTGGAAAGGAGAGTGGGCGTCTTGACCTTAGGCGCTCCTGAGCGGCACCGCTTAGCGCCGATCGAGGTACATACGAGTAGCCCCATAAAAGGTCTCGGCCCTCAGCGGGTTGCCTCGCGCCGAGACGAAGTTTGAGGCTGCCACCGCCACGGGCCGCAGCGGAGACCGCCTGCCATCAGTGGTGGAAGTAGGGATCAAGCACCCGCACCTCGGTGATCCGGCCGACCGGAAGGTTGTTTCGTTCGGCCACTCTGCGGATGGCCTCCGGCGAGGGCGCGTCGTAGATGCAGAACGTCTTGGTCTTGTCCGGCGTCACATAGGAGTGCACCCAGGTAACCTGCTCCTGACTGTTGACGCCAATGACAGAACTGCAGACTTGCGCTCCAGAGGCATCGGCCAGCAAGCCAAGACCATCGGTGAAGGTGCGCTCGACAAGATACCGGGTCATCGTCTCTTCTCCCTCAATGAGCCTCTCTGGCTACCCGCTGAGAATCGCTCAGCTGCCAACCCGGCACATCGGGAGCACCTCCCCAGATTAGCCTGTTCTCCTCCCTACGTTTCACCACCGGAGTCGCTCCTAAATTGGGCGACCTCAGAGCGTGACGACACCCCCAGCTTTCCCAGAACGGCCGACACGTGATGGTCGACCGTCTTCATCGAGATCTGGAGGCGGCGCGCAATTCGCGCATTCGTGAGACCCTCCTGCAGCAGCGACAGGATCTCAGCCTGGCGCGGTGTCAGACCCAGCGGGTTCCTCCGGGTGGCAGATCGTGGACCGCGCGGTACATGCGCGGAACCCTCGCTCCTCAGCCGCTGCCGTAGGGCATCGGCAGCTGGCCGGGCGCCGAGCCGATCATAGATCATGAGTGCCTCTCGGCAGCTGGCCTCATCGCCAGCCGAAAGGGCTCGGGCCTGCTCGTAGGGGCAGCCGAGCTGCGCCCAGGCGAGCGCTGCCTCCCTCCACTTGCCCTCGAGTTGAAGCAGGTACGGAGGAGCAATCCAGGAGGGATAGGGCGCCTCGGCCCCAGCCTGTTGCCGCCAGAACGCGAACTCACCCGTATGCCACGGGTGACGGTGTCGAGTCGCGAGCTCCCACGCAGCGTCTGCCTCGATCTGCACACGCAGCCTGTCTCCTCCAAGAAACGCAGCCTCGGCCCGAGCCGCGCGGACCGGCGCTAGCCGCTGCAGGGTCCCAGTCGAGCTGGCGAGGGCCAGAGCCTCATCGAGTGCTGTCCAAGCGCCCGGGTCGCCACGGCGGGCGCGGAGCTTCCCGAGTGCGACGAGAGCCATGATGCGGCTGACCACAGCGAGGTCAGCTGCTTTTAGGACTTCACTGGCAAGGTCGGCAGCGTCCGACCAACGGCCCTGATAGACGCAGACGAGCGCCAGCCAGGCTGAGATGTAGTGCCCGGCATGATCGAGATCGCGCTCGCTCGCATAGGCCAGTCCGCGTCGCAGGAACTGTTCGGCCTCTTCCAGCCGGTACTGCTCGCCATAAGAAGAGCCGATGTTAAGGTATGCAAGCGCGACCATGCCATCGAAGCCGTGCTCCTCGGCCAGAGCGATGCAACGGTCGAGATAAGCACGGCCACCTTGATCGTCGGTGACGAGCATGGCCGAGCCCACGACCATGTTGGCGGCAGCCATCGTCTCTGGATCATCCACCGCTTCTGCCATAGCGATCGCCTTGCCACCCAATGCAATCGCCGCATCTTTGTCTCGGTCGAGCATTCGCAGGTGCGCTTGCATGCGCAGTGCGGAGGCGAGTTCGCGGCTCGGGCCGAAGCTTTCCAGGAGCCTGACTGCTTGTGCGCAGCTCTCATCGGCCTGAATGTTCTGGCCAGATCGCACCAGCGGCCATGCCAGCACAGCGAGGTTCTCGCCCTCCTTGCGCGCATTACCGAGCTCACGCCAGATGTTCGCTGCTTCGCGGCGCGCCTCGGCGGCTTTCCCCTGCTGATCAAGGAGCGCCCACTCCTCTGCTATGGCTTCGAGAAGCAGCGCTCGCTCTTCTGTCGCTTGGGGCTTCATGTGTCGCAGAGCGCGAGCGAACTGCTGGGCTGCCTCACGATGAGAGCCAAGGGCGCGAGCCCGTTGGGCCGCCACTGGCGCATGACGTCGCACGGCCTCCGCGTTACCCGCCTCTTCCGCGTGATGGGCAAGCAAGCTCGCGTCGGTGTCGACCTCCTCTTGCAATACCTTGAGCACACGAGCGTGCAGCATCGCGCGCCTTGGAGGTGCGATAGAGTCGAGGACTGCCTGCCGGGTGAGTTCGTGCCGCGTGATGAGGCTGCTGCCTTCGACGCGTAGAAGGCCCGCGTCGATGCAGGCGTCCGTCTCAGCCGCATCCTCACCCACAATCTTCCACAAGAGGCCAGCGTCGGCGCGGGGCCCAATGACAGCCGCCGTTTCGAGGACGCGACGCGCTGTAGCTGGGAGCCCTCCCGCACGCTGAAGGACGATGTCTCGAACCGCCTCGGGAACGCGGTCGGGCTCCTTCGATGCGAGGAGCTCCGTGACGAGGAACGGATTGCCGCCGGTTCGCTGGTGTACTGCGCCGGCGTCTAACTGGCCTGCGCCGATCAGCTCTCGTACAGCCTCGAGCGACAAAGGCCGGAGAGGTACCCGGCGTACCATACGGCACGTCGCCAAAACCGCGAGCAGGCTGCGCAGGGGATGATGTGGGGCAAGCTCGTCGTCGCGGAAGGTGAGAATGATCAACAACTCAGCAGCGCTAGGCCGGCGAGCAAGATACTTGATGACGTCCAGGGTGGCCTCGTCAGCCCAATGCAGATCCTCGAGCACAACGACTGCAGGAGCAGCTCGCTGCAGCTCTTCGATAAGCCGCGGTGCAATATGGCCGGAGCCTGCTCGCTCCTCCACGAATGCTCGTGCGCGATCCCCGATCTGCTCGGCAACATCGTAGAAAGGGGCTAAAGGGGCTGCCGTGTGGAGTGGATCGCATCGCCCCCAGAACACGCGACCTCGCCGGGAGTAGGCCGAAGCGAATTGCTCAACGAGAGACGTTTTTCCGAGCCCCGCCTCGCCGCCTACAAGGGCGATCCGACCCTCGCCAGCGTGCAGGTCTTGCGCGCATTGCTCTAGGACCTCGAGCGATGATCGACGTTCGAGAAGGTTCACCACCAGCCCTCGGATAGGCTCCCATCATGCATGATACCTCACCATTCGGGAACATGAGGCATGCTGAGGTGAGCCAAGCTAGAGGGAGGTTGCTTCGAGTGAGTGGGGACGGCCCCCTGCTTTGGCCACTCCAGAGAGTGCGGATTGGGGTAACTTGCACCTTGGCTGTTCTGCTTTCGCACTGCACGTCAGCTTGGGCCGTATCGGTGCCGAAAGCTGCCAGACCGCTCTCGGCCAGTTCATGCCACCCGGCATCTTTGCGCCCATCTCGGCGGTTCTGCGCGCTTGATACCGCTCCCAAAAACCGGACATTCGATCAGCCCGCCGTTCGACGTCGCCCGATGGGCCTGGATGTCATTATTGACAATGAGACAAGGCGCGTTTCGACCCGAAGGAGCCGTCCTATGTGTACACCCTATGCCGAACGGATGAATCGTGTGCACTGCACTGAGATGACCATCAACAGCTCCCGCTCTGCACAATGGCCGATTTCCCTTGTACGCTTGATCATGCGGATGTCCTCTGGATCTCCTCTCAAGCCAAGTGAAGCGCTTGTCAGCATAGATAAGCTGGCCTAGCCTCCCCAAACCAGAAGTGCGGGGCACGGAATCGGGCACCTGGGAGGGATAGGGGCCGGCCCGAGGGCTGGCTGCCGGATCGGGTTACAGAGACCCGGTACGCATCCGCTCCTCAGGCCACAGGCAGCCTGGGAGGAGGATGCGTGAAGCTAGAGTTGGACCACGTCGGCAAGGCGGTCGGGGCGGAGCACCACATCCGCGACGTGAGCCTGACCCTGGAGCGCGGCTCCCTCAACGTGCTGCTCGGACCGACTCTGTCGGGCAAGACGTCGCTGATGCGCCTCATGGCGGGCCTCGACGCGCCGACTTCCGGTCGCATCGTGCTCGGTGGCCAGGACGTCACAGGCGTGCCGGTGCAGCGTCGCTCGGTCGCGATGGTCTACCAGCAATTCATCAACTATCCGTCCTTGTCAGTCTACGAGAACATCGCCTCGCCGCTGCGCGTGGCCGGCCTGAAGCGGGCGGAGATCGAGGCGCGCGTCCGGGAGGCTGTCGATCTCTTGAAGCTCGGTCCCTATCTCGACCGCAAGCCCCTGAACCTCTCAGGCGGCCAGCAGCAGCGCACCGCCATCGCACGCGCCCTGGTGAAGCGCGCCGATCTCGTGCTGCTCGATGAGCCGCTCGCCAATCTCGACTACAAGCTCCGCGAGGAATTGCGGGAGGAACTGCCCCGCATCTTCGCGGCCTCTGGCGCAATCTTTGTCTACGCCACCACCGAGCCCCAGGAGGCGCTGCTGCTCGGCGGCAACACCGCGACTCTTTCGCAAGGACGCGTGACGCAATTCGGCCCAACCCCGCAGGTCTACCGCCGGCCCCAGGATCTCATCTCGGCGCAGGTCTTCTCCGATCCGCCGCTCAACACCCTGCAGGCGACCAAGCGCGGGGGGACGGTGTCCTTGAGCACCGGGGGCGAGGCCCGGGCCGGGGGCGCCTTCGCGAGCGCCCCCGACGGCACCTATACGGTCGGCTTCCGGGCGCACCACTTAAGCCTCGATCCGCTCAGCCCCGAGGCGATCGCGCTGCCCGCCACCGTGTCGGTGTCGGAGATCGCGGGCTCCGAGAGCTTCGTCCATCTCGATGTCGGCCGTCACCGCTTCGTGGCGCTCGTGCCCGGCGTGCGGCGCTTGGAGCCCGGCACACGAATCGTCGCCCATCTCGACCCCGCGCGCGTGTTCCTGTTCGACCAGGGCGGAGCGATGGCCGCTCCGCCCCTGGCCCAGGCCGCTTGAGGACGCCGCCTTGGCCCGCATCAGCCTCGACCGCCTTGCCCATTCCTACCGGCCCGATCCGCAGGGCCCGCAGGATTACGCTCTCAAGGAGGTCCACCACGTCTGGAGCCAGGGCGGCGCCTATGCGTTGCTCGGGCCCAGTGGCTGCGGCAAGACCACGCTTCTCAACATCATCTCAGGATTGGTGCGCCCGACGCGCGGGCGCATCCTGTTCGACGAGCGCGACGTGACGGACCTGCCCACCGAAGCGCGCAACATCGCGCAAGTGTTCCAGTTCCCGGTCGTCTACGACACCATGACGGTGCGCGAGAACCTCGCCTTTCCGCTGAAGAACCGCGGCGTTCCGCGCGAGACCACGGCGCGGCGCGTGGAGGAGATCGCAGCCCTCCTCGGCCTGAACCCCGTGCTCGGCCGCAAGGCCCGCAATCTCACCGCAGACATGAAGCAGAAGATCTCCCTCGGCCGCGGCCTCGTGCGCCCGGACGTGGCCGCGATCCTGTTCGACGAGCCGCTCACCGTCATCGACCCGCATTTGAAGTGGCAGCTCCGCTCGACCCTGAAGGAGCTGCACCGGACGCTCGACCTCACGATGATCTACGTGACGCACGACCAGACTGAGGCGCTCACCTTCGCGGACAAGGTCGTGGTCATGCACGACGGCGCGGTGGTCCAGACCGGCACGCCGGAGGAGCTCTTCGCGCGCCCGGCCCACACCTTCGTCGGCCATTTCATCGGCTCCCCCGGCATGAACGTGCTGCCCGCCTGGGTCGAGGGCCGCACGGCCTTCGTGGAAGGCCAGGCGATCGCGCTGGAGCACGCCTATCCCGCGCTGCCGCAGGGCCAGCGCATCGAGCTCGGCATCCGGCCGGAATTCGTCCGCCTCGCCCCCGGCGGTACGGGCCTGCCGGTGCGGGTGCGTAGGGTCGATGACATCGGTCGCGCGCGCATCGCCCGGGTCGAGATGGCGGGGCGTCCGCTCGCGGCGAGCGTGCCCGAGGCCCTGGATCTGATCGGCGAGGAGGCCTCCCTCGTCCTCGATCCGCACCACATCCACATCTACGCCGACGGCCACATCGTCGCCGGGGAGGCAGCCCGATGATGCGCTTCGCCGGGTGCGGCCGTGGCGGGAGCGCGTCATGAACAAGCCGCTCAACAACCGTGCCTGGCTCCTGGTCCTGCCGGTCTTCGCGGTCGTGGCCTTCTCGGCGATCCTGCCGCTGATGACGGTAGTGAACTACTCGGTCCAGGACACCTTTGGGAATAACCAGTTCTTCTGGAACGGCGTCGGCTGGTTCCAGGACCTGCTCGACCCGTCGAAGGAGCTCGGCGGCCGCTTCTTCGAGGCCCTGTGGCGCAACCTACTGTTCTCGGCCATCATCCTCGCAATCCAGGTGCCGCTCGGCATTCTCGTCGCGCTGTCGATGCCGCGGGAGGGGTGGACCGTGGCGCTCTGCCTCGTGCTGATGGCGCTGCCGCTCCTGATCCCGTGGAACGTGGTCGGCACGATCTGGCAGGTCTTCGCCCGCTCCGACATCGGCCTGCTCGGCTGGGCCGTGAACCGGACCGGCATCGACTACAACTATTCCGGCGACAGCCTGGACGCCTGGGTCACGATCATCCTCATGGACGTGTGGCACTGGACGAGCCTCGTCGCACTCCTGTGCTATGCCGGCCTCAAATCCATTCCGGACGCCTATTACCAGGCCGCGCGCATCGACGGCGCTTCGCGCTGGGCAGTGTTCCGCACCATCCAGCTCCCGAAGATGCGCCGCGTGCTCCTCATCGCGGTCCTGCTGCGGTTCATGGATTCGTTCATGATCTACACCGAGCCCTTCGTGCTCACCGGCGGCGGCCCTGGCAATTCCACCACCTTCCTGTCGATCGATCTCGTGAAGATCGCGCTCGGCCAGTTCGACCTCGGCAAGGCGGCTGCCCTGTCGCTCGTCTACAACCTCATCATCTTGGCCCTGTGCTGGGTGTTCTACACCGTCATGACCAACGTCGACGCGGACGAGCGGAGGGTTGAGGCATGAGGGGCCTCAGTGTGGAGAACCGAGGAGAGCGCACCGGCATGAGCCGCGTCTTGACCGAAGACGATCCGAGGGTCGAGGCATGAGCGGCACCGCCGTCGCAGACAGCACGGGTACGATGGCGCCGGCTTCCGCCAACCGGGCCGTCGCCACGCCTTGGATCAACGGGCGCGCCGTCGTGATGACGCTCTACCTCGTGTTCCTGATGCTGCCGATCTACTGGCTCGTGAATATGAGCCTGAAGACCAACACAGAGATATCGACGACCCTGACCCTGTGGCCGCGCACCATCACGTTCGACAACTACATCAAGATCTTCACTGATTCGAGCTGGTACAGCGGCTACATCAACTCGCTCACCTACGTGCTCATCAACACGGTGCTGTCGATCGCGCTGGCGCTGCCCGCGGCTTATGCGTTCTCGCGTTACCGCTTCATCGGCGACAAGCACCTGTTCTTCTGGCTGCTCTCAAACCGCATGGCGCCGCCGGCCGTGTTCGCGCTGCCCTTCTTCAACCTCTATTCCGCGATCGGCCTCTTCGACACGCCCTGGGCCGTGGCGCTAGCGCATTGCCTGTTCAACGTGCCGCTCGCGGTGTGGATTCTCGAAGGCTTTATGTCGGGCGTGCCGCGGGAGATCGACGAGACCGCGGCGATCGACGGCTATTCCCTGCCGCACTTCTTCGTTAAGATCTTCATGCCGCTGATCGCATCCGGGATCGGTGTCGCGGCGTTCTTCTGCTTCATGTTCTCCTGGGTCGAGCTGCTGCTCGCCCGCACGCTCACGACCGTCAACGCCAAGCCCATCGCGGCTACCATGACCCGCACGGTCTCGGCCTCCGGCATGGACTGGGGCCTGCTCGCAGCCGCCGGCGTGCTCACCATCGTGCCGGGCGCGCTCGTGATCTGGTTTGTGAGGAACTACATCGCCAAGGGCTTCGCCCTGGGGAGGGTGTGATGACCCACGATCTCAGCCCTCCCCCCTCTGCCGGAGAGGGGCGGTCCTCGCGTGCACGGCCCCTCTCCCGACCGGGCCTAGCGGCCGCGCCACCCTCCCCCGCGGAGGAGGGAGGGTTTATTGGAGGTTCGCATGCCTGATCTCGCCTGGATGGCCTGGACCTGGCAGACCGGTGTCTTCTTCGCAGTCATCGCGTCGCTCTTGCTCGTGATGACCCTGCTCGCCGTCTGGCGCCCGGAGACCGAACAGGTCGGGGTGCTGCGCATCGCGACGACGCGCGGCGACCGGCTCTTCGTCTCGCTCCTCGGCTCCGCCTTCATCCATCTCGCCTGGCTCGGGCTCGTCGGCCCGGACCTCTGGCCCGCGCTCGGCCTTTCCCTTCTCTACGCGGCGGCAGTGTTCCGCTTCGTGTGAGGGCAAGGCCTCAACCGCTCTTCCGGCCCGACGGGCCGAAGGGATCGCCGGCGGAAAGCCGGTCTTAACGGGAGGACACCATGAGATCGCCGAAACGGCATATGACCCTGCTCATCTCCGCCAGCGCCGCCGCGATGGTGCTGGCGACCGGGGCCTTCGCAGGGATGGATGAGGCCCGGCGCTGGATCGACAGCGAGTTCCAGCCCTCGACGCTCTCCAGGGAGGAGCAGCTCAAGGAGATGGAGTGGTTCGTGAACGCCGCGAAGCCGTTCGCGGGCATGGAGATCAACGTGGTCTCCGAGACGATCACGACCCACGAATACGAGGCCAAGACCCTCGCCAAGGCGTTCTCGGAGATCACCGGCATCAAGCTCACCCACGACCTTATCCAAGAGGGCGACGTGGTGGAGAAGATCCAGACCCAGATGCAGTCGGGCCGCAACGTCTACGATGCCTGGGTCAACGACTCCGACCTCATCGGCACCCACTTCCGCTACAAGCAGGCGATCGCGCTCTCCGACTTCATGGCCGGCGAGGGCAAGGACGTCACGAGCCCGACGCTCGACCTGCAGGACTTCATCGGCCTGTCCTTCACCACGGGGCCCGACAAGAAGCTCTACCAGCTCCCCGACCAGCAATTCGCGAACCTGTACTGGTTCCGCTACGACTGGTTCCAGCGGCCGGACCTGAAGGAGAAGTTCAAGGCCAAGTACGGCTACGACCTTGGCGTGCCTGTGAACTGGTCGGCCTATGAGGACATCGCGGAGTTCTTCACCAACGACGTGAAGGAGATCGACGGCGTCAAGGTCTACGGCCACATGGACTACGGCAAGAAGGACCCCTCGCTCGGCTGGCGCTTCACCGACGCCTGGCTCTCCATGGCGGGCAACGGCGACAAGGGCCTGCCGAACGGCCTGCCAGTCGACGAGTGGGGCGTGCGCATGGAGGGCTGCCGGCCCGTGGGCTCGTCGGTCGACCGCGGCGGTGACACCAACGGCCCGGCGGCGGTGTACTCGATCACCAAGTACATCGACTGGCTCAAGAAGTACGCCCCCCCCCAGGCGAACGGCATGAACTTCTCGGAGTCCGGGCCGGTGCCGGCGCAAGGCAACGTCGCGCAGCAGATGTTCTGGTACACCGCCTTCACGGCCGACATGGTGAAGCCCGGCCTGCCGGTGGTGAACGCCGACGGCAAGCCGAAATGGCGCATGGCGCCCTCGCCGAAGGGGGCCTACTGGAAGGAGGGCATGAAGCTCGGCTATCAGGACGTGGGCTCGTGGACGCTCTTGAAGTCGACGCCCCTCGAGCGCCGCAAGGCGGCCTGGCTCTACGCCCAGTTCGTGACCTCGAAGAGCGTTTCGCTGAAGAAGAGCCATGTGGGCCTCACCTTCATCCGCGAGAGCGACATCTGGCACCAGTCCATGACCGACCGGGCGCCCCAGCTCGGTGGCCTCGTGGAGTTCTACCGCTCGCCCGCGCGCGTGCAGTGGTCGCCCACGGGCAACAACATCCCGGATTATCCGAAGATGGCCCAGCTCTGGTGGCAGAACATCGGCGACGCGTCATCGGGCGCCAAGACCCCGCAGCAGGCGATGGATTCGCTCGCGGCCGCGCAGGACGAGGTGCTGACGCGACTCGAGCGCGCCAACGTGCAGGGCGAGTGCGGCCCGAAGATGAACCCCAAGACCTCCGCGGAGGAATGGTTCAAGAAGGCCGAGGCCGCGGGCGGCGCCGCGCCCCAGCGCAAGCTCGCCAACGAGAAGCCGAAGGGCGAGACGATCGACTACGACACGCTCATCAAGAGCTGGCCCGCCTCTCCGCCCAAGCGGGGCTGACAGGGTCTACAGGGGAGAGATACCAATCTCTCCCCTGTACGAACCAGCAGTGTATCGGCGCGCACATTCCGGCGGCGCCCCGCAACCTGCAGTCGACCACCGCCTCATTCGACGTCCGCTGCTAGCACGCTCCGGTCAGATCTCAGCGAACGTGACGGGTCGAAATCGCTTCGCAGCATTCAGCTCGAGCCAATGGTTGCTTTCCATAACTTCTGGCTCGATAGCCGCCATTCCGCTGCCGGCCACAAGGGGCGGTCGCGCTTGTGTCACCTACCAGGGATCAACTCGTGGCATCCTTTACCGCCCCCACCGCAGCGCGAGCGGGTTCAGCTCGTGGGCAATCTCTAGAAGGCCATCTCGGGTAGCGGGATGGAGCGGCTCGAGTGGGTGGCGCACCGCATCGCTTCGGATCACGCCCCCTGCTGCCATTACGGTCTTTGCCGCCCGCAGACCACACTGGCGGTTCTCGTAGTTGATGAGGGGTAGAATGCGGGCATAGTGCTCCGCAGCCTCCTTGCGCCGTCCGGCCCGGTGGTGCTCGACCACAGGCTTGATGAGGTCGGGCAGGAGAGCGCTCGACATGGTGCCGGTCGCGCCTGCATCGAGGTCGGCCATGAGCGTAATCGACTCCTCACCATCGAATGGCCCCTCGATGAGATCACCGCCTGCCTCGATGAGCCCCCGCAGCTTCGCGGCCGTGCCAGGCATCTCGATCTTGAAGTAACGCACTAGCGGCACCTCCTTCGCGAGGCGAACCAGGAACGGCACTGAGAGAGCAACGCCGCTCAAGGGGGCATCCTGCACCATGATCGGGATCCCGCCTGCTTCCGCGACCCGGGCGAAGTGCTCGATCATGCCCCGCTCGTCCGCCCGCAGCCCGGTGCCGTGGTAGGGCGGCATGAGCATCAGCAGGCTCGCCCCAGCCTTGGCGGCTTGGGCAGCGCGTTCGGCGGCGATGCGGGTGGAGAAATGGCTCGTGGTGACGATCACCGGAACACGGCCGGCGACCTGCGACAGGCACAAGTCCGTGAGGGTCTCACGCTCTTCGTCCGTCAGCAGGAACTGCTCAGAATAGTTTGCCAAGATGCAGATGCCGTCCACGCCTTGGTCGATCATGCAGTCGAGCACCCGGCGCATGCCCTCGAGATCAAGGTCGCCATTCTGTAGGAATGGGGTAGGCGCAACTGGGAAGACGCCCGTGTAGGGGCGCTGGGCAGGGGACGTCATGGGCGTACTCCGAAGGGATAGTTCATAGATTGTCCCACGGCACCGCAGCGCCGTACCGGCCAAGGAGGACGTGGAGTCGTCCGGTCACGGATCTCCCCGTGTTCGGAAACCTTTTACCCAAGAGCCGACCAAGGGGTCACGCTCGACAAGTGGCAGCGGCTGCTCCTCGGCGGAGGCGTGTGTTAGGCGGGTAGCAGCTTTGCACCTGTCAGGGCCGCAACTCTCAGGATCCTCCTAAGGTGTGCTTCGCTCGCCAGCGAAATACTGGCTCTGCCGCGGCTACCAACCATACGCTCCTGTCGCTTAGAACTCCTCCGAGCGCCCGCTCGCACGCCATACGTGATGTCCTACAGTCCTGTGCGGAAGACCTCGCGTCCACCAATCAGGGTCATCAGTGCCCGTGTCCGCCGGATCTCGTCTGGCGCTACCGCCAAGATGTCCTGCGACAGGACCGCCAGGTCAGCCAGCTTGCCAACCTCAATCGACCCACGCTCGCCCTCCACTCCCATGATGCGGGCATTCGCGATCGTGTAGAGGCGCAGCGCATCGGCGGGAGAGATCGCGTGCTCGGGCCCAAGCGTGTAGCCGTTGAGCGTGCCTCGCGTCGTCATCCACCACAGCGACAGAAAGGGATCGACAGGGACAACAGGTCCGTCCGTCCCGCCGCCCGTGAGCACGCCCGCCTCCAGCATCTTGCGGATGGGGATCGCGTAAGCGGCGCGCTCGTCGCCCCACCAGCGGCGCTGGTTGTGGCCAAGTAGGACCGGATGGTTCTGGGCTGTGGCCGCGATGCCGATCTCCCGCATGCCGGCAAGAGCCGCATCGGAGGGCAGGAAGATGTGCATGATGGCCCAGCGTAGGTCCCGAACCGGCCGTGTCTCCTTGGCAACACGGCCGTAAGCACGCACGATGAGGTCGATGGTCTCGTCACCCACCGCATGGGTTTGAGCCTGCAGGCCGGCTTCGGCCACGGCCTTTAGCCCATCCACGTACTCGGGTTCACCCCCAGGCGGCAGGAGGAGCACGCCTCGGTAGGCTGGGTCGTTCTGCTCACCAGGCACAAGGCGGTAGGGTTCGCTCATACGCCCACCCTCGACGCCACCGTCGAGCGGGAACTTGATGCCCACAAAGCGCAGCCAATCGTCGCCGCGCTCGGCCTGGAGGGCTGCAATGCCTTTCCGCACCTCGTCCAGCCGCATGGCGCGGTAGAGGATGTCCGTGCGCACCGTCATGCGACCTGCGTCACGCACCGAGCGGTAGACCGCGATGCTGCGCTCGTCGATCCCAGGCTCGATGACGCTTGTGATGCCGTAGCTATTGAGCTCGCGCATCGTCGCCTCAAGGAGGCGGGCCTGCTCGGCCGGGGGCGGCGGGGGCGGAGCCACGCGCCGGACGAGGTTGGCGGCATTCTGGAGCAGGACGCCAGTGGCTTCGCCGGTGGCGGTATCGCGCACGATAACGCCGCCGGGCGGATTTGGTGTGTCGCGGGTGATGCCAGCCGCTTCCAGCGCACGGGTGTTCGCTGTCACGACGTGGCCACCACGGGGGATCAGGACCGGGTGATCGCGGGTTGCCTCATCGATCTCCTGTCGCGTCGGCATACGGCCTTCCGCGAGCAGGCTCTCGTGCCAGCCGTTGAAGGCCACCACCCACTGTCCAGGAGGGGTCGCTTGCGCCCGCTCGCGGATGGCGCGCTGCACATCGGCGATAGAGCGGGCCTCGATGAGCTTCACGTTCGCCGACGTGATCGCCATCAGGATCTGGTGGAGGTGGTTGTCGATGAGCCCAGGGACAGCAGTGCGTCCTGCTAGGTCCACGACCTGCGTCGCCGGGCCGCCTGCGGCCCTTACCTCCTCATCGGTGCCGACCGCGATGAAGCGGCCATCCCGGATCGCGACTGCCTGGACGGTGCGCGAGGCCGCGTCGACTGTGTGGATACGCCCATTCCGCAGGATGAGGTCAGCGGGCTGTGCGAGGGCGGTCCCAGACCCAAGCAGGACCAGTGCGAGGACAGCGCTTCGAAGGCGAGAGTTCATGCAGACCTCCCACCCTCAAGCCGCTACGGCAGCGTTGGTAAGGCGCACAGCTCCATCGTTTGCGACGTCGAGCCGTCCTGACACTGCGACGATCTGCTGTGCAGCAAACGCTGGGACAGGTCCGGCAACATCGACCAACAGAGCCGGGCCGGCATTGTGCGACAGTCCGCACAGGCCACACGGCCCAGACGGCGTCTCTGTGAGCGCCAGGCTGCGGACGTCCGCTGCGAGATCGAGGTACCCCCGCAGGGTTATAGTCCGTCCGGCGAGTGCTCGTGCTGCCTCCGTTGCTTGCCCGGTAGCATCGACAAGGTCGCTGACCCGTGGCTCATCGGCTGCCCGCGCCGCGAGGGGGGCGAGTGCCGCAGCACCAAGAGCGGCCAGGAAGGTGCGGCGGGGGAGCGGGGCAAGTGGGGTGCAGGCGAAGCGGGACATCGGCGACCTCCTCGAGCAACTGCTCGGGATTGGACGCCTCTCTGCAGGAGGATGCAAGCTGATTTGCAGGTGCGAAGCCGGTCCGGTTAAGGGGCAACTTGGGACCTTGGACTGGTCGTGCTGAAGGTCTGCTTCTACTAGCGGAAGCTGCCGGACCGCTTTCGGCCACGACATCGCGTTCAGCTTTCGCGCCCGCTTCTGCTTACAACCCTTCACGTTGAGGCCAAAAGGCAGCCCAACCAAGTATGCAAGGGGGCAGCCCGCAACGCGGCCGCCCTTAGTCCACGTGGCTTCTCAATCGGCGCTGGGATTCGGCAATGCTCACTTGCCGGCCTGCTGCGACGCGCGTGCGCGGTGCGCTCGAAGCGGCCTCATAACCCACAGGTCCAGCAGCGCTACGCCCGTCACGGTCACAACGGCCATGCACAACATCCACTTGGAGACTGGCTCCATCGCGCCCTCAATCTGCAGAGCGTGGATCACCGTCGCCACCACGACGATCGCCGC
>DASZAZ010000025.1:0-34356 GCA_035944635.1 Microvirga sp.
CGAGAACATGTTCGCTCGCCTGAAGGACTGGCGGCGTGTCGCTACCCGCTACGACCGCTGCGCCCACACCTTCTTCTCAGCCATCTGCATCGCAGCAGCCGTCACCTTCTACCTCAATCAATGAGTCCTGAGCCTAGGCGCGCTCGGGCTCGCCCTCGCGCCGGCGTCGGGTCGCGCCCGGGCCGTGCCGCTCTGCCGCCCCTGCCTCGATTGGAGCGAGCGCCGCCCGCATCTCGCGGGGCGCCTCGGCCGGGCGCTGTGCAGCCACGGGCTGGAGCGCGGCTGGATCCGCAAGAGCGCGGGCACGCGCGCCCTCGACGTCACGCCCGAGGGCCGCCGCGCCTACCGCGAGGCCTTTCGGGTCGACATCTTCGACGCTTGAGGCGGATGGTGCATCCGACGTGGCCGGGCCCTATATTTCCGCCATGACCCATGTCCGCCGTCTCGATCCGGTACCAGCACCCTTGGGAGCGCTCGGGGCATGACCCATGTCCGCCGCCTCGATCCCATTCTCGTCGACCGCATCGCCGCGGGCGAGGTGGTGGAGCGCCCGGCCGCGGCCGTGAAGGAACTGGTCGAGAACGCCATTGATGCGGGCGCCACTGCGATCGAGGTCACGGTGGAAGCCGGCGGACGCCGGCTCATCCGCGTCGTCGACGACGGGCACGGCATGAGCCCCGACGACCTCGCCCTTGCGGTCGAGCGCCACGCCACCTCGAAACTGCCGGAGGGCGATCTCTTCGCCATCGGGACCCTCGGCTTTCGCGGCGAGGCGCTGCCCTCCATCGGCGCCGTGGCGCGGCTCGCGATCACCACGCGAGCGAAGGACGCCGAGACGGGCTCCGCCATCCTGGTCGAGGCCGGCGTGAAGGGCCCGGTGCGCCCGGCGCCCGCGCAACCCGGCACGCGCATCGAGGTCACGGACCTCTTCGCCGCGACGCCCGCGCGGTTGAAGTTTCTCAAAAGCGACCGCGCCGAGGCCCAGGCCGTGGCCGAGATCGTGCGGCGGCTCGCCATCGCGAACCCGCATATCCGCTTCACGCTGGCGGGCGAGCATCTCACGCTCGTGACCTTCGCGCCGGAGGCGGAGGGCGAGCACGGTTTCCTGCGCCGCCTCGCGCGGGTGCTCGGGCCCGAATTCGGCGACAACGCGGTCGCGATCGGCGTGATGCGGGATGGGATCACGGTCGAGGGTTTTGCCGGCCTTCCGACCTTCCATCGCGGCGCCTCGACCCATGTGCATTTCGTGGTGAATGGCCGGCCCGTGCGCGACAAGCTGCTGCTCGGCGCCGTGCGCGGCGCCTATGCCGACGTAATGCCCTCCGACCGCCACCCCGTTCTGGCGCTGCGCCTCGATCTCGATCCGCGCCAGGTGGACGTGAACGTGCATCCGGCGAAAACTGAGGTGCGGTTTCGCGATCCGGCGCTTGTGCGCAGCCTCGTGGTCGCGGCGTTGAAAGAGGCGATCACGCGCTCAGGGTTTCGCGCCGCGACCACCGGCGGCGCCCGCACCCTCGATGCGCTGCGCCCGCAGGCGGCGCCCGCCTGGACCGGCCGCGGCAGCCGCAACCTCTATCGCCCCGCACCCGCCTTCGCGGGCTGGCAGGCGCCCCTCGATCCCGCGCCGCCGGGCGGCTTCGGCGAGGCCGCGCAGGCGGCGTTCGCGGCCCTCGCCGACCCTTCCGCCGATGCCCGCGCCGGCGTCCCCCTGGCCGAGGATGTGGCGGCTCCGCTCGGCGCCGCGCGGGCGCAGATCCACGAGAACTACATCGTGGCGCAGACCGCCGACGGCATCGTCATCGTCGATCAGCATGCGGCGCACGAACGTCTCGTCTACGAGCGCCTGAAGCGCGAGCGCGCCGCCGCCGGCATCGCCCGCCAATTGCTGCTCATCCCCGAGGTCGTGGAACTCGATCCGGTCGAAGCCGACCGGGTGCTGGCGGAGGCCGACACGCTCGCCTCGCTCGGTCTTACCGTGGAAGATTTCGGCCCCGGCGCGCTGCTGGTCCGGGAAGTCCCCTCGGCCTTGGCGGGCGGGCGCATCAAGGCGCTGGTGCAGGATATCGCCGATGCGCTGGCCGAATGGGGCTCGGGCGCGGGAGCCGTGGAAGAGCGCCTCGATGCCGTGCTCTCCCGCATGGCCTGCCACGGCTCCGTCCGCTCCGGCCGCCGCCTCAAGCCCGAGGAGATGAACGCGCTTTTGCGCGAGATGGAGGCGACACCGCTCTCGGGCCAATGCAACCACGGCCGGCCCACCTACGTGGAGCTGAAGCTCGCCGACATCGAGCGCCTGTTCGGGCGGCGGTAGCTGGCCGGTGCGGCAGGCTTGGGCCCAAGTCTGATTCCAGAACGATTAGCCCGAGTTCACGCTCGCGGGGGCAGTTTTCCTTTAGGCGCGGGCGGCACAGCCCGCAGGTTCTTCGGCGCGAGGTCGACATGATTCGGCAGGGCGAACGTCAAACGGCATCCTTGGTGCGCGAGATATATATTCATGGCGAGCCAGTCATCCTCCAGCGCGCCGTGCCGTTTACCAATCCGTTGAAGTCCCATGCGACCGCACACCGCGTCGAGCGACGCGCTGCCTCCAAGCCCAAAATTGCGGTAGCTCTCCATGGTGCAATAGAGCGGGCGCGCGATAGGTGGACAGCCGCTCGAAACGAGTTCCCGTCCAACGAAACGGCTATCGAAGGATGCATTGTGTGCAACGATCACGTTGCCGCGGTGGATGAACTTCCAGATCGCCTCGGCGTGTTGATCAAACCGTTCCTGATGCCGAAGCAGCCAGTCCGAGTATCCATGAACCTGCTCGGCTCTCCAGTGGCTCTCGCGGCCAGGGTCGAAGACGAGATGCATCAGTTCTAGGTCTAAGCGCTCCTCCGCCAGGCTGGCGGAGTTAAGACGAATAGCGGCGAACGAAACGATCTTGTCGCTTGCACCGAGACCCGTTGTTTCGACATCCATAAAGCTGATCGCTGGCAGAAGCGCCTCCCACCAAGGCCGTGGTGCTTGCCTGCTCTCGCGTATCGTTCCGCTGCTAGGCCGCGACGCGGTTCCGACCATCTCTAGAAAACCTCGTGAGCAGTCTTCGATGCTTGTGCGACGATTGCACAACTCAGGGGAGTAGTGAACTGGGGTGATGCTGCTTCTGCCTGTTCGCAGAAAAGCGCCGTTGGTCCCGATGGGGAGTTCAGCTCTCGTACCGCCAGAACACCAGCTTGGTTTCCCCGTAATCGCGCCGCTCGATCTCGGCGAAGCCCTCCGGCAGCGCGATTTCGACGCCTTGCGCCTCTTCCACCACCACGAGGGCGTCGGGCACGAGCCAGCCGCCCCGTGCGCAGGAGGCGAGCGCTTTCGGGGCGAGGTCCTTGCCGTAGGGCGGGTCGCAGAAGACGAGCGAGAAGGGCGGGTTCGGGGCGGCCTCGCCCATGCGGGTGGCGTCGCGGCGAAACAGGCGCGTCGCGCCGCCGAGCCCTAAGGTTTCCACGTTCTCGCGGATGAGGCCGCGGGCCTGCGCGCCGTCGTCGACGAAGAGCGCGAAGGCGGCGCCCCGCGAGAGCGCCTCCAGCCCCATGGCGCCGGTGCCGGCAAAGAGGTCGAGAACGCGGGCGCCCTCGGTCGCATCGTCATAGGAATGAGCGAGGATGTTGAAGATCGTCTCGCGCAGGCGGTCGGAGGTCGGACGGATGGTGTCCGATTTCGGCCCCGCGAGCGCCCGCCCGCGAAACCGCCCGCCGACGATCCGCATCAGGGCCGCCGGCCGCGGGGTCCGCCCCCTGGGCCGCCCTTGGCGCCGCCGCGCGGCCCGCCTCGTGGGCCCCCTTTGGAGCCACCGCCCTTGAACCCGCCGAGTCCACCCCGGCCCGGCCCATCGCCTCGCGGCGGTCCGCGCCGAGGCCGGTCATCGCCCCGGCCGGCCGCATCGCCGCGCGGGGGCCCGCGCCGGGGGCGCTCGTCGCGACCGGGAGCATCGCCCCGGGGAGGGCCGCGCCTCGGCCTGTCGTCGCTGCCACGGCCGGGGGCATCGCCCCGGGGAGGGCCGCGCCGTGGGCGCTCGTCGCGGCCGGGACGCTCGTCCGTGCGGGCCCGGAAGGGCCGGTCGCCGGCCGCTCGCGGGGCGCGCGGCCGATCCCCGTCCTCGCGGCGGGCGCGGGCGGGACGATCGCCATCCTCGCGCGGCCGACGGGGCCGCTCGTCGCGGTCGCCTGGGCGGGCGCGGGGCGGGCGGGCGCCCTCGTCGCGGTCGCCACCCCGGGCCCGGGCGGGACGGGGGGCGTCATCGTCCCTGCGGCGGGCGGGGCGCTCGAAACGGTCCTCGCTCCGGGAGCGGTAGGGGCGATCCTCGGCGCCGGGCGCGCGCCGGCGTGGGGCCGGGCGCTCGGCCTCGGGGGAGGCCACGAGGCGCTCGACCCGCACCTTGCGGCCCTCGGTCTGGATCTCGCCGACCCGCTCCCGCTGGCGCGCGGCGCTGGCGGTGCGCTCCGCCCGGGGGTCGGCGCCCCGACGCGGCGGGGCCTTGCGGGCGCGCGGGGTATCCTCGTCCTCGCCGGCGCGCCACACGCTGCGCTTCGGTGTCAGAGGATCGGGGCGCTGGCGCTCGGGGGCTTCGTCGCGGCTACGGCCGCGCGGGCTGCGCTCGTCGCGGTCCCGGCCCCGGGAGGGACGCTCGTCGCGGTCGCGAGAGCGGCGCGGGCGCTCGCTCTCGTCCTGCGGGGGCTTCGTCCCGAAGGGGGCGATGGGCTCGCGCACGGGGCTTTCGAAATCGACGCCGGCCTGCTGGGCCAGCGCGTCGCCGAGCTGATCTTTGAGCACCCGGGTGCGGACCTCGTCCACGAGGCCGGTTTCGAGATCGCCCAGCTGGAAGGGCCCGAAGGAGAGGCGGATCAGCCGGTTCACGTCGAGGCCGAGATGCTCGAGGATCCGCTTGATCTCCCGGTTCTTGCCCTCGCGCAGGCCGAGGGTAATCCAGGCGTTGTCGCCCTGAACGCGATCGAGCCGCGCCTCGATGGGGCCGTACTCGATCCCGTCGATGGTGATGCCGTCGCGCAGCGCGTCGAGGTCGGCCTGGTTGATCTCCCCATGGGCCCGCACCCGATAGCGCCGGAGCCAGCCGGTCTCGGGGTGCGCGATCACCTTGGCGAGGCCGCCGTCGTTGGTGAGGAGCAGCAGCCCCTCGGTGTTGATGTCGAGGCGGCCCACCGCCACCACGCGGGGCAGTTCCTCGGGCAGAGCGTCGAACACGGTCGGGCGCCCCTCCGGGTCGCGGGCCGTGGTCACGAGCCCGCGGGGCTTGTGGTAGAGCCACAGCCGCGTGCGCTCCTTGGCGGGCAGGGGCTCGCCGTCCACCAGGATCGTGTCGGCGGGGCCCACATTCACGGCGGGCGAGTCGAGCACGGTGCCGTTCAGCGTGACGCGGCCCTCGGCGATCATGGCTTCCACGTCGCGGCGCGAGGCCACGCCCGCGCGGGCGATCACCTTGGCGATCCGCTCCTCCGTAGGCTCCTCCTTCACGAGGCGCGCTTCGGCGGGAAGCGGCGCGGCCTCAGGCTTGGCGCGGGTCGGACGCGGCGGACGGTCCTCGCTGCGCGCCGGGCGGTCGCCCTCGGGGCGCGGCCGGCGGGGCCGCTCACCGGCATCACCCTCGGGACGGGGGCGGCGGGGCCGCTCGTCGCCGGCGCGGGCCCGGAAGGGGCGGTCCTCACCCGCACGCGTGCGGAACGGACGATCGCCGGCATCGGGGTCGCGGAAGGGCTGGCCGGCCTGGCGCTTGCCTTCCGGACGCCAGGTCGAGCCTGCGCCCTCGTCACGCTTGGCGCGGAACGGGCGGTCGCCGCGGGAGGGGGCCCCGCCCTCGTCGCGTTTGGCACGGAAGGGCCGCTCGCTGCCGCGGGCGCCTTCCTCGCGCTTGCCGCGGAATGGGCGGTCGCCGCCCTCTTGGCGCGGGCCGCGGGCGGGGCGGTCTCCACCCGAGCGGGCGCCGGCCTCGCTGCGGGGGCCGCGGGCGGGGCGATCCCCACCGGTGCGGGGGGAGCGTCCGCGGGGCGGGCGGCCGGGTTTGTCGTCGTTGCTGTCGGTCATGGCGGCCTGATAGCAGAGGGAGGGGAGGGATGCGAGCACCATGGGGAACGCCAGCGACAACGCCGATCGGGGGAGGCCCGATCCCATGGGCCTGGCGCTCGCGGAAGCCCGCGCGGCGGCGACCCGCGGCGAGGTGCCGGTCGGGGCCGTGATCGTGCGCGACGGGAGGGTGATCGCCGCCGCGGGCAACCGCCCCCGCGAGGCCCACGATCCCACGGCCCATGCGGAGGTGCTCGCCATCCGCCGCGCCTGCGAAGCGCTCGCCGACGAGCGCCTCACGGGCTGCGATCTCTACGTGACCCTCGAACCCTGTACCATGTGCGCGGCGGCAATCTCGTTCGCCCGCATCCGCCGCGTCTATTTCGGCGCCCCGGACCCCAAGGGCGGCGGGGTGGAGCACGGGGTGCGCTTCTTCCAGCAGGCGACCTGCCACCACGCGCCCGAGGTTTATGGCGGCATCCGCGAGGGCGAGGCGGCAGCGCTGCTCCGCGCCTTCTTCAGCGAGCGGCGCTAGCGAGCGCCGGCCTTCCGCGCTTCTGCGCGAGTGTGGCTCAGCGCGCTCCCGCCCGCTGCGCCCAATCCCAGGCGGCCACCGCCAACGGGCGAACCTCCTTGGCCATGGCGGCGGCGTTGGCGTTCGTCGCCGTCCCGTCGCGCACGCGCCCCGCGATGCCCTGCAGAATCGCGGCGAGGCGGAAGAGGTTGTAGGACAAGAGCGTTTCGAAATGCGGGATCTCGCCAAGGCCCATGCGGCGCGCATATTGCGCCGCGTAATCCTCCATGCCCGGGATGCCGAGCGCGGCGAGGTCGCGGCCCAACAGCGTACCCGTGCCGCCGCCGGTGTCGGAGCGCGGCATCACCCAGGTCATGAGGTGGTAGACGAAATCGGCGTTGGGATCGCCGAGCGTCGCGAGCTCCCAATCGAGCACGGCGGCAACGCGCGGCTCGCTCGGGTGCAGGATCAGGTTGTCGAGGCGGTAATCGCCGTGCACCAGCGCGGCGCGCGAGGTCGGCGGCACGTGGTCCGGGAGCCAGGCCATGAGCCGGTTCATTTCCGGGATCTCCTGCGTCTCCGAGAGCCGGTACTGCTCCGACCAGCGCCGCACCTGCCTGGCCACGTAACCCTCCGCCTTGCCGAAATCGGCAAGCCCAATTGCGGCGGGATCGAAGGCGTGGAGCCGCGCGATGGTGTCGTTCATGGCGTCGTAGATCGGCCGGCGCTCCGAGGGCACACAATCCGGCAGGCCCGGATCCCACAAGACCCGGCCCTCCACATGGCTCATGACGTAGAAGGCCGTGCCGATCACCGTATCGTCCTCGCACAGCACCAGGGGCTCGGCGACGGGGAAGCCCTGACCGTGGAGCGCCGTCAGCACGCGGTACTCGCGGTCCACCGCGTGCGCGGAGGCGAGGAGCTTGCCCGGCGGCTTGCGGCGCAGCACGTAAGCGCGCCCGGGCGTCGTGATGAAATAGGTGGGATTCGATTGCCCGCCCTTGAACTGCCGCGCCGCGACGGGACCCGCGAAGCCAGGCACGCGAGGCTGCAGATAGGCTTCGAGCGCACCCGTATCGAAGGCGAGCTTTTCGGGCACCTCCTTCGTGCCGGAGAACGCTTCCTGGCGGGAGAGTGCGGTCACTCGAGGAACTCCTGAATTGGGTCAGGCGGCCTCCGAAGAGCGCCGTCCTGAAGCCTGACGGCGATGCCAAGGGTGGTCACTTGAGGAACTCCTGAAGCGAGGCGAGCGTCGCGGGCGCGTTCTCTTCCGCCACGAAATGGCCGCCCGTCACGGGCGTGCCGGTGGCTTGCGGCGCGAAGGTGCGCTGCCAGACCTGCAGCGCCGTCTCGGTGGTGCCCTTCGTGAGATAGAACTCGCCCCAGATCACATGCACGGGGCATCCGATGCGCCGGCCCTCGGCGAGGTCCGCTTCGTCCGCCGCGATGTCGAGGGTGGCGCCGGCGCGATAATCCTCGCACATGGCGTGGATGCGCGTCGGGTCGTTGCAGCTCGCGCGGTAGGAGGCGAGCGCCCGGGCGTCGAAGGCATCGAGGGTGCCGGAGCCCGTCCACTTCGCCATCCGCCCTTCGAAATAGGGGAGGGGATCGCGGCCGATCTCGTCTTCGGGCTTCGGATGGGGTTCGGAGAGGTAGCCCCAATGGGCTGCGGGGATCGCGCCGGAGCGCATCAGCGCCCACACATGAAAGGTCGGCAAGATGTCGAGCAGCGCCAAGCGCTCCACGCGGCCCGGATGATCGAGGGCCAAGCGATAGCCGACGCGCGCACCGCGATCGTGCCCGACCACCGCAAAGTGCACGTGGCCCAATTCCTCCATGACCCGCACCACATCCATGCCCATGGCGCGCTTGGAATAGGTGGCGTGTGCCGCGTCGCCCCGCGGCGCGGAGGACCAGCCGTAGCCGCGCAGATCCATGAGGATCACGCGATGGGTTTGGGCCAGCTGCGGCGCGATCCGGTGCCACATGGCCTGTGTCTGCGGGAAGCCGTGCAGCATCACGAGGGGCGGCCCGCTGCCGGCGGAGCGCGCAAAGATGCGGCCGGCCTCCGTGTCGATCCAGTGCGCCTCGAAGCCGGGAAAGAGATCGTCGCTCATGGGCCTCTCAGGCTGCGGGTTGCCAGGCCGGGATGATATCGGTCCGCGCGAAGTCGTCACCCTTGAAGAGGAGCGGCGCGTCGAGGGATTTGGCGAGAGCGTAGGCGAAGCAATCGCCGAGGTTCAATTGCGCGGGGTGCCGGCCCTTGCCGAAGCGCAGGAGGGCGTCGATGGCGAGGTTCATGTGGTCGTGCGAGACGGCAACATGATCGAGGCGAAGGTCGTCGATGAAACGACTCACGCGGACGGGGTCCGCACCGATGCGTTTGCCGCAGAGCACCGAGACGAGTTCGAGCCGGGATGCGACCGAAATGGAAGCAGCGTCCGCCTGATCGAGGACGTCGGCGATGGCCTCATGATCCGGCTCGCGCAGGAACATGGCGACGACGGCCGAGCTGTCGACCACGATCAATCCCAATGACCCTCGTCGTTGTAGCCCAGGATCTCGTCGTCCGTGAGGTGCTCGTTGATGCGCGGCAGCGAGTCGAAATAGGCCTGCGCTTCCGCCAGAGCAGCGCGGTCGATTCGTCCCTTCTTCGGCGGCAGCCGTTCAAGCCGCTGCTTGGCCGCAATCTTGACGGCTTCTGTCAACGACTCGCCGGTGCGTGCCGCGAGTTCGCGCACGATCTTGTCGGTCTCGGCATCTTTGATCAGAAGCGCCATGGGTCAATATATAACGCACTCGTGCGGATATATCCACGACCGTCTCAACCCTCCCGCGCCACCGCCCGCCAGCCGATGTCCCGGCGGCAGAACCCTTCCGGCCAGTCGATGCAATCCACGGCAGCATAGGCGTTGGCCTGCGCCTCCCGCACAGTCTTGCCCGTGGCGGTGACGGCGAGCACGCGGCCGCCATTCGCCACCAGGGTCTCGCCGCTCATGCGGGTGCCGGCATGGAAGACGAGAACGTCGTCGAGGGCTTCCGCCTTCTTCACGCCTTGGATGGCGGAGCCCGTCTCCACCCGTCCGGGATAGCCCTTCGCGGCCATCACCACGGTGAGGGCGGCATGGTCCCACCAATGCGCCTCGAAACCGGCGAGCCGGCCCTCGCAGGCCGCGAGCATGGCGGCCACGAGATCGCTCTTGAGCTGCGGCATCAGCACCTGCGTCTCGGGATCGCCGAAGCGGGCGTTGTACTCGATGAGCTTCGGGCCCTCGGCGGTGATCATGAGCCCCGCATAGAGCACGCCCACATAGGGCGTGCCGCGGGCTTTGAGCGCCGCCACGGTGGGCTCGACGATCTCGCGCATGGCGCGGGCCTGCAGCTCGGGGGTCATGACGGGCGCGGGGGAATAGGCGCCCATGCCGCCGGTGTTCGGCCCCTCGTCCCCGTCGAAGGCGCGCTTGTGGTCCTGGGCGGTGCCGAAGGGGATCGCGTGCGTGCCGTCGCTCAAGGCGAAGAAGCTCGCCTCCTCGCCTTCGAGGAACTCCTCGATCACGACTTCCGCGCCGGCCGCCCCGAGGCCTCCGCCCAGCATGGTGTCGACTGCAGCCTCCGCCTCCCCGACCGTGGCCGCGACCACCACGCCCTTGCCGGCAGCTAAACCGTCGGCCTTCACCACGATGGGCGCGCCCTGCTCGCGGATATAGGCCTTGGCGGCCTCGGCGTGCGTGAAGCGCCGGTAGGCGGCGGTCGGGATGCCGAATTCGGCGCAGAGATCCTTGGTGAAGGCCTTGGAGCCTTCGAGCTGCGCGGCAGCCTTGGTGGGCCCGAACGCCTTGATGCCGGCAACTGCTAGATCGTCCACGAGACCGGCCACGAGGGGAGCCTCGGGCCCCACCACCACGAGGCCGATGCCGTTGAGGCGGCAGAACGCGATCACGGCCCGGTGGTCGGCGACATCCACCACCACGTTGAGCCCGCACCCGGCGGTGCCGGGATTCCCCGGCGCGATGAACAGGCGCTTGCACGAGGGGCTGCCCGCGATGGCCCAGGCCAGCGCATGCTCCCGGCCGCCCGAACCGATGAGAAGAATGTTCATCGCGATGCCGCTCCTCCGGGCGGTCATAGGAGGAGGGCTCCGGGATCGCAAGGACAGCGGCGCTCCGTCCCCTCGATGGCGCGGGTTATCGCAAGGACAGTGGCGCTCCGGCCCCTCGCAATGAGGCGGCGAAGCGATTAGGTTGCCCCGATGACCCTCGACCGCAGCCTCGCCCCCGTTTCCAACGCCCCCGAATGGTCGGTGTCCGATCTTGCGGGCGCGCTCAAGCGGACCCTGGAGGAGGCGTTCGGCTTCGTGCGCCTGCGCGGCGAGATCTCCGGCTACCGCGGGCCTCATTCCTCGGGCCACGCCTATTTCAGCATCAAGGACGAGGGCGCCCGCATCGACGCGGTGGTGTGGCGGGGCTCCTTCGCGAAGCTGCGCATGAAGCCGCAGGAGGGGCTCGAAGTGATCGCCACCGGGCGCATCACCACCTTCCCGGGCTCGTCCAAGTACCAGATCGTCGTCGAGACCTTGGAGCCCGCCGGCATTGGCGCCCTCATGGCGCTCTTGGACGAGCGCCGGCGCAAGCTCGGCGCCGAGGGGCTTTTCGCGATCGAGCGCAAGCGGCAGCTCCCCTACCTGCCCCAGGTGATCGGCGTCGTGACCTCGCCCACGGGCGCCGTGATCCGCGACATCCTCCACCGCCTCGAAGACCGCTTCCCGCGCCGGGTGCTGGTGTGGCCCGTGCGGGTGCAGGGCGAGACCTGCGCGGAAGAGGTCGCGGCGGCGATTCGCGGCTTCAACGCGCTCCAGCCCGGCGGCAAGATCCCCCGCCCCGACGTGCTCATCGTCGCCCGCGGCGGCGGCTCCATCGAGGATCTGTGGGGCTTCAACGAGGAGGCGGTGGTGCGCGCCGCCGCCGAGAGCACGATCCCGCTCGTCTCCGCGGTGGGCCACGAGACCGACACCACGCTCCTCGACCACGTCGCCGATGTGCGGGCGCCGACGCCCACGGGCGCCGCCGAGATGGTGGTGCCGGTGCGCGCCGAGCTCGTCGCCACCGTGTCGGACCTCGGACGGCGTCACGGCGAATCGGCGCTCCGCGTCATCGAGCGCCGGCGCATGGAATTGCGCGCCACCGCCCGCGGCTTGCCGGCGCCGGATGCGCTCTTCGCCGCCAAGCGCCAGCGCCTCGACGTGACGGCGGCGCGCCTCGCGCCCGGCCTCATCCGCAGCATGCGCGAGCACGATTCCCGCCTGCGCAAGATATTGAACCGCCTCGCCCGCTTCTCGCCGGCCGTGCAGGTCGCGACGCTGCGGGCGCGGCTCGTGGCCATCGACCACCGCCCCCGCGAGGCCCTCGACCGCTTGCGCCGGCAGCGCGCCGACAGGCTCGCCCAGGCGAGCCAGCGCCTCGTCACGGCCCGCGCGACGCTGCTCCGCGCCGAGACGCAGCGTATCGGCCAGCAGCGCGAACTCGGCCGCCGTACGGGCGAGCGCCTGACCCCGGCCCTGATCGCGCAGCTCGACCGCAAGCGCGCGCGGCTCGACAGCGTCGGCCAGCTCTTCGACAGCCTGAACTACAAATCCGTCCTCGCCCGCGGCTACGCCCTCGTCTGGGACGCGGACGGTCGGCCGGTGCAGGCGCCCGCGGGGGTCACGGACGGGGCCGCGCTGACGCTCGAATTCGCGAGCGGCAAGGCCGAGGTCACGGGAGGACGCGGCATGCGGTTGAAGACCGCGCGGCCTAAGCCCGCCCTCCTCGAACAGGGCGCGCTCTTCGAGGAGATTTGATCGCTCCACCCTTGCGCGCGACGCAGGCGCCCCGTGGAACCGGCGCGCATCGCCCGCTATTTTGGCCTGATGGACCTCGTGAAGGCTCCCGATGAACAAGCTTGAACGTGTCGGCGGCGAGGCGGTCGTCGAATACCTCGACAGCAACCTGCGCCTCGTGAAGCCCGGGGCCTATGTGCGCTGCGCCGTCACGGGCGTGCAGATCCCCCTCGACCAGCTCAAATATTGGAGCGTCGAGCACCAGGAAGCCTATGCCTCGCCGGAAGCCGTGCTGAAGCGGGTCGGCGGTAAACTCCGGGGCCGGCCCTCAGAGTAGGCCGCGCCGCCGGGCGAGAGCAGCCAGGATCGCGGCGCGAACCGCCGCCTCGTCTTCGAACGCCAAGCTGACCGGGAGCGTCTGCACAGGGCCGAGCGGGAGGCCTAGACCCTCCAGGCGAACCCGGTCCTTCTCCGTCGTCACCAGCTGAAGCCCCTTCGCCCCTGCCTCGCCCGCAAGCCGGGCCATGTCGGCGGCTGTATAGGGGTGATGATCGCTAAAGGAGCGCTCCTCCTCGACCACCGCACCGCAGGCCTCAAGGCTCCTGAAGAACTTGTCGGGCCGCCCGATCCCCGCAAAGGCGAGCACGCGAACACCCTTCAGCCGCGCAGCCGCCACAGGATCCGGTGCGAGCGAGGCTCGCCAGACCGGCTTGCCCAGCGCCGCGGCCTCGCCCGCGATCGCCTCGCCCGGAGCGCCGCTGCCGATGACCAGTACGGCATGCACCTTCGGCCATTGGGCGGCGAGCGGTGCCCTCAGGGGGCCTGCCGGCAGGGACAGGCGGTTGCCGATCCCCACCGCACCGTCGACGACCGCGAGGCCAAAATCCTTCGCGAGCGACGGGTTTTGCAGCCCGTCGTCCATGACGATCACGCTTGCCCCCGCTTCTACCGCAAGCGCTGCGCCGGCGGGGCGGTCCCGCGCCACCACGGTCGGCGCCCCGCGCGCGAGCAGCAGGGGCTCGTCGCCGACCTCGCGGGCGCCGTGCTGCCGGGGATCGATCAGCACCGGGCCGGCAAGGCGGCCGCCGTATCCGCGAGAGAGGAAGGCCGGATGTTCCCCGGCCCCACGCAGGAGGGCGGCAAGCGCCAGCGCCGTCGGGGTCTTGCCGGCACCTCCCGCCGTGAAGTTGCCGACGCAGATCACCGGAACGGGGGCCGGCGCGCCGGCCCCCTGCATGCGCCGCGCTGTGGCGGCGCCGTAGAGCGCACCCAGGGGCTGCAGGGCCCGAGCGAGAGCCGAGGGGGGCGTCTCCCACCAGAAGGCAGGGGCGCGCATCACCGCCGGGATGGCCCGACGTCGCGCATCAGCGCGCGTCCGCGCGCTTCAGGGGTACGATGAAGGGCTCGATGGATTGCATCGTCCGCTCCACCGCCCCGCCGATGGCGTTCACGGCATCCGCGGCCGCGCGGGCCATGGCGCGGGTGCGGGCGGGATCGGCCAGCAGACGATGGATCGCGGCCGCCAGTTCCTCCTCGTCGGCCACCACTTCCGCACCACCCGCCGCATGCAGCGCCGCGTAGGGGTCGCGCTGGTTGTGCACATGCTCCCCGTGCACGATGGCGGCTCCGAGCTTTGCGGGCTCGATGGGATTTTGCCCGCCATGGGGCACCAGCGAGCCGCCCACGAACACCACGGGCGAGAGGCGGTAGAGCAGGCCCATCTCGCCCACGGTGTCGGCCACGTACACGTCGGTGCCGCGTTCCGGCAGATGGCCCGCGGAGCGCCGGGCGCCGGCGAGTCCGGCCTGGCGCACGAGGCCTGCGATGTCGGCCCCCCGCTGGGGGTGGCGCGGCGCGATGATGGTGAGGAGCCCGGGCCAGCGGGCGGCGAGGGCCTGGTGGGCGGCGATGACCGCTTCGTCCTCGCCGGGATGCGTGCTGGCGGCCAGCCACACGGGACGGCCCGCCACCATGCCGGACAGCTGCGCCACCATCCGGGGGTCAGCGGCCGGGGGCGGCGTGTCGAATTTGAGGTTGCCCGACACCGCAACGCGCGGCGCGCCGAGATGGGCGAGGCGCTCGGCATCGACGGCGCTTTGCGCGAGGCAGAGATCGTAGCGTCCGAGCAGCGCGCCGATCATGGTGGGCAGGCGCTGCCAGCGGCGGAAGGTGCGGTCCGAGATGCGCCCGTTGACGAGCACCAGCGGAACTCCCCGGGCCTCGATCTCCAGCACCGTGTTGGGCCAGATCTCGGATTCGGCGAAGAGCGCCAGATCCGGCCGCCAATGGTCGAGGAAGCGGCGCATGTAGCGCGGCACGTCGAGCGGAATGAACTGGTGGAAGGCCCCCGGAGGCAGGCGCCGGGCCAGCAGGTTCGCCGAAGTGCGTGTGCCGGAGGTCACCAGCACGTTGACGCCGCGCTGCGCGATCCGCTCCACGATGGGCAGGAGCGAGAGGCTCTCGCCGATGCTCGCGCCATGGATCCACACCAGCGGCCCCGCCGGGCGGGCGCGCCCCGGATAGCCCTGGCGTTCGCCGATGCGCGCGGCTTCCTCGAGCCCCCGCCGCCGGCGCCAGGCCAGCAGGCCCGCGGCTGCGGGCTCGAGGAGCCCGATGCTCGTGCGGTAAACCTGGATCGGAAGCGGCAGGGCGCGGCTCACCGGGCGGTCTCCCGTTCGGGTGCGGCTGGCCCAAGGTGCGGGAGCAGGGCGCGGCTCACCGGGCCGGCTCCCGCTCGGGTGCCGTGTGGCCGGTGCTCGGGGGCAGGGGCACTCCCGCGACACGGGCGCCCGGATCGCGGGAACCCACGAGGGCATAGGCCCGGGCATGAACCTCGTCGAGGCCGCGCTCCACCGCGAGGCGGGCCGCTTCGAAGGCCTCCGCGTCCGCATCGCGCGGCACATGTACGGCATCGCCGAGCACCATCGCGCCGCGGCCGAAGGGGAGGCCGATGCTGGCGCGGTCCCAGGATTTGAAGTCGATGCGCCGGCTCGTCACCACGGCCACGGGCACGACCGGGCGCCCCGAGCGCTGGGCCAGCAGGACGATGCCCTCGCCGCAGCGGCGGGCGATCTTCGGCACGTCGGCGGTCATCACCACCATCTCGCCGTCCTGGAGCGCGCGCAGCATGGCGCGCAGAGCCAGCACGCCGCCCTTCTCGCGCACATTGCGCCCGCGGGCGCCCGAGCCCCGGATCGCGCGCACGCCGATATGGCGGAGCGCGATGGCGTTGAACTCGCCGTCCCGCGAGCGCGAGACGAGGCTCGCGGCCCGGTCGCCCGGGCGGCGGGCGAAATGGATCATGAAATGCTGCCCATGCCACATGGCCGCGATCACGGGCATCATCGGCCCGACGCGATCATAGGCATCCGCCGGCTCCACCACGAAGCGGTTCGTGCGCTGCACGAGGTCGAGGTAGCGCGCCATCAGGAAGCCGAGGGCTTCCTGGACCGCGCGGGAGCGGACGATGCGTTTGGCGAGGCTCATCGGACGGGGACGCCGAGGCTTTTTCGCACGTCAGGCTTTGTCGGGATCGAGCAGGCGATGCAGGTGGACGATGAAGTAGCGCATATGCGCGTTGTCGACGGTGGATTGCGCCTTGCCCTTCCAGGCCGCGTAGGCGGCGGCATAGTTCGGGTAGACCCCGACGATATCCAGGTTCTTGAGGTCCTTGAACTCGATGCTGTCGAGGTGGGTCAGCTCCCCGCCGAAGACGAGGTGAAGGAGCTGCTTGCCGGAGGTCTCGGTCATGGGCCGGGCGGTTCCTTGGAGCGCTGCGGTGACAGGGGAAGCGGTCGTCCGGCTGTCATGGCCGCAATCATAGGGGGATGCAACCGTTTAGCACGGATGGTTTACGGCGCCTTAAACGACGGCTGGGGCGCCGGCAGCATGGGGTCCGTCAGGGGCGAATGTTCGACACCACGTCGGGGTGCAGGCGCTCGGAGGTGGCCAGAAGTTCGCCGTGGATCGGCTCCGCTTGGTTGTAGCGTACCGGCTCGCCCCCTAAGTCGCTGAGGCGGGACCCGGCTTCGCGCAGGATCACGTCGCCGCCGGCAAGGTCCCAGTCGTGGGAGTTGGCCGAGACGAGCCCTACATCGATGGAGCCCTCCGCGACCCGGGCGAGGCGGAGCGCCAGCGAGGGCACCTTGGGCAGCCGCACGATCGGCCCCGCGCGGCGTTCGAGGGCGTCCATCAGGGGCTTGGGGCCCGCCGCGCGGGAGCCGCTCAAGCCCGTCCGATCGGGACCGCGGATCGGCTCGCCGTTCCGGAAGGCACCCCCGCCGAGGCTCGCCCGGTAGAGCACGTCCAGTGCCGGCCCATAGATGATCCCGAGCACCGGGTGCCCATCCGCCAGGAGGCCGATGGAGACCGACCAGTCGGGATGTCCGGTGAGGAACGCGCGCGTCCCGTCGATCGGATCGACGATCCAGAGCAGGCGCTGACCGAGGCGCACCGGGTTGTCGGCGGTTTCCTCCGAGAGCCACGCGGCTTCCGGGAGAGCGGCGCCGAGGCGCTCCTTGAGGAGCGCGTCGACGGCGAGGTCGGCCTCGGTCACCGGCGAATTGCCGGCCTTGTTCCAGACACGGGCCGAGGTTTTGGCGCCGGGGCGGAAGGCACGCAGGGCGAGTGCGCCGCCTTCGCGGGCGGCGGCCTCGACGGGCCCGAGGAGGCGCGCGGCGAGGTCGGACGGGGAGGGCATCAGCATCGGGGGAGAATGGGGCTCTCCCCCGTCCCGCGCCAGACCGGGGCGGCGTTTTGCTGAGGGGTTGAAGGGCTAAGGGCAAGCATTTGTTGAGCATCGCTCTCGAATAGGGCCCTGCAACGCCTGCTTAACCGAAGCCTTTAAGGGGTTTCGCGCCGCCCTTTGCCATGATGCTCCCGTTCCCGAGCGGTCCGACAGAGAGCGCCGGGGCAGACGAGGCGGCCGAACAGGGGCCGCCGCACCAACCGAAGCCCCAGCGGCTCGAAACCGCCGGGCGTGACGAGAGGGCGTTGAACATGAATGCTGACACCCCGCTGCCCGGGGCGGCCCCTTGCGACGAGGGCCGCCCGGGACCGAACGCGGCCCACCCCTATGTGGGCGGCCGCCTCGGCCTCAAGCCGGCTTCTGTCGCCCTGCGGCTCGAAGGGGAGCAGGGCGCCGTCGCGCTCCTCGATGCGGAGGACCGGGCGATCTTCCGGGTCGGCCTCTACCCCGAGGAGGAGGTGATCGCCGCCTGGCAGGCGGTGGGCCTCGCGACGGGCCTGCCCCTGGTGGTGCAGGCCGAGAATGGAGAGGTGGTTGCCGCCTTCCCGCAGCTCGGTCGCGTGCGGCTCGGAACACCCGGACAGCGCCGCCGGCTGGTTCTGCTGGCGGGCCGCCGCCCGCGCTTCCTTACCCGGCGCAAGACGGGACGGTTCCCCCGCCGACCGCGGGTTCACCGGGAGCCTGAACTCGTGACGGGGCTCGGCGCCTAGAAGGACAGGCGCTCAAGGAGCCTGCATCCAGGCGTCGAGAACGAGGCCGGCGAAAAGGATGAGACCGGCCTCGCGGTTGGCGCGAAAGAGGCGCAGCGCACCGGCCCCATCACGGGGATCGATGCGCCACACCTGCCAGGCCAGGTGGGCGGCAAACGCCAGGAGCCCGAGGAACGCCGCGGGGCCTGCATCCGCGAGGGTGAACGAGAGGCCGATCAGCAGGACCGCCAAGGCGTAGCAGGCCGCCACCCCCGAGCGAACCCGGGGGCCGAAGAAGCGGGCCGAGGATTTGATGCCCGCGATGGCATCGTCCTCGATGTCCTGCAGGGCATAGATCGTGTCGTACCCAACCACCCAGGCGATGGCGCCGAGATAGAGCGCCACCGGGGCCGGCGACAGCGAGCCCACGGCCGCCGCCCAGCCCATGAGCCCGCCCCAAGCGAAGGCGAGTCCCAGTACGATCTGCGGCAGCCAGAACACCCGCTTCATGAAGGGGTAGAGCGCCACGATCCCGATGGAGGCGAAGCCCGTCGCGATCGCGAAGCCGTTGAACTGCAGCAGGACCGCGAGGCCCACGAGGCACTGGAGAGCGAGAAACAGGAGGGCGCCGCGCACGCCGATCTGTCCCGCCGGGAGCGGGCGGTCCCGGGTGCGCTCGACGCGGGCATCGAGGTCGCGATCGACGATGTCGTTGTAGGTGGAGCCCGCCCCCCGCATGGCGACGGCGCCGATCAGGAACAGGACGAGGTGGCCGGCATCCGGAAAGGACCAGCCGCGGTGGATCGCGGCGAGCGCCGCCGACCACCAGCAGGGCAGGAGGAGCAGCCACCAGCCGATGGGCCGTTCGATGCGCGCAAGGCGCAGATAGGGCCGAAGCGCCGGCGGGGCGTAGCGGTCGGCCCAGTGCCCTCTCACCGCATCGGGGAGGGCGCGAGGGGCTGCATCGGCGCGAGGAAGGAGCATGGCGGCGCGGGCTTGCCGCCCCGGCGAGCGGTTTTCGAAGCAGCGCGCCTAGAGCGCGCCGCGGGGGATCTTGTACTCGCCGGACAGCGTGCTGCCGCCGAGGAGGCCGCCACCACCGCCGCCGCCCTGCTGCTGGGCGCGCGCCTGCTTTTCCATCTCGGCGATCTTCGCGGCCGCCTCGCAGGCCTGCGTGCGCAGGGTTTTCACCTTTTCGTGGTCCTGGGCGAAGCCTTGAGCGAACTGATCCGGGATCTGGCACCAATCCTTGTTGGCCTCGATCCACTTCAGACCGCTCTCACCGTTGGTGACCATCTTGCGCAGCACCGGACAGGCCCCGCGCGGATCGATCTTCTTGTCCTTGGTGGTGGTCTTGTTGAGTTGCTGAACCAGGGTCTGGCGTTCGACGAGGATGGTCTGACCATCCTGGCAGCCGTTGCTCTGCGCCTGCGCCGGAGCGGCGCTCGCAAGGGCGGCAAAAGCAACGAGGGCGGCGAAGTGCAACCGGAACGAGGAAGCACGCAGCATCGGCAGGATCCTTTGGCAGGCGGGCGCTCGAGACCCGCAGCGGCGGTTCTGTTAGCAGGTTCGGAGGGCTTTCGCCAAGGGAGTGCGAAGCGGCGAACGGCCCCACGGACTGGGTAAGAGGCCAAGCTTTCGAAAGCCTTGCGGTCCCCCGCAGGCGGATCGATGAGGGCGATTGAGAGGTCCAATGTGGGATCGGCTCCCAAACGCCCGCACCGCGCGATCCGGGCTGACACCCGGGCCTGACCCGCGAACGGCCGATCCGGGCTGACACCCGGGCCCGCCTTCGGATAAATGCCGCCGGCACAGTCTGGAGCATCCCTTGGCGGCCTACGAGTTCAACGCCCCCCGGCTCTTCGTCGAGGCATCCCTGCAGGCAGGCGGGCGCATCCCGCTCGACCGCGCGCAGGCCAATTACCTCCTCAACGTGCTGCGGCTGAAGACCGGGGCGCGCATCCTCGTCTTCAACGGGCGGGACGGGGAATGGGTGGTCGAGGTGGAGGTGGAGGGGCGCAAGAGCGCCGATCTCGTGGCCCGCGAGCCGGTCCGCCAGCAGACGCCCACGCCGGACCTGCTCTACCTCTTCGCCCCCCTCAAGCATGCCCGCCTCGACTACATGGTCCAGAAGGCGGTCGAGATGGGGGCGGGGGCCCTGCAGCCGGTTTTCACCCGCCGCACGCAAAGCCAGCGCGTCAATCTGGAGCGGATGCGGGCGAACGTGATCGAGGCCGCCGAGCAATGCGGCATCCTGTCGGTTCCGGCCATCCTGGACGAGGCAGACCTGCCCGCCGCGCTCCGCGCCCTCGAGGCCGACCGCCTTCTCGTCTTCTGCGACGAGGACGCGCCCCTCGCGAACCCTGTCGAGGCGCTCAAGGCCGCTGCCGCCGAGCTTACGGCCGAGCTTGGGAACAACGGTCCGAAGCTCGCCGTTATCGTGGGCCCGGAAGGAGGGTTCACGGACGAGGAGAGAGCGCTTGTCGCCGGCCACAGCCCTGGTTGTCGCGTATCGTTGGGGCCGCGAATCCTGCGTGCAGACACGGCAGCCGTCGCTGCCCTCGCCGTGGTCCAGTCCGCGCTCGGCGATTGGTGCTGATCGGCCCTTCGCGCGCGGCGCCGAAGCCCCTCGACGACGAACCGCCGCACCCCTCTAAAGCCTTGCCCGTCGAGCTTCGACCCTGCCGCGACCCGGTCGCAGGGAGTTGATCTCCGATCCCGTTTCGTGAGCGAGCCGCTCGCAACCGGAGCGAATGGGCAGCCGTTCCACCGGCAACCCGGTCCAAACGTCCAACACCACGCCAAGAGCGACCCCGGCCCGGCCGGGAGTCCAGGCATAAAGCCCATCGAGGAGACGCCGCCATGAGCGGGGATTATCGTTTCGGGATCGAGGAAGAGTATTTCGTCAACGACGCGGTGAAACGCGACGTGGCGCGGTCCCGCATCGCCGAGTTCTTCGCCGATTGCCGCGAGCATATCGCGGAGGCGGTCGACTGGGAGATGCTCGAGCCTCAGGTGGAGGTCGCGACCCCGCCCGGGCTCGATTTCGGCGCGGCCCGGGAGCACCTGCGCGGCCTGCGCGCGAGCCTGGGCGAGGTGGCGCGGCGGCAGGGGCTTTCGATCATGGCCTCCGGCACCCACCCGATCGCGGTGTGGGCCCGGGTGCGGCCCACGAATCAGCCCCGCTACGGCAAGGTGATGCACGATCTCCAGATGCTCGGCAGCCGCACGGTGCTGTGCGGGATGCATGTGCACGTGGAGGTGCCGGACCCGAACCAGCGCGTCGATCTCATGAACCGCATGCAGCCCTATCTGCCGCTGCTGCTGGCGCTTTCGACCTCCTCGCCCTTCTGGCAGACCCATCGCACGGGGCTGCTGGGCTATCGCCTCGCCGCCTTTCGCGAACTGCCCCGCACGGGCCTGCCCGATCTCTTCCACGACCACGCCGATTACCAGCGCTACATCGACACCCTCGTGGCGGCCCGCGCCATCGAGAACTCCTCCTACGTGTGGTGGATCATCCGCCCGTCCCTGAAGTACCCGACCCTCGAACTGCGGGTCGCGGACAGCTGCACCCGGGTGGAGGACACGATCGCGATCGCGGCGCTCTACCGCTGCCTCGTGCGCCATCTGGTCAACGATCCGGCCCTCAACCGCGCCCAGACCGGCGCCTCGCGAGCCATCGTGGAGGAGAATTGCTGGCGGGCGCAGCGCTACGGCATCCACGGCTCCTTCGTGGACGAGGCGACCCGGAGCGCCAAGCCCTTGGGCCAGGTGCTGAACGAGGTGATCGACATGGTGGAGGACGACGCTCTGGCGCTGGGCTGCCGGGGCGAACTCGACCTCGCCCGCTGGATCCTGGCCCGGGGCACGAGCGCCGACCAGCAGCTCAACCTCTACACGGAGGGCCTGGGCCGAGGCCTGTCGAACCGCGATGCGCTTATCGGCGTGGTGGATTGGCTCTCCGCCGAAACCACGGGCCAGCCCGCCGTCGCCCACTAGGGCGTCCGCCGCAGGAGCGAGCCCGGACCCGCCATCGGGCTTCCCACCCGCCCGAACCGGCCATCGGACATTCCACCCGCCCAGGCCGGCTACCGGGCTTCCCACCCGCCCAGGCTGGCCATCGGGCTTCCCACCCGCCCGGGCCGGCCGCGTGGCAACCGCCGGCCCTGCATGGCCCCGCCCCGGCGGGGGCATGGCGGCGTCATTGCAGCTTGGCCTTCCCCTCTTTATCTACACGCGACCTGAGTCCGGGCGCCCCGCGCCCCCGTTGAGAGAGGCCTCGCATGGCGCGAGATGTGTCGGACGCAACGCCTATCGGCACGCGCCGCGAGTTGGTCGAGTGGGTTGCCTCCGGCGAGAAGCCCGAAGCGCAATGGCGCCTCGGCACCGAGCACGAGAAGATCCCGTTCTATGCCGCCGATGCGTCGCCCGTTCCTTACGAAGGCGAGCGCGGCATCCGCGCGCTGCTCGAAGGCCTGCAGGAGATCAACGGCTGGGAGCCGATCGTGGAGCAGGACGAGAGGGGCGGGCACCCGATCGGCCTCTTCGACGAGCATGGGGGCGGGGCGATCTCGCTGGAACCCGGCGGCCAGTTCGAGCTCTCCGGGGCACCGGTCCAGACCCTGCACGAAACCGCCGCCGAGACCGCGGAGCACGTGCGGCAGACCAAGGAGGTCGGCGAGGGCCTGGGGCTTCGCTTCCTCACGCTTGGCATGAGCCCCTTGTGGACCCGCGCCGAGACGCCCGTGATGCCCAAAAGCCGCTACCGCATCATGACGAACTACATGCCGAAGGTGGGCTCCCGCGGCCTCGACATGATGTACCGCACCTCCACGGTGCAGGTGAATCTCGACTACGCGTCGGAAGCCGACATGGTGAAGAAGCTGCGCGTGTCGCTGGCCCTGCAGCCGCTTGCCACCGCGCTCTTCGCCAATTCGCCGTTCACGGACGGCAAGCCCAACGGCTTCCTCTCCAAGCGCTCGCATATCTGGCTCGACACCGACAGCAACCGCACCGGCATGTTCCCGAATGCCTTCGAGGAGGGCTTCGGCTACGAGGCCTACGTGGATTGGGTGCTCGACGTGCCGATGTATTTCATCAAGCGCGGCGACACCTACCACGACGTGGCGGGCTCCTCCTTCCGCGATCTCCTCGCCGGCCGGCACCCCGCGCGCCCGGGCGAGATCGCCACGCGCTCCGATTGGGCCAATCACGTCTCCACCGTGTTCCCGGAGGTGCGCCTAAAGCGCTACCTCGAAATGCGCGGCGCCGATGTGGGGCCGCAACCCTTCATCGTCGCGCTCTCGGCCTTCTGGGTCGGGCTCCTCTACGACGGCACCGCTCTCGACGAGGCCTGGACCCTCGTGAAGGGCTGGAGCGCCGCCGAGCGCCAGGCCATGCGCGAGGACGTGCCCGAGAAAGCCCTGCAGACGGTGATCGCCGGGCGCTCCCTTCAGGATGTTGCCCGCGACGCCCTGAGGATCGCCCGCGAGGGCTTGGCCCGCCGCGCCTTCAAGGACGCCTCGGGGGCGGACGAGACCCGCTATCTCGACCCCCTCGACGCCATCGCGGCGTCCGGCCGGACGCAGGCCCACGATCTCCTCGACCTCTACCACGGCCGCTGGGGCGGCTCGGTGAGGCCCGCCTTCACGGAATGCGTGTTCTGAGGTGCCGCTTCAGGCGGGATCGCTCCTCCCTCCCCTCAGGGGAGGGGTAGGGGTGGGGTGTTCGCCGAAGGCGAGTTCTAGGCCCTGTGGTGCAGGATGCGCTGCCATCAGCGTCCTGCGGCTCTGCTCGTCTGACGCCGTGCCGGATGCGCTGCGCGCAACACCCCACCCGTCACGCTACGCGTGCCACCCTCCCCTGAAGGGAGGGAGAGGCGCTTGGCGGGCGCTTGACGCGCACTGGGATCGGCGGCTTGCTGAACCTAACGGAGTGCAACATTGACCCCCGAATCCCTGCTCGCTTTTGCCGTCGGCATGACCCTGCTGTCCCTGTCGCCGGGACCGGGCCTGGCCGCCATCCTGTCGCGGACCTGGACCTCGGGGCTCGGCGCCGGGTTTGCGGTCACCACCGGGCTCGTGGTCGGCGATTTCCTCTTTCTCGGCATTGCCGCCATCGGCCTCACCGCTATCGCGACGACGCTCGGGCCCCTGTTCCAGATCGTGAAATATGCCGGTGCGCTCTATCTCATCTGGCTCGGCGTGAAGCTGATTCTGGCCGCCAGCAAGCCGCTGACCGTGGAGGCGAGCCCGCCGGTTCATCCGGGCCGAGACGTCGGGATGGGCCTCCTCGTCACCCTGGGCAACCCGAAGCCGATCCTGTTCTACAGCGCGCTCCTGCCGACCTTCCTCGACGTCACCGCCATCGGCATCGGCGATTTCCTCCTGTGGGCGCGGTCGTAGTGGCGGTGTCGTTCACGGTCTATGGCGGCTACATGGTCCTCGCTGACCGAAGCCGCCGCATGCTGGCTTCCACCGCGGTGGTCCGGCGCCTCAACCAGGCCACCGGGGCTGTGCTGGTCGGTTCCGGGATCGTGGTGGCATCGCGCTAGCGAGAGCCCCTTTCATCAGGGAAGAGCGGGTCTGCCATTCGGGCTTTCCGCCGGCCTTTGGTTTGTTTCATCAGGGATGAGCGGGTCTGCCGGGTTGCGCAACGCCCCTTCGGGAGGGATCTTCTCATCACGAAGGAGCGGGTCTGCCATCACCAATCATCATTGGTCGTGATGCGTGGGCCCGCGTATTCCTGATGCATGAGCCGTGCCCCCGCCCTTGACCCCTCCGCCATGCCGCTGAACCCAAGCCGAGCCCCGGCGCTGGCGCGGCAGGACCTCGCGCTTTACGCCACCACCGTGTTCTGCTGGGGCACGAGCTGGATCGCGCTGTCCGCGCAGGTGGGCGTCGTCGCGCCGGAGGTTTCGATCTTCTGGCGCTTCTGCCTCGCCGCGGCGATCATGTGGGGCTGGGTGGCCCTGCGTCGCGAACGCCTGCGCTTCTCGGCCGCCGATCACCTGCGCTTTGCGGCGGCGGGCCTGTTCCTGTTCTCGACCAACTTCACCCTGTTCTATTACGGCGCGCTCACCATCCCCTCGGGCCTGCTCGCCGTCGTCTTCTCACTGGCTTCCATCTTCAACCTGCTGCTCGGCGCCGTGCTCCTGCGCCAGCGCATCGAGCCTCGCGTCGCGCTCGGCGGCGTGGTGGGCTTCACGGGCATCGGCCTGCTGTTCTGGCCCGAAATCGCCGGCGCGGGCTTCGATCGCGGCGCGCTCACGGGCCTCGCGCTCTGCATCGCCGGTACCCTGTCCTTCTGCCTCGGCAACATGGTCTCGACAGTGATCCAGCGTCGCGGCATTCCGCTGGTTTCCGCCAACACCTGGGCGATGTCCTACGGTGTCGCGATGCTCGGGATCGTCAGCGTCGCGCGGGGGCACGCCTTCATCATCGAGCCGACCTTCAAGTACATCGCCGGCCTGTTGTGGCTCGCGGGCCCCGCCTCGGTGGTGGCGTTCGCGTGCTACCTGAGCCTGCTGCGCCGCATCGGTGCCGCGCGGGCGGGCTATGCCACCGTGCTCTTTCCCCTCGTGGCGCTCGCGATCTCGACGGCCTTCGAGGGCTATCAATGGACGGGGCTCGCCGCGCTCGGTGCAGCGCTCGCGCTCATCGGCAACGTGATCGTGCTGACGCGGCCTGCGGCGCGGTAGGGTTTCCCCTCCCCCTTGCGGGGAGGGGTCAGGGGTGGGGGTCGTGGAGGAGGCACCACAGCGCCTCATCCTGCACCACCCCCACCCGGTCCTGCGGACCACCCTCCCCGCAAGGGGGAGGGTAGAGGCTGTCACTCCGCGGCCGGCGCGAGCCGTGCGCCGCCGAGATTGTCGAGGCTCTGCTTGATGTGGAAGGCGAGCGCGTCCGCGAGCGGGCTCGCCTCGCGGCGGCTGCGGATGAGGCCGATCTTGCAGGAGGGCAGGGCCGGAAAGCCGTCCGAGGGGCCGAGGATCCGCATGCCGGAACGGATCGCGCTTTCCGGCAGCACCGACACCGCGAGACCCGCCATCACGGCCGCGCCGACCGCGGTCGAATGCCAGCTCACATAGAGGATGCGGAAGGGGCGATTGGCGCTCTCCAGCACCCCCGTCGCCGATTGGCGCCAGTCGCAGGTGGGGCGCCCGAGCGCCAGCGGCACCGGCGCTTCCTCGTGCACCGTGTGGCGCCCCGACGTGACCCACAAGAGCTGCTCCACGCGCACGATCTCGGAGGGCCCGCGCCGGTCCACATGGGTGATGATCGCAAGGTCGAGATCGCCGTCCTGCACGCGGTCGATGAGATGCGGGCTCGGCTCGCACACCACCGTGACCTCCGCGCGCGGATTGGAGCGCGCGAAGCGGGCGAGAATCTCGGGCAGGTAGCGGTCGGCGTAATCGTCCGGAAGGCCGAGGCGCACGCGGCCGGTGAGCTCCTGGTCCGCGAAGGACGCGATGCATTCCGTGTTCAGCCGCACGATGCGGCGCGCGTAATCGAGCAGCCGCTCGCCTTCGTCCGTGAGCTTCGATTGCCGGCCGTCGCGCTCGAAGATCGCGCGCCCCACGCGCTCCTCCAGGCGCTTCATCTGCATCGACACCGCGGATTGCGTCTTGTGCACGATCTCCGCCGCGCGGGTGAAGGAGCCCGTATCGGCGATGGCCACGAAGGTGCGGAGCTGATCGATGTCGAGGAGGTGCATCGCAGGCCTCACGAGGGGAGGGCGCACCGAGACGGTGCGGATGGCTCATGGATCAGAGATGTTGATCCGAAACATCTCAACCATTCGTTTCAATCATGCATGAAGCCCGGCTATAAGCAATCTCGAAAGCAGCAAGCCGACGCCGTTGCAACGGGCGAGCCACCGGATCTCCGGTGCCGTGCCCGAACGGGTTCGGCTGCGCCGCTTTCGTGGTCATTCGTCCGCTGTTGGACGCTCAACCATGGAGGTTCCCATGACCCGGCACGTTGCATCCCTCGCTCCCGTTTCAGGGCTGGCGATTGTCAGCCGTACGGTGCGCGCGATCCTCAATTGGATGGGCGAGGCCATCAAAGTCTTCGAGGACCGCGGGCAATTGCGAAATCTCGCCGAACTCGACGACCGGGCGCTGAAAGACATCGGCTTGATGCGCGGCGACGTGGACGGCGCGCTTGCGGAGCCGTTCTACCGCAGGCCGACCCTGGTGTTGGTTCGATCCCAGGCACACAGGATCAGGGTCCAGCGGCTGAGCGTCGTGGACGGTAAGGGCGTTCGCCCCGTCGTTCCCTTCGTGAAGGCGGCGCAGCGGGTCTAGAGCACGCGGCGCGGGCGCTCTTGCAGCCTCCGCGCCGTCGTCCGGTCAGGCAGGCTTGTCGTCGGACGCGGGCTTCCCGTCCGCGTCCTTGGGGGCGCCGCCCCACACATTCTCGAAAATCGATTGCAGGGACGTGAGGTGCTGCTGCTGCATCTCGCGTCCCTGTTCCATCATCTGGCCCCAGGCCTCGAGGGGGTTCGGGGTTTCCGGCTTCGGCGGCTCGGCCCTGGCGGATTCCGGCGCGGGCCCGCGTTGCGCGGCGAGGAAGCTCGCCATCATCTCGTCGAAGGAGCCCGGCGTCGGGTTCTGCGGGGTCGAGGCGGGGCGCGCCTGAGGGGCGAAGAAGCCGCCCCAGAGATCCGCCCAGGCGCCGAAGCCCGTCTGGCCGGGGGCGGGCGGGGCCTTGGGCTCCGGCATCAATCCGGGGGTCATGCCCCCGGCCCGGGCCGCGGTGGCGAGGCCGCCCGCGAAGATCCCGGCCATGAGGGGCAGCATCTGCTGCAGGATGTCGGCGCCGACGCCGGAAAAGGCCGCGGCCTGCTGGGCCACCTGGCGGCTCACGTCGTCGGAACCGAAGAGCTGGTTCAGCACCGTCGAACCCTCCTGCCGGGCCTGGGGCGTGAAGGCCTGGGCGGCGGATTCGAAGAAGGTCGGGTAATGCCCCGCGCTCATGAGCTTGAAGAACTGCTCCATGGCGTTCGGATTGCTGACCTGGCGCTGCAGGCCCATGGCGAAGGCCGGCATCAGGGCCATGGTGGCCTTCTGGACCTGTTCGGGGCTGAGGCCGAACTGGCGCGCCATGTTGTCGAACGCGGCGCCGCCCTGCGCCTGCCGCATCAGATCGAACGGGTTGAACATCGCTGCCTTCCTTCGGTCCTCAAGGCTTCGGTCGTCCCTGCATTGGCCTGCTGAGACCCTGTCCGCCGGGAGCGTTCCTGCATTAACCCGCCGGGGCCCCTTTGGATACCGGCCCTGCGGCATTGATTCCCGCCTGCCGCTCCAGGCGCCGGATGGTCCAGAACGCCGTGACGATCGCCGCGATGCCGAAGGGCACCGACCCGAGCCCGATGCCGACGAGCGCGCCGTGCGGCCCCGCGAGATGGGCGCCGAGCAGCGCGAAGGGCACCATGCCGAGCGTGGCGCGGCCCCAGTTGAAGGCCGTGGAGAGAAGCGGCGCGCCGAGATTGTTGAAGGAGGCGTTGGCCACGAAGACGAGGCCGATGAAGTACCACATGGCCCCGGAGATGAGGCAGAAGAAGGCCACCAGCTCCGCGGTCAGGCCTTCGGCATGGAAGAGCTCGACGATCGGCCCGCGCAGGAGCGCCAGCACGAGCCACACCGCCAGCACGTAGGCCGTCATGAACACCACCGAGTCCCGCAGGGCCTGGCGCATGCGGTCGAAGCGGCCCGCGCCCCAGTTCTGGCCCAGGATCGGTCCGACCGCGCCCGAAAGCGCGAACAGCCCGCCGAAGGCCACCGGCGTCACCCGGTCGATGATGGCGGTGGCGGCGACCGCCTTGTCGCCGTAGCGCGCGAGAATCGCGACGAAGATCGCGGTCGCGACCGGCGCGGCCACGTTGGTGAGGATGGCCGGGATCGCGATGCCGTACATGGGCCGCGCATCCGCGATCACCTCCCGCAGCGTCGGACGCCCGAGCAGGCGATGCACCTTCCAGACGCCGTGGAAGCCCACATAGGCGAAGACCACGCGGGAGATTACGGTCGCGATGGCGGCCCCGTGGACGCCGAGCCCGAGGCCGAAGATCAGGATGGGATCGAGCACCGCGGTGACGATGGCGCCCGCAAGCGTCACGTACATGCTGCGCTTGGCGTCGCCTGCTGCGCGCAGCACGCTGGACAGGGCCATCCCCAGCGCCATCAGCACGTTCGATGGCATGGTGATGAGGAGGAACACGTAGGCGACGTCGAGGGTCTCGGGGCTCGCGCCGATGAGGCGCAGGATGAGGGGCAGGAGCGGCAGGATCGCAACCGTGATCACGACCGAGGCCAGCGCCGCATGGATGCAGGACGTGGTCGCGAGACGGCGCGCCCGCTCCTGCTCCCGGGCGCCCAGCGCCCGCGACACCAGCGCCGCCACCGCGATCATCAGCCCGACATTGATCGACGTGGTCAGAAAGAAAACCACCGTGGCGAGGCCGACGCCCGCCGTGAGGCGCGGATCGCCGAGCCACGACACGTAGAGAAGCGAGAGCAGATCCACGACGAAGATCGCGATGAGCCCGATCGAGCTCGTCGCCGTCATCACCACCACGTGGCGGAAGGTGGAGCCCGTCACGAAGCGCGGCGTGCTCGCCTGGCGTTCGTCCAGGGGCGGGGCTGCATCCATCAGCGCGTTCCCACCGCGGGCTCGGCGGGGAGGAAGTCGTCCTCGCCGATGAGATCGCGGGTCTCGGGGCTCAAGGCCCGCGAGCGCGCCTTGGGCTTGATGAGGGGCTCCGGCGTGAGGCGCACCCCATGCATGAGGTCGACGCCGCTCATGAGGCTGTCTTCCGCCTTCTGCATCATGAGGCGGGCGATGTCGCGCTTGCGCACGTCCTCGACCACGTCTTGGGCCTGCTCCGGCGCGAGGCCGAGCTCCTCCAGGGCCGTGCGGCCGAAGACGAGGGCGGATTCGAACGTTTCGCGGACCTGGTAATCGACCTCGTGGTTCATGAGCTCGATGGCGTGCACGCGGTCGAAGGCGCGCACGAAGGTGCGGGCCTGCGGGAAGTTTTCGTGCACGAGCTCCGCGATTTTCGTCGTGGTCTCGCGGTCGTCCGTGCACACGCAGATCAGCTCCGCCTTGTCGGCGCGGGCGGCGCGCAGCACGTCGATGCGGGTGCCGTCGCCGTAATAGACCCGGAAGCCGAAGGGCGCCGCGTTGCGGATGCGCTCCACGTCCCGGTCGATCACCGTGACCGCGATGCCCTGCGCCAGCATCACCTGGTTCAGCACCTGCCCGAAGCGGCCGAAGCCGATGACGAGCACGCGGCTTTCCGCGCCATCGAAGGTGTCGGCCTCGGGCTCGGGCTCCACCTGGCGCATGCGCCCGAGGACGAGATCGAGGAGTTTTGCGACCACGGGGCCGAACAGCATGGTGAGCGCCGCGAGCGCCGCCATGAACTGCGCCACGTTCGGCGGCATGAGCATGAGACCCGCGGCCACGGGCAGGAGCACGAAAGCGAATTCGCCGGCGGTGGAGAGGATCGCGCCCGCGCGCAAACCGTCCCGTATGGGCGCGCCGAAGGCCCGCAGGATCGCGGCGATCAGCACGGTCTTGGCCACGAGGACGCCGACCGTCGCGAGCAGCAGCCACACCCATTGGTCCCGCACGGTGGCGAGATCGATGGACATCCCGACGCTCATGAAGAAGAGGCCGAGCAGGATGCCGCGGAACGGTTCGATGTCGGCCTCCAGCTGGTGGCGGAAGTGCGATTCGGCGAGGAGGAGGCCGGCCAGGAACGCGCCCATGGCCATGGAGAGGCCGACGCTCTCCATCAGGAGCGCGGCGCCGAACACCACGAAGAGCGCGGAAGCCGTCATGACCTCCCGGGCGCCGCTGTTGGCGAGCGCCCGGAAGAAGGGGTTGAGGCCGTAGCGGCCGATGAGGATCACCGCCGCGATGGCGGCGAGCGCCTGTCCGATGGGGATGAGCGACGCCATCCCCGAGCCCTCGCCGGAGCCGATGCCCGTCGCCAGCAGCGGCAGGACCGCGAGGATGGGGACGATGGAGAGGTCCTGGAACAGCAGGACCGCGAAGGAGCGCTGGCCGTAGGGACTCCCGAGGTCCCCGCGCTCCTCCAGCATCTGCAGCCCGATCGCGGTGGCGGAAAGCCCGAGCGCCGTGCCGATCACGAAGGCGCCCGCGGGCGGCACGCCGAGCATCCAGGCGATCCCCCCGAACAGAACCGTGCAGATGAGAAGCTGCAGCAGGCCCGCGCCGAAAATGTCCCGCTTCATGGACCACAGATGGCCAAGCTTGAGTTCGAGCCCTACGATGAAGAGGAGGAGCACGACGCCAAGCTCCGCCACCCGGGCGGTAGTCTGGGGATCGTCCACCAGCCGCAGCGCCGAGGGGCCGATGGCGACGCCGGCCGCGAGGTAGCCCAGCACCGCGCTCAAGCCGAGGCGCCGGAACAGGGGCACGGCCACGACGGCGGCGGCGCAGAAGGTGAGAACGGGCGGCAGGAGGCTGGCGTGGGAGGCGGCGCTCGCCATGGCAGGATACCGGGTCGGGGGAGGGGGCTGCGCCCTTCTTAAAGCCTTGTTCCGGGCAGCGCGAGGGCCGGTTGCCCCAAAAAGCGTTCCGCTTCGCCGGAGGATGGGCCCAGGCGCGAGATTGTGTCCTGTTGACCCCGGGGGGCTTCGTGCCCAAATCCCTCTTCGCGCAAAACCTCTGGTCTCACGCCGTTTCGGGGCTTATCCCGTCGGGCTTGAGCCCCTTTCGGCCTTGACTTCACCCGGCCGCTCTCGCCACATCGCGGATATCATGACCAAGCCGACCCTCGACATCCTGCTTTGCGCCCCGCGCGGCTTCTGCGCCGGCGTCGTGCGTGCCATCGATGCGGTGGAGCGCGCGCTCGCGATCTACGGCGCGCCGGTCTATGTGCGCCACGAGATCGTCCACAACAAATACGTGGTCGAGAGCCTGAAGAAGAAGGGCGCGATCTTCGTCAAGGAGCTCGACGAGGTGCCGGACGGCAACTCGCCGGTGATCTTCTCGGCCCACGGCGTGCCGAAGGCCATTCCCGCGGTCGCCAACGAGCGCCGCCTGGTGTCCATCGACGCCACCTGCCCCCTCGTCACCAAGGTGCACCGGGAAGCCGAGATCCACTACAAGCGCGGCCGTCACATCCTCCTCATCGGCCATGCGGGCCACCCCGAAGTGGTGGGCACGCTGGGCCAGCTGCCGCCGGGCTCCATCACCCTCGTCGAGACCCTGGACGACATCGCCACGCTCCAGGTCGAGAACGAGATGAATCTCGCCTTCGTGACCCAGACCACCCTCTCCATCGACGACACCAAGGAGATGGTGGAGGCGCTGAAAGCCCGCTTTCCGCACGTGATCGGTCCCCACAAGGAGGACATCTGCTACGCCACCACCAACCGCCAGGGCGCGGTCAAGAAGGTGGCCCCGCAGGTGGACGCCATGATCGTGGTGGGTTCGTCCAACTCCTCCAATTCCCAGCGCCTGCGCGAGGTCGCGGAGCGCGAGGGCTGCCCCCTGGTGCGGCTCATCCTGCGCTCGGAGGAGATCGACTGGAACCTGTTCGGCAACGTGAAGCGCCTCGGCATCACGGCCGGCGCCTCGGCGCCCGAGGTGCTGGTCGAAGAGGTCATCGACGCCTTCGCGGAGCGCTTCGTTCTCAACGTCGAGACCATCACCACCGCCGACGAGAGCGTGTTCTTCCCGCTCCCCCGCGAGCTGCGCGGCCAAGCCGCGGAATAGGCCTCGGCTGTCCAAGCCGGGCCAGGGACGGGGGGCGTCTTGGCGGTCTACACCGAAGTCCTGGACGACGGATCAGCCTCGGTCGCCGGCACCCCGATGGCACAGGGGGACTAGGCGTTGGCGGTCTACACGGAAGTTTCGGACGAGGAGCTTTCCGCGTTCCTCGCCACCTACGACATCGGCACGGTGCTCTCCTACAAGGGCATCGCCGAGGGCGTGGAGAACACCAACTATTTTCTCCACACCACGAGCGGCTCCTACATCCTCACGCTCTACGAGAAGCGGGTGCGCGAGGCGGACCTCCCGTTCTTCCTGAAACTCATGCAGCACCTCGCGGCGCGGGGCCTCAATTGCCCGCTGCCGGTGCAGAACCGGGCAGGCTCCGCGCTCGGGCGCGTGTCGGGACGGCCCGCCGCCATCATCACGTTCCTCGACGGCATCGCGATCCGCCGGCCCACGGCCGCCCATTGCGGCGCGCTCGGCCGGGCCCTGGCGCAGCTGCACCTCGCCGGCAAGGGCTTTCCCATGAGCCGCCCGAACGCCCTGTCGCTCGAGGGCTGGCCGCCGCTGTTCCAGGCCGCGGAAGCCCAGGCCGATACGGTGGCGCCGGGCCTGGCCGAGCGCACCCGGCGGGAGCTCGCGTTCCTTCAGACCGCCTGGCCGCAGGATCTGCCGCAGGGCGTCATCCATGCGGATCTCTTCACCGACAACGTGTTCTTCATCGGCCCCGAGGTCTCGGGGCTGATCGACTTCTATTTCGCCTGCACGGACGCGCTCGTCTACGATCTGGCGATCTGCCTCAATGCCTGGTGCTTCGAGCCCGACGCCTCGTTCAACCTCACCAAGGGGCGGGCGATGATTGCGGGCTACCAATCCGTCCGCCGCCTTGGGGTCGACGAGATCGAAGCGTTGCCGGTGCTCTGCCGCGGCTCGGCGTTGCGCTTCATGCTCACGCGCCTCGTGGACTGGCTCAACGTGCCGCCGGGCGCGCTGGTGAAGCCCAAGGACCCGCTGGAATACGACCGCAAGCTCGCCTTCCACCGCCATGTGCGCAGCGCCGCCGAATACGGCCTCGAACGGCAGACGGCGTAGAACGATGAGCGACCGCATCATCACCGAGAGCAAGGGCGCGTGCGCATGAGTGGTGACACGATCAATGCCCCTGGGGGCAGGTGCCCATGACCGATCGCATCACGATCTACACGGACGGCGCCTGCTCGGGGAATCCCGGCCCCGGCGGCTGGGGCGCGATCCTGCTCTTCAAGGGCAAGGAACGGGAACTCTCCGGCGGCGAGGCGCTCACCACCAACAACCGCATGGAATTGCAGGCCGCCATCGAGGGCCTGAGCGCGCTCACGCGCCCCTGCACCGTCGATCTCTTCACGGACTCCCAATATGTGCGCCAGGGCATCACGGCCTGGATGCGCAACTGGAAGGCGCGGGGCTGGCGCACCGCCGACAACAAGCCCGTCAAGAACGAGGATTTGTGGCGGCTCCTCGACGAGGTGGCTTCCAAGCACCAGGTGAGCTGGCACTGGGTCAAGGGCCACGCCGACGACCCCCTCAACAACCGCGTCGACGCCCTGGCGGTCGCAGCGCTGCAGCCGTTCCGCAAGAAGCGGGCGTAGCTCGTAAATCCCTCTCCCCCGGAGGGAGAGGGACAGCGCACGCAGTGCGCAGGGAGAGGGGGAAGTCATTCCACCCCCGTCATGGCCGGGCTCGTCCCGGCCATCCACGTCTGAGCAATGGTGTCGCGCATCTCCCTCCCTTCAGGGGAG
>DASZAZ010000026.1:0-3291 GCA_035944635.1 Microvirga sp.
AGGGCAGCACAAGCTTCCACGAAGTGGCTCCGCTCAATCCAACCCTCCGCCAGAGCGTTTCCTTTCAGGCGTTCATCGAGGCGCGCCACCCCCTCCTCCGCGCGCTCGAGCGCTGACGCGATCTGGGCCCAGGGCAGCTCCTGGGGCAGGCTGTAGATCGCCGGGGGGTCGGACGAGGTGAGAGCGTAAGACACTGATAACCTTAACCAAAAGATCGCATAGCCAAACTATGTGAGCCTTAGCTTGGTTGATGGACGTGGTAAAGAGGAGCTTCTTCTAACTATTGATAACCATCCCTTATCGACAGCCAGCAAGCGGACGGCTACGGTTGGGTCAAATCACCGCCAAATCCTCTCTCCGGACCCGCTTTGAGCACCCTCCCCGCCCCTTTGCCCCACCTCGATCGCGAGCTTGAACGCGCTAACGCGCTCGACGCCCTTGCCAGCATCCTGCCGCTGGAGCGGCGCGATCAGCTCGCACTCCTGCTCACCGATGACGATGTCGCCACGCTGCGGCACCTCGCTGAGGAGGGTATGGGCCCCAACACCCTGCGGGCGCTCGCCTCCGATCTCGCCTATCTCGAGGCCTGGTCACTCGCCGCCACGGGCTGGCCCCTCCCCTGGCCCGCGTCAGAGACCCTGGTGCTGAAGTTCATCGCCCATCACCTCTGGGATCCGGCTCAACGCGAGGCAGACCCCCGCCATGGGATGCCGGCGGACGTGGAGCGGTCACTGCGAGCCCAGGGCATCCTGCGGGCTTCAGGTCCTCATGCTCCCTCGACCGTGAAGCGGCGGCTGGCCCATTGGGGCACCCTTCATCGCTGGCGTGGCCAAGAGGGGCCCTTCACCTCCCCTCACCTGCGTGCGGCCCTTCGGCTGGCGGTCCGCGCCTCCGCTCGTCCTCGGACGCGAAAGAGCCGCCGAGCGGTCACGCGTGATGTGCTCGAGCGCATGCTCCAGACCTGTGCCCTGCACCGGCTTGTCGACCTGCGGGATCGCGCCCTCCTGCTCGTTGCCTTCGCCTCAGGGGGACGCCGGCGCAGCGAGATCGCCTCGTTGCGCCTGGAGCAGATTACCCAGGAGGCGCCGGTGCTGGCCCGGCCCAAGGACCCCGACTCCCCTCGCCTGCGTTGCCTCGCCATTCAGCTTGGCCGCACCAAGACAGGGGTCGCGGACGAGGACCGGCGGGTGCTGGTGATCGGCCGGGCGGCCGATGCTCTGATGGAATGGATTGAGCGGGCGGAGATCTCGCGCGGGGCAGTGTTCCGGGCGATCAGCCGCTGGGGCCGGTTGGACGTGCCCCCCCTGTCACCCCAGGCCGTGAACCTGATCGTGAAAAAGCGAGCCGAGGCCGCGGGGCTCGATCCGAAGGAGATTGCAGCCCACGGGCTTCGCTCCGGGTATCTGACCGAGAGTGCCCAACGGGGTGTGCCGCTGGTGGAGGCCATGCAGCAGAGCCAGCACCGCTCGATCCAGCAGGCTGCCACCTACTACAACGATGTGGAGCGCCGACATGGGCGAGCCGCCCGGCTGGTGTGAGCTGATCTTTCGGGCAGCTTTGGGCGACTGGGGGCGAGGCGTGGTCTAATGCCTTGCTGCGGCACGCGGATCGCTCCCCGACCTACCCGCCACGTTGGGCATCCCACCGATGGGAGCCAGCGAGATGAGTGAGCCGAGGTCTAAGGGGGGCACATCTGCTTCGTCCAAGAGCAGCAGAGAACTCCGACCATAGCGGCTTGCAGGATCGGCAAGGAGGATCGGCAACACGTCGCTATGAAGGCCTAAAAAACGTTCATATACTGGTGCTCAGAGAAACTTATGATCGGCAACAATGCTCAAGACACCGGCCCGGGTCGAACCCTGCTTTTTCGAGGACGACATCCCGCGCATCCTCGCCGACCTGGTCAGTGAGATCCAGCACGAGGCCTCGCTCCTCGGGCGAGATCTCCACCTCGACGCGGCCGCAGAGCTGGCCGAACTCGTCCGGGTGATGAACTGCTACTACTCGAACCTGATTGAGGGCCACGACACACGCCCCAAGGACATCGAGCGCGCCTTGGCGGGTGCCGAACTTGACCCTGAGCGTCGACCACTCGCCCTCGAGGCTCGCGCCCACGTCTTGGTGCACCGCGCCATAGACGCGGCCCATGCCGCAGGCCGATTGCTGCCCCCGACCTCAATCCCTTTCATCATGTGGATCCACCGCAGCTTCTATGAGGAGATGCCCGAGGAGTTCAGGATGGCGCGGGGGAGGGATGGCGAAGTGATCCCTATCCTTCCGGGGCAGTTCCGGACACAGGTCACGGAGGATGTTGAGGTCGGTCGCCACGTTCCGCCCTCCTCGGCCTACGTTGCCGACTTCATGGCGCACTTCGAGCGCCGCTTCGCGATGGCCGACCAGTGGGCCAGCACCCGCGTGATTGCCGTCGCTTCGGCTCACCATCGTCTCAACTACATCCACCCTTTCCTTGATGGGAATGGACGTGTGAGCCGCCTGATGTCTCACGCCATGTGCCTGAGGGCGGGAATTGGCGGCCATGGGCTCTGGTCGATCTCGCGGGGTCTGGCCCGCGGCCTCCATGATCGCGGTGAGTACAAACGGATGATGGATCACGCCGACACGCCACGAAGGGGCGATCTCGATGGGCGCGGCAATCTCTCCCAGGCGGCCCTCAAGGACTTCTGCGAGTGGTTCCTGACGGTCATGCTGGATCAGATCCGCTTCACACGGGCGGCCTTCCGGCTCGACACCCTGGAGGAGCGGTACCGCCGCCTTCTTCGGGATCTTGGGCATGATAAGCGCGCCGAGGACCTCACCTCCGCTGTCCTGCGCTTTGGTCAGCTCGATCGGGGTGATGTGCACACGGTGCTGAAGACCTCTGAGAGGACGGCCCGCAACGTCGTCTCCAGAATGGTGCAGGAGGGCTTCTTGAGGTCAGCAACTCCGAAGGGGCCCCTCCGGATCGCATTCCCGCTCGACTACCGCGACCGCTTGTTCCCCAACCTCTTCGCTGATGCTGTGCTCGAGGCGCCTGAGCCACCCAGCGTTGGTTTCTCGCTCTGAACGATCCTGGCGAGAGGTGCTCCTGCCTGGTTGCTCCTCCAGCTATGTATTGGACCGAGGCTCCTGCCACCTGTCATGTTCGGCGCCCCTCTAGAGCGGTTCTCGCGCGTGTTGAATCGGAGGGGCTTCCGGGAGGCGGCGTGATCTGATTCAGAGTGTGGGCTGGTGTGGGAGGCCAGCCCGCATGCCGAAGCCCTTGTCCTACGATCTACGAACCCGCGTTCTGGC
>DASZAZ010000027.1:0-23312 GCA_035944635.1 Microvirga sp.
ACCCCGTGCGCGAGCGGAAAGTGTGGGGAAATCCGCGCCATCTGCCGCTCGCTCAGCAGAAATAGACCGCTCATCAGCGCCTCCTCTACAGGGACACTGAATCAGCCCTCAGCCGAGATTAATAGGTCCTGAGCCTAGACCGCACAGCGGCTCGGAGTTTGGTCTCCACAGTCGTAACTGAATACGAGCGCTCGTTCGGCGCTCCCCCGCAAGAGTTGTTCATCCACGCCAAATCAGCGTTTAGCGACGACGAGTGGCTTGGCTTTCGCGAGGCGTGTGCACCAGAAACCAATGTAGTCGGCGTGCAAATTGTTGATGTTCGGGATGACATAAAGCTGTTTCGTCCAGGCAACTATCCAGTTATCCGCGGTACGGTGCTCTACACGAGCGATAGAAGTGCCTATTTATGGACCTCGGGCTACGTTCCACGGCTCGACACCTACATGGGACCCGAGACGCCGAACCCAGTTCTCGTTAGAATCTTGAATGGCGACTGTGATCTAAGCACCGTCTTGCAGGACATACTTGGGCTGACAAAAATCAATTTTAATTCGTGCCTACACAATGACCGTCTGCCGGTCACTATCCGTTTTGCGGATGCGGTAGGCGACGTGCTTATCTCAGCTCCGATGGACAGCGAGCCCAAGCTGCCATTCAAGTTCTATATCTGAGGCTGCGTGCCCACCGTCTGCTAGGTTGCTAAACCTAAGGCGCGTTGCCCGTTGATGTTCTTTAGAGCGACCACTCTGGTGTCTGGAAGAGCCACATGTACCTCCAAAAATTCAACCTCTCCGGCCGCACGGCCATCGTCACCGGCGGGGGCCGGGCCATTGGGCTGGCTTGCGTCGAGGCGCTGGCCGAGGCCGGGGCCCGCGTCGTGATTGCGGATTACGATTCCAGCGTCGCGGAAGAAGGACGCGATACCATGCGGGGCAAGGGCTACGACGTGGAAGTCGTGGCGCTCGACGTGACGGACTCCGCGCGCGTCGCGGCCGTCGCGGACGAGGTGGCGGCGCGGCATGGGCGGATCGACATTCTCGTCAACAATGCGGGGATCGCGCGCTCGGAAACGCCAGCCGAAGAGGTGGCGGACGAGCATTGGCTCAACGTGATCGATGTCAACCTCAACGGCACCTTCTGGTGCTGCCGCGCCTTCGGCCGGCATATGCTGGCGCGGGGCTCCGGGGCGGTGGTGAATGTGGGCTCCATGTCGGGCTTCATCGTCAACCGGCCGCAGCCGCAGAGCTATTACAACGCCTCCAAGGCCGCGGTGCACCAGCTCACCCGCTCGCTCGCCGCCGAATGGGCCCCGCGCGGCGTGCGCGTGAACGCGGTGGCGCCCACCTACATCAACACGCCGCTGAACGCCTTCGTGAAGCAGCGCCCCGAGATGTACAGCGCCTGGATCGAGGGCACCCCGCAGGGCCGCATGGGCGAGGTCGACGAGGTGGCCTCCGTGGTGCTGTTCCTCGCCTCCGACGCGTCGAGCCTGATGACGGGGAGCATCGTGCTCGCGGATGGCGGGTATACGTGTTGGTGAGCACTCATCCCTCCCTGCCAAGGGAGGGTGGCCTCGCAAAGCGAGGTCGGGTGGGATGAGAGCTCAAGGCGGGGAGGTGGATCCTTCCACCCCACCCGGCCGCGTTCCGCGTCCACCCTCCCCTGGCGGGGAGGGATTTTTACGCCACCACCTTCAACCTTGCCGCGCGCACGGACTTGGCCAGCGCCTCGCGCATGTCCGCGGCGCTGTAGGGTTTGCGCAGGATCGGGAAGCCTTCGTCGGCGGCGGCCTGGGCCACGTCGCTGTAGCCGGTGGCGAGGAGCACGGGGATGCGGCTCCCATGCTCCGCGCGGACCTGACGGGCGAGGTCGAGGCCGTTGCGGTCCCCCGGCATGACGATGTCGGAGAAGACGAGGTCCACGGGCCCCTGCCCTTCCGCGAGGATCGCGGCGGCCGCGGCCACGTCGCCGGCGTGGATCACGGAATAGCCGATCTCCTCCAGGTGCCCACGGGTGATCGCGGCCACGTCCGGGTTGTCCTCGACGAGGAGCACGTGGCCCTGGGCTTCCGCGCGCTGCAGGACCTCGCGCTTCGGCGCGGCGGGGCCCTCAGGGCGCTCGAGGGTGCGGGGCAGATAGAGCGTCACCGTGGTGCCGCGGCCGGGCTGGCTCGCGATGGTGGCCGTGCCGCCGGACTGCTTGGCGAAGCCGTAAACTTGGCTCAAGCCCAGCCCCGTGCCCTTGCCGACCTCCTTGGTGGTGAAGAAGGGCTCGAACACCCGGGAGAGCATGTCGGGCGGGATGCCGGCGCCGGTGTCCGTGACCGAGAGCGCCACGTAATCTCCTTTCAGCCCGATGGTGGCGGTATCCGCGAGCACCACGTTCTGGGCCGCGAGCGTGAGCCGCCCTCCCCCGGCCATGGCATCGCGGGCGTTGACCGCGAGGTTGAGAATCGCGAGTTCGAGCTCGCTCAGGTCCACCCTGGTGCACCAGAGGTCGTCCGGCACGCGCACGTCGATGGCGATGTCGCCGCGGAGCGAAGAGCGCAGCATGTCCTGCAGGCCCGGCAGGTGCTGCGAGAGGTCGGTCGGGGTCGGCTCGTGGGTCTGGCGGCGGGAGAAGGAGAGCAGCTGGCGGGTGAGCGAGGCGCCGCGCTGGGCCGCATTCTCGATGGCGTCCAGCGCCCGGCGCTGGCGCTCGTCGGCGGCGGGGTAGCGCTTGAGGCGCTCCACGTTGCCGTTCACCACCATGAGGAGGTTGTTGAAATCGTGCGCCACGCCGCCGGTGAGCTGGCCCACGGCCTCGAGGCGCTGCGCCTGCTTTAATGCCGCTTCGGCGACCTCGCGGCGGATCACCTCCGAGCGGAAGCGCTCCGTGCGGCGGATGGCGTAGAGCGCGAGCGCAAACATCGCGAGGCTCGCGGGCAGGCCGAAGGCGAGCTGGCCCACGAGGATCTCGCGCAGCTCGCGCGCCATGCCCGCGGTCTCGATGCCGCTCTGCACATAGACCGGATAGCCCGGCACCTTGCGGTAGCCGATGCGGCGCTCGATGCCGTCCACCTGCGAGGTCGCGGTGAACACGCCCGCCTGCGGCTGCACCTGGATCGCCTGCACGAAGCGGCTTTGCGCGTTGAGCCGCCCCGGCTCGGCCCCGACCTGCGGATGGCGGGCCAGGAACACCCCGTCGGCGCGGATGATCCCGAAAGAATCCGCGACGCCCTGCGAGAGCCGGGCGTAGAACTCGCGGAAATGGTCGGGCAGCACCGTGACGCCGATCACCCCCGTGAAGGCGCCGTCCGGGGCCTCCGGGCGGCGGCCGCTCACCACGAAAAAGCGGAGCGAGCCCACGCGGGCCTGCACCACGTCGCCGATGAAGGTGCCGGCGTCCCGGTCCACCTGGGCGCGGAAGTAGTCGCGGTCGGCGTTGTTGAGGCCCTGCGGCACCGGCAGCACCGTGCTGGCCACAAGAGGCGCGCCCTTGGCGTCGAAGGCCCAGATGGCCTGCATCTGCGGCAGGGTGGCGTGGATGCGCCCGAGGCGCCGGGAGATCGCGGTCTCGTCGGCCCGGATGTCCTCGTCGGTGCGGCCGCGCAGGACCTCGTTGGCCTCGGCGATGGAGCGCTCGATGGTCTGGAACGCCTTCAGCGCATGTTCCTGGGTGATGTCGAGGGCGCGCTCGATCCGCTCCCCCGTGCGCTTCTCGATGGCGCGCTGGTTCGACCAGGCCGAATAGCCGAAGACGAGCGCCGGCCCGAGCAGGCTCAGGGCCGCGATAAGACGGAGGGGCCGGACGACGTTCAACTTCGTGTGGGGCACAGCCGGAACTTAGCCCTCCCGCGGGCTGCCGTGAAGATGGGACCGGCGGCGACGCGGACAAGGCGTTCGGGGCAAACCATGCACAGGCACCGCGTGGACGGGACGGCTGGCGCGCGCCAAGCCGGGACAAGGCGCGGACGGGACGCCCAACCACAGCCGCACAAGCAAAGAGGCCCGGGCGCCAAAGGCGGCGCGCCGGGCCTCTCTCCTCAGCCCCCCACGGCACGATCGCCAATCCGGGGGCCAAGCACTGGTTTCGCTTCTGCTCTCTCGTAGCACAACGCCCGTCGCGCGACCCGGTTTCAGCCTGGCCATGGGGGAGATCTCAGCGGGCGGCCCGGCTCCGATCGGGGCCGGGCGCCTTCCTGGGGATAATGACGCCCGCTCTCCGGCCGCGCTGAAACCGGCTCGTGCGACACGGGTTGGTTTCGAAGAGAGTGAGCATACGAGGCACCCATGCAGGTTCACGCGAACCGAGCCGCGTTGCGGACCTGGGCCAGCGTCGCCGGCCTGTCGGGCTCCTTTGCGATTGCCTGGAGCATCCTGGCCGCGTCGCTGCTCTGGCGCTGACGCGCCGAACCAAACGATATCGTCTGCGGCACGGCATCGCCGCAGCACCGAAACTGCTGGCGAGCGGCCCAGGCGCCCGTTTGTCGTGCGGACGAGCAGCTTGTTGCCCCCATCGCCTGACGCGAGCCGCGTCTATGCGCCCTGCGCGGCGCCGGCGGCCCTTGCCCCAAGGCGCGGGCGGGCGAGCCATTGGGCCCAGCGCGGGATCGGCGTGCGTCGGGGGTTGAGCAGCACCGCACCTTCCTCGGTTTTGCGGATGTGCAGCGTACGCGTGTGAAACTCCTCCAGGCCCGGCCGGTGGCCGATGGAGAGCGCGGAGGTGCCCGCCACCTCGTTGTCGAAGAGCGAGAGCATCTGGGACTGGTTCTCGTCGTCGAGCGCCGATGTGGCCTCGTCCATGAACACCCATTTGGGGCGATGCAGCAGGATCCGCGCAAAGGCGATGCGCTGCTGTTGGCCGAGCGACAGGGTCTTGTCCCAGCGCTCGTCGCGATCGAGGGCTCCGACGAAATCCTGCAGGCCGCAGCGCGCAAGCGCCGCCTTGATGGCCTCCTCGTCGAAGGCGTCGGGCGCGGCCGGATAGGTGACTGCAGCCCGCAGGGTGCCGAGCGGCAGATATGGCCGTTGCGGCAGGAACATGATCTCGTGGCCGGGAGGCGTCAAAACCCGTCCCGCCCCCCAGGGCCACAGGCCCGCGACGGCGCGAAAAAGCGTGGACTTGCCGGAGCCGGACTCGCCCATGATGAGCACGCGCTCGCCGGGGCGCACCTCGGCTGTGGCATCCTCGATGATGACGCTGCCGTCCGTCATGGCGATGGACACGTTCTCGAAGGCGAGCCAGCCCTGCGGATGGGGAGCGATCTCGATCTTGCTGCTCTCGGCGATGAGCCGGTCGAGGTCGGCGGTAGCCTGGTGGAAGCTCGCCACGCGCAGCACGGCGGAGCGCCAATCCGCGATCTTCGGGAAGTTGTCCACGAAGTAGCGCAGGGCCGTCTGGACCTGGTTGAAGGCGCCCACCACCATCATCATGTCGCCGAAGGAGAGCTTGCCCGAGAGGTACCCGGGAGCCGCTGCGACGATCGGCACCACGATGGCGAGCCAGCCGTAGGACGAGGTGATCCAGGTGAGCTTGGCGAGGGCCCCGGAGAGCCGCCGCGTGGCCGTCATCACCGATTGCACGAAGCCCTCGATGTTGCGGCGCTCGTCCGCCTCGCCGGAATAGAGCGCGACGCTCTCGGCGCTCTCGTTCACCCGCACCAGGGCGAAGCGCAGCTCCGCCTCGCGGGCATAGCGTTCGGTGTTGAGGCGGATGAGCGGGCGCCCCACGAGCCAGGTGAGCCCGGTGCCGAGCCCCGCATAGCCGATCGCCACCCACACCATGTAGCCCGGGATCGTGACCTCCCGGCCGCCGATCACGAAGCTCGCATTGGAGGAGAGGCCCCAGAGCACGCCGATGAAGCTCACCAGCAGCAGCGCCGAATTGAGCATGCCGACGCCGAGTTCCGTGGTGAGCTCCGCGAAGAGGCGGCAATCCTCCTGCATGCGCTGATCGGGCTGGGCGCCGGTCTGGCCGACAAGCCCGAGCTGATAGGCGCGCGTGGGCTTGAGCCAGGAATCGAGGAGGATGTGGGTGAGGCGCTCGCGCAGGCGGATCTTGAAGCGTTCCTGCAGCCAGGTTTGAGCGACCACAAGCACGAGGAGCACGGCGATGATGCCGAGGAACACCACGAGCTGCCACTGGAAGGCGTCGGTGTTGCGCTTCTCGATGGCGTCGAAGAAGGCGCCGTTCCACTGGTTCAGCCGCACCTGGCCGAACATGTTGGCGACGAGGATGATCACGATGGCGATGCCGAGCCGCAGGATCGGGATTCCCTTGCGGCCGCGCAGCATGGAGCGGAACAGGGCGTAGAGATCAGCGAAGACGTTCGAATCCTCCGGCACGCTCGGCCGCTTGGCCTTGGCCTCGCCGGTTTCCGCCGCTTCCTCGGCGATGCCGCTCGGGTCCGGGTTCTGGGCGCCGAGGCGCGCCTCCCGCTCGACCCCCGTGGTCGCGGGCGGCGGGTCGCGGCGCTTCGAGGGCTCTTGCGTGTCCGCGTTCGCGGCCTGGCCGAGGCCAGCGGGACGCTCGCGAAGCGGGTGATCGGCGGTGTCGTGGTCGTCGGCGTTCATCGCGGTCCTGCGGTCGCACGCGGATGCGCCGGGCCGGGCAAGCCGGCTGAAACGCAACCTTGGCTATAGGCAGAACGCGCAAGCGCGGCCGTTGTTCACGGCCCCGCTTAACATGGGTTAGGAAGGGTGCCGCACGAAGCCCAAGAAGCCAACGAGGCCAGGGCGGAGCGGATCAGTCGCATTCCTCGACGCGGAGCACCACGGGCTTGCCGCGCAGGCCCTTCACGACCTGAGTATCGACGTAGCAGTTCTCGGCCATCTCCCGGCGCGGGCCGACCGAAGCGGTGGTCTCGACGTCGGAGGCCTTCTGGAGGCCGGCGGACGGCAGGGAGGACTGGAGGGAGGACGGCCCGGGCGCGGCGGCCGCAAAGGCGATGTGGGACAGCGCCAGGGTGGCGCCGAGGGCAACGACGGCGAGGCCGCGGACGAGGGGAGCCGAGAGGGTCATGGTAAACGCTCCGTTAAGATGAGCGCAGGGATAGAGCCCCCCTGTTTCCGACCGATTGCGTGCATTGTTTCTGCAGGTAACGCGGCTCGGGCGTGCGGGTTCGAGGCGCCCGGCGGCGGAAACACGAGAAAGACCGGGCAGCCCTGGCCGGTCTTCACCGCAACAGGCCCCTGCCTTCCTTGACGGCTTCCGGGACCGGTGATTGCCTCCAAGGTGTCGTGCCGCCCTTGGGGTGCGGACGAACGGAAGGGGAGCGATCATGAAGCGGTTTCTTGGGGTATGCGCGGCTGTAGCGTTCGCGGGCGGAGCGGCGTTCGCTCAAGGGCCGGCGAAGCAGGTGATCTCGACACCGAACGCGCCGGAGGCCATCGGGCCCTATTCGCAGGCCATCAAGGCCGGCAACACCGTGTTCCTGGCGGGTCAGATCCCCATCGACCCCAAGACCAAGCAGCTCATGAAGGATGCGAGCATCGAGGACCAGACGAAGCTCGTGCTGGAAAACCTGAAGGCAGTGCTCGAGGCCGACGGCATGACGATGGACAACATCGTCTCGACCTCCGTGTTCATGACGGACCTCGGCGAATTTCCGAAAATGAACGAGACCTACGCGACGTTCTTCAAGAACGCGCCGCCGGCCCGCGCCACCGTGCAGGTCCCGCGCCTGCCGCGGGACGTGAAGATCGAGATTTCGGCGATCGCGGTGCGCTGACCGCCAGACGCGGCCCGGATCGCTCCGGGCCGCTTCCGAAACTTTTTATCGGGTCATGTCGATTGGGCCTGAGCTCGCGGCTCATCCCTGTAGGCGCCAATGACGGCGTCTCGCGAGAGGGGGCTTCGACCACCCTCCCCGTTCACACCCCGAGCGCGGGAGTTGAGCCCGCCCAACCGTAAGGCCAGAGCCATGCAGTACATGATCCTCTTCCGCGAGCCTGTTGAAACCTTCACCGAACGCAACGATCCCGACAAGGCCGAGGCCTATTGGGGCGCGTGGGGCGCCTATGTCGGCGCGATGCAGCAATCCGGCATCGTGGTGAGCGGCAACGCCCTCCAGGGGCCGCACACCGCGACCACGATCCGCCTGCGCGACGGCAAGCGCGAGGTGCAGGACGGGCCCTTCGCCGACAGCAAGGAGCAGCTCGGCGGCTACTTCATCGTCGACGTGCCGGATCTCGACACCGCGCTCGAATGGGCGGCGCGCTCGCCTTCCGCAGCCTCGGCCTCGGTGGAAGTGCGGCCCGTGCTGCCGCCCATGAATGCCCCGGCGTGAAGCCATGGGGGACGCGCGCCGGGCGGCCGAGGGTGTGAGACCATGACCGATGCGCGCCAGGCGGCAGAGGGCGTGGCGCGCGCCTCCTACGGGCGCCTCGTCGCGCTCCTCGCCTCCCGCTCGCGGGACATCGCGGCGGCCGAGGATGCGCTGGCGGAGGCGTTCCGCACGGCGCTCGAAGTCTGGCCTCGACGCGGCGTGCCGGAGCGGCCCGATGCCTGGCTTCTCACCGTGGCGCGGCGCTCGCTCGGACACGCCCACCGGCACGGCCGCGTGCGCGAGGCGGCCGCCGGCACGCTCGCCCTGCTCCATGAGGAGATGCAGGAGCGGGAGCCCGACCGCATTCCCGACGGGCGCCTGAAGCTGCTCTTCGTCTGCGCGCATCCGGCGATCGAGCCGAGCGTGCGCACGCCGCTGATGCTGCAGACGGTGCTGGGGCTCGAGGCCGAGCGGATCGCCGGCGCCTTTCTCGCCTCGCCCGCGGCCATGAGCCAGCGCCTGGTGCGCGCCAAGGCGAAGATTCGCGACGCCGGCATCCGCTTCGTGGAGCCGGACCCGGACGATCTGCCCGCGCGCCTCGAAGCAGTCCTCTCCGCCGTCTATGCCGCCTACGGGACTGCGTGGGATGCAACGCCCGGCGCGGCCGAGGGCGGCGGGCTCGGCGCGGAGGCGATCTATCTCGGGCGCGTACTTGCCGGTTTGATGCCGGGCGAGCCGGAGGTGCTGGGGCTGCTCGCCCTCATGCTCTATTGCGAGGCGCGGACGAAGGCGCGGCGCGATGCGGACGGCGCCTTCGTGCCCCTCGACCGTCAGGATCACACCCTCTGGTCCCGCGATCTGGTCATCGAGGCCGAGGGGTTGCTGACGGCGGCCTCACGCATCGGTCGGTTCGGCCGTTTCCAGACCGAGGCCGCCATTCAATCCGTGCATGTGCAGCGCCCGTTCACCGGTCGCACGAACACGCGGGCGCTCGTGATGCTGCACGACCTCCTGGCCGAGCAGGCGCCCTCCATCGGTGCGCACGTGTCCCGTGCGGCGGTCCATGGGGAAGCCTTCAGGGCGCAGGCCGGCCTCACGCTTCTCGACGCCTTGGAGCCGGCGCGGATCGAGACCTATCAGCCCTATTGGGCCGTGCGGGCCCACCTCTTGCGCCGGGCCGGCCGGGAGGCGGAGGCGGGGCCCGCCTTCACGCGGGCGATGGGGCTGACGGAAGACCCTGCGGTTCGCGCTCATCTCGCCGCCGAGGCAGCAGCAGGGCGGGCCGTGCCGGCTGGGACGGGCGAACCCCACCCGCGCCCTCGCGCAGCGCCTCCACCTCCGCCTCCAGCTCCGTGATGTTCTGCATCAGGCGGCCGGTGGTGAGGCCGAGGAAATAGAAGCCGAAGCTCGGGTTCTGATAGTAGAGCTGGGCCAAGTCCTCGTAGGAGATGGTCAGCATCGCGCCGGCCTCGACGCATTCGAGCGATTGCGTGCGGCACCGGTCCGGCGCCACGAAGGCGAGTTCGCCCACGAGTTCGCCTGGCCCGAGTTCGCGGCCCGATTCCCTCAAGCGGTAGCGCCCGCGCAGGATGTAGTAGAGGCAGCCCGCCGCATCGCCCTTGGCGAACAGCACCTCGCCCTCGCGGACCGAGCGCGGGTTCATGTAGGGCTTGAGCCAATCCATGGAGAGATCGGAGGAGGCCGCGTGCTCCACCCGGCGCACGAGGCGGATCATCTGCACGAGGCGGAGCGCATTCACGGGCAGCAGAATGGCGTTCACGACCGCCGTCGGCGCGAGGCCCGTGAGAAGCCCGTAGACCACGAACACCACATTGGCCGCGAGGCTCATGGAGCGCAGCGGGATCATGGTCCGCATCGCCGAGGTCCCGATCGCCAGCAGGATGCCGGCATAGCCCACCGCTTCCGTGAGCGAGATTCGCCCGAGAACCTCGGCGAGGTAGCCCGGTAAGGCGATGAGGGAGGCCTGATCCATGGAACGCTTAGAGCACGCGGGTCGCGGTGGAGGTCACGAGCCCCGTTCAACCCCACGGATGTTGCAGCACTGTTGCGTCGCGGTGGAAGGCGCCGTTCCAAGCGAGGGGGCCACTTGCATACAGTGCATAGCGCTGCCGGTGCGTGAGGTGAGCCCCGCCCCCTGGCAGAAGTTTCAGGCGCCCTCAGCCGAGCGGCGGGCATGGACCACGGCCATGCCGAGCACCGCCATGGCGAAGACCTGATGCGCAAGCCCGGCCCACAGCGGCACCACGAGGAGGAGCGTCACGATGCCGAGGACCATCTGGGCGAGCGTGAGCCCTGCCACCACGCGAGCGCGGCGGAAGGCGTCCGTGCCGCGCAGGAACCAGGCGTGCCACACCGCGAAGGCCACCAGCGCATAGGCCACCATGCGGTGGTTGAACTGCACCAGGGTGACGTTGTCGACGAAGTTCTCGATGAAGGGCTCGACCACGAAGAGAGCCGAGGCGGGCGGGATCAGCATCCCGTCCATGAGCGGCCAGGTGTTGTAGGTGAGCCCCGCCTTGGAGCCCGCCACCAATGCGCCGAGCGCGATCTGGACGAAGACGAGGGCGAGGAGAACCTTGGCGCCGGTCGCGGCGCGGCCCGGGCTCGTGGCGCGCGAGGGGGCGGACGTCAACCCCGTCGCCACCCAGACGAGGCACGCGAAGATCACGCTCGCGAGCGTCAGATGCAGCATCAGCTTGACCGGCGCCACGGCGACCATACCGGGTTTCAGGCCCGACGCCACCATGATCCAGCCGACGGCCCCCTGCAGGCCGCCGAGCGCGCCGATGGCGAGGAGTGTCAGCGCGAGGCGGCGGGTCACGAGGCCCTTGGCCCAGAACCACACGAGGGGGATGAAGAACGCGAGGCCGAGCAGGCGGCCGAGCTGGCGATGGCCCCATTCCCAGGCATAGATGACCTTGAACTCGCTCAAGCTCATGCCCCGGTTGAGGAGCTGGTATTGCGGGATGGCGCGGTACTTCTCGAACTCGGCCATCCACGCGGCCTCCGAGAGCGGCGGGATCGCGCCCGTGACGGGGCGCCATTCGGTGATGGAGAGGCCGGAGCCCGTGAGCCGCGTGGCACCGCCCACCGCCACCATGGCGACCACGAGGGCGGCCAGCACGAAGATCCAGGTTCGCACCGGGGCGAGCGAACGCACGCGAAGATCGGGGAGCGATAGCGGGGCTTCCGCAACGGCGATGGCCATCGGTTCTCTCGTCAGCGGCGAAGGACGATCCCGGGGCTGCGCTGCCGTGGCGCGGGAGGGACGCGGCACGCCTATCTTGCACCCGGAAGGGGTCCCCGTCACATAAGGCGAGGCCCCTTCCCGCACAATCGCAGCCGGTGACGCACCGCGGCCGGCGGAGGGGCTCTCGGATCAGGATCTTCGCCCTATGCCCAAGCGCCTCCGCAAGCTCGTCGGCACCGTCGTTCTGCTGCTGTTCGTGACCTTCTATGCGCTGTTCGCCATGGCGGTCGCGGAAGGCCGCATCCAGGCCGCTCCTTATGCCCTGCAGGTGGTGCTCTACGTCGTGCTCGGCCTTGCCTGGGTGCTCCCGGTGATGCCCCTCATCCGCTGGATGGAAAAGCCGGACCGGGCGTGAGCGAGCCGCCCGCGCTCATGCGGGCGACTTTTGACGCGATCTTGGGAGGAAAGGCGCCTTAGCCCCCGCCCATGCCCTCGTTGACCTTGCCGGTGCCGCCGCAGGTCGGGCAGGCGCGGCTTTCGAGTTTGCCGGAGCCCTGGCAGTCGGGACACACGTTCTCGCCGGTGCCGGGTGTGCCGGGCGGCGCGTCGTCGCCGGGGTTGAGCTTCGGGGTTTGAGAGCCTTTCGGATCGTTAGCCATGGCGCTCCTCCTGGATGCGTCGGACCAACGTCGAAGCGGGGGTCAGGTTCAGGAAGCGAGGTTTAGGGCCAATGAAAAAGGCCCGCATCGCTGCGGGCCCTGTCGTTCCTGGGATGGGAGCCGGTCCTAATCGCAGATCGTGCGCTTCACGGTCTGCCAGCCGTAGCCCGACACCCACTCGCGGGTGCGCTCGATGTAGCAGCGCTCTTCCGCAACGACGCGCGGGCGCGGCACGTAGACGGGCTCGGGCTCCACATAGACGGGAGCCGGCGGCGGCACGTAGACGGGGCGCGGCGCAGCATAAACGGGCTGCGAAGCGGCACCCGCGATCGCAGCGCCGGCGGCGACGCCGAGGACGCCGATGGCCACCGCGGCGCCCGGCGAGATGCCCTTGCGGCGGTTCTGAGCCTCGGCGGGCGCGACCATGAGGGCCGATGCCAGCGTCGCGGCGGCAACGGTGCCGGTGACGAGACGGAAAGCTTTCATTTCTAAACCCCTTGCCTTGGACGTCCTGCCCGTGCCGGTTCAGCGCCGGCCTCCTGGCGTGTCCGCTTTTAACCCCCAGGAGAGCCCCGCGCCCTCCCGTGTTGCCCTATTCGACCCGGACCGGCCCTCGCCGTCCGACGCCTTAGCAGTAGTGCCTGCTTCCTCTCCGATTGCTGAACGAAATGTGGCAAAAGGAAAGATCGGCGCTGCGGACGACGTTATGGTGAATCGCGCCGAAGGCCAAGCTCCGGCCGCGGCGCCGCTGTGACGCAGCTCCCGGGTTTTCAGCAAGAATCCTGAATACGGTCAAGTAATCCACAGAACTGAGCAGCAAAAACTTGCGGCTAAGCCAAATCAAGTCAATGGTTTAGCTGAAACTCATGCGGGGCTCGCCTGTTCTTAACCCATGATAACCAACCCCTCATAGGAGGCCGCCTGGAGAAGATCCAAGCCAGGCCTGTACAGCGAGCGAGAGCAATGAAGTTTGTAACGCGTGACAACCGGTGGCACCTGCACCAGAGCAGCACGCCATCCCGCGGCATCTCAGATTCCGCATTGATGTCCGAGATCGGCCGCGATCTGCGATCGGTCTACACCGACCTCGTGAAAGAGCCCCTGCCCGAGCATCTGGCTTGCATCGTCCGCAAGCTCGACAAACGCGGCGGAAGCGCCCACTAGCGGCCCGGTCCGCCCGCCCCACCGCGAGGGGGCCGCCACCTGCCCTGGCTCGTTCCGGGCAGCCCCCAAAATGCCCTGATTGGCCCCGGAACGGGCCGGAAGCCTGGGCGTTTGTGCATCGGTGGATCGTTGGGGGTTTGCGGCACGTGCTCGATCTGGCGGAGCTCCCGGGCGCCCAGGCCTCAGGCCGCGGAGCGTTTTCAGGCCCTGCGCCGGACCGCAGCGGTGGACCCTTTGCAACGCTCGCTCCGGATCAGGGCAACCCCGTGCGTTCGGGCCCCGCGGGTGCTAAGGCCTGTCTCCAGCATGCGACGACGATCACCGGGACGCACCGCCCCGGTGCCTTAGGCCCGATTGGCGGACGAGTGCTCATGACCGAGGACAGCACCGAGGACGGCCGCGACCCGTCCGACGAACCGCCGGGCGCCAAGCCGCATCCCGATGTGGCGACGCCGGGGGCGGAAACCTGGGGAACCGGGCCGTCCGGTGCCGGTCCATCCGTGCCAGCCGGGTCCGCGGAGGCGCCCGGAGCCGGGGCGAGCAATGTGGCGCGGCTTCACCCTCCGCGCATTCCGCACCACCCCACCCTCGACCGCGCCGTGCAGGGCATGATCGGCGCGCAATTGCGTTCCATGTACGAGCACTACATCGAGCAGCCGATCCCGGACCGCCTGCTCGAATTGGTGCAGCGGCTGGGCGCCGATGCGGCGAGCGACACTCAGGACGACCGGGGAGTGCAGCGGCTGGGAGCCGATGCGGGGAACGACGCACCGGATGACGGGGGAGTGGAGCGATGACGATCGAGCCGGCCCTGCGCGATGCCCTCCTCGCCGCCGTGCCGTCGCTTCGCGCCTTCGCGATCTCGCTCACCAACGACTTCAACCGCGCCGACGACCTCGTCCAGGACACGCTCGTGCGGGCGCTCGCGCATATCGACCGGTTCGAGCGCGGCACGAACCTCAACGCCTGGCTCTTCACGATTCTGCGCAACCTGTTCCACTCGGAATACCGCAAACGTCGGCGCGAGGTGGACGATCCGGAAGGCGCCTATGCCGGCCGTCTCAAGGCGCATCCGGAGCAGCAATCGCACCTGGATTTCGAGGATTTCCGCAGCGCACTCGCCAAGCTGCCGCCGGACCAGCGCGAGGCGCTGCTCCTCGTCGGCGCCGAGGGCATGTCCTATGAGGACGCCGCCAATATCTGCGGCGTTGCGGTGGGCACCATCAAGAGCCGCGTGAACCGGGCCCGCGCGCGCCTCGGGCAGATCCTCCAGCTCGACGACGGCGACGAGATCGGCCCCGATGGCGTCACCAAGGCCGTGCTCGCGCCGAAATAGGCTGGACGCCCCGGCGTCTTCCGCCATTCCTCGAATCGCGGCCGCAACCTTCCCCGCTCTCAGCAGAAAACACGTGCCGCGCCCGGGAAAAGGCCTGTGGGGTGATGCATTTGTGTGCCGCCCGCGCACCTTCTTGCAGCTCCGGGGAAGCAACGCTTCACATCCTCGACAGGTGTGGCCGAGAAGCCTCAGGGTTCGGGTTGACGCTCCGACACGGCGGTCTCTATCAGTTCATGAACGGCCCTGGTTTGCGTTGGGCCCCACCCCTCAGGACAGGTCGCTCGGCCGGTCTGCCGGCAGGCTCCGAACGGGCCGGCTCGTCGACGATTCCACTGGAAGCGTACCTTCGTTTCCGCTCCACCCATTCCGGGATTTCGCGCTCGTCTTGCGTTGCGAAGCCCCCAAGAAGAGGCCCGACGTTTCGCCATGACCGCGATTGCTCGCCGTACCTTTCTGATCGCCCTCGCCGGATTGCCGCTCGCCGCCTGCAACACGGCCCAGCAGGCTGCCGCGCCCGCGATCCCCGCAGGCGTGCAGGACGATTATGCCGCCTGGTATGTGGGCTCGATCCCGGACCAGCCCCACAATATCCCCGTCGTGGACAAGAACCGGATCAAGCCGGAGTACCGCCGCCAGACCGTGCAATACACCGGCCCCGAGGCGCCGGGCACCATCGTGGTCGACATCGACCAGCGGGTGCTCTTCCTCGTGCAGGAAGGCGGCACGGCAATCCGCTACGGCGTCGGCGTCGGCAAGGACGGCTTCTCCTGGCGCGGCACCGCGCGGGTCGGCCGCAAGGGCGTGTGGCCGAACTGGAGCCCCACCACCACCATGGTGAGCCTGAAGCCCGACCTGCCGCGCTTCATGGAAGGCGGCATCGGCAACCCGCTCGGCGCCCGTGCGCTCTACCTCTACCAGGGCGACCGGGACATTCTTTTCCGCATCCACGGCACCAACGAGCCCTGGTCCATCGGCGACGCCGTCTCCTCGGGCTGCATCCGCATGCTGAACGAGGACGTGGTCGACCTCTACAACCGCGTGCCGATCGGCACCACCGTGTATGTGAAGCGAAACGGCCGCTACCGCGTCTGACGCCGCCGCAAAGCAGCCTCTCGATCGAGCCCTCCCGGACCCCCGGGAGGGCTTTTTTCATGCGCGCCGCCTTCAGGGCGCGCAAGGCCGGCGGCCCGTCGGAGTTGCGCGCGCCATGAACGCCCTAAACGCCATGAACCGGCACAAGAAAAAACCCTCCTGGGCAACAGGCCCGGGTGGGTTTGGGAGTTTCAGGGAGAACCTCTTGGAAGAGGCTTGTCGAAGACCCCCGTGCCCCCACGGGTATCTTGCGGCGGGAATACCAATGGGGATCCGTGATTCGTCAGGTAAGGGCGCCGAGTTTACGGTTAACGGCGGGTGCGCGGACCGCTTGCGGCGGGAGGAACCGAAGCGGATTCAAAGCGTTGCCAAGGACGACCGCCCTCCCCCGCTCAGCTTGATCCCCGCGAGGCTGCCTTGACGAATATCGTTGAAATTCACTGGAACGCGAAGCCTCACCTCACGCGCCTCGGCGTGAAGGTGACGAGCAACGCGCTCGATCCCCGGGCCGAGCGCCTGTTCGACGAGGTGCGTGCGAGCGTGGCCGATGCGTTTCCGGGCTGCGTGACCCTGGTGCGCATCGCGGTCCGCAGCGCCAACCCGGAGGACGACATCCGGATCGTCCGCCACGGCGCGGATGCCTGCGAGGCCGACCTTGCCGAAATCCGTTCGCGCATCGAGAGCGCGGTCGAGCGCGCCGCGGCCGCGGCAGCCGAGGCGGCGGCCGCCTGAACGGCGAGTCCGTTCCCCTCATCACCCGGCCGAGGCATCTGCCTCGGCTTTTTCTTTGGCGGAGCGCCAATCGCGAGACGAACCTGCCGGTGGGCGGAAGCTCCGCATCGGCGATTGCATCCCGCGGCGGGCCGGCCTATATGGGCCGCAGTCGGAGCGTAGCGCAGCCCGGTTAGCGCACTAGTCTGGGGGACTAGGGGTCGGAGGTTCAAATCCTCTCGCTCCGACCATTTCTTTCATGCTCGGCCGCGTGCCATCCGTCTGGCCTCGCCGTCGGCCGCCCCCTGCGGCCTCCTGGGCCATGACGCTGGAAGGCTGCTCCGGGCGGCCTGCTCCCCTCGCGGCCGCATGTGCCCTCGACCATGATGCCTCCCGTTCGCAGCCTCCTCGTGAGCCCTCGATGACGAAGCCTCCCTTCCGCCGTTCCTCCGACCCGCGCCAAGCCGCCGAGGCCGCCTTCAAGGCGGTGACCACGAAGCCGCGCGAGCCCGACGCGGCCCCGAGAGCCCCGTTGGTCCCGCATGCGCGGGAGACCATCTCGCTGCGCATCGACCGCGACGTGCTGGAGCACTTCCAGGCCGAAGGCCCCGGCTGGCAGGAGCGGGTCAACGCCGCGCTCCGCAAGGCTGCGGGCCTCTAGTCCCTCGCGCGCCCCGCTTCTGGCGGCGCCTTTAGGCCTGGCCGGCCGGAAACGGGATCACGGCCACCTGCCCACCCCGGTGATCCTGAACGCTCACGAGCCAGCGCGACCAATCGACGGCGCCGGGCGCCTCCTGCATCAGGCCGCCCGCGACCGTAAAGGCCACGCGCTCCGCATCGCGGCGCGAGCGCACCCGCCGGCCGCGCCGGTCGAGGACGAGTTCGTAGCCGTCCGTGCAGTGAAAGTAATAGGCAGGCATGCGGGATCCTCCAGCATCGAGGCTGCGGGTGACGGCTTGTGGTGGATGCAGAGGCCGGATGGCCGATGACATCGCCTCTCGTGCGGTGAATCGACGAGAGTCACGCGAGTTCCACACCGATGTGACAGCCCGATTCCGCGAGTCCCCTTCTCCCCGCTGTCCCCGTTGTCCACAGGGGGAGGTACTGTCTCGGTCGTGTCTCAGTTTGAAATAGAGACCTGCTGAAGCACCCATTGCCGAGCCGCGCTGGGTGACCTGAACATGAGGTCCGTTCCCGGGGGTTGAGCACAACGGCCGTAGCCGGTTTCCAAGTACCAAAGCCCTTTCAGGCTTTTGTCATCCACTGAGCCGTCGAGGTGCATCATGACAGCCGCGAGGACGTCATCGGCAAAGATGAGCATCCCCTCCTCAACCGTGCTGGATGGGGTCGCGGGGACAAGGACAGTCTGACAGGTGATGTGCGGTGCCATCGGTTAGCATGGCACAACCCCACGGACTCGGCTCCGACCTGTGTTACGCTTGGCACCAAGCATGGAGCACGCCTCGTGTCGGAACGAAGAGAGTTATATCGCAGCCCCAATGGTGACTCGTGGTTCCTTGGCCGGGAGCCAACGAGCGGCGAGGCATTCATCATCCACCAGCCCAATGGTCCCTCCGGCGGTCAACTGAGCCACGTCGATTTAGCGAAGTTCTTGGAGAACAGGGCCGACAGAAAGCCCGAACAGCGCGCGTTGTTGCGCCTCATCGGCACGCTTGTGGAGGTTCCCCCCTATGCCGACCGGACATAAGCGTCCTGTCGCTCCACTTCACCTTCGACAACTTCGTGCGCCTGCATAAGACGCTCCGCATGTCCCCTGCCATGGCGGCGGGCGTGTCGGATCGGCTGTGGTCTATGGAGGATTTGGCGGAGATGATCGAGGCGTCGCGCCCGGCTCCAGCGAAGCGTGGGCGATACAAGAGAAAAGCCGCAGCGTAGGCTCGGCGTCTGGCTTTGCCCGCACCATCGCACTTCCGAGCGGGGTGGCCTGTGCCAACGAGAGGCGAAAGCCCTGTCAACCAGACCCGAACACCGGGCCGCCCTGCCGCGCCCACTATGCTCTGGATCGCTGCCTCGCTCGTCACATATTCAAGCTGAGACAGTACGCCCGGGGGAGGTGCTGAATCGGTCGTGTCCCTGGCCGAGCAGGGCCAAGCAAAAAGCTCCCGTCAGTGATCCCGATAGGTCCGCTCGGGCTGCGCCGGCTGGGGCGGCGTGTAGGGATAGTAGCCGCGGCCGGTGGTTCGCTCCTCGTAACGGTATTGCGGCGTCTGGGGCGCGGGTGTCGCGTCACCATAATACCGATAATAGCCGCGCCCGGTCGTCCGCTCCTCGTAACGGAATTGCGGCGTCTGAGCGAAGGCGGCGCCCGAGAACGCCAGAAGCAGACCGAGGCTGAGAACTTTGGCTTGCAACGTTGCCTCCTCGACAAACTGACTTGCTGAGGGGCTAACGCGGCCCCTCCCGCCCGGTTCTACGATGCACAGGCTGAACGGGACATGAGCCTGTCCTTGGTTCATGCCTACCGAGGGCACCTCTGGGGATCAGCACGTCGCGGCGGCCATGCGCTGCGCTTCGGCGCTCCATCGCCTAGGATGACTCCTGGGACGGCGCCGCATCGGGCGCTCGCGAGGGGTGATATCGAGCGTGGACGATCTTCAGCGAACAGGCGTCCCTTTCTGCGGCGACGAGGAGCTCGGCTACGAGCGAAGCCGCACGCGGTTTGCGCCGGGCCGGGGGCTGGCCCTCGACGATGCCTACCGCCTCGCCCACCTTCCGCTGGTCGCGCCCGACCACCCGGGGGTCATCCCGGCGCGCGAGGGCGCCTCTTACGATCGGGGCCGGCATCCCTGCGTGTATTCCCTCGTTCTGCCGGTTTCCTGGACGGCGCTGACGGCGTCTCCCGCCTTTCGCGAGCTCGACGGGGAGCTCCGTTCCGCGCCGTTCGCGCCGAAGATCGCATGGGAGGTGATGGAGCGGCGGCGCGAGCGGGTGCACGCTACGGTGTGCGGGTCGCTCGCCGTCGAGCCCGAGGCCCCGCCGACGATCGCAGCCGCACACCGTCGAGACCTGGCCGCGCTCGGCCCGATCGCCGTCGAACTGCGCGGCCTCTTCTCCGGCAGCGTCAATGTCGGCCGCCTGTATCTGCGGGTGTATCCGGAGCGCCGAAAGGGGGCGAACATGCTGCGCCACGTGCAGCGCATCCTGGGCCGGCGGGAAACGGATCTCTACGTGGTCGGCCTCTACAATCTCACCGACGATCTGAACGCCGCCGAGGCCGCGGCCCTCGCCGCGATGCTGGAGCGGTGGTGGCACCGCCCCATCCTGCGCCTCGACCTCTCCCACCTTTGGCTGCTCTGGGCCCGGGACGATCTCGTGCTCGACGGCGGCGTCGTGGAGAGCGTGCCTCTGGTGCGATCCGGTTGAGCCGCCAAGACGGGTAATCGTCTGCCCGGCGGTGCTGCCTCGCCGAGCCGCCCCGACGGCTATCGTTTGCCCGGCGGTGCTGCCTCGCTGAGCTGCCCCGACGGGTATCGTTTGCCGGCGGTCCTGCCACGCTGAGCCGCTCCGACGGGTAGTCGTTCGCCCGGGCGGTCCTACATGCTGGCGGCAACGCGGGAGAGCACGATGGCGTTTGTGGTGATCGCACGGGATGATGCGTCGGCCGAGTCCTCGACGCCGCACGAGGGGCCCCAGGAGGCCTACGAGCATGCCATCCGCCTGCTCGAGGACGGCATGTCCTATGTGGCCATTCGCGACGACGAGGGGCAGGAACTCTCCTCCGGCGATTTCGCGGCGCGCTACCTCGATCCCCTCGGGGACGGCGGCGCCGAACGCGCATAGGCGCGTGGCCGCGATTCCGATCGCGGCCACGGCCAGACGGTCAGGAATCAGGCCCGGCCGCGCTCGCGCGAGGTGGCCTTGCGGGTGCGCGAGGCCTGCCGCTTGCCGGAGGTCACGAGGCCGAAGCGGGCCATCTCCGAGCCGCTCAAGGTGCGGATGCTGGAATGGGGCACCGCATGGGCCACGTCGATCACCTTCGTGCTCACGCCCATGTAGCGGGCATAGGAGCGCAGCGCCGGCTCGGCGAGGCGCCGCGAGGTTTCGTCGTCGAGCACGTAGCGCTGGCCGCGCACGGTCACCTGCGTTTGCGGCGAGTGCACGCCGACGCGGCTGCCTGGCAGCACGGAGCGGTTCACCCCCGCCATCAGCACCATCACGCAGGCCGAATGGCAGTTGCCGCCGGCGATCTCGACCCCGCCGTAGGCGTCCTGCGCGAGGGCGCCGACGGTGGTCTGCATCCCGGCTTGGCGCAGGGTCTGGCCGAGATCGAGGGCGCTCTCGAGGACGCCGCCGGGCGAGGAGATCACGAGGGTGCGGGGCATCGCGCCTCGCGCCTGAGCGCTCTGAAGAGCGGCGATGAGCCGCCCGCTCTCGTCCCCCTCGATCCGGCCCTGCGCCAGGATCGCGGCGCCGCCGTTCTGGAGCGGAACGAGGCTGTAGGTCATGGCATGGGCGCTCCCGACCGTGAGGGCCGAGAGCAGAGCAGCACTTGCAAGAATCCGCATGAAAGTCCCCTAGTGCGCAGCGTTCTTTGAGCCGCGTTGGGAACAGCCTAGCTGAGTCTTCTCACCCGCCAGCCGCCAAGGAGTCGCAGATCGTTTGCGTCGCAGGGGCGGCTCACGGTCCCTTCCCGCGCCACAGTCGCCCGCATCGCAGCGGCGGGTGCTTTGAGTCCCCTTCCCGCCCTGTCAGCGCTTCCCAAGCGTCAGCAAAGCCGGTATGGCCAAGCCCAAGGAACCAAGAATGTGAGAGGTCGATGAGCTGGGGTGCCATCAACGCCGCCCTGAATCGGTTGGTGAGCGAAGGTGTGATCACCGGGTTCAAGACCAATCTGGCGGATCGCAAGGCGGCGCTGGCCCTGCATGTGATCGTGCAGGCCGAGAACGCGACCGACGAGGCCGGCGCCGAGGCCGTGCGCCATCAGGTCATGGCGGTGCTGGACGAACTCGGCGAGGACGCCACCGTGACCGTCGACCGCTCCGGCGCAGCCCTGCACGAGGCTTGAGCCCGTCGTCCGCTCAGGCGCGACACCGCAGGAGACGTGACGCTCCATGATCGACGCCTCCGGCGCGGCCCTGCACGAAGCCTGACCCCGTCGACTGCTCCGGTGCGGCCCTGCACGAGCCTTGAGCCCGTCAGGCGCTCAAGGCCCGCGGCTCCGCGGGCTTGGCGCCCCGCTTCAAGCGCACGAGCACCCAATCGAGCAGCGCACGCACTTCCGCGGCGGCCTTGCCGCGCGGATCGTGCTCGGTGACGCCCAAACCGCAGGCGAGCGCATCCATGTGATCGGCGCGCATGGCGATCGTGGCCTCGGCCACGGGGCTGATGAGTTGTAGGGCGCGGACGGCGTTCGCCGTGCGGGCGGTGCGGCCGCCCACCGGGCACTGGTTCAGCACGAAAGCGTAGGGCTTCCCACGGTCCGAGAGCTCGCGGATCGTCGGGCGCGCGGCCTCGATGTCAGCGACGCTCGGGCGTACCGGCAGGAGGCACAGATGCGCCTCGCGGATCGCCGCATTGGTGGCGTGGTTGTCGGACCCGGGCGTGTCGATCACCACGAGGTCGTAATCCTCGCGGCCGAGCGCGTAGAGGCGGGACGACAGGGAGGACCAGCCGATGCCGGCAACCTCGGGGGCCTCCGCCTGGCGGCGCGTGTGCCAGCTCGCGGCGGTGCCCTGCGGGTCGGTGTCCACGAGGGCAACCTTGAGGCCGCGCTCCACGGCCGCGACGGCAAGCGACACGGCCAGGCTGCTTTTGCCGGTGCCGCCCTTCTGGGTCACGAGAGCGAGAACATCCATGGCGCACCCTTGTCGCGGGAAGCCGCTGCTGAACCGGCCGGGCCGGCGCGGCGAAGCGCTCCGATGGAATCAGTTAATCCCGAACCGGGTACCGCGCCAAGCGGATATCGCACTGCAACATCACCGCCCTTCGTCGCGAGGAGCCGGGGACCCGATCGGCTGCGACTGAGGGCCAGCCGTCCGCCGCCGCAGGCGGGCTATTCCACCGGCAGCGGCTCGGGGCTGTGCAGGTTGCGCAGGACGCGGTCGCATTCGCTGAGGTCCTGGAGCACCGCACGCAGGCGCTCGAGATCGTCCGCCGAGAGGGACGGACTGCTCGAGTCACGATCGGTCCCGGCTCTTGAGGATTCGAGCGCCGGGAAGGCTCCGGTGGCGTCCGCCTCAAAGAGGTTCGCTTCACCGTAAGCATCAGCCGGCGATGCACGGCCCTCGGGCGGCGCCGCCACCTGCTGCTCGCCTCGTCCGACCGATTGCACGAAGCGCGGGCCCTCTTCCTTCAGGATCCGCTGCACGCCCTTGATGGTGTAGCCCTCTCCGTAGAGGAGGTGACGGATCCCTTTCAGGAGGTCCACGTCGTCGGGGCGGTAGTAGCGCCGTCCGCCGCCGCGCTTCAGCGGGCGGATCTGGGTGAACCGTGTTTCCCAGAAGCGCAGCACATGCTGCGGCAGATCGAGGTCTTCGGCGACCTCGCTGATGGTGCGGAAGGCATCGGGGCTCTTGTCCACGGGGCGCTCGGGGATCCGCGGATTGCTCAATCCTCGGCCCCGTCCAGCGTGTCGCCGTTGATGCGGGCTTTGAGCACGTTCGAGGGTTTGAACACCATCACGCGCCGCGGATCGATCGGCACCTCGATGCCGGTCTTCGGATTGCGGCCGACGCGCTGGCCCTTGTCGCGCACGATGAAGGAGCCGAAGGACGACAGCTTCACGGTCTCGCCCTTGGCGAGGCAGTCGCAGATCTCGCCGAGCACCGACTCGACGAGGGCCGCCGATTCGGTACGGGACAAGCCGACCTTCTGATAGACCGCCTCACTGAGGTCGGCCCGGGTCACTGTTTTTCCGGTCATCACGCCCCC
>DASZAZ010000028.1:0-39390 GCA_035944635.1 Microvirga sp.
GGCTGTCCGGGTTCGGGACTGCGAAGGCAGGGGCCGCACCAAGCTCTGTCGCGGGCTTGCAAGCCCTAGGCAGACGCGGGCTGACCCCCACCTCCAGCCTCGCCGGCTTCGTTCCGGGAGGCAACTCAGACATACAAGGCAGTTCCAGCTGGGCCGGGCGCATTCCGCCTCCATCGCCGGAGCCCGGTTCCCGGAAGTCAGGCGCGTTCCGCCTCGAACGCGGGACGTCCGACTGGCGTTGAACCAAAGGCCGCCGCATGCCCGCTTCCCCTGGAACGGGAATTGCGTCTAGGCTGAGGGGCCGGGTTGCGATGAAGGAGAGCCTATGGGGCGTGCTGCGTTCGACGAAATGAACGGTCTCGTGAACGGCGCGACGCCGTCGAGCATCCGCGATGCCTACGGCCGCCTGAAGCACTGGCTCGACAACACCCCGCCCGACGTGTTCGACGCACGACGCTCGCAGGCCGAGCTCTTTTTCCGGCGCATCGGCATCACCTTCGCGGTCTACGGCGACAATGAATCGACCGAGCGGCTCATCCCCTTCGACATCATCCCCCGCGTCCTCACCATGCCGGAATGGGTGGGGCTGGAGCGGGGCCTGAAGCAGCGGGTCACGGCGCTCAACGCGTTTCTCGCCGACGTGTACGGCCCGCAGGAATGCATCCGGGCCGGCGTGATCCCGGAGGACCTCGTCCTCCGCAACCCCCATTACCGCCCCGAGATGATCGGCTTCGAGGTGCCGCACGGGGTTTATGTGCACATCGCCGGCATCGACGTGGTGCGCGTGGACGAATCCACCTTCTACGTGCTGGAGGACAATGCCCGCACCCCCTCCGGGGTCTCCTACATGCTGGAGAACCGTGAGGCGATGATGCGGCTCTTCCCCGAGCTGTTCGCACGCCATCGGGTGGCGCCGGTGGAGAACTATCCCGACGCGCTGCTCGCCACCCTGCGCTCAGTAGCCCCGCGCTCGGCGAGCCGCGATCCGACCGCGGTGCTGCTCACGCCCGGCCGTTTCAACTCCGCGTTCTACGAGCACTCGTTCCTCGCCGATAAACTCGGCGTCGAGCTCGTGGAGGCCACGGACCTCTTCGTGAAGGACGACGTGGTCTTCATGCGCACCACGGAAGGCCCCATGCGGGTGGACGTGATCTACCGGCGCCTCGACGACGAGTTCCTCGATCCGCTCGTGTTCCGGCCCGACTCGATGCTCGGCGTGCCGGGTCTCATGGGCGCCTACCAGGCCGGCAACGTGACCCTCGCCAACGCAGTCGGAACCGGCGTGTCGGACGACAAGGCCGTCTATTCCTACATGCCGGACATCGTCCGCTTCTTCACCGGCGAGGAGCCCATCCTCAACAACGTGCCGACCTGGCGCTGCCGCGAGAAGGAAGCCCTCTCCTTCGTGCTCGACCACCTCCACGAACTCGTGGTCAAGGAGGTGAATGGCTCGGGCGGCTACGGGATGCTCGTCGGCCCGCATGCCACCAAGCGGGAGATCGAGGAATTCGGCCGCAAGCTCCGGCACATGCCGGATGGGTTCATCGCCCAGCCGACGCTCGCGCTCTCCACCTGCCCGACCTTCGTGGCCTCCGGCGTCGCGCCGCGCCACGTGGACCTTCGCCCCTTCGTGCTTTCGGGCGCCGACGACATCCGCATCGTGCCGGGCGGGCTCACCCGCGTGGCCCTCAACGAGGGATCGCTGGTGGTGAATTCGAGCCAGGGCGGCGGAACGAAGGACACCTGGGTGCTGGATGGGTAATCCTCTCCCCGTCATCCTCGGACGGAGCCGGAGGCGGAGATCCGAGGATCCCTCGAAGAGGGGTAATCTATTCTGCGCGGGGTCCTCGGATCTCGCTTCGCTCGTCCGAGGATGACGAACTGACCATGCTCTCCCGTACCGCCGACAATCTCTACTGGCTCTCCCGCTACACCGAACGTTCGGATTTCGTGGCCCGGATCCTCGACGCCACCATGCGCTTCGCCTCGCTTCCCACGAGCTATGGCGGCGAGCGCAACGAATGGGAGGGCGCGGTCGCATCGGCCGGGAACCTGGAGGAGTTCAAGCGCCTCTACGATGTGGCGAACGAGGATACGGTTCGCGACTTCCTGGCCTTCAGTCCCAACAACCCGTCATCCTTGCGGGCCTGCATCGAGAATGCGCGGGAGAACGCCCGCGCCGTGCGCACCGCGCTCACCACCGAGATGTGGGACGCGATCAACAGCGCCTGGCTCGACATGCGCCACATGAAAACCCGCGACATGAGCCAGGAGGAATTCGCCCGCTTCATCGAATGGGCCAAGGGCGTGTCGCTCGCCTTCGACGGCTCGGCCTATCGCACCATGCTGCGGAACGACGCCTTCTGGTTCACGAGGCTTGGGCTTGCCATCGAGCGCGCCGACAACACCGCCCGCATCCTCGACGTCAAGTATCACATGCTGCTCCCGGCCTCGGAGCGCGTCGGCGGCACGCTGGACTATTTCCAGTGGACCACGATCCTGCGCGAGGTCTCGGCAGTGACGGCCTATCACTGGGTTTACCGCGAGAGCGTGAAGCCCTGGCTCGTGGCGGACCTGCTGATCCTCAACCGGCAGCTCCCGCGCTCGCTCGCCAATTGCTACGAGATCCTGGTGCGCCACCTCGACCTGATCGCCGATGCCTATGGACGGCGGGGACCGAGCCAGCGGCTCGCCAGCAACGCTCTGGCGCGGCTGTCCTCCACGGATATCGACGCCGTGTTCAAGCAAGGCCTGCACGAATTCATCGAGGACTTCATCGTCGAGAACAACCGCCTCGGCTCCGCGATCACCGAACAATACCTGATCTGATCGCCCCTAGACGCGCATCCGGATGGCATTCTTGAGCCAAGCCGGACCGGAATCGATTGTACCATGCGTATCCGCATCGCCCATGACACTGTCTACCGCTACTCCGCTCCCGCGCGCGGGCTGACGCAGATCCTGCGCCTGACGCCCCGCAGCCTTGACGGGCAGCATGTGCGGGGCTGGCGCATCGAGCCCAGCGCCGACGGGCGCCTCCGCCCCGACGAGGACACCCTCGGCAACATCCTGCATGTGTTCTCCGCCGACGGGCCCGTGGACGAAGTGACGATCCGGGTCGTCGGCGAGGTGGAAACCAGCGAGACGCACGGTGTCGTGCGCGGCGCGGTGGAGCGGCTTCCGGACGTCTTCTACCTGCGGGAATCCCCCCTCGCCATGGCCGACGAGGCGATCCGGGAGTTCACCGCCGACACGGTGGGCGACTTCACGGGCGATCGGCTCGCGGGGATGCACAAGCTGCTCAATGCGCTCAACCGCGAGGTGACCTTCGACACCGCGCCGACCAACTCGGCCACCACGGCGGGCGAGGCCTTCGCGATGCGGCGGGGCGTCTGCCAGGACCTCACCCATATCTTCATCGCGGCCGCCCGGCATCTCGGCATGCCGGCCCGCTATGTCTCGGGCTATTTCCACCGCTCCGACGGGGTGGAGGAGCAGGAGGCCGGCCACGCCTGGGCCGAGGTGAAGGTGCCGGATGTGGGCTGGATCGGATTCGACGCCACGAACGGCATCTCGGTGGGCGAGGCTCACCTGCGGGTAGCGATCGGCCTCGATTACCTCGGAGCGGCCCCGATCCGCGGCAGCCGCTACGGCGGCGGCTCGGAGAAGCTCGCGGTGCATATCAAGGTCGAGAATCCGCCCGGGCCCCGCCCTGGCATGACCCAGACCCAATGGTGGGGCGGGCAGGCTCAGGTGCAGGAGTGACGACCTCGCCTTGCTGCGAGCTGATGGTGGGGCGGGCAGGCTCGGGTGCAGGAGCGACAGCCGGACTGTGCTCCTGCCGGATCGTGCGGCGGGCAGGTTCAAGTGCAGGAGTGAGGAAGACGCCTTGCTCCCGCCGGGGCAGCCGCGATACGCCGGCGTCCGACCAGCTTTCGGCTCGGACACGCCCATGACCTATTGCACCGGAATTCTCGTCGAGCAGGGCCTCGTGATGATCGGGGACACCCGCACCAATGCGGGCCTCGACAACGTCTCCACCTTCCGCAAGCTCAACACCTTCACGGTGCCGGGCGAACGGGTGCTGATGCTGGCGACCGCCGGCAATCTCTCGGTGTCGCAATCGGTCTACAGCCTGCTCACGGAGGGGCTCGAGAACCCGTCGCTCGGCGAGGTCGAGACCTTGCAGAAGGCCCCGACCCTCTTTCGCGCCGCGCAGCTCATCGGGCGCGCCATCCGGCATGTCCGCGCCATCGACGGCAAGGGGTTGGAGGACGCGAAGCTCCCCTTCGACGTGTCGTTCCTTTTCGGCGGCCAGATCAAGGGCGGACCCATGCGGCTCTTCATGATCTATGCCGCGGGCAACTTCATCGAATGCGGGCAGGACGCGCCGTTCCTGCAGATCGGCGAGCACAAATACGGCAAGCCGATCCTCGACCGCGCCGTCACCTACCGGACGGAGCTCTACGACGCCCTCAAGATCGGGCTGATCTCGATGGATTCGACCATGCGCTCGAATCTGGGCGTGGGGCTCCCCATCGACATCGCGGTGCTGCGCCGGGATACCCTGGAGCCGGAGGTGAGCCACCGGATCGAGGCCGGCGAGCCCTACTTTCACGATCTGCGCGAGCGCTGGTCGGCGGCGCTGCGGGCCGCGCACATCGCCATCCCGCGTCCGCCCTACGGGCCGAAGGTTTGAGAGGCGTTTAGACCAGCCGGTTGAGTCCAGCCACGACGGCGTACGAGGACCAAATCAGCCGGTCGATCCCGGCCGCGACGGCGTGCGAGCATCAAATCAGCCGGTCGATCCCGGCTATGACGGCATCCCAGAGTCAGATCAGCCGGTCGATTCCGGCCACGACCGCATAGACGAAGCTGAGGCTCAAGGTGAGGCCGAAGCTGCCGATGGCGAGCCCGCCGAGGACCACGATCCCGTCCCGCTCCACGAGGCCGAGCCCCACGAGGCAGACCGCGATGCCGAGCGGGATCTGGCCGACCAGCGGCGGCGCGAAGAGAAGCCCCATCGAGAGCAGGAACAGCAGCACGCCCATGAGCCGCATGGCGAGGGCCGTATCGAACAGCGTCATCCGCGGGCGCGAGAACCGTTCGAGCCGCTGAAAGATCGGAACGGCCCGTTTCACGGCCCGCTCCACGTCGGTCTTGGCGACCGAACGCCGAAGCAGCGACTGGGGCAGCCAGGGCGCCTGATACCCGGCGATGATCTGCAGCGCCACCAAGGCGAGCAGCAACCCGCAGAGCAGCGGGATGGGCGGCGGCATCGGCAGGCAATTGGGCAGCCCGAGCAGCACCACCAGAAGCGCGAAGGCGCGATCCCGCAGCACGCCGATGATGTCGGCCACGGTAAGGCGCTCATGCGGCCGTGCCGCCAGGGCGCTCAGGATCGCCGAGGTTCGCGCTTTGGAGAGGGGATCGGGGGACAAGGAGCCCGGGCGGGTTCGAGGGGTCAGGCGCGACCCTCTAACCCAGACCGGCCTCAGGGCCAAGCTCCGCCGGAGTCACGCCACCGCGACCAATGTCACCAATCCCTCCCTGCCAAGGGAGGGTGCCCCGCAGGGGCGGGTGGGATGGGAGCTCGATCGTGCAAGGTGGGTGCTTCCAGCCCACCCGACCTCGCTCGCGCGAGGCCACCCTCCCCTGGCGGGGAGGGATGATGTAGCCCGCTCAGTGCAGCGTCAGCACCCCATCGACGGCCTTGTACTCGCTCGGCTTGATAAGCCGCGAGTGGGCCACCGTCACGGAATGCAGCGGTCCCTCGATTTCGCGCTTCCAGAAATCCAGGAACTCGATCAGCACCGGAAACCGTGGGGCGAGGTCGTAATCCTGCCAGACATAGGTTTGCAGCAGCGCGGGGTGATCGGGCAGGCGATAGAGGATGGTGGCGGTCGTCAGCCCGTAGCCTTCGAGCTGGCGGATGAAGTCCTTGGAAACCATGAAGCCTCCTTGACCAGGCGCGGCGGAGACTCCTGAACCGTCGAGCTTCCGCCTTCCTCACTGTGACACAACAGGGGTTGCTCTCAAGCTTAAATGCTGGATTTCGTGTTTAGTTCCAAGGCATTAGCAGCACCCGCCGGGAAGTGCTGACAGCCCGGCTTCCGCACGCCCAAAGCCCCGCTTTGCACTCGCGGCCGAGACTGCCAAAAATTTTCGCGAACCCTCTTGAACGGCGGAAAATCACCGCTTACCTCGCCGCTCGAAGCGGGGCGGTTCGCCGCATTCGGGGGCCGCCTCCTTCATCCCAACCCAGTCTCGTGAACATTGGAGGACCGAGATGAAGTTCCGTCCCTTGCATGACCGTGTGGTGGTGCGCCGCGTGGATGCCGAAGAGAAGACGGCCGGCGGCATCATCATTCCCGACACCGCCAAGGAGAAGCCCCAGCAGGGCGAGGTGATCGCGGTGGGCCCGGGGGCCCGCGACGAGAACGGCAAGCTCCAGCCCCTCGACGTCCGCGTCGGCGACCGGGTGCTGTTCGGCAAGTGGTCCGGCACCGAGGTGAAGATCGACGGCGAAGATCTCCTGATCATGAAGGAGAGCGACATCATGGGCGTTCTGGAACAGACCGTCGCCCACAAGAAGGCCGCCTAAAGGGGCCCGTTTCCACACCCAAACGTCATGTCTCTTAAGGAGTGACCAATGGCTGCGAAAGACGTGAAGTTTTCGGCCGATGCGCGCGAGAAGATGCTCCGCGGCGTCGATATTCTCGCCAATGCCGTGAAGGTGACGCTCGGCCCCAAGGGCCGCAACGTCGTGATCGAGAAGAGCTTCGGGGCGCCCCGGATCACGAAGGACGGTGTCACCGTCGCCAAGGAAATCGAGCTTGAGGACAAGTTCGAGAACATGGGCGCGCAGATGGTGCGCGAGGTGGCGTCCAAGACCAACGATCTGGCGGGCGACGGCACCACCACCGCGACGGTGCTCGCCCAGGCGATCGTGAAGGAAGGCGCCAAGGCCGTCGCCGCCGGCATGAACCCGATGGACCTCAAGCGCGGCATCGACATGGCCGTCGAGGCCATCGTCAGCGACCTCAAGACCAACGCCCGCAAGGTCACCAAGAACGACGAGATCGCCCAGGTCGGCACCATCTCGGCCAACGGCGATGCCGAGATCGGCCGCTTCCTCGCCGAGGCCATGCAGAAAGTTGGCAACGAGGGCGTGATCACGGTCGAGGAAGCCAAGAGCCTCGCGACCGAGCTCGACGTGGTCGAGGGCATGCAGTTCGACCGCGGCTACCTCTCCCCCTACTTCGTCACCAATGCCGAGAAGATGCGGGTGGAGCTCGAGGATCCTTACGTCCTCATCCACGAGAAGAAGCTCTCCAACCTCCAGGAGCTGCTTCCCGTGCTCGAGGCGGTGGTCCAGAGCGGCAAGCCGCTCCTCATCATCGCCGAAGATGTGGAAGGCGAGGCGCTGGCGACGCTCGTGGTCAACAAGCTCCGCGGCGGGTTGAAGATCGCGGCCGTGAAGGCGCCGGGCTTTGGCGACCGCCGCAAGGCCATGCTGCAGGACATCGCGATCCTCACCGGCGGCACCGCGATCTCGGAAGACCTCGGCATCAAGCTCGAGAAGGTGACCCTCAACATGCTCGGCCGCGCCAAGAAGGTGGTGATCGAGAAGGAGAACACCACCATCGTGAACGGCGCCGGCTCCAAGACCGAGATCGAGGGCCGCATCCAGCAGATCAAGGCGCAGATCGAGGAGACCACCTCGGATTACGACCGTGAGAAGCTCCAGGAGCGCCTCGCGAAGCTCGCGGGCGGCGTCGCGGTGATCCGCGTCGGCGGCGCGACCGAGGTCGAGGTGAAGGAGAAGAAGGACCGCGTGGACGATGCCATGCACGCCACCAAGGCGGCGGTCGAGGAGGGCATCCTCCCCGGCGGCGGCGTCGCGCTGCTCCGCTCCGTGAAGGCGCTCGAGGGCCTGAAGCCCGCCAACGAGGATCAGCGCACCGGCATCGAGATCGTGCGCCGCGCCGTGCAGGCCCCGGCCCGTCAGATCGCGCTCAATGCGGGCGAGGACGGCTCGGTGATCGTCGGCAAGATCCTCGACAAGGGCGACTACGCCTTCGGCTTCAACGCGCAGGCCGGCGAGTACGGCGACATGTTCTCGCTCGGCATCATCGACCCCGCGAAGGTGGTCCGCACCGCCCTGCAGGATGCCGCCTCCGTGGCGGGCCTGCTCATCACCACCGAGGCCATGGTGGCCGAGCTGCCCAAGAAGGCCGCTCCCGCCATGCCGGCCGGTGCGGGCGGCATGGACTTCTAAGGTCCTGAGTTAGAACTCGATGGAGGGCGCGGGCTTCGGCTCGCGCCCTTTTTGTTGTTCCGCCTCAGCCTTTCGTCCGCAGGGTGCTGCGCCCGCCATCGACGCCGAGCACCTGGCCCGTGATCCACGCCGAATCGGACGACACCAGAAAGGCAGCGGCCGCCGCGATGTCCTCCGCCTCGCCGAGGCGCTGGAGCGCGTGCATGGCGGCGATCCCGGAGGCCATGCCCTCGTTCGCGGTGAGCGCCCGCGCCAGCGGCGTGCGCGTGAGGGACGGCGCGACGACGTTGACGCGCACCTTCGGGGCCAACTCCGCGGCAAGCGAGCGGGCGAGCCCTTCCACCGCACCCTTTGCCATGCCGACCGACGCATGCGAGGCGAAGCCCTGCGCCACGGCCACGGTGGAGAAGAGAACCACGCTTGCGGTGCCCTCCCCGCCCTTCAGCGCGGGCAGCGCCGCCTGCACGGCCCGTGCGGCGCCGAGCGCATTGATGCGGAAATCGGCCTCGAAATCCGCATCGGTCAGTCGTCCGAGGGGTTTGAGGTTGATGGTGCCGACCGCGTAGACCAGGCCCGCGAGGGGCCCCTGTTCCGCGGTCTCGGCCGTCACCTGCCGGAAGAGCGCCGCATCCGACACGTCGCCGGCCGTGAAGGTGGCATCGAGTTCGCCCGCGAGCGCCTGCAGCCGCGCTCTATCGCGGGCCATCAGGTGAAGGGCATGGCCCCTCGCCTTCAGCGCCCGCGCCGTTGCGGCGCCGATGCCGCCCGTGCCGCCATAAACCAGAACCAGCCCCGCCATGCGCCCCTCGAAGGTGCAATTCTTGTTTCGGCGTTCTAGCTAGGACCAGACGAGACCCGGTCGAGCGCCCGCCCATGCGGCCCGCGACCGCAGCAGAATCCGGCCGTGCGCTCCTCTCCGGGGTGGCGGCCGGGGAGAAGAACCGGATGCGCTTCGCCTTCGCGGGCATCGATTTCCTCGGCGACGTCTTCCACACGCTGATCGAATGCGGCTGGGAGCCCGTGAAGCTGTTCTCGCGCCCTTGCGACGGGATCTACGATTTCAACGAGGTGACGCTCGCCCGCGCGCGCTCCTTGCGGGTGCCGGTGCAGACCACGCGCATCCGCCCGCCCGATCTCGCGGAGCTCAAGACGCTCCGCTGCGAGGCCCTCGTGGTGGCGGGCTACCCCTGGCTCGTGAAGGGCTGGGAGGAGCACCTTCCTTACGCGATCAACTACCATCCCTCCCCCCTGCCCGAGGGCCGGGGCCCCTATCCGCTGTTCCAGGCGATCCTCGACGGCTGGTCGAAGTGGGGCATGAGCGTCCATGGGCTGGCGCCGTCCTTCGACACGGGACCGGTCGTGGCGCAGCACCTCTTTCCCGTGGGAGCGGACGAGACCCACGACACGCTCCTCGCCAAATGCCAGATGGCGGCAAAGCACTTGAGCCGGGAGCTTGCCGCCGACCTCCCCCGGCTCTGGGCCGAGGCGCGCCCGCAGGAGGGCGGCTCCTATTGGCCCCGCATCACCGAGGCGCACCGCACCCTCGACTGGTCGCGGCCCGTGGCTGACCTGCTGCGCACGATCCGGGCCTTCGGGAGCATCGAGGTGATCGCGCCCTTGAACGGCAAGCGCCTCTACGTGTGGAGCGCCACCGGCTGGGCCGAGGCGCATCGGCTGACACCGGGAAGCCTCGTCCATAAGCACCGGCGCCATCTCGTGGTCGCGGTCCGCGACGGCTTCATCCAGCTCACGGGCTGGAGCACCAACCCGCCGCGTGGGGAGCGCTAGGGCGCGATGGCGAAGATGCGCCGCAAGGGCGCCCTTCCCGAAAAGATCTGCGCGGCCTGCGGCCGGCCCTTCGCCTGGCGCAAGAAGTGGGAGCGGGTGTGGGACGAGGTGCGTTACTGCTCCGACCGATGCCGCGCGGACGCCAAGCGCTCAGCGCGCTGAGAGGGCCGCCAGCGCCGCGGGCGTATCCACGTCCCGCACGGCCGCTTCGTCGTCCATCGCCTCTTCAAGCACATCGGCTCGTCCGCGCAGCAGCGGACCGGCGCCCACGTCGCCTGTGAGACGTTCGACCTCCGGCCTCAGCGATGTCGACAGCACCACCGGGTTGCCCCGCTGCCCCTCCACGACCGGCACGAGAGCGGCCGGGCGGCTCTCGCGCCAGCGGGCGATCAGGCGATCGATGAGTGCGGGTCCGACGAGCGGCAAGTCGCCGAGGAGCACGATGGCGGCCTCGGTGTCTGGGTCGAGAGCCGCGAAGCCGGCCTTGAGCGAGGTGGACAGACCTTCGGCGTAGGCGCGATTCGGAACCAGCACGACCGGCAGATCGATCAGCGCTGCCTCGACCTCGCCGGACCGATGGCCCGTCACCACGAAGACGGGATCGGCAGCGGACGCGAGCGCGGCCTCCGCGACATGGCGGACCAGGGGTTTGCCGTGGAGGTGTGCCAGGAGCTTCGGGGCCTCGCCGAAGCGGCTTCCGCGGCCGGCGGCGAGCACGATTGCGGCGACGCTCAACCCTCGTCCTCCTGGGTGCCGCCGGCCCGAGGCTGCGGCCGGGAGACGATTTCCATGAGAAGGCCGCCGACGCCGAGGCCCTGGATATCGGCGCGGGTCACCGGCACGTCGGCGAGCAACCGATGCAGCACCCAATCGAACCCGTTCTCCTTCGGGCTGCGGGCGCAGCCCGGCGCGCCGATCACGGGCTTGCCATCCAGCGAGCCGATGAGGAGCAGGTTGCCGGGATCGACCGGCATGCCGAAATGGTCGACTTCCCCGCCCGCTTCCTCGAGCGCGACCGGGATCACGTCGCGCCGGTCGGCGATGGCGGAGGCGCCGAACACCACGATGAGTTCCACGTCGCCGCGCGCCTCCTGCGCGAGAGCGGCGGTGAGGGCGTCCGCATCGTGCGCCACCTGCCGGTGGTCGCTCACGGCGGCTCCGGTGGGGGCCAGTCGCTGGTTCAGCACATCGATGGTCTTTGCGACCACGCTGGGTTTGAGGCCGGGCAGCAGGGTTGAGATCACACCCACCCGCCGGCGGACGTAGGGCGCGATCGAGAGGATGACGTGCCAGCCGGCCGCGGCGAGCGCCTGCTTCAGGGCCGATTCGGGGACTGCGTAGGGGATGATCTTCACGGTGCCGATCATCTCGCCCTCGACCACCGACTTGAAGGCGGGAAGGGTCGCAACCGTGATTGCCTCGTCCACAGCGTTCATGCGGTCGACCGCGTCGCGCTGGACGCGGAGCACGCCGGGGGTTTCGGCGAAAAGATTGCAGCGGCCCGTGAACGGCCGATCGACGCGAACGCCGGCCCCCGCCACGGCCTGGGCAAGGCGCTCGGCCGCCGCGTCCTCGCCGATATCGCCCGGATCGAGTTGCACGACCACCATGCTGTCGATGCCGGCCGCCTTGAGGCGCTGCGCATCGGCCGGAGCAACGACGCTGCCCTTCTTGACCACCGCCTCGCCCGCACGGACCGTATGGGCCGCGAGCGCGCCCACGGCCTCCTCGACCGGGACGGGGCCGAACCTCACGAGGAGCGCCTGCGGTCGGCGCGGAGCGTCGCGACGATCTCGGCCAGGATCGAGACCGCAATCTCGGCCGGCGACACGGCGCCGATATCGAGGCCGATGGGGGCATGAATGCGGGCGATACTGGCTTCCGTGAAGCCCGCCTGCACGAGGCGCTCGACGCGGCGGCCATGGGTTTTTCGCGAACCCAGCGCGCCGATGTAGAAGCATTCGGCGCGCAGCGCCGCCGTGAGCGCGGGATCGTCGATCTTCGGATCGTGGGTGAGCGCCACGAGGGCCGTGTAGCGATCGAGCCCGATGCGGGGCAGCGCCTCGTCGGGCCATTCGGCCAGTACCGGCACGTCGGGGAAGCGCTCGGGCGTCGCAAAGGCGGTGCGCGGATCGATGACGGTGACGTCGAGATCGAGTCCGCGCGCCATGGGCGCGAGCGCCTGGCTGATATGCACCGCACCGATCACCACCGCGCGCACGGGCGGTACCTGCACCGTGAGGAAGAGCTGGCGCCCCTCCGCCTCCACGAGCCCGCTCTTGCCCTGGCGCAGGCGCTTGAGGACCACATCGCTTAAAGAATCGTCGGCGGCTTGCGCTTCGCGCACCAGCCGCTGCTCGCCGGACGCCACATCCGTGACGAGCACGGCGGCGCGGCGCGCTGCGCGCTCGGCGTTGAGGGCTTCCAGCAGATCGAGGCGCATCTAGTCCACGCGTTCCACATAGACGCGGATGCGCCCACCGCAGGAAAGCCCGACGCGCCAGGCGGTCTCATCCGCAACGCCGAATTCGAGCATGCGCGGCCGGCCGTCCTCGATCACGTCCACGGCCTCGGTGATGACCGCGCCTTCGACGCAGCCGCCCGACACGGAACCGAGAAAGTTGCCCTCCTCGTCGATGACGAGATGGCTCCCGACGGGACGCGGCGCGGAGCCCCAGGTTTCCACCACGGTCGCGAGCGCCACGCCCTTCCCGGCGCGCCGCCAGCTTTCCGCCTCGCGCAGGATATCGGTGTCGGTGGAGAGCATGGGTTCCTCTCTGTCACTGCGGGCGCAGCTCCCCTCCCCCTTGCGGGGAGGGGTTGGGGGTGGGGGTCGTGCAAGGTTGAGCTGAGTGGTGCCTCCTGCACCACCCCACCCGGCCCTTCGGGCCACCCTCGGGTCAAGCCCGAGGGCAGGCTCCTCCCCGCAAGGGGGAGGGAAAACCTCCACAGACTTAAGCGCTATCCCGCCTTTCGCAACCAGCGCTGCGGGCTGGCCTCCCCTGCCCCCGAGGCCGAAAGCGCCCGGCAGAGCTGGTCCATGGAGCCGAGGCTGTGGATCGGGCGGAAATCTTGCACGTGCGGGAGCATGGCGCGGATGCCGCTCGCGCGGGCTTCGAAGGCGTCGAAGCGAAGGAGCGGGTTGAGCCAGACGAGCCGCCGGCAGGAGCGCTTGAGGCGATCCATCTCGAAGGTGAGTTCCGTGGTGACCTCCCACTCCAGCCCGTCCGTGAAGAGCAGCACCACCGCGCCTTGCCCCAGCACCCGGCGGGACCAAAGGCGGTTGAACTCGTGCAGCGCATGCGAAATGCGCGTGCCGCCTTCCCAATCCTGCACCCGTGCCGCGGCACGCGCGAGGGCATCGTCGGGGTCGCGGCTCGTGAGCTCGCGGGAGATGTTGGTGAGGCGGGTCGCGAACACGAAGGAATGCACGCGCCGGCGCTTCTCGGCGACCGCATGCAGGAAGTGCAGGAAGAGCCGCGAATACTCCGCCATGGAGCCTGATATATCGACGAGCGCCACCAGCGGCGGGTGGCGCGTCGCTGGCGAGCGGTAGGCGAGATCGATGACGGCACCGCCGCCGCGAAGCGAGCGGCGGAAGGTGCGGCGCGGATCGATGCGGCGGCCATGGGCGTCGGCGGTGAAGCGGCGCGTCACCACCGCGTCGTCGGGCAGCCGCATCTCGGCGATGAGGCGCTTTGCCTTCGCGATCTCGTCGGCCGACATCTGGGCGAAGTCTTTGCCCTTCAACACCTCCCGTTCTGACACGGTGAGACGCGCCGAGAACTCGGTCTCTGTTTTCGGAGGTTCGGAGTTGCGCTGGGTCTGCGGCGCCAAGGCCTCCGCGACGCGCAGCGCCCCGGCCTTCGGCTTCTCCTGTTTTTTCAGGTCGGCCGGCGCGATGGGCGACATCTGCGCGATGAGCTTCTCGATCAGTGCCCGCCGGCGCCAGAAGATCCGGAACGCCTGGTCGAACAGCGTGCTGTGCTCGCGGCGCTTCACGAACACCGCGTGGAGCGTCCAGTAGAAATCCTCCCGGGCGCCGATCCGTGCGGCTTCGACCGCCGCGATGGCATCGAGCACGGCGCCGGGGCCGACGGGCAAGCCGGCCGCGCGGAGCGCGCGGGCGAAATAGGCGATGTTGTCGGCGAGGCGGCCGCTCACGCCGGCCCCAAAGCTGGCTTCTTGAGGATAACCCACAGGAACGAGACCGGGTGCCCGTCCTCGTGATGGGTGATCTCCTGGTCGAACACGGGCAGGAGGCCGAGCGCCCGTAGGATGATGCGGTACTCCTCGGCACCATAATGGCTGAAGTACATGGGTACCCCGAGCCAATCGGGATCGATACACCCGGACGTGTCCGTCGTACCAAGGCTGGCCAGCAGCAAGCCGCCTGGCCGGAGCCAGTCCGCCATCTTTTGCAGCAGTGTCGCGTGCTCCTCTCGAGGAATATGGGTGAGCGAGAAAAACGCCGTCACGGCATCGAAGCTCGCGGCCGGAAACGCGACGTCGGTCATATCGGCTTCGATGAAGCACCCCGAAGGCACGTGCTGCCGGGCGAGCTCGATCTGCCGGCGGGAGATGTCGACGCCCGTGACGGACATCCTCTCGGCCAGGGTCGACGCGACCGGGATGCCGGCTCCGCAGCCGAGATCGAGCACCGTCCCTCCAGCGGGAATATGCTGCATGAGCTCGCGGAGCATGGCGTCCTTGATGTCGGAACCGCCGCTCCAACTCAGGTAACGCTCGGCGATGCGGTCATAACCTTCCGCCACGACCAGCCGCGAAGATCTCAGGCTCACTCCGCGGCCCTCAGCTCGCTCCGCACGCTGTCGAGCACCGCCTTCGCCCGCGAGCCCTGCATCTTCTGGATATCGTCCTGGTACTTCAGCAGGACGCCCAGCGTGTCGGAGACGAGGGCCGGGTCGAGGGCGACGGCGTCGAGTTCGACCAGGGCCGAGGCCCAGTCGAGGGTTTCGGCGACGCCCGGGACCTTGAAGAGCTCCTCCTTGCGGATGGCCTGCACGAAGGCGACGACCTCGCGGGACAGGCGCTGCGGCGCCTCCGGCACGCGGCCCTTCAGGATCGCGAGCTCGCGGGCGGCGTCCGGGTAATCGACCCAATGGTAGAGGCAGCGGCGCTTGAGCGCGTCGTGGATTTCGCGGGTGCGGTTCGAGGTGATGATGACCACCGGGGGCTCGGCGGCCTTGACGGTGCCGAACTCCGGTACCGTGACCTGGAAGTCGGAGAGCACCTCCAGCAGGAAGGCCTCGAACGCCTCGTCCGTGCGGTCGAGCTCGTCGATGAGGAGCACGGGCGCGCCGCCGGCGCCGGATTCCAGCGCCCGCAGGAGGGGCCGCTTCACGAGGTAGCGCTCGGAGAAGAGATCGGCTTCGAGGCGGTCCCGGTCCACGCCCCCGCCGGCCTCCGCGAGGCGGATCGCCATCATCTGGCCGGCGTAGTTCCACTCGTAGACCGCCGAGGCGACGTCCAGGCCCTCGTAGCATTGCAGGCGGATGAGCTCGCGGCCGAGTGCGGCGGAGAGCACCTTGGCGATCTCGGTCTTGCCCACCCCAGCCTCGCCTTCGAGGAAGAGGGGCCGCCCGAGCTTGAGCGAAAGGAACAAAACCGTCGCGAGCGCCCGGTCGGCGACGTAGCCGGCCCCTTTCAGGAGCGCGAGGGTGTCGTCGATCGAGGGAGGAAGGGCGGCCAAGATGCAGGGTCTCCGGCGGATCGAGCTGAAGGGTAAGGCTGCGCTCCGCGGTAGCAAGCCCCCGGTGCTCCTGTCGAGCGCCCGGCGCCTTCCCGCGAACGTGAAGCATCCAATCGGCCCGCTGACGTGTAATATAGGGGCGATTGTCCCAAATCCGGTGGCCCATGTTGATCAAGCACTCGCCCGACCTTCGCCCCTCGGAGATCACGCCGCGGGAGGTGTACCTCAACCGCCGCAACCTTCTGGCCGGAGCTGCGGGCCTGCTCGGCACCGGGGCGCTCGGCTCCGCGGCCGAGGCTGCGCCGCTCCAGGCGGCCGCGAGCCCCTTCTCGACGGACGAGAAGAAGACGCCGCTGAAGGACGTGACGAGCTACAACAATTTCTACGAGTTCGGCGTCGACAAGGACGATCCGGCCCGCAATGCCGGAGCGCTCACCACGAAGCCCTGGACCGTGAAGATCGACGGGCTCGTCAACAAGCCGGCGGATTATCTCCTCGAAGACCTCATCAAGCCCATCGCGCTGGAGGAGCGGATCTACCGCATGCGCTGCGTCGAGGGCTGGTCCATGGTGATCCCGTGGGTGGGCTTCCCCCTGGCCGAAATCCTCAAGCGGGTGGAGCCCCAGGGCAGCGCCAAATACGTGGCCTTCGAGACCTTGAAGCGCCCCTCCGAGATGCCCGAGCAGGCCAGCCTCTTCCCTCCGATGGAGTGGCCCTATGTGGAGGGCCTGCGGCTGGATGAGGCCATGCACCCGCTCACCATCCTGGCGGTCGGCCTCTATGGCGAAACCCTGCCGAACCAGAACGGCGCGCCCCTGCGCCTCGTGGTGCCGTGGAAGTACGGCTTCAAGGGCATCAAGTCGATCGTGCGGATCAGCCTCGTCGAGAAGGAGCCCACCACCTCCTGGAACAAGCAGGCCCCGCAGGAATACGGCTTCTACGCCAATGTGAACCCGGCCGTGGACCATCCCCGCTGGAGCCAGGCCACGGAGCGGCGCATCGGCGAAAGCGGCCTCTTCGTGAAGCGCCGCCCGACCCTGCTGTTCAACGGCTATGCCGAGCAGGTCGGAAGCCTCTATGCGGGCATGGACCTGAAGAAGCTGTATTGATGCTGCTGAACGCGACGAGCGCGAAGAGCCTGTCGGCCGCGCTCGGGCGGGTGCCGATCTGGCTCGTCTATGCGGCGGGGTTCGTTCCCGCCGTGGCGTATTTCACCCTCGGCGTGCTCGACCGGCTCGGCGCCGACCCGCTCAATACCCTGGAGCGGGAATTGGGCGAATGGGCGCTGCTCTTCCTCATTGGGGGATTGAGCATCACGCCGCTGCGCCAGATCGTCGGGATCAGCCTGCTGCGCTACCGGCGCGCCATCGGTCTTCTCGCCTTCTGGTACGCCGCGCTGCATCTCACGGTCTATCTCGTGCTCGACCAGGGCCTCGACTGGGCGGCGATCTGGGCCGACCTCGTGAAGCGCCCCTACATCACCGTCGGCATGGCGGGCTTCCTGGTGCTGGTGCCCCTCGCCGTGACCTCGAACAACGCATCCATCCGGCGTCTCGGCAGCCGCTGGAACCGCCTGCACAAGCTCGTCTACGTCGCGGCCGCCGCCGGCGCGCTGCATTACGTGATGCTGGTGAAAGCCTGGCCCTTGGAGCCGCTGGTCTATGCCGCTCTCGTGGCGGCGCTCCTGGCATATCGCGCGGTACGGGCGTTCTGGCGCACGCCGCGGACGCGGGCGGCTCGGGCTTGAGGTTCTACCCTCCCCCTTGCGGGGAGGGTGGACGCGAAGCGGCCGGGTGGGGGTGGTGCAGGAGGCACCTGAGCGCTCAACCTGGAACGACCCCCACCCCTGGCCCCTCCCCGCAAGGGGGAGGGGAAAAGGCTACCGCGACGTCGCCGTCTGCACCGCGCGGCGGGCCATCACGCCGATGAGATGGGCGCGGTAGGCCGCGTCCGCGTGGATGTCGCTGTTGAGGCCGTCGGCGGAGGCCTGCAGGCCTTCCAGCGACTTCGCGGCGAAGCGGGCCTTCAGGGCCTCCTCGGCCTCGGTCCAGCGGAACACGCCGTTCGAGCCCGCGCCCGTGACGGCAACGCGCGCGTCGCCGGCGCGCTTGGCCACGAACACGCCGACGAGCGCATAGCGGGAGGCCGGGTTGCGGAACTTGGCATAGGCCGCCTTCTGCGCGATCGGGAACGAAACCTTCGTGATGATCTCGCCCTCGTCCAGCGCCGTGGTGAACAGCCCCTGGAAGAAGTCCTCCGCCGCGATCTTGCGCTTGTTGGTCACGATGGTGGCGCCGAGCGCGAGGCAGGCGGCGGGGTAATCCGCCGCCGGGTCGTTGTTGGCGATCGAGCCCCCGATGGTGCCGCGATGGCGCACATGGGGATCGCCGATCATCTCGGCCATTTCGGCGAGCGCGGGAAGCGCCTCCTGGACCTCGGCGGAGCCGGCCACGTCCGCGTGCCGCGTGAGCGCACCGACGGTGACGGAGCGTGCCGAGCGCTCGATACCGCGCAGTTCCGCGATCTGCCCGAGATCGATGAGCTGAGCGGGCGCCGCAAGGCGCTGCTTCATGGTGGGGAGCAGGGTGTGCCCGCCGGCCAGGAACTTCGCGTCCTCGGCCTTGGCGGCGAGATTGGCGGCCTGGCGGACGCTGGTCGGGCGGTGATAGTCGAAAGCGTACATGTGATCCTCCCTATCGACCCCCTCTCCCCGTTCACGGGGAGAGGGTTGGGGTGAGGGGCTTGTCGGATAAGCTCGATCGCTCCCGGCCCCTCACCCGGTCGCTTCGCGACTCGACCTCTCCCCGCAAGCGGGGAGAGGCATTTTCCCTACTCAGCCGCCATCGGCATCGCGTTCCTCTGCGCGGCCCGCCACACGTTCTGCGGCGTGGCCGGCATCGCGATGTCCTCGTGCCCCAGCGCATCGGTGATCGCGTTGATCACCGCCGCCGGCGCCGCGATGGCGCCCGCCTCGCCGCAGCCCTTGATCCCGAGCGGGTTCGAGGGGCACGGCGTCACCGTCATGCCGACCTGGAAGGACGGCAAGTCGTGCGCGCGCGGCATGCAGTAATCGTTGTAGCTCGCAGTCACGAGCTGGCCGTTCTTGTCGTAGACGGTGCCTTCGAGCAGCGCCTGGCCGACGCCCTGGGCGATGCCGCCGTGGACCTGGCCCTCGACGATCATCGGATTGATGATGACGCCGAAATCGTCCACCGCGGTCCAGCGCTCGATCCTGGTGACGCCCGTGTCGGGGTCGATCTCGACCTCGCAGATGTGCACGCCCGCCGGGAAGGTGAAGTTGGTGGGATCGTAGAACGCCCCCTCCTTCAGGCCCGGCTCCAGATCCTGTCCGGAGAACTTGTGGGCGATGTAGGCCTGCAGGGCCGTCGAGGCGAAATCGAGCGACTTGTCGGTGCCGGCCACCGTGAACTTGCCGTCCTTGAACTCGATGTCGCCCTCGCTGGCCTCGAGCACATAGGCCGCCACCTTCTTGCCCTTGGCGATCACCTTGTCGAGCGCCTTGGCGATGGCCGACATGCCGACCGCACCGGAGCGCGAGCCGTAGGTGCCCATGCCGAACTGCACCTTGTCGGTGTCGCCGTGGACGATGCTCACATTGTCGATCGGCACGCCGAGGCGGTCCGAAACGAGCTGCGCGAAGGTGGTCTCGTGGCCCTGGCCGTGGCTGTGGGAGCCCGTGAGCACCTCGACGGAGCCCGTCGGGTTGACGCGCACTTCAGCGGATTCCCACAAGCCGACGCCGGCGCCGAGCGAGCCCACCGCCTGGGACGGAGCGATGCCGCAGGCCTCGATGTAGCTCGAGAAGCCGATGCCGCGCAGCTTGCCGTTGCGCGCGCTCTCGCGCTTGCGCTTGCCGAAGTTCTTGTAGTCCGCAACCTCCAGCGCCTTGTTCATGGAGGCGTGATAATCACCCGCGTCGTAGGTCATGATGACCGGCGTCTGGTGCGGGAAGTTCTTGATGTAGTTCTTCTTGCGGAACTTCGCGGGGTCCATGCCGATCTCGCGCGCCGCCTTCTCGACGATGCGCTCGACCACGAAGGTGGCCTCGGGTCGGCCGGCGCCGCGATAGGCGTCGACGGGCGCCGTGTTGGTGTAGACGGCGTCGACCTCGCAATAGATCGCCGGAATGTCGTACTGGCCCGACAACAGCGGCGCGTAGAGGTAGGTCGGCACCGACGACGAGAAGGTCGAGAGATAGGCGCCGAGATTCGCGATGGTGTGGACACGGAAGCCGAGGATCTTGCCGTCCTCGTCCATGGCCATCTCGGCCTTCGTGACGTGGTCGCGGCCATGGGCGTCGGCCAGGAAGGCCTCGGTGCGGTCCGAGGTCCATTTCACGGGGCGGCGCACCTTCTTGGCGGCCCAGACGCACACAGTCTCTTCCGCGTAGATGAAGATCTTGGAGCCGAAGCCGCCGCCCACATCCGGGGCGATGACACGCAGCTTGTGCTCCGGTGCCACGCCGATGAAGGCCGAGAGCACGAGGCGCGCCACGTGCGGGTTCTGGCTCGTGGTGTAGAGGGTATAGTTGTCGCTGCCGAGATCGTACTCACCCAGGGCCGCGCGGGGCTCCATCGGGTTCGGCACGAGGCGGTTGTTGACGAGTTCGATGGTGGTGACGCGGGCCGCCTTGGCGAAGGCCTGGTCGGTGGCCTCCTTGTTGCCGAGGTGCCAGTTGAACACCGTGTTGTCCGGCGCCACGTCGTGCACTGCGGTTGCGGCTTTCGTGGCGCTCGCGGTTTCGACCACCGCCGGCAGCACCTCGTAATCGACCTCGATGGCTTCCGCCGCATCCTTGGCCTGGGCGAGCGTCTCGGCGATCACGACGGCGACGTGGTCGCCCACGTAGCGCACCTTGCCCTGCGCCAGCGCCGGATGCGCGCCCGCCTTCATGGGCGTGCCATCCTTGGAATGGATCATCCAGCCGCAGATCAGCCCGCCGATCCCGTCCGCCGCGAGATCCTCGCCCGTGAAGATGCCGACGACGCCGGGCATGGCGCGGGCCGCCAGGGTGTTGATCGAACGAATGTTGGCGTGGGCGTGGGGCGAGCGCAGGAAATAGGCATGGGCCTGGCCCGGGCGGTTGAAGTCGTCCACGTAACGCCCCTGCCCGGTGACGAAACGCTGGTCCTCCTTGCGGCGCACGGGGGCGCCGATGCCGGTGGCAGTCATGGGGATCCTCCTCGGAAAACGCCTCTTGCGGGCGCTGATTCTGGCTAATCGAGAGAGCGCCTCTTGCGAGCGCTGAATGACGGCTGATGCGAAAAGCCCGCGCTTGCGGCGCGGGCTTGCAGGACTATTCGGCGGCCTGGCGGACTGGCGCCTGCGCCATGGCCTGGGCGCCTGCGGCGACGGCCTTCACGATGTTGTGGTAGCCCGTGCAGCGGCAGAGATTGCCTTCGAGTTCGGCCCGGATGGTGTGCTCGTCGAGGGCCGAGCCCTTGCGGTTCACCATGTCGACCGCGGCCATGATCATGCCGGGGGTGCAATAGCCGCACTGGAGGCCGTGGTGCTCGCGGAAGGCGGCCTGCATGGGATGCAGTTCGCTGCCGTTCGCGAGGCCCTCGATGGTGGTGACCACCGAGGCGTCGGCCTGGACGGCCAGCACGGTGCAGGCCTTCACGGCCTCGCCGTTGAGATGGACCACGCAGGCGCCGCATTGGCTGGTGTCGCAGCCCACATGGGTGCCGGTGAGGCGCAGATTCTCACGCAGGAACTGCACCAGCAGAGTGCGGGGATCGACATCAGCGGTGACGGGTTGCCCGTTCACCGTCAGGGAGACGGTGGCCATAGTGCTTTCCTCCTTCGGGACCGGCTTGAACGTGCTCCGGCCCACCCTTTTTCGAAGAACCCTTGCGGGATGATTCTTGTTGGACGGCGCGCTTGCTCGTCTGATTGAAAACGAGTGTGAACCGGCGTGAATCGGCGGTCAAGCGGGCCGGACGTTTCGGTAGACGGCGCAAAACACGGCGTTAGGCGGCATTTTCCGCGGGAGCCAGGTGCTTGGCGAAGTTGGCGAAGAACTCGTCGGCATACTTCTTCGCCACGCCGTTGATGAGGCGTCCGCCGAGTTGAGCGATCTTGCCGCCGACCTGCGCATCCACATCGTAGGAGAGTTTCGTGCCGCCTTCAGCCTCCTCGAGCCGCACCTGCGCGCCGCCCTTGGCAAAGCCCGCGACGCCGCCCTGCCCTTCGCCGGCGATTCGGTAGCCGTTCGGCGGATCGAGATCGTTGAGGGTGACGACCCCCTTGAAGGAAGCCTTGACCGGACCGACCGCGAGTTTCGCGGTAGCGCGAAACTCCGTGTCGCTCACCTTGTCGAGTTCCTGCACGCCGGGAATGCAGGCTTTGAGGACCTCGGGGTCGTTCAGCGCCTCCCAGACGCGCTCGCGGTTGGCGGGCAGCGTCACCTCGCCCTGCATCGTCATGGCCATGAGCGGTTTCCTCCAGGTGTTCGGGGTTCGTCGGTTTTGCGACCGCCAGCTTAACCCGCCGGCGCGACAGGGCCAGTGTCTTCGCGCAGAGATCGGAGCTTAGAGCGCGTGGTAGGCTCTCGCCTGATAGACCAGGGCCGGTTTCGTTTCGCCGAGGCGGATCGCAACGATCTCGCCGATGATCACATGGTGGGTCGAGACCAGTCGCGCATCGTGGAGCCGGCAGTCGAAGGAGACGAGGCTCGTGGTGAGCAGCGGGGCGCCGGTCGCGAGCGTGGCCCAAACCCCGGTGGCGAAGCGGTCATGCCCGTTGCGGTCGTGGCGGCCCGCGAAGGTGTCGGCCACGGCCACGTCGTCGATCCCGAGGGTATTGACGCAAAACACGCCGTTGGCCTTCAGGCTGCGGGCGGAGCGGCCGGCCGCGTTGATGCAGACGAGAAGCGAAGCCGGGCTGTCGGTCACCGGGGTGACGGCCGTGGCCGTGAAGCCCGCCCGCCCGGCCGGGCCGTCCGTGGTGACCACGTGCACCGCGCCCGCCACCCGGCTCATGCCCTCGCGAAAAAGCGCGGCATCGAGCGCAGGCGCGCCGGTATCGGCGGAATCGAGGGGCGCAGTGGGCTTCAGCATCAAGCTTCCAGGTGAGCCCCGACGGTCGCCGACCGGAGCGCATCGGTCCGATATGGACCGTCCCGGCCCGGTTTGAAAGGTTCGGGAGCCTCCCGCCGGGGCCTTTCCGAAGCGTTAACATTTTAGAGGGCGGAGCCCGCAACCCGTTGTAGTGCCTAGAAGGCTTTGGTAGAGACCCGCCACCTTTCGCCCGGCCAAGCCTGATTACGGTGGCGGGAACGGACGCCCAAGCGCCCAGCTTGGCCCCGGTCACGCTTCATGGTTTGTTAGGGCGACACTCAAGAACGAGCCCTCCAGAGGGGACAGGCGGACCATGGAAGTATTTGTGCAGCAGCTCATCAATGGGCTGACGCTGGGGTCGATCTACGGCCTCATCGCCATCGGGTACACGATGGTCTTCGGCATCATCGGCATGGTGAACTTCGCCCACGGCGACGTGTTCATGCTCTCCGCCTTCATCGCGCTGATCCTGTTCCTGATCCTGACCACCTGGATCGGGATCTCGTCGGTCGCGGTGGCGCTCCTCATCGTGATGGTGCTGGCCATGATCCTCACCGCGATGTGGGGCTGGGTCACGGAGCGGATCGCCTATCGGCCCCTGCGCGGCTCCTTCCGCCTGGCGCCGCTGATCTCCGCCATCGGCGTCTCGATCTTCCTCGCCAACTTCGTCCAGGTCGCTCAAGGCGCCCGCAACAAGCCGACGCCCCCCATGGTGCCGGAGGTGATCCCGCTCTGGACCGGCGCCAACGGCTACACGGTCGCCCTCTCCTACAAGCAGATCATCATCATGGTGGTCACGGCCGTGCTGCTCACGATCTTCTGGTACATCGTGCAGAAGACGTCGCTCGGCCGGGCGCAGCGCGCCTGCGAACAGGACCGCAAGATGGCGGCCCTCCTCGGCATCGACGTGGACCGCACGATCTCGCTCACCTTCGTGATCGGCGCCGCCCTCGCGGCGGTCGCGGGCACCATGTACCTGCTCTATTACGGCGTGGTGAGCTTCGCGGACGGCTTCGTGCCGGGCGTGAAGGCCTTCACGGCGGCGGTGCTCGGCGGCATCGGATCGCTGCCCGGCGCGGTGCTCGGGGGCCTCATCATCGGTCTCATCGAGACCATGTGGTCGGCCTATTTCTCCATCGAGTACAAGGACGTGGCGGCCTTCTCGATCCTCGCCATCGTGCTGATCTTCATGCCCTCCGGCATTCTCGGACGGCCTGAAGTCGAGAAGGTGTAAGGGAGCCCCCGATGAACGCTCCTGCGATCACCACCACGGCCCAAACGGCGGCAGCGCCCCTTCCGAGCCACTTCAACCTCGCCGCGGCCCTGAAAGACGCGGCCCTCTCGGCCCTCATCACCCTCGGTCTTGCGATCCCGATCATCGCGTTCAAGACGGAGCAGAACGGGGCCGATCTCTTCTTGAGCCAGCGCTGGGGCACGGTCGCCCTGTTCTGCGCCCTCGTCTTCGCCCTGCGCATCTTCCAGCACGCCTTTACGGCGAGCCGGGCAGCGCGCAAGGCCGCGGTGAACCCGCGCCAGGCGAAGGAAGCCGTGGGTGCGGCGCCGAACGCGTTTCAGCGCATCTCCAAATATGGCCTGCCGGCTTTTCTCGGCGTGGCCTTGAGCTTCCCGCTCATCATCTACCTGATCCAGGGCGGACTGAACGAGTCGCGCTACTGGGTCGATCTCGGCATCCTGATCCTCACCTACGTGATGCTGGGCTGGGGCCTCAACATCGTGGTCGGCCTCGCGGGCCTCCTCGACCTCGGCTACGTGGCCTTCTACGCGGTCGGCGCCTATTCCTACGCCCTGCTCGCCACCACCTTCGGGCTCTCATTCTGGATCTGCCTGCCCCTCGCTGGCATTCTGGCGGCCTTCTGGGGCATCATTCTCGGCTTCCCGGTGCTGCGCCTGCGCGGCGACTACCTCGCCATCGTGACGCTCGCCTTCGGCGAGATCATCCGCCTCGTTCTCATCAACTGGGTGGACTTCACGGGCGGCGGCGCGGGCATCTCGTCGATCCCCCGCGTCACCTTCTTCGGCATCCCGTTCAACTCCGAGGAGAGCGGCTTCGCGGCGACCTTCGGGCTCGAATTCAACGCGATGCACCGCATCATCTTCCTCTACTACCTCATCCTGGTGCTGGCCCTGTTCACCAACTTCGTGACCATGCGCCTGAGGAAGCTGCCCGTCGGTCGCGCCTGGGAGGCGCTGCGCGAGGATGAGATCGCCTGCCGTTCGCTCGGCATCAACACCACGAACACGAAACTCACGGCCTTCGCGCTCGGCGCCATGTTCGGCGGCTTCGCGGGTTCGTTCTTCGCGGTGCGCCAGGGCTTCATCTCGCCGGAAAGCTTCAACTTCCTCGAATCCGCGATCATCCTCGCCATCGTGGTGCTCGGCGGCATGGGTTCGCAGTTCGGCGTCGCGATCGCGGCCGTGGTGCTCGTCGGCGGTCCCGAGGTGCTGCGCAACCTCGGCTTCCTCCAGGCGATCTTCGGCTCGGGCTTCGATCCGAACGAGTACCGTCTTCTCCTCTTCGGCCTCGGCATGGTCGCCATGATGGTGTGGCGTCCCCGCGGCCTGATCTCCGAACGAGAACCCTCCGTGATCTTCAAGGAACGCAAGGCGATCTCCGGATCGCTCGTGAAAGAGGGACACGGCTGATGTCTCTCGTTCAATCCGGCATGCACCAAGCAGCATCGATCCCCGTGGCCGACCTGCAAACCGCGAAGGGGCACGGCTGATGGCATCCCCTGCTCCCCAACCGCAGCTTCGGGATTCGGCCAGCGCGCTGCGCTGGACCTCGAACCCTGTGCTGGACGTCCGGCACCTCACCATGCGCTTCGGCGGCCTCGTCGCGGTGAACGACCTCACGTTCCAGGCCGGTCGCGGCGATATCACGGCGCTCATCGGTCCGAACGGTGCCGGCAAGACCACCGTGTTCAACTGCATCACAGGCTTCTACAAGCCGACGGAGGGCATGATCCGCCTGGAAAAGACGGACGGGTCGCGGCTTCTCCTCGAGCGCCTGCCCGGCCATTCCATCAACTGGAAAGCCAAGGTCGCGCGCACCTTCCAGAACATCCGCCTGTTCTCGGGCATGACCGTGCTGGAAAACCTGCTCGTCGCCCAGCACAACCCGCTGATGCTCGCCTCGGGCTTCACGTTCCTGGGCGTGCTCGGTGCCGGCAGCTACCGCCGGGCCGAGCGCGAGGCGATCGACCGCGCCACCGCATGGCTGGAAAAGGTGAAGCTCATCGACCGCGCCGACGATCCGGCGGGCGACCTCCCCTACGGTGCCCAGCGCCGCCTTGAGATCGCGCGGGCCATGTGCACTGAGCCGGTGCTGCTGTGCCTCGACGAGCCGGCCGCCGGCCTCAACCCACGCGAGTCGCTCGAGCTCAACGAACTGCTCCTGTCGATCCGCCAGGACCACGGCACCTCGATCCTGCTCATCGAGCACGACATGAGCGTGGTGATGGAGATCTCGGACCACGTGGTAGTGCTCGATTACGGCACCAAGATCTCCGACGGCACGCCGCGGGAGGTGAAGGACGATCCGCGCGTCATCGCAGCCTATCTCGGCGTCGACGATGACGAGGTCGAGAAAGTGGAAGCGGAAGTCGAACAGGTGCAGGCGGAGGTAGGGGTATGACCACGGCTGTGCCGGAATTCAGGCTGATGGGACGCTTCAGCGTGGCAAGCGCCCTCGTGCCCGTGGAGCAGATGCAGGCGGAGGTTCGGTCGTGAGTGTCGCCGGCATCAATGTTCTCGTGAACGAAACCCGCGCCGCTGCGGCCGCAAAGCAGCCGCTGCTCACCGTGCGCGGCGTGAAAACCTTCTACGGCAACATCATCGCCCTCAAGGGCGTCGACCTCGACGTGAACGAGGGCGAGATCGTCACGCTGATCGGCGCCAACGGTGCCGGCAAGTCGACGCTGATGATGACGATCTTCGGCAACCCGCGGGCGCGAGAGGGCAGCATCACCTATGCGGGCCGGGACATCACCCGGGTACCGACCCACGAGATCGCGCGCATGTCGATCGCGCAATCGCCGGAAGGGCGTCGCATCTTCCCGCGCATGACGGTGTACGAGAACCTCCAGATGGGCGCGTCTGTGAACGGCTTCGCCCACTTCAACGACGATCTGGAGCGCGTCTGCACCCTGTTCCCGCGCCTGAAGGAGCGGCTCTATCAGCGCGGCGGCACCATGTCGGGCGGCGAGCAGCAGATGCTCGCCATCGCCCGCGCCCTCATGAGCCGCCCGCGCCTGCTGCTGCTCGACGAGCCGTCGCTCGGCCTTGCGCCGCTGATCGTGAAGCAGATCTTCAACGTGATCCGCGAGCTCAACGAGAAGGACGGCATGACCGTGTTCCTCGTCGAGCAGAACGCCTACCACGCCCTGAAGCTCGCCCACCGCGCCTATGTGATGGTCACGGGCACGATTACCATGAGCGGCACGGGCAAGGAGCTGCTCGCCGATCCCCAGGTGCAGGCCGCTTACCTCGAAGGCGGGAGGCATTGACGTTGCCGCTCCCGCAGCACCCGTACTGAGAGAGAACCGCCGATGCCGCTCGCGCAGCATCAGCACTGAGAGAGAACCGATGCAGGGCATCCTCTACGAAGAACCGTCCTTCTTCCTCTTCGCGCTCATCACCGTCGTGATGGGCGGCTGGGCGGCCTGGATGACGGGGCGCGCCATGGCGATCACCTGGCGCCCCTATTGGCAGCTCATCGCCTATCTGCTCCTGCTCTCGGCGGCGGTGCGCTTCATCCACTTCGCCCTGTTCGAGGGCACGCTCCTCTCGCTGCACTACTACATCGTGGACGCGGTGGTGATCTTAGGCATTGGCTCCCTCGGGTTCCGCTACACCCGGGCGCGGCAGATGACGACCCAATATCGCTGGTTGTACGAGCGCACGGGCCCGTTCTCCTGGCGGGAACGGCCGGGCTCGACCGCCTGAACCGTCGCAAAAACCTGTGAAACGGCTTGTTCACAAGGATTTGGGCCGCTGACCTTACGAAATCCGGCGTGACATCGGCCGAAAAAGCGGCATGATGGCACGCGGACGGCGGGAAGCCCCGCCGAACCGGGCATCTGAAAGCCCATAAAAACCACCCAGAGGAGTGACCTCATGAAGAAACTGCTGTTGACCGGCGTTGCGCTCGGTCTTGGCCTGGCGTTCTCGACCATGGCCAACGCGCAGATCAAGATCGGCGTGGCCGGCCCCATCACAGGCCCGAACGCCGCTTTCGGCGCGCAGCTCAAGAACGGCGTCGAGCAGGCGGTCGAAGACATCAACGCGGCGGGCGGCATCAACGGCCAGAAGCTGCAGGTTGTGATCGGCGACGACGTCTCGGATCCGAAGCAGGGCGTGTCGGTTGCGAACAAGTTCGCCGCCGAGGGCGTGAAGATGGTCGTCGGCCACTTCAACTCCGGCGTCTCGATCCCGGCCTCGGAAGTCTACCAGGAAGCCGGCATCATCCAGATCACCCCGGCCTCCACGAACCCGCGCTTCACCGAGCGCAACATGTGGAACACGTTCCGCACCTGCGGCCGTGACGACCAGCAGGGCGCGGTGGCGGGCAGCTACCTCTCCGACAAGTTCAAGGGCAAGAAGGTCGCGGTCATCCACGACAAGACCCCCTACGGCAAGGGCCTCGCCGACGAGACCCAGAAGGCCATGAACGGCAAGGGCCTCAAGGAGGTCATGTACGAAGGCATCAACCCGGGCGAGAAGGACTATTCCGCGCTCGTGTCGAAGCTGAAGCAGGCCAACGTGGACGTGGTCTATTTCGGCGGCCTCCACACGGAAGCCGGCCTCATCATCCGTCAGATGCGCGACCAGGGCCTCCAGGCTCCGCTCATGTCGGGTGACGGCATCGTGTCGGCCGAGTTCGTCTCGATCGCCGGCCCGGGCGCCGAAGGCACGCTGATGACCTTCTCGCCGGATCCGCGCAAGAACCCGAACGCGAAGGACGCGGTCGCCAAGTTCAAGGCGAAGAACTTCGAGCCCGAGGCCTACACCCTCTACTCCTACGCTGCGGCCCAGATCCTGGCCGAAGCCGCGAAGCAGGTGGGCACGGTCGACGCCAAGAAGATGTCGGACGTCATGAAGCAGGGTAAGCCCTTCAAGACCGTGATCGGCGACATCTCCTTCGACAAGAAGGGCGACATCACCCGTCCCGACTACGTGATGTACACCTGGAAGAAGGGTGCCGACGGCAAGATCGACTACACCGGCAACGAGATGGGCATGTAATCCATCCCCTCTCGCTGGACCGATACGACCCGCCCTGGGAGACCAGGGCGGGTTTTTCTTATGGGAGATCGACCCCATGACGGCGCGAGACGATACGACGCTCGGCTTCTATGCCGCCGAGGCCCAGCCCTACGCCTCGCGCTCGCGCGCGGCCGACGAGGAACGTTTGAACGCCTTCCTGGCCCGGCTGCCGTCGGGTGCGCGCATCCTGGAGCTTGGATGTGGCGGAGGGCAGGACAGCGAGTGGATGCTCGCGCGCGGCTTCGATGTGACGCCGACCGACGGCTCGCCGGAGTTGGCGCGGGAGGCCGAGAAGCGCCTCGGCCGCCCCGTCCGCGTGCTGCTGTCCGAGAACCTATGGGAGGACGCCGCCTACGATGGCGTGTGGGCCAACGCCTGCCTCCTGCATATCCCGCGCGCGGACCTGCCGCAGACCCTCGCGCGGATCCACGTCGCCCTGAGGCCGGGTGGCGTGTTCTATGCGAGCTTCAAGGCCGGGTCCGAAGAGGGCCGCGATGCGCTTGGACGGCTCTTCAACTACCCCTCCGCGGCATGGCTGCGGGATGCTTACGGGCTGAGCCCATGGCGCAGCCTTGAGATCGTTGCAGACATGGGCAGCGGCTATGATCAGCTGCCCACCGAATGGCTGCACGCCACCGCTATCAAGGGCTGATGCGCATGGCTGCCGGCCAGGGCGATCTCCCGCTGGTTAGACCCTCACCGCCCGGGCCGCGAAGCAGCCGCGGCGGGCGAAGTGGATGTCGACCGCGGCCACGCCGGGCGTCGCGAGAAAGCGCCTCAGCGTGGCTTCGGTCTCGGGGCCTTCCGCGACCTCCGCCTCGACGATGAAAGCGCGCTCGTCGTAGGCGCGCAGCGACACGAGGCGGTCGCGGAGCATGGGCGGCAGCTCGTCCTCGAACCGCGCGGGCTCGGCGGAACGGCCGACGAAGATCGGCCCGTTGGCGCGATACGGCGAGGTCGCAACGGGCTGGTGGACGTGATTGATGAGGAGCAGCTCATCGCCCTCCTCCGCCCGCCTCAAGGACACGCGGCAGGGATAGGCGTCCGCCTTGTCGGCCCGGACGCGCTGCGCGCCGATGGCGGCGAGTTCGCCGTCGGCGAGCTGGAACAGGGGGGCAAAGAGTTTCGGGTCGAGACCTTGGATCTGAAAGCGCATGGAAACCTCCTGGTGTGAGAGGCCCATAGCGCCTGCCAACAGGGGTCGTCGCGACCCGTTTCCTGCGCCCGATTCCTGTGATCCCTAACCCAGCCGCCCGAGCGCCGGGAAGGTTTCCAGCAGCCAGAACGAGGCGTCCGTGAGCCAGCCCGCGAGGAAGGCGACGCCGGTGAGCACGAGGAGCGCCCCCATGGTCTTTTCCACATAGGCGAAGCGCGAGCGCATGCGCTTGAGGAACGCCGTGAAGGGTTTCATCGCGAAGGCGGCGAGAACGAAGGGAATGCCGAGGCCTGCAGAATAGACGGCGAGCAGCACCGCACCCTGGGTGACGCTGCCCTCGGCGCCCGCGAGCGCAAGGATGGAGCCCAGGATCGGTCCGATGCAGGGCGTCCAGCCGAAGGCGAAGGCGAGGCCCATGACATAGGCGCCCCAGAGCCCCACCGGCCGGTCCACCTGGAAACGGGCCTCCCGGTAGAGCAGGCCGATGCGGAGCAGCCCTAGGAAATGCAGGCCCATGACGATGATGGCGAGGCCCGCCACGGTGCTCAGCACGTCGAGGTATTGCCGCACGAGCTGGCCCAGCGCCGAGGCCGTGGCGCCGAGGATCACGAAGACGGTGGTGAAGCCCGCGACGAAGAGGAGCGAGGCCAGCACGGCGCGTCGCCGCACGCCCCGGTCGTCGCCGGCCGCGAGCTGGTCGAACGTGGTGCCGGCCAGAAACGACAGATAGGGCGGAACGAGCGGCAGCACGCAGGGACTCAAGAAGCTGATGAGGCCCCCAAAGGCCGCCGCTGTGAGGGACACGCTGAGCATGGGGCCTTCTAGCCCCTCTGCGGTGCACAAGAAAGGCGGCGGCGTCGCCCTCCCCGGCTTGTGAACGGGGCCCGCTTCCGCTTGTCTCCCCCCATGACCCCTTCCCGCAATCTGATCACCGACGTCCAGGGCCTCCGGGTCGGCAACGCGCACGATCCCGCCGTGGCGACCGGCGTGACCGTGGCTCTGTTCGACGAGCCAGCGGTTGCCTCCTGCGCCGTCCATGGGGGCGCGCCGGGGACGCGGGAAACGGACCTGCTGGAGCCCGACAAGATGGTGCCGGGGGTGCACGCCATCGCCCTCGGCGGCGGCTCGGCCTATGGGCTCGATGCCGCGGGAGGCGTTCAGGCGTATCTCCGCGAACATGGGATCGGCTTTGCCGTGGGGCCGGCGCTCGTGCCCCTTGTGCCGCAGGCGATCTGCTTCGACCTCCTCAACGGCGGCAACAAGGATTGGGGCCGCCATTCGCCCTACCGCGATCTCGGCTGCGAGGCCGCCGCCCGGGCCGGGCTCGACTTCGCGCTTGGAACGGCCGGCGGAGGCTACGGCGCCACCACCGTGAACCTCAAAGGCGGGCTCGGCTCGGCGAGCACGGTGACCGCCTCCGGGCATACGGTCGGAGCCCTCGTGATCGTCAACGCCATCGCCTCGGCGGTCGTCGGGGACGGCCCCCATTTCTGGGCCGGCGGCTTCGAGGAAGGCGAGGAATTCGGTGGACTCGGCTGGCCCGCACGCATCACACCGGAGATGCGGCAGCTTGCCTGGAAGGGCGGTCCCCAGCCCGCCACGACCATTGCGCTGGTCGCCACCGACGCGGTGCTCACCAAGGCGCAGGCGAAGCGCCTCGCGGTCGTGGCCCATGACGGCATCGCGCGGTCGTTGCGCTTCGCGCACGCGCTCTTCGACGGCGATGCGGTATTCGCGGCGGCGACGGGGCGCAAGCCGCTTCAGGACGACGCCACGGACCTCATCCGCATCGGCGCCGCCGCCGCCGATTGCCTCGCCCGCGCCATCGCACGGGGGGTCTACGAGGCCACGGCGCTGCCCTTTGAGGGCGCGCAGCCCGCCTGGCGGGATCGGTTCGGCGCCTAGAACCGCTCGGGGCGATAGGGCGTCGGATCGATCACGGGCGTCTCGCCGGTGATCATCTCGCCGAGAATCCGACCCGTCACGGGCCCCAGCGTCAGGCCGTGATGGGCGTGGCCGAAGCCGAACCAGAGGTTCTTGTGCTTCGGCGCCGCGCCGATGATCGGCATCATGTCGGGGGTGCAGGGGCGCGTGCCCATCCAGGGCTCCGGATCGACGCGCTCGCCCAAGGGGAAGAAGGTCTTCGCCACCGGCTCCGCACGGGCGAGCTGCACGGGCGTCTTCGGCGCGTCGCGGTGGGCGAACTCGGCGCCGGTGGTGAGGCGGATGCCCTTCGACATGGGCGCCAGGAAATAGCCGCGCTCGAAATCGAGGGTCGGGTGGTTGAGCGTAGCGTTTCCTTCAGGCCGGTAGTGCATGTGGTAGCCGCGCTTGACGGCCAGCGGCAGGCGGTAGCCCAGACGTTCCGTCACGGTGTCGGCCCAGGAGCCGAGCGCGATCACCGCCGTGCCGGCTTGCAGCGGGCCCTGCTCGGTCTGCACGCGCCAGCCGCCGGAGGCTTCCTCCAGGGTGCGGGCGTCGCCCGCCATCAAGCGGCCGCCGAGGCGCTCGAACAGGCCCACATAGGCCATGGTGAGATGGTGCGGATCGGACACCGAGGCCGGATCCGTCCAGTGGATGCCGCCGATGACCGGCGCCTTGATGTGCGGCTCCTCGGCGGCGACGCCCCTGGCATCGAGGGCGTTGAAGTTCACGCCGAAATCGCGGCGCGTTTCCTCGGCCTCCTGCACCTCCGCGTCCATCGCCTTCTGGGTGCGGTAGACCTTGATCCAGCCCGTGGGTCGGATGAGCTGCGTGGCGCCGGCTTCTTCCGCGATCGCCATGTGCTCGGTGACGGAGCGCTCGATCAGCGGCGCGTACATCCGGGCGATGGCTTCGTGGCGCGCCGGCCGCGAATGCATCCAGTACTGGAACAGGAAGGGCGCGATCCGCGGCAGCGCCGCGATATGGTAATGCGCGTCGGTGGTGTTGTTCAGCGCATACCGCAGCAGCGCGCCGAAATCGTGCGGGAAGCCGTAAGGGTAAACGCCCTCGCGCTGGATCAGCCCGGCATTGCCGAAGGACGTCTCCTCGCCGGGCTTGCGCCGGTCGATGAGCACCACCTGACGGCCCCGCTTTTGCAGGTGCAGCGCGATCGACACGCCGACGATCCCGGCCCCCAACACGACTGCATCCGCACGCATACCGCTCATGGCTCTTCCAATGTGTTCCCGGACGGTGAGAATCGCGGGTCCGGGCTGGCAACCTCGCCGGTTCAGGCCGGCGCGGCTTCCATAAACCCGGGAGCGGAAGCCGGTCCATGAAATTCCGCTTGGGCAGGCATGTCGGGCGCGGTCCTCCCGGTACCTCGACGCGGATGAGTGGAGCCTCTACGAGGGCTGCCATGAAGCTCCTCCTCGATGGCCTTGCCCTGATCGGCCGCTATGGCACGCAAGGCTTTGCCATCAGCATCTTCTTGGGGCTCGCCCTGCCGCAATTCGCGGCCGCCGCGAGGCCGCTCCTCGCCATCACGATCTTCGTCTTCGTGATGATCACCTTCGCGCGGGTGGACCGGGACGCCCTGCGCACGCTCCTGCGCCGCCCGGCCCCGCTTCTCCTCGCCTGCGCCTGGCTGGTCGCGGCCCCTGCCGCCCTCGTGAGTCTCGCCCTGGCCCTTGTCGGCCGCGAGAACATCGATCCAGGCTTGGTGCTCGGCCTTGCCGTGCAGGGCGCCGCCCCGCCGATCATGTCTGCCCCGGCCGTTGCGATGCTGCTGGGCCTCCAGCCCACGCTCATCATCACCGCGGTGCTCGTCACGACGGCCCTCGCCCCGCTGGTGTCGCCGGTGCTCGCCGAACTCATCGCCGGGGCGGCGGTACCGCTGGATCTCGGCATCCTGATCCGCCGCCTCGTGCTGCTGATCGGCGGGGCGATCGTCGCCGCCGGCATCCTCCGCCTCGTCATGGGCGAGGCGCGCATCCGCGCCCACAAGGCTCATCTCGATGGGCTCGGCGTGGTGATGTACTTCCTCTTCGCCATCGCGGCCATGGATGGGGTGCTGGCGGCCGCCATGCGCGATCCCGCGCAGGTGGCCCGGTTCCTCGGCGTCGCCTTCGGGGTGTCGCTCGCGGGCTTCGCGGCGGCCTGGCTCGTTCTACGCCCGCTTCTGCCGGCCGACCGCTTCGTGCTGGGCTATGCCACGGGCCAGCGCAACATGGGGCTTCTCATCGCGGCGCTGGGGGCAGCGACCCCCGACACCACCTTCCTGTTCTTCGCCCTGGCCCAGTTCCCGATCTATCTCATGCCGCAGATCGTAAAGCCGCTGGCCCGGCGCTTCGTGCCGAGGCCGGCGTGATACCGGCTGCCATGCGCCCGCTTCGGTTGCCGCTGCGGGGGCCCCGTGATAGGCGCGCCCCATGAGCCGCCCGATCCTGATCGCCCCCTCCATTCTGTCCGCAGATTTCGCCAAGCTCGGCGCGGAGGTCCGCGCCGTCGACGAGGCCGGGGGCGACTGGATCCACATCGACGTGATGGACGGGCATTTCGTGCCGAACATCACGCTGGGCCCCGACATCGTCCGCGCGATCCGCCCGCATTCGAAGAAAGTCTTCGACGTGCATCTGATGATCGCGCCCGTGGACCCCTACCTCGAAGCCTTCGCCAAGGGTGGCGCCGACATTATCTCGGTTCACGCGGAGGCGGGTCCGCACCTTCACCGCTCCCTGCAGACGATCCGCGCGCTCGGCAAGAAGGCAGGCGTGGTGCTGAACCCCGGCACGAGCGAGAGCGCCATCGAGCCCGTGCTCGACATGGTGGACCTCGTGCTCTGCATGACCGTGAATCCGGGCTTCGGTGGCCAGGCCTTTATCGGCTCGGTGTGCGAGAAGGTGCGGCGCATCAGGGCGATGATCGGCACCCGCGACATTCACATCGAGATCGACGGCGGCGTGACGCCCGAAACCGCGCCGCTGGTCACCGCTGCCGGCGCCGACGTGCTCGTCGCCGGCTCCGCCGTGTTCAAGGGCGGCGCGTATGCCGCCAACATCGCCGCCATTCGCCAGGCCGGAGAGGCCGCGGTCGGGCGGTGGGTCTGATTGAGTTCTTGAGGAGGCCAGAATGGTTCCGCGTTATAGCCGGCCCGCGATGGTCGCGATCTGGTCGCCCGAGACGAAGTTCCGGATCTGGTTCGAGATCGAGGCGCATGCCACGACGGCCCTGGCCAATCTCGGCGTCGTGCCGCGCGAGGCTGCCGATACGGTGTGGGAGAAGGGCTCCAAGGCCGTCTTCGATGTCGAGCGCATCGACACTATCGAGCGCGAGGTGAAGCACGACGTCATCGCCTTCCTCACGCACCTGTCTGAAATCGTCGGCCCGGAGGCACGCTTCGTCCACCAGGGCATGACCTCGTCGGACGTGCTCGACACCTGCTTTAACGTGCAGCTCGCCCGCGCCACCGACATCCTCATCCGCGATGTGGATGCGCTGCTCGCGGCGCTCAAGCGCCGGGCGTTCGAGCACAAGATGACGCCCTCCATCGGCCGCTCGCACGGCATCCACGCGGAGCCCGTGACCTTCGGGCTGAAGCTCGCCCAGGCCTATGCGGAGTTCGAGCGCGCGAAGCTCCGCCTCATCGGGGCGCAGCGGGAAATCTCCACCTGCGCCATCTCGGGCGCCGTCGGCACCTTCGCGAACATCGATCCTGGCGTCGAGGAATACGTGGCCGAGCAGATGGGGCTCTCCGTCGAACCCGTCTCCACGCAGGTGATCCCCCGCGACCGGCATGCCATGTATTTCGCGACGCTGGCCGTGGTGGCCTCCTCGGTGGAGCGGCTCGCGACCGAGATCCGGCATCTTCAGCGCACGGAGGTGCTGGAGGCCGAGGAGTATTTCTCGGAGGGGCAGAAGGGCTCGTCCGCGATGCCGCACAAGCGCAACCCGGTGCTGACCGAAAACCTCACCGGCCTCGCCCGCATGGTGCGCGCCTATGCGTTGCCCGCCATGGAGAACGTGGCGCTCTGGCACGAGCGCGACATCTCCCACTCCTCCGTCGAGCGCACCATCGGACCCGACGCGACCGTGACCCTCGACTTCGCGCTGGCGCGCCTCACGGGCGTGATCGATAAGCTCATGGTCTATCCCGAAAACATGCAGAAGAACCTCGACCGCCTCGGCGGCCTCGTGCACTCCCAGCGGGTGATGCTGGCGCTGACCCAGAAGGGCGTGTCGCGCGAGGATTCGTACCGCCTCGTCCAGCGCAACGCGATGCCGGTCTGGCGCGGCGAGGGCGACTTCCTCGCTCTGCTCAAGGCCGACCCGGAGGTCTCCGCGAAGCTGTCCGCCTCGGAAATCGAGGATTGCTTCGACCTCGGCTACCACTTCAAGCATGTCGACACGATCTTCCGGCGGGTCTTCGGCGCCGAGGCGGGTTCGGAAGCGGTTTGATCTGGTTGGGCCACTGGTTTAAATTGGGCGCATGACCACCGTCGGCGCCTTTGAGGCCAAGACCCATTTGTCCGCACTCCTCGACCGCGTGGAGCGGGGCGAGGAGGTGACGATCACGCGCCACGGCCGTCCGGTCGCGCGTCTGGTCCCGGCGCACGAGACCGATCCCGTGGCGGCTGCAGCCACCATCGGGCGTATCGCAAGCCGCCGTGCCGCCCTTCAACGGGAGAGCGGCACCTTTTCTCTCGACGAAATCCTCGCGCTGAGGGACGAAGGCCGGCCCTAAGCCATGGGGTTCGTGCTGGATGGATCCGTCGCTCTTGCGGCCGTTCTCCCCGACGAGGCCGCCGGCCGGGCCGAGGCCCTTCTCCTGCGCTCCGTTCAGGAAAGGGCTTGGGCGCCGTCCATCTGGCCCTTCGAAGTCGCGAACGCACTGCTGATGGCGCAGCGACGCGGCCGGGTCACGGAAGCCTTTCGCCTCCAAACGCTCGGCGACCTCCGTCGACTTCCGGTTCGCATCGACGGCGAGGGCACCGCGTTCGCGTGGAGCGACGTATCGCGCCTTGCGGCCTCTCACGGCCTCACGGTCTACGATGCGTCCTATCTGGAACTCGCCCTCCGGCTCGGCCTGCCGCTCGCGACCCTGGACCGGCGCCTTGCAAGTGCGGCGCAACGCGAAACCATCGAGACCCTTTGACCATGCGGACCTCCGATTGCGACATCCTCATCATTCCGGGCTACACCAATTCCGGGCCCGATCACTGGCAAAGCCGCTGGGAGCGCCAGCTCTCCACCGCCCGGCGCGTGGAGCAGGCGAGATGGGACGAGCCGAAGCGCGCGGAATGGGTCGCCCGCGTCGTCGCGGAGGTGAAGCGCTCGAAGCGCCCCGTGGTGCTCGTCGCGCACAGCCTCGGCGTGCCGACCGTGGCGCACGCGGCGCCGCAGCTCGACAGGACTAAGGTGCGCGGCGCCTTTCTGGTCGGGATGCCGGACGTGGAAGCGCCCGATCTGCCGCCTGCCATCGACCGCGCCTTCGCGCCGCTGCCCCGCGATCCCCTGCCCTTCCCCTCCGTGCTGGTCGCCAGTCGCACGGATCCCTACTGCGCCTATGAGAAGGCGGAGGACACGGCCTTCGCCTGGGGCTCGGCGATCGTCGACGCGGGCGATTCCGGCCACATCAACACCGATGCCGGTTTCGGACCCTGGCCCGAGGGGCTGATGCGGTTCGCAGGCTTCCTGAAGCGGCTGTGACGGAGGCCCCCTCTCGGGGTCTCGTGCGGCACGCGCCCCGAACATGACGAAAAGTTCATGCAGCCTTCACGGGTGAGAGAGCCGCCGGGCGCGAAGCTTAAGGCATTGATCTTGAGGAGACGACGGATGAAGACCCTCGCGACTTTGACGGCCGCATCGGTTCTGGCCTTGGCCGGGATCGCGGCCCATGCCCAGACCGCTCCCACGCCTCCCGCCGCTCCGCCCGCGCAAGGCGCCGCGCCAGCGCCCGATGCGCGTCCGGCCCCGAACCGCGACGAGCGCCGTCCCCGCCTCACCCGCGCCGACATGGAAGCGCTCACCGACGCCCGCGTGGCGGCGATCCGCGCCGGGCTCAAGCTCAACGCCGATCAGGAGCGCCTCTGGACGCCCGTCGAGCAGGCGCTCCGCGCCCAGGCCAACCAGCGCATCGCGCGCATGGAAGAGCGCCGCACCGAGATGGAGCGCCGCCGCGCCGCGGGCCCGCAGCAACAATCCCAGGCCGAGCCCGACCTGATGGCGCGCCTCGACCAGCGCGCCGCCCGCGCCACCGAGAACGCCGAGCGGCTGCGCACCTTTGCCGGCGCCATGAAGCCGTTCTGGGGTTCGCTCGACGAGAACCAGAAGCGCCTGCTGCCCGTCCTGATGCGCACCGCCACGGGTGGCGAGGGCCGCGGCTGGCGGCGCGGCGGCGACGACCACCACCACCGGGGTGGGATGCGCCACGGCGGCTACGATCATCACCGCGGCGACGGCATGCGCCACGGCGGGATGCAGGGCGGGCCGCGCTGGCTCTAACGGCCGCTTCGACGTCCACGGCGACCCGGCCGCCCCTCGGGGCGGCCTTTTCGTGAGGCCCAACAAAAAAGCCGCCCCGAGGGGCGGCTTCTGTTTGAGGCTGCTCGGCCGATTAGCGCGAGTAGAACTCGATCACGAGGTTCGGCTCCATCTGGACCGCATACGGCACCTCGGAGAGGGTCGGGATGCGGGCCACGCGGGCGGTCATCTTGGAGTGATCCACCTCAATGTAATCCGGCACGTCGCGCTCGGCGAGCTGGGACGCCACGACGACGACCTCGAGCTGCTTGGACGCGTCCTTCACCTCGATCACGTCGCCGGGCTTCACCTGGTAGCTCGGGATGTTCACGCGGCGGCCGTTCACCTTCACGTGGCCGTGGTTCACGAACTGGCGTGCGGCGAACGGGGTGGCGACGAACTTCGAGCGGTACACCACGGCGTCGAGGCGGCGCTCGAGCAGGCCGACCAGGTTCTCACCCGAGTCGCCCTTCATGCGGATCGCTTCCGCGTAGTAGCGGCGGAACTGCTTCTCGGTGATGTTGGCGTAGTAGCCCTTGAGCTTCTGCTTGGCGCGCAGCTGCGTGCCGAAGTCGCTCATCTTGCCCTTGCGGCGCTGGCCGTGCTGGCCGGGGCCGTATTCGCGGCGGTTCACGGGGCT
>DASZAZ010000029.1:0-125435 GCA_035944635.1 Microvirga sp.
CATCGTGCACGGGGCGCGTGCGGCACCGCTCGTCCGGTGCCCTCCCTCCCTGCTTCTTACGCCGCCGGCTTGGCGGTGCCGTATGCGCCCCGTGCCCCCACCAGGGCACCAGGCACACACAAGGACCGCACCCCCGCTCCACAAAGCGGGGCTACAGGCGCAGGCGTCAGGCCCAGGCGCGCTCGTTCAGCTTCTGCTCGTAGGAATCGATCGCCGGCGCCTTTTCGAGCGTCAGGCCGATATCGTCGAGGCCGTTGAGGAGGCAATGCTTGCGGAAGGCGTCGATGTCGAAATGGATCCGCCCGCCGTCGGGGCCGCGGATCTCCTGATTCTCGAGATCGACCGTGAGCGTGGCGTTGGCGCCGCGATCTGCGTCGTCGAAGAGCTTCTCGAGGTCCTCAGGGCTGACCTTGATGGGCAGAATGCCGTTCTTGAAGCAGTTGTTGTAGAAGATGTCGGCGAAGCTTGTTGAGATCACGCAGCGGATGCCGAAGTCGAGGAGCGCCCAGGGGGCATGCTCGCGCGACGAGCCGCAGCCGAAGTTGTCCCCCGCCACCAGGATCTGCGCCTTGCGGTAGGCGGGCTGGTTCAGCACGAAGTCCGGGTTCTCCGAACCGTCGTCGCGGTAGCGCATTTCGGAGAACAGGCCGGTGCCGAGACCCGTGCGCTTGATCGTCTTGAGGTACTGCTTCGGGATGATCATGTCGGTGTCGACATTGATGATGCGAAGCGGCGCCGCGACGCCTTCGAGCACGGTGAACTTGTCCATGGCCCCTATCCTTCCGGCCGGCTGTTTTTGGCCGATGCGGCGGGTGTTTAACAGGGCGCGCCGCCCTTGACGAGACGCGGTTTGCCTCAGGGCCGAAGCGCTATTCCTCGGCCGCCGCCTCGATCGCCGCCATGTCCTCGTCGGAGAGCCCGAAATGGTGGCCGATCTCGTGGACCAGCACATGGGTCACGAGATGGCCTAAGCTCTCCTCGTGCTCGGCCCAGTAGTCGAGGATGGGGCGGCGATAGAGCCAGATCATGTTGGGGAACTGGCCCGTCATGAAGGTCGCCTGCCCTTGAGCCAAGCCGATGCCGCGAAAGAGTCCCAAGAGGTCGAATTCGCTCTCGCACTCCATCTCCCGCAGGGTCTCGTCGTCGGGAAAGTCGTCCACCTTGATGACGAGGCCGCCGCACAGCGCGCGAAAGCCCTCGGGCAGGCGGGCATAGGCCTCGTCCGCGATCCGCTCGATCTCGGCGAGCGTCGGGGCCTGGAGATTGGACCAATCGGCGGTCATGCGATCAGCTCCAGCGGCGGATTGTGCAAGCCGCCCTCACCCGATCAGTCCCAGCTGAAAGGCGAGCCAGAGCGCGAGCACCACGAAACCGACCAGCGAGAGCGCGCGCCCGATGCGCCGCCCCCAGAGCTCCATCGGGTCCGTTCCGCCCCCCTCCGCACCGCCCACGGCATCGCCGCCGCCGAAATGATGGCCCAGCCGGCGCCCGATGCGGGCGGTCGCGGACGCGCCGAGGGTTTCGGAATCGCGCGCCACCCGTTCCAGGGCCTCGCGGGCTTCCTCCTCGCGACGATCGTTGGACATCGGACCTCTCGACAACGGGGCGGCTCCAGGGCGCGCCGGGGCCAGCATTACCATGCCGAACCGCGCCTGCCAGCCGGGTCGTGAAGGCTTGTCCGGGATGCGGTCGCAAGCTCCCTGAACGCCCGTTCACGCCATGACGGCGGGGTTCCTGAAGGCCTGTTCAGAAAGCCTTCACCATGGGGGCGGGTGCCGGACCCGCGCGGCAGAAAGTGCGGAACGGCCGTACCAGCGCGGCGTTGACGAACCAGAGACACCCCATAGTTGGATGAGGAATTCCATGAACAACCTTTTGAAAAGCTTGAGCATTGCCGCCCTGTTGGCCGTTGGCGCCACGGCGGCTTCGGCGCAGGATCTCAACTTCCGCATCGGCGTCGGCGACGACCGCCCGACCCGCGCGGAGCGTGTCGAGCGCCTCGAGCGCCGCAACTTCGACCGTGACGACGATGTCGTGGTGCGCAACCGCATCGACCGCGACGATGACGTGGTGGTTCGCCGCCGCATCGAGCGCGACGACGACGTGGTGGTGCGCAACCGCTTCGTAGAGCCGGTGGCCGAGCGCCGCATCATCGAGCGCCGCATCGTCCGTCCCGTGGCCCGCACCGTGTGCCGCACGGAGATCCGCCGCACCTTCCGCCCGAACGGCGCGGTGGTGACCCGCCCCGTGCAGATCTGCCGGCAGTCGGCTCCCTCGCGTCGCGTGATCATCCAGCGCTAAGCGCCTCGACCATTCACGACGGGAGCGGCGGGGGTGCGAGCCCCTGCCGCTTTCGCCTATTCCGCCAGGAGATTCCCATGACGATCGCAAAACTTCTCGGCGCGGGTGCCGTCGCCCTCATCGCCACAGGCGCCGCCGCGAACCCCCTTGCGACCTCGGCCGCCGACGCGACGGCTCCCGCCTTCGAGCGGATCCACCACAAGCCCGGCCACCAGGGCGGTCCGCCCTGGACCCGGGGGCGGGACGACGACCGCCGGTCCTACACGCCCGATCGCGTGACGCGCCGGGTCTGCGAAACGCGGATGCAGAACGTCTACGACCCTTACGAGGACGAGTACGTGCGCCGCGAAACGCAGGTGTGCCGCAACGTCTGACCCCAAACGAAAACGCGGGGCACCGGGCCCCGCGTCATCCATTCGGCGATGTGAGGCCCGGCCTCACGCACCCCATTCGCGCACGTCGACGAAGCGGCCCGCGATCGCGGCCGCCGCCGCCATGGCGGGCGAGACGAGATGCGTGCGGCCCTTGAAGCCCTGGCGGCCCTCGAAGTTGCGGTTCGAGGTGGAGGCGCAGCGCTCGTTGGGGCTGAGGCGATCCGGGTTCATGGCAAGGCACATGGAGCAGCCGGGCTCGCGCCAGTCGAAGCCCGCGGCCTTGAAGATCCGGTCCAGGCCCTCGGCCTCCGCCTGCATCTTCACGATGCCCGAGCCCGGAACGATCATCGCATTCACGCTCTCGGCCACGCGCCGGCCCTCCACCACCTTGGCGACCGCGCGCAGATCCTCGATGCGGCCGTTGGTGCAGGAGCCGATGAACACGCGATCGAGCGCGATGTCGGTGATCTTCGTGCCGGGCTTGAGGCCCATATAGTCGAGCGCGCGCCATTTGGAGCGGCGCTTGTTCTCGTCCTGGATATCGTCCGGATTCGGCACCACGCCGGCGACCGAGATCACGTCCTCAGGGCTCGTGCCCCAGGTGACGATCGGCGGGAGCTTCGCGGCGTCGAGCTTCACCTCGCGGTCGAAGAATGCGCCATCGTCCGTGTGCAGCGTCTGCCAGAAGCGCACCGCCTCGTCCCAGGCCGCGCCCTTCGGCGCCTTCGGGCGATCCTTGAGATAGGCGAAGGTCTTCTCGTCCGGGGCTACGAGGCCGGCGCGGGCGCCGCCCTCGATCGTCATGTTGCAGACCGTCATGCGGCCTTCCATGGAGAGCCCGCGGATCGCCTCGCCCGCGAACTCGATCACGTGGCCGGTGCCGCCCGCGGTGCCGATCTCGCCGATGATCGCGAGGATGATGTCCTTCGCGGTGACGCCGGAGGGCAGTTGCCCGTCCACGGTCACGCGCATGTTCTTGGCCTTCGACTGGATCAGCGTCTGGGTCGCGAGCACGTGCTCCACTTCCGAGGTGCCGATGCCGTGCGCCAGCGCGCCGAAGGCGCCGTGCGTCGAGGTGTGGGAGTCGCCGCACACGATGGTGGTGCCCGGCAGCGTGAAGCCCTGCTCGGGGCCGATGATGTGCACGATGCCCTGACGCACATCGAACTCGTTGTAGTACTCGATGCCGAACTCGCGGGCGTTCTCGGCGAGCGCCTCGATCTGCGTCGCGCTCTCGGGATCCTCGTTCGGCAGCGAGCGGTCCGTGGTCGGCACGTTGTGGTCGACGACCGCGAGGGTCTTTTGCGGCGCGCGCACCTTGCGGCCCGTCATGCGCAGGCCCTCGAAGGCCTGCGGGCTCGTCACCTCATGGACGAGGTGACGGTCGATATACAGAAGGCAGGTGCCGTCCGGTTGCGTGTCGACCACGTGGTCGTCCCAGATCTTGTCGTAGAGGGTGCGCGGCTTGGCCATTTGTTGCGTCCAGCACTCGAAAAAGGTTCGGTTTCGGTCTTTAGCCGCAATGGCGGCCTGCGGGAAGGCGACGCGATGTCAGCGGGGCTTTGCCCCCGCCGCATAGCAAAAGCGCGGCTCTGAGGCCGCGCTTGCTCGAAGATCTGCGTGGTGCGGAAGGACCGCTTACTCGGCGGCGACGGGCGCCTTCGAGGGGCGCTCGACGCGCTCGGCGATACGGGCCGACTTACCCCGACGGTCGCGGAGGTAGTAGAGCTTCGCGCGGCGCACGGCGCCGCGGCGGACCACCTTCACGGATTCGATCATCGGGGAATAGACCGGGAAGACGCGCTCGACGCCCTCGCCGTAGGAGATCTTGCGGACCGTGAAGCTCTCCTGGAAGCCGGAGCCGGAACGGGCGATGCACACGCCCTCGTAGGCCTGAACGCGGGAGCGCTCGCCTTCCTTCACCTTCACGTTCACGATGACCGTGTCGCCGGGCTGGAAGTCCGGGAGGGTCTTGCCGAGCTTCGCGATCTGCTCCTGCTCGAGCTGCTGAATGATGTTCATGGTCAAAACTCCTGCCGTTCCGCGGGCTTGAACGGTCAAGCCTGCGTGAGGATTTCGGCGTCCTGTTGTGAATTGCGGGCGCGTATACAGGAGAAGCGGGGGGATGTCGAGAGAGGGCGAATGGTGAGTGGCGAATGGAGGCCGCGCCAATCGCTCTTCCCATTCGCCATTCGCTATTCGCTATTCGCCAGGAGATCCGGCCGTCTCTCCCGCGTGATGCGCTCGGCTTCCGCCCTCCGCCAACGCGCGATGGCCGCGTGATTGCCGGAAAGCAGAACCTCGGGGATCGCGCGCCCCTCCCAGTCCCGGGGACGGGTGTAGTGCGGGTATTCCAGCAGCCCGCCCTCGAAGCTCTCCTCCGTACCCGAGGCGTCCTTGCCCATGACGCCGGGGAGAAGGCGCACCACGCTGTCGAGCAGCACCATGGCGGCGATCTCGCCGCCGGAGAGCACGTAATCGCCGATCGATACCTCGGCGAGCCCGCGGGCCTCGATCACCCGTTCGTCCACGCCCTCGAAGCGCCCGCACACGATCGCGACGCCGGGACCGGCGGCCAACTCCCGCACGGCGCCTTGTGTCAGCGGGCGGCCCCGGGGGCTCATGAGAAGCTTGGGCCGCGGATCGTCCGCCGGCACGGCCGCATCGAGCGCCTCGCCCAGCACGTCGCAGCGGATCACCATGCCGGGACCGCCGCCGGCCGGCGTGTCGTCCACGGCCCGGTGGCGGCCGATCCCGTGCTCGCGGATGTTATGCGCCTCCAGCGACCACACCCCGCGTGCCAGGGCATCCCCGGACAGGGAAACGCCAAGGGGGCCGGGAAACATGTCGGGGTAGAGGGTGAGGATCGTGGCCCGGAACGTCACCGGGGCGTCTCGGGCTTACGTTTGGGGCGCCGGGGCGGAGCGTCGACGGGCGCGTCCGGATCGTCGGGCTGCGGTTTCGCAGGAGTAAAGAGATCGTCCGGGGCGTCGGCGACGATGCGGCCCGCCTTGATGTCGACCACAGGCACGAAGGCCTTGGTGAAGGGGAGCAGCCCCGTGGGTCCGCGTTTCACGGGCGCGATTTCGAGGAGATCGCCGCCGCCGTAATTCGGAACCCCGACCACGCGGCCGAGCGGCTTACCGTCGGGGGTCTCGACGGAGAGGCCGACGAGGTCGGCGAGCAGGAATTCGTCCTCGTCCTCCGCGGGCGGGAGCCGGTCGCGTTCAAGGAGAAGGCGGGTGCGGTTCAAGGCCTCGGCGGCCTCCCGCGTCGTGACGCCCTCGACGACCGCAATGAGGATGTCGGGCGCAGCACCCGGCGCCGGGCGAACCCGGGTCAGGGTCACCTTCCGGCCGTCGTCGGTGCGAAGGGGGCTGTAGGACACGATCGCGAGCGGATCGGCGGTGGAGGATTTCAGCCGCACCTCGCCCTTGAGGCTGTGGGCGCGGCCGAACTCGCCGAGCACCACGAACCCCTCCGGGATCCGCGGGAACGGCGCTTGCGCCCCGGGTGACGGGGCGCGCGAGGGAGGGGCAGGGCGCTCTCCCTCGCGGGGCGAAGCCGTGGCTTCGCGGGTGCTTCGGCCGGAACGCGGCCCCCTTCGCTGGCCCTCCCCCGAGGGTGACGGGCGATCGGAACGGGGTCGCTTGGCCATGGGCTTAGGTTACGCGGCCTCGCCGGCGCCCGCAGCCGCGGCCTTCGCGGCCGCGCGCTCCTGGGCCTTCTTGCCGGGTTGCGCCTTCTCGGGGTTGTTGCGGGGGCTGCGCTTCATGAGGCCGGCGTTGTCGAGGAAGCGGAGCACGCGGTCCGTGGGCTGGGCGCCCTTCTGGAGCCACGCCTGGACCTTCTCGGTCTCGAGCTGCACGCGAGCCGGATCGTCCTTCGGCTTCATGGGATCGTAGGTGCCCACCTTCTCGATGAAGCGGCCATCGCGCGGGGAGCGCGAGTCGGCCACGACGATGCGGTAGTAGGGACGCTTCTTGGCACCCGCGCGGGTGAGGCGGATCTTCAGGGACATCGATTTCTCCTCATGCTGTCCGTTGAACTCCGGCGAGTGGCGAGTGGCGAGTGGCGAGTGGACGCTTGCCCACCATTCGCCACTCACTATTCACCATTCGCCCATGACTATTTCTTCTTCCCGAACGGGAAGCCGCCGAGGCCTGGGAGCCCCGGAATCTTAGGGGTGCCGAGGCCCGGCAGAGCCGGACCCTTGCCGCCGGTGAGGCCAGGCGGCAGCGGGGGCAGGCCGCCGCCGCCGCCGGGGAAGCCCCCGGGCAGTTGCCCGCCCATCTGCTTTTGCAGGGCTTCGAGCTGCTCCGGAGTCGGCTGGGGCATACCCCCTCCGCCGAGGCCGAACATGTTGCCGAGCGCAGCACCAATGCCGCCGCGTTTGTTACTCCCCATGGCCTTCATCATGTCGGCCATCTGGCGGTGCATCTTGAGGAGGCGGTTCACCTCCTCGACCTTGGCGCCGGAACCCGCGGCGATGCGCTTCTTGCGCGACGCTTTCAGGACGTCGGGATTGCGGCGCTCCGCCGGGGTCATCGAGTCGATGATGGCGCGCTGGCGCTTGATGATCTTGTCATCAAGGTTCGCGTTCTCGATCTGCGACTTCATCTTGGCGACGCCGGGCAGCATGCCGAGCATCCCGCCGATGCCGCCGATCTTCTCCATTTGAGTCAGCTGATCGCGCAGGTCCTCGAGGTCGAACTTGCCCTTGCGCATCTTGTCGGCGATGCGCTGGGCCTTCTCGGCGTCGATGTTCTCCGCCGCCTTCTCGACGAGGGAGACGATGTCGCCCATGCCGAGGATGCGGTTCGCCACGCGCTGCGGGTGGAACTCGTCGAGCGCATCCACCTTCTCGCCGGTGCCGATGAGCTTGATGGGCTTGCCCGTCACCGCGCGCATGGAGAGCGCCGCGCCGCCGCGGGCATCGCCGTCCATGCGGGTCAGCACGATGCCGGTGACGCCGAGGCGCCCGTCGAAGGCGCGCGCGGTGTTGACCGCGTCCTGACCCGTGAGCGCGTCGGCGACGAGGAGCACCTCATGGGGGTTCGTGGCCGCCTTCACCTCGGCGGCCTCGGCCATGAGGGCCTCGTCCACCGTGACGCGGCCCGCGGTATCGAGCATCACCACGTCGTAGCCGCCGAGCCGCGCCGCATCCATGGCGCGGCGCGCGATCTGCACGGCACTCTGGCCGGCGACGATGGGCAGCGTGTCGACGCCCACCTGCTTGCCCAGCACGGCGAGCTGTTCCTGCGCGGCCGGGCGGCGGGTGTCCAGCGACGCCATGAGCACGCGGCGGCCGGCGCGGTCCTTCAGGCGGCGCGCAATCTTGGCGGTGCTCGTGGTTTTGCCCGAGCCCTGCAGGCCGACCATGAGGATCGGCACTGGGGGCACGGCATTGAGATCGATGGGGTCGGCGTCCGCGCCCAGCATCTCCACGAGCTGGTCGTGGACGATCTTCACCACCTGCTGGCCGGGGCTCACCGACTTGATGACCTCGGCGCCGACGGCGCGGGCGCGCACCTTGTCCGTGAACGAGCGCACCACTTCGAGGGCCACGTCGGCTTCGAGCAAGGCGCGACGCACCTCGCGCAGCGCCGCATTGACGTCCTCTTCCGTCAGCGCGCCGCGGCGGGTGAGGCCGCTCAAAATCCCGGATAGTCGTTCCGACAGGCCTTCGAACATGCGTTCGGGGTGTCCTCTTAGGTACGGGTCAGGCAAGCCCCAAAGCCGAACGCGCCCGAGGGCGCATCGCGCTGTCGGGCGTTGACCTCCAGCCTCGGGGGCTGGTCGGCGGCTCTTGGGCTCGCTCTTCGATTGTGGGCGCGGGGTTAGGGGAGAAGTGCGGCAAAGTCAAGGAAAGTAATGGCCGGCCAGGATGCTTGCAGCTCGGCCTTGGCGACCCCATCCTGAAGCCATGAACCGCCGCAAACTCCTGAAGATCCTGAGCCTGCCCGCCGTCGCCGCCCTTGGCGCCGTGGGCTATTCCACGGCGGCGCGGGCGCGCAACCGCTACTACCAGGGGCCCGTGAGCGACCATTTCGACGGGGTGCGGTTCTTCTCGCCCGGCCAGCCGCAGGACAAGGGTTTCCTGGAGCTCGCCCGCTGGCAGCTCGGCGGCGGCCGAAAAGACTGGCCCGCCACCTTCGCGAGCCCCTTTCGCGACCGGCCGCCGGCGAGCGTCTCAGGCCTGCGCGTCACCCTCGTGGGCCACGCCACCCTGCTGATCCAGGTGGCGGGGATGAACATCCTCACCGACCCGGTTTTCGCCGACCGCGCCAGCCCCGTCTCCTTCGCGGGGCCGAAGCGCGTGAACCCGCCCGGCATCGCGATCGCCGATCTGCCCCGGATCCACACGGTGCTGATCACCCACAACCACTACGACCACCTCGACCTCGAAACCGTCGCGCTGCTCTGGCGTCGGGACCGGCCGCGGATCGTGGCGCCGCTCGGCAACGACACCATCATCCGCGATTTCGATCCCGCCATCGCGGTCGAGACGGGGGATTGGGGCGGCGCGGTGGATCTCGGCCAGGGCATCACCGCCCATCTCGAACCTGCCTACCACTGGTCGGCCCGGGGCATGAACGACCGCCGCATGGCGCTCTGGTGCGCCTATGTGCTCACCACGCCGGCCGGCGTCGTCTATCATGTGGGCGACACGGGCTATGGCGACGGGAAGATCTTTCCGCGGGTGCGCGAGCGTTTCGGCGCGCCCCGCCTCGCGATCCTGCCCATCGGGGCCTACGAGCCGCGCTGGTTCATGGAGCCCCAGCACATGAACCCGGACGATGCGGTGCGCGCCTTCCAGGCCTGCGGCGCCGAGCAGGCGGTGGGCCACCATTGGGGCACCTTCCGCCTCACCAACGAGGGCGTGGACGAGCCGCCGATCGAACTCGCGGCGGCGCTCGAAAAGGCGGAGATCCCCCCCGAACGCTTCAGAGCCCTGCGGCCGGGCGAGGTGTGGGAAGCTTAGAGCTCCTGTCGGTGCTCCCACCCTCTCCCCATCCTGAGGGAGCCCGCTCCTACTTCGGCTGCACGAAGATGTTGAGTTCGAGGTTCGGGTCCGTGCGCTCGGTGAGGTCGCCGAGATATTCCTCCACGAAAGCATCCTTCACGGCCACGCCCTTGGCGTCGAGATAGGCCGTGATGGTCTCGTAGGTTTCGTCGATCTCCTCGTAGGTGCCCTTGTGGACGAAGCGCATGGCCGCGCCCTCGGGGGTCTTGCCGAAGCGAACCTCCGGCGTGAGCGTCGCGCGGCCGGCCGGCACCTGCGGGATCGGGATCATGGCCTCGTAGCGAAAGCCGAGATCGTCCGTCTCGACGAAGACCGTAAGCGGCTTGCCGTAGGGCGCGATGCCGGCACGGACGAGCTCGTCCTCGATCTTGCGAAACGCGTTCTGCAGGCTCGTGAACCCCTCGTCCCAGGTGCTGGTGCCGGCCAGCACCGCCGCGGGCTTGCCGGGCAGCGTCACCTGATCGACGTCGGTGGGATCGCCGGAATTCGGCACGAGGGAGGGGCGCCCGGCCGAGCTGTAGCGGGTCGGCGCCGTGGCGCCGGGCTGGCTCGGGGCCGTGGGCGCAGCCTGGGGAGTGCCGGGCGGGGGCGGCAGGGGAGCCGATTGGACGGGCGCCGGGCGCTCCACGGTGCCGGGCGGGGTTCCGCCGGGGGTCACCTGAGCCGTGGCCGCACCGGCCAGGAGGGCGAAGAGGGCCGCAAGGGCGCCGCGGACGAAGGGGCTCTGGGGAGCGCTCATGGAAAGCCTTTTGGGGTTGATGCGAATCGCAACCGCCGGTTCGCGGGCAGCATAGGCCGGGGCGGGGCTCGCCGCGAGGCCGTGTCGCGGGTCGAGACTCGCGATTTCGGTGGTCCTTTGCCATATACCGCCGGTATCCAGCTGAACGGAATCTGAGCGCGGGTCGTTCCCCTCGGGTTCCGTGCCGCCTCGACTCACGAGCCCCGATTCCATGAGCGCCCTCGCCAACCGCCGGTTCCTCAAGATGAACGGTCTCGGCAACGAGATCACCGTTCTCGATCTCCGCGGCACGTCGGCGCGGGTGACAGCCGAGGAGGCGCGCGCCATCGCGTCGGACCCCCGCTCGCGCTTCGACCAGCTCATGGTGCTGCACGATCCCGCGACCCCCGGGACCGACGCCTATTTGCGTATCTACAACACGGACGGCTCCGAATCCGGCGCCTGCGGCAACGGAACCCGCTGCGTGGCCTGGGCCATGATGGCGGATCCCGCCATGGCGCGACCGCACGAGAGCACCCTCGTGCTTGAAACCCAGGCCGGGCTGCTGCCCGCCGAGCGGGTGTCGGACGAGGTCTTCACCGTCGACATGGGGGCGCCCCGGCTCGCCTGGAACGAGATCCCCTTGCGCGATCCCTTCCCCGACACGCGCACCATCGAGCTCCAGATCGGCCCCATCGACGCGCCGATCCTGCACACGCCGTCGGCCGTCAACATGGGCAACCCGCACGCGATCTTCTGGGTCGAGGATGTGGAGGCTTACGATCTGGAGCGCATCGGGCCGCTGCTGGAACACCACCCGATGTTTCCCGAGCGCGCCAACATTTCCCTCGCGCACGTTCTCGCGCCCGACCACATTCGCCTCCGCGTCTGGGAGCGCGGCGTCGGCCTCACCTGCGCCTGCGGCTCCGCGGCCTGCGCGGTTCTCGTGGCAGCGGCGCGCAAGCGCCTCACGGGCCGGCGCGCCACCGTGAGCCTGCCCGGCGGCGACCTCGTGATCCACTGGCGCGAGAGCGACGACCATGTGCTCATGACGGGTCCGGTGGAGCTCGAGCACGAGGGGGTCTTCGCGCCAGCCCTCTTCGCGGGGGCGGCCTAAGTGTCCATCGACGTCGTTACCTTCGGCTGCCGCCTCAACACCTACGAATCGGAGGCCATGCAGCGCCACGCGCAAGCCGCGGGCCTGGACGACGTGGTGATCGTCAACACCTGCGCGGTGACGGCCGAAGCCACGCGCCAGGCGCGCCAGACGATCCGCAAGATCGCCCGCGAGCGGCCCGAGGCCCGCATCGTGGTGACGGGCTGCGCCGCGCAGGTGGAGCCGCAGACCTTCGCGGCGATGGCGGAAGTCGCGCAGGTGCTCGGCAACCACGAGAAGATGAAGGCGGAATCCTGGACGGCGCTGCAGGATTTCGGCACCGAGCGCGTTCGCGTCAACGACATCATGGCGGTGCGCGAGACCGCAGCGCATCTCATCGACGGCATGCGCGGGCGCACCCGCGCCTTCGTGCAGGTGCAAAACGGCTGCGATCACCGCTGCACCTTCTGCATCATTCCCTATGGCCGCGGAAACTCGCGCTCCGTGCCCATGGGCGCGGTGGTCGATCAGGTCCGCACCCTCGTGGAGCACGGCTCCCGCGAGGTGGTGCTCACCGGCGTCGACATCACGAGCTATGGCCGCGACCTGCCGGGCGAGCCCATGCTCGGCGCCCTCGTCAAGGCGATCCTGCGCCATGTGCCGGAGCTGGAGCGGTTGCGCATCTCCTCCATCGATTCCGTCGAGGCGGATCGCGATCTGCTCGATGCCATCGCGGGCGAGGAGCGGCTGATGCCGCATCTGCATCTTTCTCTGCAGGCGGGCGACGACATGATCCTCAAGCGCATGAAGCGCCGCCATTCCCGGGGCGACGCCATCGCGTTCTGCGAGGAGGTGCGTTCGCTTCGCCCCGACATGGTGTTCGGCGCCGACATCATCGCGGGCTTCCCGACCGAGGACGAGGCGATGTTCCAGCGCTCCCTCGATATCGTCGCCGAATGCGGGCTCACGCATCTCCACGTCTTCCCCTTCTCGCCCCGCCCCGGCACGCCGGCGGCGCGCATGCCGCAAGTGGCGCGCGACGTCGTGAAGGACCGCGCCCGGCGCCTGCGGGAGGCGGGCGAAGCGGCGCTCAAGCGTCACCTGCAAGCGGAAGTGGGCGCGCGCCGTCGGGTGCTCGTCGAAACCGGTCAGCTCGGGCGCACGGAAGGTTTCACGCCGGTGTGCTTCACCGACCCGGTGGAAGCCGGGACGATCCGCACCGTCACCATCGCGGGCCACGACGGGCGCGAATTGCTGGCGGCCTGACCACCCATGCCCCGTCTCTTCACCGGAATCGAAATTCCCGCCGATGTGAGCGCCGCGCTCACCGCCTATCGCGGCGGGCTGTCGGGCGCGCGCTGGGTCGAGCCCAAGAACTACCACATCACGCTCCGCTTCATCGGCGACATCGACGAGGGGCTGGCGCGGGATATCGTGCAGACCCTGGGCGATCGGCGCCCCCGGGAGCCGATCGAGGTGACCCTCGATGGCCTTTCGGCCTTCGGGGGGTCGAAGCCCCGCTCCGTCCATGCCCGCGCCAAGGCCACGCCGGCGCTGGCCGATCTCCACGCCGAGCAGGAGCGCCTCGTCGAGCGCGTGGGGCTGGAGCCCGAGGGCCGCAAGTTCAAGCCGCATGTGACGCTGGCCCGCCTCAAGGGCGCATCCGCGGAGGATGTGGCGCGCTATCTCGCCGAGCGCCCCTTCCCGCCGCTCACCTTCACGGCGACGCGCCTGGTGCTCTACTCCTCGAAGGCATCCGTGGGCGGCGGCCCCTATGTGGTCGAGGCCGCCTACCCCTTCGCTTGAGCGCGGCCGGCGGTGCGGGGTGGCGAGCGTAAAACTCAGCCGAGCAGGACAGGACTCCTCCCTCCCTTCAGGGGAGGGGTAGGGGTGGGGTGTTGCGCGAAGCGCATCCTGCAATGTTGGGCCTAGAGCTCGCCTGACGGCGAACACCCCACCCGTCACGCTCCGCGTGCCACCCTCCCCTGAGAGGAGGGAGAGTAGAGCAGCGGCACCGCTCGCAGGTTCTTTCGCTTCCACGTGCTGGAGAGCCTCCGCACTTCTCCGCTTCGACGTGCTGGGGATGACACGGCGCTGCTTCGCCCCATCTGTGCTCCGCGAAGGAGCCGCCCATGAAACCCCTCACCCAAGCCGAACGCGCCGAGATCCTGCCCTCCCTCGACGGCTGGGCCATGGTCGAGGGCCGCGATGCGATCCACAAGCGCTACCGCTTCGACGATTTCAACGCCGCTTTCGGCTGGATGACCCGCGTGGCGCTGGTCGCCGAGCAGATGAACCACCATCCCGAATGGTCGAACGTCTACAACTCCGTCGAGGTCACGCTCTCGACCCACGATGCGGACGGTCTCACCCGGCGCGACGTGGAGTTGGCGCAGCGCATGGACCAGTTCGCGAGCGGGCTCACGTCATGAGCGAGGCCTATCAGGGCGGCTGTGCCTGCGGGCAGTTGCGCTTCACGGCGCGCGGCGCGCCGAAGCGCGTGGGGCTCTGCCATTGCATGACCTGCCGCAAGACGAGTGGCAGCGCCTTCAATGCGTTCGTGATCTTCCCGCGGGAGGCTGTCGCCGTGGAAGGCGAGTTCAAGGCCTGGGCCGCGTCGGGCGGCGACGACCGCGCCTTCTGCCCCATCTGCGGCTCGCCCGTGTTCGCCCATACCGCGACCGAGATGGAGATGAGGCTCGGCGCCTTCGATGCGCCGAACGTCTTTGCGCCCACCTACGAGGCCTGGATCGGCCGTCGCGAACACTGGCTCAAGACCGAGGGTCTCAAGGCCTACGAGGAGAACCAGACAGACTTCTGACCGGCCCTATTTCGGCTGCATGCGCAACGCGCCGTCGAGGCGGATCGACTCGCCGTTGAGCATGTCGTTCTCGACGATCGTGCGCACGAGGGCGGCATATTCCTCGGGCCGCCCGAGCCGCGAGGGGAAGGGCACGCCGGCCTCCAGGCTCTTGCGGAAATCCTCCGGCACGCTCTCGAACATGGGCGTGTGGAAGAGGCCGGGCATGATGGTCATCACGCGGATGCCGTAGCCCGAGAGATCGCGCGCGACGGGAAGGGTGAGGCCGAGCACGCCGCCCTTGGAGGACGCGTAAGCCGCCTGCCCGATCTGCCCATCCTGAGCCGCGACGGAGGCCGTGTTCACCACGACGCCGCGCCCGCCGTCCGCCGTCACGGGATCGAGCGCCGCCATGGCGAGCGCGCATTTGGCGATCATGTGGTAGGTGCCGATGAGGTTCACCTCGATGGTGCGCCGGAAGGTGGCGAGGTCGTGCGCCACGAGTTCGCCGGTCTCGCGCTTCTTCGACACGGTGCGTTTGCCCGGCGCGATGCCGGCGCAGTTCACGAGGATGCGCTCGACCCCATGGGCCTCGCGGGCTTTGGCCAGGGCCGCATCGACGGAATCCTCGTCGGCGACGTTCGCCTGACAGAAGGTCATGCCGGTCTCGCGCGCAACCTGCTCCCCGCGCTCGGCGTTCATGTCGAAAATGGCCACTTTCACGCCTTGGGCGGCGAGCATCCTGGCCGTGGCCTCGCCGAGGCCGGAGGCGCCCCCGGTCACGATGGCGGCCACAGATTTGTCGAGCTTCATGGGTTGTCTCCTCGTGCGGGCAGCCTTGAAACGGGCCCGGCGGATCGCCTTTTTGGGGTCTCGCGGCGTCTTAGCGGGCACTGGCGAAACTGCCAAGGCGGCGGGGGCACTGAGGAACCGCCAAAGCAGCGGCGTTGCAGGTGGGATGAGATGAGCGAAGGTTTTTCCAAGACGTTCACGAAGGCCGAGATCGAGGCCATGCGCCGCGCCGCGAAGGACGAGGGCGGCGTCCGGCGCGACTTCTGGGCGAAGCTCAAGCGCGTCGCCCGGCAGATCCCCTTCGCGGAGGATCTGGTGGCCGCCTATTTCTGCACGCTGGATCCCAACACGCCGAGCCGCGTGAAGATGATCCTGCTCGGCGCCATCGCCTATTTCGTGCTGCCCTTCGACGGGATCGCCGATTTCCTGCCGCTCATCGGCTTCACGGACGATGCCGCGATCCTCATGGCCGCAATCAGCCAGGTTGCCGGCTCGATCACGGAAGCGCATCGGGAGAAGGCGCGCGAGGTTCTCAAGGATCCCGATGCGGCCGAAACCGTGACGATCTAACCCGGGGAGCTTCGTCGACACGCCTGCGCCGCGCACCCGCCGCGCACGCCCCAAGGGCCGCGTGCCTGGCAGTGTGCCTAACTCGCCTCCGCCACGCCGCCAGCTTCCAGCGAGCGTCTGAGGCGGGTGAAGCCGAGCCGAATGCGGGATTTCACCGTGCCGAGGGGCAGGCCCGTGCGCTCGGAGATCTGCGAGTGCGACAGCCCGTCGAAGAAGGCGAGGCGCACCAGCGAGAGCTGCTCCTCGGGCAGGCTTTCGAGGGCGTTTCGCACCGCTTCCTCACGCTGCTGCATGTCGATCTGCGCGAAGAGATCGGTTTCGTCCGCGGGCTCCAGGACAGGGTCGTTGGTGTCGAGGAAATCGAGCCGATCGCGACGCAGGATGTCGATGCGCCGGTTGCGGGCGATGCGGTAGAGCCAGGTCGCTACGGAGGATTTCTGGACGTCGAAGAGCGCTGCCTTGCGCCACAGGGTCACCATGGTTTCCTGGGCGATCTCCTCGGCCGTGGTCGGGTCGGTGCCGAGGCGCAGGAGATAGGCGTTGAGGCGTGGCGCGAAGTGGTCGAACAGGCGCGTGAACGCGGCCCGGTCCCGTCGCTCCGCGACGGCGGCCACCAACGCTGCCAACTCATCTTGCGCGATCAAACGACCATCAACTCCGCTGGCCTGCTTGCCTCCGTCCCGGAGGAGCGGGCAGTGCAGGCTGGCACCCTGCCGGAATCTCCGGCGCTGGATTGGCCTTTCAGCGCTAACCCACCGCCGCACTGTGGCACGGCCCTTCGCCAAACGGAACCGTCGATTGTGCCAGGATAAAGGCCGAAGCCGTGCACCGCGTCGTCGAGAAGCTGCGATCTTGCGCGATTGTGAAACGGCGTGGCCGTTTGGTCGCGCTTAACGGACGGTGTGGTGTCCTTTAAGGGTCGGGTTCCTATAAGGCTCGCGTCATGATTCTTACCTCGCTTCGCCGCTCCGGCCTCCTTTGCACCGCTGCCCTCGCGGCCGTTCTAGCGATCGCGCCAGGCGCTCTCGCGCAGCAGACGCAGCCCCGGCCCGCAACCGGAGCCTCGCCCGCTCAGCCGGCCCAATCCAGGCCGGCGGCGGGCACGACGCAGTCCCGGCCGGCCGCGCCGTCCGCGGCCCAGCCCGCACAGCCCCGAGCCGGCACCGCCGCGGCACCGCAAGCCACCCCTTCCCGGTCGGGCACGAGCGCTGCGCCGCAAGCCACCTCCCCCCGGTCCGGCGGAGCAGCGCCCGCGGCCACCGCCGGCAGCCCGGCGCGGCCGCAAGGGGCACAAGCCCCCGCCACTGGAGCGCGGCCTGCGGCGGGTGGAGCCGCAGCGGGAGCGGCCGCCGGTGCTGCCGGTGCCGCAGCGGCGAGCCCGCTCGGCGGCCAGGCCACGAAGGTGGCCGAGCACGGCGACTGGGCGGTCTACACGGCCCAGGCCGGACGCTCGAAGATCTGCTACGCCCTCGCCCAGCCCAAGGACCGGCTGCCCAAGACCGTGAACCGGGATCCGGCCTACCTCTTCGTGTCCTTCCGCCCTACGGAGAACGTCAGGAACGAGATCGCCCTCGTGATGGGTTTCCCGACCAAGGAGGACGGCCCCGCCGAGGCCGTGATCGGCTCGACCAATTATGCGCTTCTCACCAAGGAGGCGAATGCCTGGCTGAAGAACCCGGCCGAGGAGAGCCAGGCCATCGCCACCATGAGCCGGGGCCAGAACCTGCTCGTGAAGGTCCAGTCCCGCCGCGGCACCGCGCTCACGGACCGCTATTCGCTCGCGGGCTTCGCCCCGGCCCTGGAGCGCGCCCGCAAGGAATGCCCGTAGGGCGACGCCCGTCCCGGGCCCGAGCCCCGATATTCGGCGCAGTTTTCGCCCCGAGGCTCTCACGTTTTCGGCCCATTCATCCTATATGAAGGGTCGCTCCCGAGATCGATGAGGCTTTTTCCATGGCGACGGTGCTCGACATCGCCAAGCACAATCCGCATGCGGCTCCGCTTGCCGTCACCGATGCCGCGCGCATGGCCGGCATCGAGAAGACGGCCGAACTGCAGGCCGTGACCGGAGCCAGCCCGGCGCAGCCCTCCCTCGTCGGCCTCACCCGGGACGAGCTCAAGGACCGCCTCGCCGCCATCGGGGTCGCCGACCGCGACCTGAAGATGCGGGTCGCCCAGCTCTGGCACTGGATCTATCTGCGCGGGGCGCGCTCCTTCGACGAGATGACCAATGTGGGCAAGGGCCTGCGGCAGGCGTTGGTCCAAGCCTATACCCTCGACCGGCCCGAGGTGATGTCCGAGCAGGTCTCGAAGGACGGCACCCGCAAATGGCTCATCCGCATGCCCTCCACGGGGCCGCTCGACAAGGGCGCGGAAATCGAGTGCGTCTACATCCCCGAGGTCGACCGCGGCACCTTGTGCGTCTCAAGCCAGGTGGGCTGCACGCTCACCTGCTCGTTCTGCCATACGGGCACGCAGCGTCTCGTCCGCAACCTCACCTCGGCCGAGATCGTGGCCCAGCTCGTGGTTGCCCGCGACCGCATCGGCGACTGGCTCGGCCACACCCCGCCGGACGGCGCCTTCGTGCCCACCGACGGAGGGCGCTTCATCTCGAACATCGTGTTCATGGGGATGGGCGAGCCCCTCTACAATCCCGACAACGTGATCGCCGCCATCGGCGTGCTCTCCGACAACGAGGGCTTAGGGCTCTCGCGCCGGCGCATCACGGTCTCGACCTCCGGCGTGGTGCCGCAGATGGAGCGCCTCGGCTCGCAAGCCAACACCATGCTGGCGATCTCGCTCCACGCGGTGCGGGACGAACTGCGCGACGTGCTGGTGCCCTTGAACCGCAAGTACCCGATCAAGGATCTCCTCGACGCCTGCCGGGCCTATCCCGGCCTGTCCAATGCGCGGCGCATCACCTTCGAATACGTGATGCTCAAGGGCGTGAACGATTCGGACGCCGATGCGCGCGAGCTCGTGCGGCTCCTCAAGGGCATTCCGGCGAAGATCAATCTGATTCCGTTCAATCCCTGGCCCGGCTCCAAATACGAGTGCTCGGATTGGGAGCGCATCGAGCGGTTCTCCGAGATCGTGTTCCGTGCCGGCTATGCGAGCCCCGTGCGCACGCCGCGCGGCCGGGACATCCTCGCGGCTTGCGGTCAGCTGAAAAGCGAGACCGAGAAGCTGCGCGCCCGCGCCCGCATGATGCTGGAGAGCGGCATCGGGGCGGAAGGCATGTACGCCCTCGGCGACGCCGAGGCGTAACGGTCCTCGCTCGCAACGGAGCCGTCGTGAGGCTGATCGGCCGCCTGTTCCTGATCGCGCTGGTGCTGCCGCTTGCGATCGCGACCGGCACCTTCGCGCTCTTGGTCGTGGCCGTGATCGATCCTGTGATGGCGCCCTTCACGGGAGCGCTCGTCCAGGCCGGCTTCTACGCCTTCGTCGATGCGGCATTCGCGATCGCCGACCCGCACGCCCCCTGGGATGCGGCGGCGAGCGGGTTCGGGCGCCTGGCCTTCGCCCTTCTCGTCCTGCCGCCCGCCTTCGTGGCGCTCACCGCCGAAGTGGTCGGCGCGCGAAGCCTTCTGTGGCATGTGGGCGGAACGGGGCTTTTGACGGGCGCCGTGCCGTGGCTCCTGCGCTCCGCCGCCCGGGCGCCGACGCCGGACGAAACGCACATCACCCTCGTGCTGGTGCTCGTGGGCGCAGTGGCGGGCTTCGTCTACTGGCTTCTCGCGGGCCAATGGGCCGGGCGACCGCGGCCCGTGCAGGCGATCGCCGTGCGGGGCGCTAACGGCTCGCGGTGAGGATTTTCACCGCAAAGGCGCCGAAGAGCCCCGCGAAGGAGTAGTCGATCGCGCGCATCACCCGGGGCCGGCTCTTCAGGAGCGCCACCACCCGTTCGGCGCCCAGAATGAGCAGCGCCGCCATGGGGGCCGTGAAGGCCACGAAGTAGAAGCCGAGGAAGACGAGCTTTTCCGCCGCATGCGGATCGCCGGCCTGCACGAATTGCGGCAGGAAGGTCACGAAGAACAGCACGATCTTCGGGTTCGTGAGGTTGATCCCGAGCCCCATCAGGAAGGTGCGGCGAAACGAGACCGCGCCGCGCGCCTCGGCTTTCAGGTTGAGCGCCGAGCCGTTGCGCACGGCGTCCACCGCAAGCCACAACAGGTAGAGCGCGCCGACGACCTTCAGCACCGTGAAAGCGGTTGCCGATGCGGCCAGCAGCGCGGACAGGCCCACGGCCGCGAGCAGGGTGTGGACGCAGCACCCCGCCATGGCGCCCAGCATGGAGGCCATTCCGGCCCGGCGGCCCCCGGCCATGGTTTTCGCCAGGAACAGGCTCATGTCAGGCCCGGGCGTGATGAACAGCACGAAGCAGGCGAGCGAATAGGTCAGGAGCACGCTCAGATCGGGCAGGAACGTCATGAGGCAACCTTGAGGCAGATGGGGCGCAAGATTGCCTCAAGCGCCGGGCCGGCGCCACCCGAAAGCGGGGCCTAGAGACCCGCGCTCTTCGCCGCGCCGAGGATCACGCCGGGCTTGGTGCGTTCCGCGGTCTGGAGCAGGACCACGTAACCATCGCCGTCGGCTTGGGCTGTGGGAAGCGGGACCTCGAAACGAGCCTGCCCCCCGCGCCACTCGCCGATGCGCACGAAGCCGCGCACCACATTGGCATAGGTGACGGTGCGCCCGCCGTTCTCGCCGCGGTTAATCGTGACGGTCTCGGTCTTGCGCACGGGCAGAACCCACACACCCGCTGGCGCCTGCTGCTCGGCCGCGCCGCTGATCTCGATCGCCACCGTGCCGTTCTGCTCCTTGGCGACGACCAGGACCGGCAGGGTCGCGGCTTCCGTAACCGTGCGCTCCACGGCCGCCTTGTCGGAGCCGACCGAGGGCTTGGTGCCGTTCACCACCACCTGGGGCGTGTAGACCTGCCGGTCGCCGCGCAGATGGGCGTAAGCCCGCTGGCGGGCCGTGAAGCCCGGCTGGGCGAGGGTGTCCTTCCAGCCGAGGTAATCCCAGTAATCGACCGGCAGGGTGAGGGCGATGACGCCCGGCCGCTTGGAGAGGTCGACGACCAGCGCGTCCGCGGGCGGGCACGACGAGCAGCCCTGGCTCGTGAAGAGCTCCACCACCCTCTGGGCCGTGTCCTCCTGAGCGCTGCTGCTCGGAACGGCGGCCGCGAGGACCAGCACGGCAGCGAGGAAGGCGGTCTTCAGTGGCGAGGTCATGATTGATGAAACCACCGAACCCCCTTCACGGCAAACTCACGTTGGCTTGAACGCGCACCGAACGGGGTGGGTTGCCCTCATGTGAAATAAGGCCGGGAGGGGCAGTCTCAATGCCGCGTCCCGGCCTTAAGCTGACGGCACCCGCCAGCGGCACGCCCGATTGGAGCGGTCTCCATGCTGCATGGATGCCTCAGGCCGACGGCACCCGCCAGCGGCGGTGCATCCACAGCCATTGCTCCGGGTGCTCGTTCACCCACCCCTCCACGACCGAGGTCATGGCCTGCATGGCGCCCTGCACGTTGACCGCCCCGTCGGGATCGCGCGGGAGGTCGAGGCGCGGGGTGAGCTGCAGGCGGAAGCGGTGATCGGGGAGCCGGATCACCCGCACCCCATGGACCGGGCACTCGAAATGCCGGGCGAACTTGCCGAGCAAGGGGTTCACCAGAGCGGGTCGCCCCTTGAACTGCACCAGCACGCCGCGGGTGAAGTGCTGGTCGATGAGCATGCCGAGATGCCCGCCGCGCTCCAGCACCCCCTGCATCGCGAAAGCCGCGCCGCTGCGGGCCGCTTCGAGGTTGCCCATGGTCTGGCTGCGCACATCCTGGATGATGCGGGCCACGGCCTGGTCGTTCGGCGCACGGAAGACGGCGGTTGCGTTGAGGCCGAACCGGGCCGCGCAGATCGCGGGGAGCTCCCAATTGGCGAGGTGAGCCGAGAAGATGAGGCCCGGCTGGTCGTCGTCCCTCAGCGCCACGAAATCATCGACGCCATCGACCTCGATCCGGCCGGCGTCCGGCCGCTCGGGGTCGAAATCGAACAGGGTGCCGAGATGGGGGTATTCCCCGGCGGTTCGGCCGAGGTTCTCCCAGGCTTTGAGGGCGATCGCCCGCAAATCCGCCTCGCCGCGCTCGGGATAGGCAGCCTTGAGATTCGCCATCGTGGTGCGATGAACGGGCAGGAGCGGACCGACGCGACGCGCCAGCGCGCCGCCGAAATCGCTCGCGCGCTCGGGGCCGAGGCTTCGTCCCAGGGCAAACAGGGCCTGCACGAGCCCGCCCATGCCGGTCTCGGCGATGCGGGCGGCATACCGCCGTGTGATGAGGAGGGGGCGCTTCACAGAGGGTCCGGAGGAGCTCAAGGGCTCCGAAGATCGTCAATCCCGCCTCATGTTCGGGGGGCGAGCCGGCCGTCAAGGGAGAAAACCCGTCTTTTGCGCCCGACCCGGCCAAGCCCGAGCCGAATCCTTGCCGGTGTGGTTCCAGGACCGCTACCGGGCGGGTGGCCCTAGAAGCTTACGATGACCCTGCCGAAAACTTGGCGTTACTCGCGGCCCTAGAAGCTCACGATGATCTTGCCGAAGACCTGACGGGATTCGAGGCGGGCCAGCCCCTCCTGGAAGGCGTCGAGGGGGTAGACCGTATCGATCACGGGTTTCATGCCCCCCGCCATCTTGGCGAGGGACTGGGCGATGTTCTCCATCCGGCAGCCGAAGGAGCCGAAGATCCGGTATTGCTGCTGGAAGAGCTGCATCAGGTTCATGGTGGTCGAAACCCCGCTCGTGGAGCCGCAGGTCACGAGGCGGCCGCCGCGCTTGAGGCAGAGCAGCGAGCCGTTCCAGGTATCCGCCCCCACATGCTCGAACACCACGTCGACCCCCTTGCGCTTGGTGAGGCGCCGAACCTCGCCCTCGAAGCGCTCGGTCCGGTAGTTGACCACGTGATCGGCGCCGAGGGCCTTCGCCTTTTCGCCCTTCTCGTCGTCGCCGACGGTGGTGAACACCTCGCACTGAAGAGCCTTCGCCATCTTGATCGCGGCGGTGCCGATGCCCGAGCCGCCGGCATGGACGAGGATCGATTCGCCGGGCTCGAGTTTCGCGTTGTCGAAGAGCATGTGCTGCACGGTGCCGAAGCCGATGGGCGCACAGGCGGCCTCCTCATGCGACACGCCCGCCGGCACCGGGATCACCAGGCGCTCGGGCCGGTTCACCAGCTCGCGGGCGAAACCGTCCACGTGGAAGCCCATGATGCCGGCGACGTTCTCGCACAGGTTATCGCGGCCCTCGCGGCAGGCCCGGCAATGGCCGCAGGTTTCGGCGCCGTACAGGGTCACGGGGTCGCCCGCCTTGAAGCGGGTCACGCCCTCGCCGACCGCCGCGACCTCGCCGGCCGCCTCGACGCCGACGGCCTGGGGCAGCTTGCGCTTGGCGAAGGCCATGCCGCGAAAACCCCACAGATCCAGATAGTTGAGGCCGATGGCGCGGACCCGCACCTGCACCTCGCCGGGCCCGGGAGCCGGGGGCGGCTCGACCTCGGTGATGCGCAGGTCGCGGTCGCCGAACAGCTGGAGGGAGCGCATGGGTCAATCCTTCGGGCGGCGCTGCACGGCGTTGCACGCTGTTCAACGCGGCCACAGGGGCCGGGAGGGGATCAGTCGTAGCGGAGGAAGGTGTGGCGCACCCAGCCCACGGTGTTGCCGTACTTCACCCGGCACCAGGCCTGACCGCTCGGGGTGTCGTCCGTGCAGCCAAAGCCCCGCAATTTCCGTGCGTTAGGCGGAATCTGGCCGATGGAGGGCGCGTCCGCGTCCGGCCGCTCGCGCATGTTGAGGAAGTCGCCGCGGTTCACACCCACGACCCGATAGGTTTCGGGCGCCGCTTGAACGGCGGTGTGCGAAAAGGTGGACACAAGAACGAAGAGCGCGAGGAAACGGGTCACGGGCATCTCGGGGTCAGCGATGCACGCCGATCATCGCGGTCAAGCCGCCGTCGACCGGCAGAACGGCTCCGGTGATATACGCCGCCGGCTCGCTCATCAGGAAGGCCACGAGCCCCGCGATCTCCTGCGGCTTGGCGAAGCGGCCAAGCGGAATCTGCTTTTCCATGCCCTCGCGGTAGGCCGCGTAAGGCGCCATCATGTCGGTGTCGATGAAGCCCGGCGCGATCGTGTTCACGGTCACGCCGCGCTTGGCGGTTTCTATGGCGAGCGTGCGGCAATAGGCGATGAGCGCCCCCTTGGAGGCCGCGTAAGCCGCGTTGCCCGGGTTGCCCTGGAGCGCGGCCACCGAGCCGATGGCGACGATGCGGCCGGCGCGGGCGCGGATCATGCCGCGCATGACGCTTTTCGCGATCCGCGTCAGGGACCAGAAGTTCACCTGCATGGCGGCCTCGGCCCGGTCCTGGGCCATCACCGCGGCGAGCGCGTCGTAAGGCTGGCCCGCGTTGTGGACGAGACCGAAGAACGCCTCGCCCTCGATCGCCTCGCAGAACGCTTCCAGCGCCGCCTTGTCGGCGAGGTCGAGGGGTCGCGCGGTCACACGGCGCTCAGGGTAGGCGCCCATGATCTCGGCCGCGAGCGCCTCGGCGGCGTCGCCCGACGAGCGGTAGGTGAAGTCGACGTCGTGCCCGGTTTCGACCAGCGCCCGCACGATGGCGGCGCCGACGCCTTTGGCACCGCCGGTGACCAGAACGCGCTTCGCGGTCATGGAGGCGGGGCTCACTTCGGTTCCGCGGCGAGCACGAGGCAGGTGTTCTGGCCGCCGAAGCCGAAGGAGTTGGACAGGATGCGGGTGACGCCTGCGTCGCGGGCCACGTTCGGCACCACGTCGAGGGGGATCGCCGGATCGGGCACCGCGTAGTTGATCGTCGGCGGAATGCGCCCGTTCTGGATCGTGAGGAGCGACACGACCGCTTCGACGGCGCCGGCCGCCGAGAGGGTGTGGCCCAGCATCGACTTGTTGGACGAGATCGGCACGCCCGCCATGCGCTCGCCGAACACGGCCATGCAGCCCATGGATTCCATCTTGTCGTTCTCGGGCGTGCCGGTCCCGTGAGCGTTCACGGCGTCGATGTCGTCGGGCTCGAGATCGGCGTCGCTGAGCGCATCGCGAATGGCCGCAATGATCGGCGCGCCGTCCGGGCTCGTGCGGGTGCGGTGGAAGCCGTCGCCCCGTTCGCCGCAGCCCAGCACATAGCCCAGGATCGTGGCGCCGCGGGCGCGGGCGCTCTCGGCGTTTTCGAGCACGAGGGCCGCGCCGCCCTCGCCCATCACGAAGCCGTCGCGGTTCTTCGAGAAGGGCTTGGAGGCCTTCGAGGGATCCTCGTTCTGGGTCGAGAGAGCGGAGAGCAGCGAGAAGCGCACGAGGGATTCCGGATTCACCGAACCGTCCGTGCCGATGCAGAGCGCCGCGTCCGTTTCCCCGCGCCGGATCGCCTCGACGCCGAGCTGGATCGCGGTCGCCCCCGACGAGCAGGCCGTGGAGAGCGAAATCGGCGAGCCTTGCGTGCCGAAGCGGTCGGCCACCCGGTCCGCGACGGTGCCGAAGAGGAACAGGTCGTGCCATTCCTTGAAGCGGCCGGTGCCGGCGCCCTTCAGGAGATCGGCGTAGGTGACGTTCTCGCCGTTGCTGCCCGAGGCCCCGGCCAGGGCCTCGCGCTGGGGCCATTCCATCTCGACCGGGGGCACCGCGATGAAGAGCGCGCCCGGGAAATGGCCCTTTGAGCCGATGCCCGATTGGGTGATCGCCTCTTCGGCGGCGAACATGGCAAGGCGCTCGGACAGGAGCGGCGCCACGAGCGGATCGACGTCGATGCTGTCGATGGTGCCCGCGATGGTCGTGCGCAGGCCCTCGACCGGGAAGCGGCTGATCCGGCGGATGCCCGAACGGCCGGCCGTGAGGGCTGCCCAGGTATCCTCGCGGCCCTGGCCCACGGAGGTGAACACCCCCACGCCGGTGACGGCGACGAGGGGCCGTCCTTGCTTGTCGCGCGTTGCGCTCATCGTTCTCTCCTGCAGCCCCACGCTGTGGCATGGGCCCTCGGGCTGTGCCAGCCCTTCCGTCGCCGCAGGGCGTTCGAGGGTCGGGGGCGCCCGTAGCCCCGCGCTAGCGAAGCGCGGTCAGGCGTACGGCGCCCTCGCCCCGGCGGTGGCCGATCGAGGTGGCGACCGCCTCTCCGGCTTCTCCGCGCCCAACCAGCGCGGCCGCAAGCGCCACGCTGATGGGGGCCTGAGCCTCCATGGTGTGCCCGACCACGTCTCCCGTGACGGTCACGCTGGCACCGGGAGCGAGAGCCCGCAAGGCCTCCTGCTCCTCGTCCGTGATCCCCTTCACGCCGGTGGCGCCCGAGACGACGATCGCCTCGGCGCCCACGCCGAGTTCGCTCCAGAAGCCGCGGAGCGCATCCGCGACGTCACCGGGATTGCGGCGGGTGCGCGTCGTGGCAACGCCGGAGATGGCCGCCATCGGCGTCGCGCCGCGGCTCTCGGCGTGCTCGCGCGCTTCGAGCACGAAGAAGCAGGCACCGCTCCCGAGGATGAGGCCGCCGCCTGCGGCCGGGCGCTCGAAGACCGGCCGGTACGGCGCCTTCCAGAGATAGCCGCCCATTTCGTAGACGAGGAGCACGTCCGCGCGCTCGGCGTTGTAGGCGCCGCCGACCAGCATGATGTCGTTCTGGCCCGACGCGATGCGCGCCTGGGCGATGCGGATGGCGTCGATGCCGCTCTGCTCCTCGCCCATGAAGGTGCGCGAGGCGCCCGTGATGCCGTGGACGATGGAGATGTTGCCGGCGAGCAGGTTCGAGAGCTGGGCCAGGAAGAGCGTCGGGCGCAGATCGCTCATCAGGCGCTCGTTGAGATAGGCCCCGCGGTCCCCGGCGCTCTGCAGCCCGGTGAGGATCGCGCTGTCGGCCGCGTAGTCGCGTTCGCCGCCGCCCGCCGACACGATGAGATGCATGCGGGCCTTGAGATCCGCATCCCCCTTGGCGCCGGCGGCGTCGAGCGCCAGGCCGGCCGCATAGGTGCCGAGCCGCTGCCAGGCCTCCATCTGCCGCTGATCGGCCTTCTTGGGGATCTGCCGGTCGAAGTCGAGGGAGACCACCGGATGGACCGGGAACGGTGCGAAGGTTTCGAGATTCGTCTGCGGCGGGGTGCCGTCGGCGAGCGCCTGGAGATGGGCCTCGATGCCCTCGCCGGCGCAGGAGACGACGCCGATCCCGGTGATCACGACCTCACGCATGGGGAGCTCCCGCGTTCAGAGGGGCGTTCCGGACGATGATGACCTCACGCATGGGCGGCTCCCTCGTCCAGACGAGCGTTCCGGACGATCACGACCTCACGCATGGCGGAGAGATCCTTTCGAGGCATCAGGCCGCCTCGGCCAGGAGGCCGATCTGCCGGGCGCGCTCGCGCATGGGGGCATCGAGGCCCTCCGGGAAGGGCATGGTGCGAAAGCGCAGCTCCGCATCGGCGATCGGCTTGCCGTCCACGGCGATCCGCGCCTTGGTGGCCACATAGCCCGAGCCTTCGTGCTCCAGGCTCGCGGTGATCGCGAGTTCGGCCCCGGGCCCCACGAAGGTGCGAAACCGCGCCTTGTCGACCCCCATGAGGAAGGGCATGTGCGAGAAATCCATGAGGCCCAGCACGAGATAGCCCGAGGCCTGGGCCATGGTCTCGGTGAGGAGGACGCCTGGCACCAGGGGATGGCCGGGAAAGTGGCCCTCGAAAACGGGGCTGGCGGACGGCACGGTGGCGCGCGCCTCGATCCGCCGGGCCTCGCGGTCGAAGGAGACGACCCGGTCGATCATCTCGAAATATTCGAGGCGCATGGGCGTGCTTCAGCTTTGTGCCTTGGCGGCGGCTACGAGATCGTCACGCCTTCTTGGCGGCCACGAGGTCGTCGATGCGGGCCACGAGGTTCTTCATCACGAAGTACTCCTCGGCCGGCGCCTTGCCCTCGTTCACCTCCTGGGTCCACTGCTCCAGGGGCAGCTTGATCCCGAAGGCCTTGTCGATGGCAAAGGCGATGTCGAGGAACGCGAGGGAGTCGATGCCCAGGTCGTCGATGGCGTGGCTCTCCGGCGTGATCTGCTCACGCGGGATATCGGCGGTCTCGGCGATGATGCCGGCGACCCGGTCGAACGTGGAGGACATGCCCGTCGCTCTCCTGAAGTTTGATGACCCATGGGGCGGCGCCTGCCGGGTCGAGAACCCTGGCCCTGTCCGTCTCCGCTGGGGGAAGTCCGCTAAAGCGCACCCCCTTACACGAGGGGGTTCCCGGTGTCATCCCCGGGAACAAGCTCCCTCTCCCCGCAGGCGGGGAGAGGGTTGGGGTGAGGGGCCGGTCGGAAAGGCTCGACCTCTCCCCGCCTGCGGGGAGAGGCGTTTGAGCCGTTACGCCGCGAGCTGGCGCAGGACGTAGTGGAGGATGCCGCCGTTGCGGAAGTACTCCAGCTCGTCCAGCGTATCGATCCGGCAGATCAGCGGCACGCGCTGAACCGTCCCGTCCGCCGACTTGATCTCGGCCTCCAGGCGCTGGCGGGGCTTCAGATCCCCGGCAAGGCCCGGGATCGTGACGGTCTCGTCGCCCTTGAGCCCCAGCGACTGCCAGGAGGTCTCGCCCTCGAACACGAGCGGGACCACACCCATGCCGACGAGGTTCGAGCGGTGGATGCGCTCGAAGGACTCGGCCACCACGGCGCGGACGCCGAGGAGGTTCGTGCCCTTCGCGGCCCAGTCGCGCGACGAGCCGGTGCCGTATTCCTTGCCCGCGAAGATCACGAGCGGCACACCCTCCGCCTGGTAGCGCATGGCGGCGTCGTAGATGAACATCCGCTCGCCGGAGGGCTGATGGATCGTGAAGCCGCCCTCGACCGCGTTGCCGCTCTCGTCCTTCACCATCTGGTTCTTGATGCGGATGTTGGCGAAGGTGCCCCGCATCATGATCTCGTGGTTGCCGCGGCGCGTGCCGTACTGGTTGAAGTCGCGCGGCGCGACCTGGCGCTCCTGCAGGTAGGCACCGGCCGGCGAAGCCGCCCGGATGTTGCCCGCAGGCGAGATGTGGTCCGTCGTGATGGAATCGAGGAAGAGGCCGAGGATGCGGGCGTTCTCGATGTTCGTGACGGGCTTCGGCTCCTTCTCCATGCCCTCGAAGTAGGGCGGGTTCTGCACGTAGGTGGAGCCCATGTCCCACTCGAAGGTGAGGCCGCCGGTGACCTCGACGCCGCGCCAGCGCTCGTCGCCCGTGAACACGTCGGCATAGCGCGAGCCGAAGAGCTCGCTCGTCACCGTCTGATCGATCAGGTCCTGGATCTCGGAGGACGAGGGCCAGATGTCCTTGAGGTACACGGGCTGCCCGTCGGAACCTGTGCCGAGCGGGTCGTTGGCGAGGTCGATCAGCATCGAGCCCGCGAGCGCATAGGCCACCACGAGGGGCGGGGAGGCGAGGTAGTTCGCCCGCACGTCCGGGTTCACGCGGCCCTCGAAGTTGCGGTTGCCGGAGAGCACCGAGCAGACCACGAGGTCGTTGTCGTTGACGGCCTTCGAGACCTCCGGGATCAGCGGACCGGAATTGCCGATGCAGGAGCCGCAGCCGAAGCCCACGAGGTTGAAGCCGAGCGCGTCGAGGTCCGTCTGGAGGCCGGACTTCTCGAAATACTCCGCGACCACCTGAGATCCCGGCGCCGTCGAGGTCTTCACCCAGGGCTTCGGCTTCAGGCCCCGGCGGTTGGCGTTGCGGGCCAGCAGCGCCGCGCCGATCATCACGCTCGGGTTCGAGGTGTTGGTGCACGAGGTGATGGCGGCCAGCACCACGTCCCCGTGGCCGAGGTCGTAATTGGTGCCTTCCACCTTATGGCGCTGGCCGAGCTCGGCGGCCTTGCGGAACTCCGTGTCCATGGCCTTGGTGAAGGCCTGCTTGGCGTCGTCCAGCAGCACCCGGTCCTGGGGACGCTTCGGGCCGGCGAGCGAGGGGCGCACGTCGTTGAGATCGAGCTCCAGGGTGTCGGTGAACACCGGATCGGGGGTCTCGACCGCGCGCCACATCCCTTGAGCCTTGGCATAGGCTTCGACGAGCGCGATGCGCTCCGGCGTGCGGCTCGTCATGCGCATGTACTGCAGGGTCTTCTCGTCGATGGGGAAGTAGCCGCAGGTGGCGCCGTATTCCGGGGCCATGTTGCCGATCGTGGCGCGGTCGGCCACGGGCATGTCGTTGAGGCCGGGACCGTAGAACTCCACGAACTTGCCGACCACGCCCTTCTTGCGCAGCATCTGGGTGACGGTGAGCACGAGGTCGGTGGCGGTGACGCCTTCCCGCAAGCGGCCGTTGAGCTTGAAGCCGATCACCTCGGGGATGAGCATCGACACGGGCTGGCCGAGCATCGCGGCCTCGGCCTCGATGCCGCCGACGCCCCAGCCCAGAACCGCGAGGCCGTTCACCATGGTGGTGTGCGAATCGGTGCCCACCAGCGTGTCGGGATAGGCGACCTCGGTGCCGTCCGCCTCGTTGCGGCGCGACCACACGGTCTGGGAGAGGAATTCCAGGTTTACCTGGTGGCAGATGCCGGTGCCGGGGGGCACCACGGAGAAGTTGGCGAACGCGGTCTGGCCCCACTTGAGGAAGCGGTAGCGCTCCATGTTGCGCTGGTATTCGAGCTCCACGTTCTGGGACAGCGCCAGCGGGGTGCCGAACTCGTCCGTCACGAAGGAGTGGTCGATCACGAGATCGACGGGCACCTGCGGGTTGATCCGGCGCGGATCGCCGCCGAGATTCTTCATGGCGTCGCGCATGGCGGCGAGGTCCACCACCGCGGGCACGCCGGTGAAGTCCTGCATGAGCACACGGGCGGGGCGATAGGCGATTTCCTTCTCGGCCTTGCCGCGGTTGTCGAGCCAGGCCGCCATGGCTTCGATGTCGGCCTTGGTGACCGTGCGGCCGTCCTCGAAGCGCAGCAGGTTCTCAAGCAGCACCTTCATGGAGAAGGGGAGCTGGGAAGCGCCCTTGAGGCCATTCTTCTCGGCCTCGACGAGGGAATAGTAGGTGTATTCCTTGGCTCCGACCTGGAGGGTCTGGCGAGCGTTGAAGCTATTGGGATGCGTCACGGATTTCTCCTCGCGAGCGGTTTCAAACGAACGGTTGTTCGGCCGAATGCGCGATCAGCGCGCGCCGCTCCGGGGGCGCCCGGATGGGAGATGGAGCGCGCGAGGCGGATTGGACGCCTTGGCGCGCGGCGCAGCCGGGGGTGCTATAGATCATTTCCACCGGCCCCGCTACAGGTTTGGAACAGTTCTGAGGTGCGTCGAAAGCAGGGGGATGGGGGTGCGGCTTGAGGTGAAGGATCTGGCCTGCCGCCGCTCCGGCCGCCTCATCTTTTCAGGCCTGTCCTTCGCCCTCACGCAGGGTGAAGCGCTGGTGGTCACGGGGCGCAACGGCGCCGGCAAATCCACGCTCCTCGCGCTCCTTGCGGGGCGCCTGCAGCCGGAGACCGGGACGGTCCGGGCGGAGGGCATCGGCGAGGCCACCCTCGCGGAGCGCCTCCATTGGGTCGGGCACCGGGATGCGCTGAAATCCGCGCTCACCGCGGAGGAAAACCTCGCCTTCGCGCAGCATCTCTTAGGCGAGCCAGCCCTCGGCCCCCGCGACGCGCTCGAAGCCGTGGGCCTGGCGCATGCCGCGCCGCTTCCCGTCGCCTATCTCTCGGCCGGCCAGCGCCGCCGCGTGGCGCTCGCCCGCCTGCTTGTCGCCCGCCGCCCGTTGTGGCTCCTCGACGAGCCCACCTCGGCCCTCGATAAGGCCTCGCAGGCAACGCTGCTCCGCCTCATGAACGAGCACCTCGCCGGCGGCGGGCTCCTCATCGCGGCGACCCACCAGGCGCTCGGGATCGACGGGGCGCGGGAGGTGAGGATCGAGCGCACCCCCTCTCCCCGCGAGCGGGGAGAGGGCTGGGGTGAGGGGGAGCCTCAGGACGGAGCTCGATCGGAGAGCCCCCCTCACCCGGTCGCGCCTGACGGCGCGCTCGACCTCTCCCCGCGGGCGGGGAGAGGGGATGGTCGCGCCTGATGCGCCCCTTCCTCGCCCTCGTCGCCCGCGACCTGCGCCTCGCCGCCCGCATCGGCGGGTCCGGCGTGCTGGGGCTCGTGTTCTTCCTCATGATCGTGACCCTGGTGCCCTTCGCGCTCGGGCCCGATCTCAACCTTCTCGCCCGCATCGGCCCCGCCATTCTGTGGCTCGCCGCCGTGCTCTCGACGCTCATCGGCCTCGACCGGCTGTTCCAGGGCGACGAGGAGGACGGCTCGCTGGACCTGCTCCGCGCCGCGCCGGCCCCCCTCGAGGTGATCGTGCTCGCCAAGGTCGTGGCCCATTGGATCACCACGGGCCTGCCGCTGGCGCTGGCCGCGCCCCTCTTCGGCCTCCTGGTGGCGCTCACGCCGCAGGCCATGGGCGCCATGGTGGCAACCCTCATCGTCGGCACCCCCGCGCTCACCTTCATCGGCGCCATCGGCGCGGCACTGACGGCCGCGCTCCGGCGCGGGGGGCTGATCCTCGCCATCCTCGTGCTGCCGCTCATGATCCCGACGCTGATCTTCGGGGTTTCGGCCGCGAACGCCGCCATGGGCGGCACCGTGCCCTTCGCGACGCCCTTCCTCATCCTGGCGGCGATTTCGCTCATGACCGCGGTCGTCGGAACCGTGGCTTCGGCGGCAGCGCTGCGCTGGAGCGAATAGGGCGAAGGGCTCGCGCGATCGTTTGATTTGCCTCATTGTCCGAGGCTCCCGCGGTCGCTACATCGGCGCCATCATGTGGCAGCTCGCGAACCCAACCCGTTTCATGGGCTATACCGGCCGGCTCCTGCCGTGGCTCGTGGGAGCGGCCACGGTCACGGTTGCGATCGGCCTCTACAAGGCCTGGTTCGTGGCTCCGGCCGATTACCAGCAGGGCGAAACCGTGCGGATCATGTTCCTGCACGTGCCGGCGGCATGGCTCGCGCTCTTCTTCTATTCCGCCATGGCGGCCTCCGCGATCGGCTCCCTGGTGTGGCGCCACCCCCTCGCCGACGTGTCGCAGAAGGCCGCGGCGCCCATCGGCGCCGCCTTCGCCCTGATCTGCCTCGTCACGGGCTCGCTCTGGGGCAAGCCCATGTGGGGCGCCTATTGGGTGTGGGACGCGCGCCTCACCTCGATGCTCATCCTCTTCCTGCTCTATTGCGGCATCATGGCCCTGTGGCGCACCATCGAGGAGCCGGCGCGGGCCGCTCGGGCGGTGTCGATCCTCACGCTGGTCGGCGCCATCAACGTGCCGATCGTGAAGTTCTCCGTCGATTGGTGGAACACCCTCCACCAGCCCGCTTCCGTGTTCCGGTTCGACGGGCCGACGATCCATCCGTCCATCCTCTACCCCCTCCTCGTGATGGCGCTCGGCGTGACCCTCGTCGGTGTCGCGCTCCACATCGCCGGCATGCGCACCGAGATTCTCCGTCGCCGCGTCCGCACCCTCACGATCCTCGAGGCCGAGCGCCTCGATCCGCAGGCCGCTTGACCATGGGCGATTACACCTTCTTCATCGCCGGTTCCTACGCGATCACGGCGCTCGTGATCGGCGGCCTCATCCTGCGCGCCGTGCTCGACCACCGTGCCCAGGTGCGGGCCCTGGCCGAGCTTGAAGCGCGGGGCATGCGCCGTCGCTCGTCCGCCCGCACCGCTCCCGTGGAGCCCCTGCCGGCCGGACAGGCCGCCCGATGAGCGACGCCCTCACCCCCGCCGAGGCGCCTCCCCGGCGCAGCCGCGTCCTGTTCCTGCTGCCGGGGCTGATCTTCGCGGCGCTGGCGCTGCTCTTCCTCGTGCGCCTGTTCTCGGGCGACCCGTCGCGCATCCCCTCGGCCCTCATCGGACGGCCGGTGCCCCCGTTCCAGCTTGCCCCCCTCGAGGGCCTGCAGGCCAACGGCCGACCGGTCCCGGGCCTCGCGGCCGCGGACCTCAAAGGCCGCATCACGGTCGTGAATGTGTGGGCCTCCTGGTGCGCCCCCTGCCGCCAGGAGCACCCGGCGCTCATGGAACTCGCCAAGGACGGGACCCTCCGTGTGGTCGGCATCAACTACAAGGACAATCCCGAGAACGCCCGCCGCTTCTTGGGCGCCCTGGGCAACCCCTTCGCGGCGGTCGGCGTCGATCCGAACGGGCGCACGGCCATCGATTGGGGCGTCTACGGGGTGCCCGAAACCTTCATCGTCGGCGCCGACGGCACCATCCGCTACAAGCATGTGGGCCCGCTGATCCCGGAAACCCTGCCGCCCTTCCTGGCGGCGTTGCGGGCCGCCCAGACCGGCGGCTGAAGGTCCGCGTCCGCGGGCGCCGCTTGACGGCAGCCCTCTTTCACCTTCCGCTTGAGGCCCCGCTGCTCCGGAACCCCATCCTTTGCGTGCCCTCACCCGCGTTCACGTCTATTGGCGCTCGCTCTGGCCTTCGCTCACCTTTGCCTTGCGGCGCCGCCCCCGCGCCGTGTCGCTCCACGAGGCCACGCAGCAGCTCCTCGCCGAGGCCGAGATCGCGGCGGAGCGCCGGGCAGGTCTGGTCCGCGTTCTCGTCGCCGCCTTGCTTCTGGTGGCGGTGTTCGTGGCCGAGCAGGACATCCCGGATGGCCTGGGCGATGCCGTCATCGATCGCCAGATCGCGTCCGCCAAGGTCACGCTCGCCCTGTTCGGGCTCGTCGGCATCGCGAGCTACTGGATCGCCTCCCGGCGGGCGACGCGCCTCCTGCCGGTGATCACCGCCACCGCCGACGCGGTGCTGATCCTCGGCAACATCGCCTACAATCTCATCGCCTCCGGCATCGCCGGCGGCTTCTTCTCGGCGCTTCCGGTGGCCTGGGTGGTGCCCATCGCCATCGCGGCCAGCGCCATCCATTACCGCCCGCGCCTGCAGGCCTATGTGGCGGCGCTCTACATCGTCGGGATCTCGGCCATCGCCCTTCTGGCGGGAGGCCTGGAAATGGAGCAGCGCCGCAACGCCCTCGCCGAACTCTACCTGCAGTTCGGCCCGCCCCCGAACGTGATCCGCATCCTGATGCTGCTCGCCATGGCCGGCATCCTGATCCTCGTGGCGCGCCAGGGCCGCACGCTCCTGGAGCGGGCCGTGCGCGAGACGACGCTCCGCACCAACCTTACCCGCTACCTGCCTCGCGAGCTTGCGCCGATCCTGTCCGAGGAAGCGCTCGCGGGCCTGCGCTCGGGCCAGCGCCTGAAGGCCGCGCTGCTCTTCGTCGACATCCGCGGCTCATCCGCCCTGGCCGAGGCCATGGATCCGGGGCGGCTCGCGGTGTTCATCTCGTCCTTTCGCCGTCGCGTCATGCGGGCCGCCGAGCAGCATGGGGGCGTGGTCGACAAGTTCATCGGCGACGGCGCGCTGCTCCTCTTCGGCGTGCCGGCCGAAACCGACCAGGATGCCGCCCGCGCGCTCGAATGCGGGCGCACCCTCTTTCGCCTCGTGGAGCGCTGGAACGCCAAACGCGCCTTCAATCCGCCGGTGCAGATCGGGGTCGGCGTCCATTTCGGCGAGGTGTTCTGCGGCGTCGTCGGCACCGACGAGCGGCTCGAATTCACGGTGCTGGGCGAGCCTGTGAACATCGCGGCTCGCATCGAGCAGGCCACGAAAGCGGTCGGCCGCGATTTTCTCGCCTCGCAGGAAGCCGTGGAAGCCGCGGGCGAGTTCGATTCTTGGGAGGAGGTTTCGCGCGAGCCCCTGCGCGGCGTGTCGCGGGAGATGGTGCTGATGGCGCCGAAGCGCGCCTAGGTCCCGCCGTTCAAACCCGCTTCCTCGCGGACCCGAGGGGTCAGGCTTCCGAATCCTTCACTTCGTAGCGCATCAGCAGCGGCGTTTGCGCGAGGGCGAAGGCGATCGTGATCGGCATGATGCCGAACACCTTGAAGCTCACCCAGAAATCCGTGGTCTGCGTGCGCCAGACGATCTCGTTCAAGGCCGCGAGCACGAAGAAGAAGATCGCCCAGCGGAAGGTGAGCTTGCGCCAGCCCTCGTCCGTGAGGTTGAACATCGAGTCCATCACGATGGCGAGGAGCGGCTTGCGGAAGTAGAGACCACCCAAGAGCGTGAGCCCGAACAGGGTGTTCACGATGGTGGGCTTCAGCTTGATGAAGAGCTCGTCCTGGAGAAACAGCGTCAGCCCGCCGAACACCACCACCACGACGCCTGACACAAGCGGCATGATGGGCAATTTGCGCACCAACGCATAATGAATCGCGAGCGAAACCAGGGTCGCGGCGATGAAGATGCCGGTGGCGGTGAAGATCCCGGCGCGTTGGTTGGCCAGAAAGAAGATCCCGAGCGGCCCCAGTTCGAGGGCGAGCTTCAGGAGGGGGTTCAGGCGGTGGGGCTCGGGGCCCGTTTCGACGGCGCTCATGCTGCGTTGTCTAGCCCGGCAATGGCCCGGGCGAAATCCCTCGCCGCGAAGGGCTCAAGATCCTCCACACCCTCGCCGACCCCGATGAAGTGAACGGGCAGGCCGAATTTGGCCGCGAGCGCCACGAGGATGCCACCGCGCGCGGTGCCGTCGAGCTTCGTCATCACGAGACCGGTGACGCCGGCGGCCTTCTGGAACAGCTCAACTTGAGAAACCGCGTTCTGGCCGACGGTGGCGTCGAGGACGAGGAGGGTGGCGTGGGGCGCGCTCTCGTCGAACTTCTTCATCACGCGCACGATCTTTTCCAACTCCGCCATGAGCCCGGCCTTGTTCTGCAGCCGGCCCGCGGTGTCGATGAGGAGCACGTCGGTGCCCTGGTCCTTCGCGGCCTTGAGGGCATCGAAGGCGAGCCCCGCGGCGTCGGCTCCCTGCTCGCGCGAGAGAACCGGGGCGCCCACCCGCTCACCCCAGACCCTCAGCTGGTCGATGGCGGCCGCCCGGAAGGTGTCGCCGGCGGCGAGCATCACGGAGAGGCCCTGGGCGCGGAATTTCTGTGCCAGCTTGCCGATGGTGGTGGTCTTGCCGGCGCCGTTGACCCCGATCATCAGGATCACGAAGGGCTTCTTGGTGCGGTCGACCGCAAGCGGCTTCGCCACGGGCTGGAGCGCCCGTTCGACCTCGCCGGCGAGGATCGCCCGCACCTCATCCGGCGCGATCTCCTTGTTGTAGCGCCCCTCGCCCACCGCCTTGGTGATGCGGGTCGCGGTCTCGATCCCGAGATCCGCCTGGATCAACGCGTCTTCCAGTTCGTCCAGGGTCCCGGCATCGAGGCGCCGCTTGGTGAAGAGGCCCGTGACGCTCTCGGAGAGCGAAGAGGAGGTGCGCTTCATCCCCTCCGTGAGCCGCTGCCACCAGCCCCGCTTTTCCGCGGGAGCGGCAGGTGCGGCCGGAGCCGGCGCTGCGGCAACGGGAGGCAGAACGGCCGCGGCAGGCGCTGGTGCTGCGGCAGCGGGGGGTAGAACGGGCGCAGTGGGCGCTGGTGCTGCAGGGACCAGAGACTGAACCGGCGTGACGGGAACGGGAGCCGCGGGCGAAACGGGTGCGGCGGGCGTCGCAGGCGCGGGCTGAGGCGCTGCCGTCAACCCCACGGGCTCCGGGGTGGCGCGGGGGATCGGCTCGCGGGGACCACCGCCTTCGGGATCGATGCCCTCGACGGGCTGGAGATCGGCGCCGGCCAGTTCCGCCGGCAGCTTGCGCTCGTCCGGCGTGTCGGGCGAGGCCTGCGTGACAGTCGAGGGCGCGGCAGCGAGATCGTCGGCCCCGGTCGCAGGCGGCGAGGGCATGGTCTCGGGGTGGCCGCCGGCCTGCGGGGTCTCGGGCTTCGGCGCCTCGGCTTTGCGGCCGAAGAGGCGGGAGAAGAAGCCGGGCTTGTCGGAGGAGGTCTCAGCCATGAAGGTCTCGTGCGGAGGCACTTGCCTCGGGGTGGCGGCCTGGGCAGCCGCTAGGTTGAGCCTCAGATAGGGCCTCGGATGTCAAAACGCACCCGGCTCGGGGGAAGGGCGCCGCCATGGCCGACGACTGGATCCTCTCCCGCCTCCTCTACCGCGACGCCCTCATGCTCGTGATTGACAAGCCTGCGGGCTTGCCCGTCCATCCGGGGCCGAAAGGCGGCGAAACCCTCGTCCACCACCTCGACGGCTTGCGCTTCGGCCTGCCCCGGCGGCCCGAGGTCGCCCACCGCCTCGACAAGGACACCTCCGGCTGCCTCGTGCTCGGCCGCCACCCGAAGGCGCTCGCCCGCCTCGGCGACCTGTTCAAGCGTGGGGAGGTCGACAAGATCTATTGGGCCGTCGTGGAGGGCGGACCGCGTGAGGAGGAGGGCGAGATCGCGCTCAAGCTCGCGCCGAAATGCCCTGATCGCGGCTGGTGGATGAAGGTGGACCCCGCGGGCCAGAAGGCCCTGACCCGCTGGCGGACGCTCGGCCGCGCAGGGGGCCTGACGCTGTTGGAGCTCAGCCCGATCACCGGCCGCACTCATCAGCTGCGGGTCCATTGCGCGGCCTCGGGCTTCCCGATCCTCGGCGATCCGATCTACGGCACGGCCCCGCGCCAGGGCGGGCCGGGGCTGCACCTGCACGCGCGGTCGATCGCCGTGCCGCTGTACCCGAAGAAGCCCGCCATCCTCGTCGAGGCGCCCGTGCCGGAGCATATGCGGGAGCGGGTGGCGGCCTGTGGGGGTGAAACGGACGCTGTCGGCGGCTCCAACCCACAACCCTCATCCTGAGGAGCTTCGCGTCAGCGAAGCGTCTCGAAGGAGGGCTCCAGTTCGCCCGTGGGTTCTGGAGGATCCTTCGAGACGCGGCTGCGCCGCTCCTCAGGATGAGGCGGTGGGTGGGAGGACCGATGGTGAGACGGCCCTAGGGGCAGGGGTTCCCGTGCAGCTGCTGGACCGCGTCGATGCGCGCCTCCAGCTCCGGCGAGATCGCCACGTCGACCGAGGCGATGTCGGTTTTCAGCTGATCGATCGAGGTCGCGCCGATGATCGTGGAAGTCACGAAGGGGCGGGAATTCACGAAGGCGATGGCCATCTGGGCGGGGTCGAGGCCGAACTCCCGGGCCAGCTCCAGGTATTGCCGGATGGCCGGCTCGGCGCCGGGCGTCTCGTAGCGTTGGCCGCGATTGAACAGGGTCGTCCGGGCGCCGGGCGGGCGGGCGCCGCCGAGATACTTGCCCGTGAGAAAGCCCTGGCCGAGGGGAGAATAGGCCAGCAGCGACACGTCCTCGCGCATCGACACCTCGGCCAGGGCCGTCTCGTAGGTGCGGTTGAGAAGATTGTAGGCGTTCTGGACCGATTGCACCCGCGGCAGACCGCGCGCTTCGCTGTGCTTCAGGAACGTCATGGTGCCCCAGGCGCTCTCGTTCGAGAGGCCCACATGGCGGATCTTGCCCGCCTTCACGAGCTCCTGGAGGATCTCCAGCGTCTCCTCGATGGGGTGCGAGGGGCCGTCCTGGTGCTTGTAGATCGTCGGGTTGGCGCCAAACGCGATGGGCCGGTCGGGCCAGTGGATCTGGTAGAGGTCGATGTAGTCGGTCTGCAGCCGCTTGAGGCTGCCGTCCACGGCCTGATGGATCTGCTCCCGGGAGAGCTCGGCGGGTTTCCCGTCCCGGAACCAGTTCATGTCGGTGCGTCCGACGATCTTGGTCGCCAGGATCACCCGGTCGCGGCTGCCGCGGGACCGAAACCAGGTGCCGATGATCCGCTCGGTGGAGCCTTGGGTCTCGGCCTTCGGCGGGATCGAGTAGAGCTCGGCCGTGTCGAAGAAGTTGATCCCCTGCTCCAGCGCGTAATCCATCTGGGCATGGCCCTCGGCCTCGGTGTTCTGCTGGCCCCAGGTCATGGTGCCAAGGCAGATGAGGCTCACATCGAGATCCGTTCGGCCGAGACGGCGATACTGCATCGGGCAAAGCTCCAGGGTGGCCCGGACGGGCCGCAGGCGGGGATGATAGGCGAGGTGAAGCGCCGGATCAGCGCTTCGGCAGGCGGGCCAGGAAGGTTTCGACGGTGGGCAGGATGCGCTCCACGATCACCTCGACGCCGCGCGCGGTTGGATGGATGCCGTCCGGCAGGTTGAGGCTGCGGTCGCCGACGACCCCGTCCAGGAAGAAGGGGTAGAGCACGACGCCGTGCTTGGCGGCAAGGTCGGGGTAGATCGAGTCAAACTTCCGTGCGTAATCGGCGCCGAGATTGCGCGAGGCCATCATGCCCGCCAGCATGACCGGGATGTTGCGCTCCTTCAGCCTGGTCACGATGGTGTCGATGGCCTGCCGGGGAATGGCGGGATCGAGGCCGCGCAGCATGTCGTTGGCGCCGAGCTCCACGATCACCCCGTCCGTGCCGTCCGGAACCGACCAGTCGAGCCGGTCGAGGCCTGCCGAGGCGGTGTCGCCGGAGACCCCCGCATTGGCGATCTCCACATTGTGACCGCGGGCCCGAAGCGCCCGCTCCAGCACCGCCGGGAACGCGGCCACCTGGGGCAAGTTGTAGCCCGCCACCAGGCTATCCCCCAGAACCACCAGTCGAACCGGCTGTCCCTGAGCCCCCGCCGGGCCCATGTGCGCCAGCGCACCTGCAAGCGCGACAAGACCGGCAAAAAACAGGCTCATGAAAGAGCCGGGTTGGCGCTTCATCCGTAACCTTCCATATGGGGACGAGCGAAAGGCGGCCGCTCTTCGCCGATTTCCACGCCAAGATCGGGTCCGAGACGATGCAGGACAAGGCCAACGCGCCGCAGAACGTCAGCATGACACAGCACAGGACCGCCGTGCCGGACAACGCCATCTCGCTTCAGGACGTCGATCTGAGCCTCGGGCGTGGGGCCGCGCGGGTTCACATTCTGAAGGGCATTTCCCTGGATTTCGCCCGGGGCGAGGCCGTGGGTCTCGTCGGCCCCTCGGGCTCGGGCAAGTCCACGCTCCTCATGACGCTGGCCGGCCTGGAGCGGCCGGATTCCGGCAAGATCATCGTCGACGGCACCGACCTGTCGGGGCTGGACGAGGATGCGCTGGCGCGCTTTCGCGGCCGGCGCATCGGCATCGTGTTCCAGTCCTTCCACCTCATTCCCACCATGACGGCGCTCGAGAACGTGGCGCTTCCCATGGAGCTCGCGGGCTCGGAAGAAGCCTTCGACCGGGCCGAAGCGGAGCTCAAGGCCGTGGGCCTCGGCGCCCGCCTGCACCATTATCCGGCGCAGCTCTCCGGCGGCGAGCAGCAGCGCGTGGCCATCGCCCGTGCGGTCGCTCCGAACCCGGCGATCCTCGTCGCCGACGAGCCCACGGGCAATCTGGACGAGAACACCGGCGAGTCCATCGTCGATCTCCTCTTCGCGCTGAAGCGCGACCGCGGCTCGACCCTCGTGCTCGTCACCCATGATCTCGGCCTCGCGCGCCGCTGCGACCGCATGGTGCGCCTGCGCTCCGGCCGGGTCGAGGCGGATGCAGCCCCGGCTCTGGCTTAAAGGAACAGGCGATGCACGGCACCCTTCCTGCCCGGCCCCGGGCGCCCCGGCCCGACGCCCGGCTTCCCCTCGTTCTGCGTCTGGCCCTGCGCGAGCTGCGCGGGGGCTTGAAGGGCTTCGGGATCTTCCTCGCCTGCATCGCGCTCGGCGTCGCGGCCATCGCCGGCGTCACCTCGATCTCGCGTTCGCTCACGGAGGGCCTCACCCGCGAGGGCCGCAAGATCCTCGGCGGCGACATGGCCTTCTCCCTCATCCACCGGGAGGCGAGCCCGGCCGAGCGCGCCTTCCTGGAGGGCCGCGGCACGGTCTCGGCCATCGCCTCCATGCGGGCCATGGCCAATGCGGGCGAGAAGGGGTCCGGGCTTGTGGAGCTGAAGGCCGTGGATGGGGCCTATCCCACGGTCGGCACGCTTCAGACGGAGCCGCAGCTCTCCACCGCCGATCTCCTCGCCAACCGCGACGGGGCCTTTGGCGCCGCCGTCGACCCGACCCTGCTGGCGCGCCTCGACCTCAAGATCGGCGAGCGGGTGCGGGTCGGCGAAGCCACCGTGGAACTCAGGGCCAGCCTCGTTTCCGAGCCCGACAAGATCGCGAACGGCGTCGGGTTCGGTCCCCGTCTCATGATCTCCCAGGAGGCCTTACGCGCCACGGGCCTGCTGCAGCCCGGCAGCCTCGTGCGCTGGACGTACCGGCTCCTCCTGCCCCTGGGCAACAGCGATGCGACCCTGGAACAGATCGCGGCGGAAGCCGCCCGCGCCCTGCCGGAGGCCGGCTGGGACATCCGCTCCCGGGTCAATGCCGATCCGCGCTTTGCCCGCAACATCGAGCGCTTCACCCAGTTCCTGACCCTCGTGGGCCTCACCGCCCTCATGGTCGGCGGCGTCGGCGTGGCGAATGCCGTGAAGGGCTTCGTGGACCGCAAGCGCGCCTCGATCGCGACGTTGAAGAGCCTCGGGGCCCCCGGTGGGCAGGTGGTCGCGCTTTATCTCGTGCAGGTTCTGCTCATTGCGGCCGTCGGTATCACCATCGGTCTCGTGGTCGGCGCGGCCCTGCCCTTCGTGATCACGGCGACGCTCGGCCATCTGTTGCCGATTCCGATCGCCCCGACTATCGCGCCGGCGGAACTCGGCGTCGCGCTTCTCTACGGCTTCCTGACGGCCCTCGCCTTCGCGCTGGCGCCGCTCGGCCGCGCCCACGACGTGCAGGTGTCCGGCCTCTTTCGCGATCAGGTCGATCCGGAGCGGCGTTGGCCGCGGCGGCGCTACCTCGTGGCGCTCGTTCTTGCGGTCGCCGCCCTCGTCGGTCTCTCGGTTTCGGCCGCCTACGACCAGCGCATCGCGCTCGTCTTCATCGGCGCCGCGGCGGCCGCCTTTGCGCTCCTGCGCTTCGTCGCCACGGGGATTATGGCGCTGGCGCGCCGCCTGCCCCGCCCCCGCCGGGCGGCGCCTCGCCTCGCGCTCGCCAATCTCCACCGCCCCGGCGCGCTCACGCCCTCGCTCGTGCTCTCGCTCGGCCTCGGCATCACGCTTCTCGTGACGCTGGCCGTCATCGATGCCAATTTCACCCGGCAGCTCACCCAGACGCTTCCCATGAAAGCGCCGAGCTTCTTCTTCCTCGACATCCCGAACGCCCAGGCTCAGGCCTTCGAGGAGCACATCAAGGCGCAGGCGCCCGAAGCCACCGTGGAGCGGGTGCCGATGATGCGGGGACGGCTCGTGTCGCTCCGCGGCGTGCCGGTGGCGCAGATCAAGGCCGACGAGCAGGTGGCCTGGGTTCTCGACGGCGACCGGGGCATCACCTATGCCGCCAAGGTCCCGGAGGGATCGACCCTTGTCGAGGGCGAGTGGTGGCCGGCGGATTACCGCGGCCGGCCCCTGGTGTCCCTCGACGAGCGGCTCCGGGAGGGCCTCGGACTCAAGATCGGCGACGAGATCACCGTCAACGTGCTCGGGCGCAACCTCTCGGCCACCATCGCGAATTTCCGCAAGATCGAGTGGCGTTCGATCGGGATCAACTTCGTGATGGTGTTCTCCCCCAACACCTTCGCGGGCGCGCCCCACACCCATCTCGCCACCGTGGCGCTCCCCGGCGGCTTCGATACGGCCAAGGAGGCCGCGATCCTGCGGGAAACGGCGCGCGCCTATCCGGCGGTCACGAGCGTGCGGGTGAAGGATGCCTTGGAGGCCGTGAACGACGTGGTCTCGCAGCTCATCACGGCGATCCGGGGGGCAAGCTCCATCGCTCTCATCTCCAGCATCCTGGTGCTGGCGGGCGCGCTCGCCGCCGGCCACCGGGCGAGGCTCTACGACGCCGTGGTGCTGAAGACCTTGGGCGCCACCCGGACCCGGCTGCTTACGGCCTACGCCCTCGAATACGGGGCGCTCGGCGCCGCCACTGCGGTCTTCGGGCTCATCGCGGGGTCGCTCGCGGGCTACATGATCGTCGCCCAGGTGATGAACATCCCCTTCGTGCTCGATCTCTCGGGCGCGCTGCTCGCCTCGGTTCTCGCCGTGCTCGTCACCGTGGTGCTCGGCCTTCTGGGCACCTGGCGGATCTTGAGCCAGAAGCCCGCGCCCTATTTACGGAATCTCTAGCCAAGGCTAACGCGCCATCGCACTTGGCAACGACTGGATCGAGGCGTGGAATCTCTATGGAAGGCTTGAGGCTAAACACGGGTAGGTGCCGTTAAATAAAGGAGCGGCATCGTCTCACCTTCGGTTCTTCTTGAGCGCTCACGATTTCCTCATCCAGACCCTCTTGCAGAGCTTGGGGCAAAACCACATATTCGAACGTGACGCCGAGGGTTCGGCGCACGAGGGGCGCGTGATCCCTCGAGGGGAAAGAAACACGCAGAGAGATTCTCAAGGGAACTCCCATGCAACCGTATCAGAACCGCACTTCCGCTTGGGGCCAGACGGTCACCCGGTCACAGGCCGAGGTCGATCAGGGCCTGCGCGCCTTCATGTTGGGCGTCTACAACAACATGGTCATCGGCCTCGCGATCTCGGCGCTCGTCGCGCTGGGCGTGAACATGCTGGCCGTGGCGGACTCGCCTGCCGAGACCGTGGCCCGCCTCGCCGGCGTCAACCTGACCTCGTTCGGCCGCACGCTCTACACGACCCCGCTCATGTGGGTGTTCGCGCTGGCGCCGCTCGCCTTCATCTTCTTCTTCTCGTTCCGCATGGAGCGGATGTCGGCCGCGACGGCGCGCATCACCTTCTTCGCCTTCGCGGCGGCGATGGGCGTGTCGCTCTCGACCCTCCTCATCCGCTACACCGGCGCGAGCGTGGTGCAGGTGTTCTTCATCACCGCCGCTGCCTTCGGCGCGCTGAGCCTCTACGGCTACACCACGAAGAAGAGCCTGTCGGGCATCGGCTCGTTCCTGGTCATGGGCCTGATCGGCCTCATGCTCGCCTCGCTGGTCAACATCTTCCTGGCCTCGAGCGCGCTGCAGTTCGCGATCTCGCTCGTGGGCGTGCTGATCTTCGCGGGCCTCACGGCCTACGACACCCAGAAGCTCAAGGAGATGTTCATCTACGGCAACTACGACGGCGAAGCCGCCGCGAAGGTCTCGATCTTCGGTGCCCTGACGCTCTACCTCGACTTCATCAACATGTTCCAGTTCCTGCTGGCGCTCCTCGGCAATCGCAACGAGTAAGCCCCCAGGATCGACGGATCGAAGAGCCCCGGCAGCCATGCCGGGGCTTTTTTGTTGGCCCTTAACCGCGATGCCGCTCCGCCCTAGGCTTCGGATGCGATTGGCTTAAGGTACCGACAGCACCCCTCGTCCCTGGAACCGGCCCGATGCGCGTTGCCCTCGCGACCTTTCTCCTCCTCGGCATCCCGTTCGCGGCCGAGGCCGCCGATCCCCGGCTCGAGCCGGATGTGGTGATCGAAACCCTCACGCTCGATTCGGTGGAGGTCCGCCCCGTCAGGCGGGTCGCCGCCGTTCGGCGGGGCTGCACCCGCTGCCCTGGCGCCGGCCTGCCCTGGGGCGGGTTGCGGGAACCTCGCGTCGCCGAGGTACCCTGGGGTGGGCTCGACGGGCCCTGCCCGCCCGTGAGAAGCACCATCCGCTCCGCCGTCGTGCGGGTGCGGGGTTAGGAGACGGGGATGTCCTGGTTGAAGGGTCTGATCGGCCGCCTCGGCGGCGGGGGCGCGGCGGAGCCCGAGAAGGCGGCCGAGCCGATTGAGTACAAGGGCTACCGCATCCGGCCGACGCCGTTTCGGGACGGCGGGCAGTTCCAGACCGCCGGCACCATCGAGAAGGATGCCCCTGGGGGCGTGAAGGAGCATCGCTTCGTGCGGGCCGAGAAGCACGCGAGCCTCGACGAGGCCACCGAGTTTTCGGTCCAGAAGGCGAAGCAGATCATCGATCAGCTCGGAGACCGCGTCTTCACCGGGGGCTAGATCGCTCTGAGCGACGGCCACTCACCCGCAACATCGAGGCGGCCATAAAAGCCGAGCCGGCTCACGAACCTGTGGCATAATCGGGCGGCCGCTGATTCCGTGTGAGCGGAAGCGGGGGCGGGGCGCCGGCATCGATCCGTCACGGAAGTGCAATGCGCCTGTCATGGACGCCTCCCAGTGTCGCGCCGCTTCGGCCCGACTCGGAGCCGGTTCCAACCCACCAAGGGGAAACACCATGCGCCTTGTTTCACTGTTTGCCATCGCGGCGGCCCTCGGCGCCGCCCTTCCCGTCGCAGCCCAGGAGCGGACGCTCACCGGCGAACGCGCCCTCGTGGTCGGCCATCGCGGCGCCAGCGGCTACCTGCCCGAGCACACGCTGGAGGCCTACAAGCTCGCCATCGAGCAGGGGGCTGACTTCATCGAGCCGGACCTCGTGGTCACGAAGGACGGCGTGCTGATTGCCCGCCACGAGCCGATGCTCGGGGGCACCACGGATGTGGGCAACAAGCCCGAATTTGCTTCGCGTAAGACCACCCGCAAGGTGGACGGCGTCGACACCAACGATTGGTTCGCGAGCGAATTTACGCTTGCCGAGATCAAGACCCTGCGCGCCAAGCAATCCATGGCGGATCGCGACCAGTCTAAGAACGGGCAATTCGCCATCCCGACCCTGCAGGAGGTGATAGACCTCGCCAAGGCCGAGAGCGCCCGCGTCGGCCGCACCATCGGGATCTACCCCGAAACCAAGCACCCGACCTTCCATACCGCTCTGGGGCTGCCCCTGGAGGATCGCCTCCTCGACGCTCTGAAGGCGGCGGGCTGGACGGAAAAGACCTCGCCCGTGATCATCCAGAGCTTCGAGACCGCCAACCTCAAATATCTGCGGGGCAAGACCGGGGTGCGGCTCGTTCAGCTTGTCGACGGCGACGACGTGGACATCAACGGCAACGTCACCCTCGCGCCTCCGTACGACAAGCCCTACGACTTCGTCGTGGTGGGCGACAAGCGCACCAACAAGGATCTCGTCACCGCCGAAGGCCTGAAGGAGATCAAGACCTATGCCGACGGGGTCGGGCCCTGGAAGCCCTACATCCTGGCCACCAAGGGCGTAGACGCCAACAACGACGGCAAGGCCGACGATGTGAACGGCGACGGCAAGACGGACGAGCAGGACCGGGTGCTGGGCCAGCCCACGAGCGTCGTGAAGGACGCCCACGCCGCGGGCCTCTTCGTCCACACCTGGACCTTCCGCAACGAGCCGCGCCGCCTCGCCTCCACCTTCAAGGGCGATCCGGCGGCGGAGTACAAGGCGTTCTACGCGGCGGGCGTGGACGGGCTGTTCAGCGACTTCCCGGACACCGCCGTCAAGGCGCGCTAAGACGCTAGAAGTGGGTGGGTCGCCCTAAAGCGACCCGCTCGCGCTAGTTCGTCACCACGCACAGGCACCCTCGGTTTCGGTCTAGTTCGTCACCACCCGCAGGGGCTTGTCGATGACGCGCAGCACCTTGTCGAGTTCGTGGCCGCGCTTAAGGATGAGGCCGGTCGGCGTCACCACCGAATAGGCGCCCTGGCGGCGGGCCAGCTTCGGGTCCTTCTCGATGCGGTAGAGCGGCATCTCGGAGGCGCGGCGGAAGATCGAGAAGACAGCCTTGTCGCGGGTGAAATCGATGGCGTAATCCCGCCATTCGCCCTCGGCCACCATGCGTCCGTAAAGGTTGAGGATCGCCTGGAGTTCTTCCCGGTTGAAGGTGACCCGGTTTTGCGCGGCGGGGAAGGGGACGACCCCTGATGCGCCGCCGCGCATCGTCTCCGCGGTCTCGCCCTCGTTCATGATGCCTCCCGCGCCCTCGCGCTGCCATTTCATCCTTCTGTCATGATGGGCTCGGCCCCCCGCCGGTGCAAGCGTGGCCATGGACGCCATGCACGGATTCGCAAACGGGCGGCGGGGGGCCGAGAGAGGGGCGGTGCCCATTCGAGCGGGCCTCACGCGTTCGTCACCGCTGCCACCAAAAGGTCTCAAAGGAGCCCTGCGGTAGCCCCAACGGCAAAGCTCTGTAGGGGTGTTGCCTCGACGGCCCGGTGTCGCGTTTCCCCGGACACGTCAGCCCCCCAGCCCCCAGGGTTTCGGGATGCCGGGCCATCCTCACACGTCGAGCGCACAAGGCCGCCTCCCCAGGCGGCCTTTTCTTTTGCACCAGTTCCTATCGCGCCTGCCCGTGGTATTCGGGGTTCGGCCGCATATCGACGGCGGACGCCATCCGGTTCGACATGTTGAAGAAGCTCGCGACCGCGGCAATGTCCCAGATGTCCCGGTCGCCGAAGCCCGCATCTCGCAGGGCCTGCCGGTGCGCCTCCTCGACGGTCCAGGGCGCGTCGGTGACCCGAACGGCGAAATCCAGCATCGCCCGGTGGCGCGGTGCGAGTTCCGCAGCGCGGTAGTTCATCACCATGAGTTCGCCCAAAGCCGGATCCCCCGACATCTGGCGCACCGCAGCGCCGTGTGCGGTCAGGCAGTAATAGCAGCGGTTCTGGCTCGACACGACGACCGCGATCATCTCCCGTTCCAGCTTCGAGAGGCCGGAGGCGCCGAGCATCAGGTCGTTGTAGAAGCCCGCGAACGCTTCGAGCTTCCCGGTGTCGTGGGCATAAGCCTTCAGCACGTTCGGGACGAAGCCGATCTTCTCGTCGCACTTGGCGAAGTAGGCTTTCATCTCTGGTGAAAGCGCTCCTTGCGGGAGATCGAGGGCCATGACCCGGTGCTCCGTCTGGCGCGCCGGGGCGAGGCCAACCTCCGGCTTCTTCGGCTTCTGCGCTGATTTGGCTTGCGCACTCATTCTGGTCCTCCCGCTAGCACCCCATCTTAACCGGATTCGTCGTCAAACCGACCCCGGGATATTAGACGAAGGTTGCAGGCCTGGCCTCTCTGTGCCAACGCTCGCACACCGTGAGGGGAGCCCCGGACCGCACCGAGCGCGCCCCCAAAAAAGGACGACGATGCGGACGAACGGGTGGGTCCGTCGAGCGTGAGCCCAAGCTCGCAGCCCACCGGCTACAAGGGACAGGAATGCCAATGAAGCTCGATCGGCCGCAGGTGGGAAGCCAACTGACGGCGGAAGCCGTCGCGGTGCTGGAAGCCGGCCGCACCTCCGTTCCGCCCGCCTTCGTGCGCGATCTGTTCGGTCGGGTGCCGGGCGAGGACCTCGCGGCGCACTCGCCCCAGGTGCTCGCCGACCTCGCTGCCGCTGCCTTCGAGCACCTCAAGGCGCCCCGTCAGGTAGGAACGCCGAGCCTGCGCCTCACCGATGTGGAGATCGAGCGCGGCGGCCAGCGCCGGGACATCACGGTGCTGGAGGTCGTGAACGACAACATGCCCTTCCTCCTCGACTCGACCCTCGCGGAGATCGTGGAAGAAGGCTACGAGCCGAGCCTCGTCGCGCACCCGATCCTCGCGGTCGAGCGCGATGCCTCCGGCGCTCTCTCGCGCCTCGTCGGCGAAGCCACCGCCGCAACCCGCGCCGATGTGGCCCGCGAGAGCTTTCTCCACATCCATCTCGACCGCATCGACGACACCGCCGCCCGCGAGCGCCTCATCGAGGCCCTGGGCCGCGTCTACACGGATGTGCGCGTGGCGGTGCGGGATTGGCGCGAGATGCGCGGGCGCGTCGAGGAGGTGATCCGCTCCTACCGCAACCATCCGCCCCTGCCCGAAGACGAGGTCAACGAGGCCATCGCGTTCCTGGACTGGATCGCTGCCGACAAGTTCACCTTCCTGGGGCTGCGCGAATACCGCTTCGCCAATAGCGACACCGCCGCCGATCCCGTGGAGGGGTCGGGCCTCGGCATCCTGCGCGATCCCGACGTGCGCGTGCTGCGGCGCGGCAAGGAACTCGTGGTGATGACGCCGGAGATCCGCGCCTTTCTGGAGCGTCCCCAGGCGCTCATCATCACCAAGGCCAATGTGAAGTCCCGCGTCCATCGGCGGGTGCACCTCGATTATGTGGGGGTGAAGCTCTTCACCCGCGACGGACGGCTCGAGGGCGAATTGCGCATCGTCGGCCTCTTCACCTCCGACGCCTATACGAGCACCACGAACGAGGTGCCGTATCTGAGGCGCAAGGTCGGCAACGTGGTGACCCGGGCGCGCTTCGATCCCGCAAGCCATGCGGGACGGGCGCTTCTCAACGTTCTGGAAAACTACCCCCGTGACGAGCTCTTCCAGATCGACGAGAACACCCTCTACCACTTCGCCCTCGACATCATGGCGCTCTCCGAACGCCCGCGGATCCGGGCGCTCCCCCGCCCCGACGAGTTCGACCGCTTCGTTTCCGTGCTCGTGTTCATCCCGAAGGACCGCTACGACAGCGCCATCCGCCGCCGTGTCGGCGAGTTCCTGGCCGGCGTTTTCCAGGGCCGCGTGTCCGCGGCCTACCCCGACTATCCGGAGGGGCCGCTCGCCCGCACGCACTTCATCATCGGCCGCGACGGCGGCGAGACGCCGCCGGTCGATCGCGAGACCCTGGAGCGCGGAATCGGCGGCATCGTGCGCACCTGGGGCGATGCCCTGCGCGATCAGTTGGCCGCCTCCATCGGCGGCTCACGGGCGCGCGTGCTCGCCAACCGCTACGCCAACGCCTTCAACGCCGCCTATCGCGAAGCCTTCGGAGCCGAGGCCGCGATGGCCGACATCGCCATCCTGGAGCAGCTCTCCGAAGCGCGCCCGCGCGCAGTCGATCTCTACCGTCGCGAGGGCGACCCCGAGACCCGCGTGAACCTCAAGGTGTTCTCCCGCGGCACCGGCCTGCCCCTCTCGGAACGCGTCCCGCTGCTGGAAAATCTCGGCTTCCGCGTCGTGAACGAGAGAACCTATCGGGTGGCGCCTCCCGGAGCCACGGACCTCGACCGCGTGTGGCTCCACGACATGGCGCTGGAGCGCGCGTCCGGCGGACCCATCGACGCCCACGAGATCCAGGGAGCCATCGAAGCGGCGCTTCTCGCGCTCTTCCGCGGCTTGGCGGAATCCGATGCCTTCAACCGCCTAGTGCTCGAAGCGGGGCTCGGCTGGCGCGATGTCGCCCTGGTCCGCGCGTTCGGGCGCTACCTGCGCCAGATCCGGGTGCCCTACGCTCAGGATTATCTCGCCGGAACGTTGGCGCGCCACGGCGGCATCGCGGCCGATCTCGTGAAGCTCTTCTACGCGCGCTTCGACCCCCGGGCCGAGGCGAACCGCGCCGAAGAGCAGGCTGCGATCCGCGCCCGCATCGAGGCGGCGCTGAATGGCGTCACGAGCCTGGACGACGACTCGATCCTGCGCCGGTTCGTGAACCTCATCGAGGCGGCCCTGCGCACCAACTTCTTCCAGATCGACGCCAACGGTTTGCCGCGCCAGACCATCGCGTACAAGTTCGAATGCGCGCGGGTCGAGGGCTTGCCCCTTCCGCGTCCGCTCTACGAGATCTTCGTGTATTCGCCCCGGGTCGAGGGCGTGCATCTGCGCTTCGGCAAGGTGGCGCGCGGCGGATTGCGCTGGTCCGACCGTCCGCAGGATTTCCGTACCGAAGTTCTCGGCCTCGTGAAGGCGCAGCAGGTCAAGAATGCCGTCATCGTGCCGGTGGGCGCGAAGGGCGGCTTCGTGCCGAAGCAATTGCCGCCGGCCTCCGATCGCCAGGCCTGGCTCGCCGAGGGGACGGACAGCTATCGGGTGTTCGTGCGAACGCTCCTGCAGCTCACCGACAACATCGAGGGCGACCGCATCGTGCCGCCCGCCGATACCGTGCGGCACGACGGCGACGATCCTTATCTCGTGGTCGCGGCCGACAAGGGCACCGCCACCTTCTCCGACGTCGCCAATGCCCTCTCCGAGGAGAAAGGCCACTGGCTCGGCGATGCCTTCGCGTCGGGCGGCAGCCAGGGCTACGACCACAAGAAGATGGGCATTACCGCTCGCGGCGCCTGGGAGGCCGTGAAGCGGCATTTCCGCGAGATCGACATCGACATCCAATCCGAGCCCGTGACCGTCGCAGGCGTCGGCGACATGTCGGGAGACGTGTTCGGCAACGGCATGCTGCTCTCGCGCTGCCTCAAGCTCGTCGCGGCCTTCGATCACCGCGACATCTTCCTCGATCCGGATCCCGACCCGGAGGCCTCGTTCAAGGAGCGCGAGCGGCTGTTCGATCTGCCGCGCTCCAGCTGGGCGGATTACGACAAGAGCCTGATCTCCACCGGCGGCGGCGTGTTCTCCCGCCAAGCGAAATCGATCCCGCTCTCGACGCAAGCGCGAGCTCTGCTCGGTCTCGATCAAGCGGAAGCGACCCCGGCCGAGGTGATGCGCGCGATTCTGAAAGCGCCGGTGGGTCTGCTGTGGTTTGGCGGCATCGGCACCTATATTCGCGCCGCTTCCGAGAGCGACGAGGAGGTCGGCGACCGCGCGAACGATGCGATCCGCATCAACGGCACGGATGTGCGCGCCAAGGTGATCGGCGAGGGCGCGAATCTTGGCGCCACGCAGCGGGGACGCATCGAGGCCGCCCGCGCTGGCCTTCGCCTCAACACGGACGCCATCGACAACTCGGCTGGCGTCAACACCTCGGACGTGGAGGTGAACATCAAGATCGCGCTCACCACCCCTGAGCGCGACGGCCGATTGGACGAGGCGGCGCGCAATACGCTCCTCGCCCAGATGACCGACGAGGTCGGGCGCCTGGTGCTCCGCAACAACTACCTTCAAACGCTCGCGATCTCCCTCTCGGAGCGGCGCGGCGTCGGCGATCTCGGCTTCGCGCGGCGCCTCATGCACAGCCTCGAGGCCGATGGCCGGCTCAACCGGGACATCGAGTTCCTGCCCGACGACACCACGCTCCTGGAGCGCGGCCGGCGCGGCGAGGGGCTGACGCGCCCCGAACTCTCCGTGCTGCTGGCCTATGCGAAGCTGGCGCTGCACGATCAGCTCCTCGACAGTCCCGTGCCGGACGATCCCTATCTCGGGCGCGAACTGGAGCGCTACTTCCCGGCGGAAATGCGCGAGCGCTTCCCCGACGCCATCGCGACGCACCGCCTGCGCCGGGAGATCATCGCAACGCAGCTCGCGAACGCGATCATCAACCGGGGCGGCCCGACCATCGTGACCCGCCTCGTCGATCAGACGGGCGCCGATGCGCCGACCATCGCGGCAGCTTATGCGGCGACACGGGATTCGTTCGGCCTCATCGAACTCAACGCAGCCATCGATGCCCTCGACGGCGTCGTGCCGGGCGCCTTGCAGTTGCGGCTCTACGGCGAGCTGCAGGATCTCCTCATGAGCCGGATCGTCTGGTTCATCCGCAACGTGGACCTCGAAGCAGGTTCGCTGGAGCGCATCGTCGGCACCTACCGCACCGGAATCGCCGATGTGGAGGGCTGCCTCGCCAAGGTGCTGTCCCCTGCGGCTCTGACGGCTTGGGAGGCGCGCACCACCACCATGACCGCGCAAGGCGTTCCGGCGGACCTCGCCCGCCGCTTGGCCGCGCTGCCGGATTTGGTGGCGGCGCCCGACATCGTGCTGGTGAGCCAGCGCACGGAGCGCGGCGTGATCGACATCGCCCGCACGCATTTCGCCCTCGAAGCCGTGTTCCAACTCGGAACGCTCATCGGTGCCGCGCGGGAGATCGTCACCACGGACTACTTCGATCGCTTGGCGCTCGATCGGGCCATCGACGCGGTTGCCGCCGCTCACCGCAACCTGACCGCGGAAGCGGCCGCGTCCGGTGCGTCGGGGGCGGATGCCGTGACGGCCTGGAGCGCGAAGCGCGGGGGCGATGCCACGCGCATCCGAGGCGCGGTCGACGGCATCGTGGCGTCCGGGCTCACGCTCTCGAAGGTTACGGTGGCGGCAAGCCTCCTCGGGGATCTGGCGCGCGCTTGACCCGCCCGTTAAGGGGATAGGGATAGGAGCACGCTCTCCCCATGTCCCTCTCCGCTCCCCGCTCCGCGCTGTTTGGCTGGGTCCTGTTCGACTGGGCGACGCAGCCCTTCTTCACGCTCATCACCACCTTCGTGTTCGCGCCCTACTTCGCGGCGGCGCTGGCGCCGGATCCGGTGGCGGGGCAGAGCCTGTGGGGCTACGCCACCTCGGCGGCGGGGCTCGTTCTGGCCATCCTCTCGCCGATCCTCGGGTCCGTGGCAGATGCGAGCGGGCCCAAGAAGCCGTGGATCGCAGCGAGCGGCTTCGTGCTCGTCCTCGCGACGAGCGCACTCTGGTGGGCGGCCCCCGGGGCTCCCGGCGCCATCCCGCTCGCCCTCGTGGCCTTCGGCTTCGCGACGGTGGCGGCTGAAATCGCGGCGGTCGCCAACAATGCCATGATGCCCCACCTCGTACCGCCGGAGAGGCTCGGCCGTCTTTCCGGACGGGGCTGGGCCATGGGCTATGCGGGCGGGCTCGTGTCGCTCGTCGTCGTGCTCGGGTTTCTGGCCGCCATCCCCGAAACGGGGCGCACCTATTTCGGGCTGCAACCCCTCTTCGGCCTCGATCCGGCCGCACGCGAGGGCGACCGCATCACCGGGCCCTTCACGGCCGTGTGGTTCATCCTCTTCGCGATCCCGCTCTTTCTCCTCACGCCCGACGTGCCGCGCACCGGCCGCTCTCTCGGGGAGGCGGCGCGAACGGGCTTTGCGCAGGTCCGCGCGACGCTCCGCGATGCGCGCCAGCATCCGGGCGTCATCCGCTTCCTCCTGGCCAACATGGTCTACCAGGACGCGCTCGTGGCGCTCTTTGCGTTTGGCGGCATCTACGGCGCCGGCGTGTTCGGCTGGGGTGCGACGGAACTCGGGATCTTCGGCATCCTCCTCACCATCACGGGCACGGCCGGCGCCCTCATCGGCGGGCGTTTCGACGATCGGCTCGGCGCCAAGCCCGTCATCATGACCGCCATCGGGCTCCTGCTCTTCGTCTGCATCGGCGTTCTGTCGCTCGGGCGCGATTATGTGCTCTTCACGATCCCAACCGCGCCGCCCCAGCCGAACGACGGCCTCTACGGCAGCCTGCCGGAAAAGCTCTTCGTCGGGTTCGGATTGGTCATCGGCGCGGTCGCGGGCCCGTTGCAGGCGTCATCCCGCAGCCTGCTCGCGCGGCTCGTCCCGCCGGGGGAAGCAGGCCGCTACTTCGGGCTTCTCGCGCTGTCGGGACGCGTGACGTCGTTTCTCGCGCCGCTTCTCGTTGCGATCGCGACCGATGCCTTCAACACGCAGGCCGCCGCGCCCGCCGTACTCATCGGATTCCTGGTCGTCGGCGGATTGGTGCTGAGCGGCGTGCGCCGCGTTTAGCGCTCCGCGAGCGTTACGGCGGTGCCGGACGCGAAGTGAGGCGCTATTCGACCGTGACGGCGGTGCCGCTCGCCGTCACCATCATCATGCCCTCGTCCTTGCCGACGGCGCCGTAATCGAGATCGACGCCGACGACTGCGTTCGCGCCTTTGCGCCGCGCCTCGTTCGCCATCTCGTCCAGCGCCGTGTCGCGGGCGTCGCGCATCACCTTCTCGTAGGAGCCGGCGCGTCCGCCGACCACGTCGCGGATCGACGCGAAGAAGTCGCGAAAAAAGTTGGCGCCGAGGATCGCCTCGCCGGAGACGACCCCGTGGTAGGCGGTGATGCGGCGGCCTTCGATGTTGGGCGTGGTGGTGATGATCATCGGGGTCTCCTTGTCAGCGACCCCGATATGGTGCCGCGTCCCTAATGGCGGAAGTGGCGATGGCCCGTGAACACCATCGCGAGCCCTGCCTCGTCGGCCGCTTTAATGACCTCGTCGTCCCGCATCGATCCGCCAGGCTGGATCACCGCCGTGGCGCCCGCTTCGGCCGCTGCCAGGAGCCCGTCCGCGAAGGGGAAGAAGGCATCGGAGGCGACGACAGAGCCCTTGGCGAGGCTCTCCGACAAGCCAGCGCTTTTTGCGGCTTCCGCGGCTTTCCAGGCCGCGATGCGGGAGGAGTCGACGCGGCTCATCTGCCCGGCGCCGATGCCCACCGTCGCACTGTCCTTGGCATAGACGATGGCATTCGACTTCACGTGCTTGGCGACGCGGAAAGCGAAACGCAGATCGGCGAGTTCCTCTTGCGAGGGCGCCCGCTTGGTGACGACGCGCAGATCCATGGCGTCCACCACCGCATTGTCGCGCGCCTGCGCGAGGAATCCACCGGCCACCGTCCGCAGCGTCAAACCGGATTGGCGCGGGTCGGGCAGACCGCCCGCGAGCAGCAGGCGCAGGTTCTTCTTCGCACCCACGATCGCGATCGCCTCATCAGAAGCATCCGGCGCGATGATCACCTCGGTGAAGATCTCCACAATCCTGCGTGCGGCTTCCCCGTCGAGCGGACGGTTCAGGGCGACGATGCCGCCGAAGGCCGAGACCGGATCGCAGCGAAGCGCCTTCTCGTAGGCCTCGGCGAGCGTTGCCGCCTCCGCGACGCCGCAGGGGTTGGCGTGCTTGATGATCGCCACCGCGGCCGAGCGCTCGGCCGCGAACTCCGCCACGCATTCATAGGCCGCGTCGGTGTCGTTGATGTTGTTGTAGGAGAGCTGCTTGCCCTGCACCTGGCGCGCAGTGGCGACGCCGGGGCGCTGCTCCGGCGTGCGGTAGAAGGCGGCTGCCTGGTGCGGGTTCTCGCCGTAGCGCATCACCTCGGCGAGAGTTCCGCCGAGCGCCCGGAAGGAGGGTGAGGTCACTCCGAGTTCCGCCGCAAACCAGTTCGAGATCGCGGCGTCGTAGGCCGCCGTGCGGGCATAAGCCTTTTGCGCGAGGCGGCGGCGCAGCGTGAAGGTGGTTGCGCCCTCGTAGCCGTCGAGGTCGGCGAGCACCGCCGCGTAATCGGCGGCGTCCACCACCACCGCCACATCCGTGTGGTTCTTGGCCGCCGCGCGGATCATGGCCGGTCCGCCGATATCGATATTCTCGATGCAATCCGCATAGGGTTTGCCCGCCGCGACCGTTGCCTCGAAGGGGTAAAGGTTGACGACGAGGAGGTCGATGGCGCCGATGCCGTGCGCCAGCATGGCAGCCTGGTGTTCCGGATTCGAGCGAATGGCGAGAAGGCCCCCATGGACCTTGGGGTGCAGCGTCTTGACGCGTCCGTCCATCATCTCCGGGAAGCCCGTAAGGTCGCTCACATCGCGAACGGGAAGGCCGGCCTCGGCCAGCGCCCGTTGCGTGCCGCCCGTCGAGACGAGTTCCACGTTCCGGTCCACCAGGGCCCGGGCGAAATCCACGAGACCCGTCTTATCGGACACGGACAGAAGCGCGCGCGTCACGCGCTTGAGATCGCTCGGCATGAAGGGGCCGCTCCTGAAGGGGAAGAGGCGGCGCGATACCACGAATGCGGCGGGGGCGAAACCGCTGCTGCCCGAGGGTAGTGGGTCAGTTTGAATTTGCGGCCACCAGATATTTGTAAACGCCGTACAAACCGACAGCAGCAGACGTAGCTATCAACCATCGCCCTTCGATGATCGGCATAATGTACCGCCACCGCCAAAAGATGCTCACGAGCGCGCCTTCGAGGACAAACAGTATAAGCGCGGCTCCAAAGCCACCGACGATCAGCCCGACGGCTTGCTCACGTTTCATGCTGCCCTCTTCTTGTAGGGGCCGCGCGCCTTCGGAGCAGCCGCCTCGCTGGCCTCAACCAAAGCCACGATATCAGAGACCTCCCAAAGCCGCTCCGTAACACCAGCGGCCATTGCAGGCGTTACGCGCAGCTTCGAGTGAATGCGAACGAAGTTGTAGTACATCGTGTGGAGCGCCACCGCATAAGCGTGGTTCTCAATCTTCTTTGAGAAGGCGTTTGTCAGTCGCGTGAAGCGGCGCATGTGCATCCGCATTGTGAGGTTCTGACGCTCAGCATATGAGGTGCTGACGTGCTTAGGATCGGGATTGCCCTCAATGCGCGTCTTGATGATGCCAGTGCATTCGGCGGGGCTGTAGCGACCTTTAAAGGCGTCAGGAGCAGGTCCGTAGAGCTTCACAAGCTGTGCGAAGTCTACGTCAGCGCCAAACGCATCTTCGACCGCGCCAAGGTACGCCTTGTGCCCATCGCTGGTAAGCTGAACACGGTTGGCGAGCCGGTCCTTTAGGTCAGCGATAAACATGCTCGCGTACTCGCTGTCGCGACCACCAACGAGCCATGAGATGATGAGCTTTGTATCAGCGCAGATCGCCGTCCACGTCCAAGTGTCGCCGGCGTCGCTTGGGGCCGCTTTGGCTGTCGGGACGTTCTTCTGCTTGGCGTAGGTGAAGCTCCAAATCTCATCCACCTGCACACGTTGGCAGGAGAGGTTGCGAAGAACCTCATCCTGATAGGCGTGGCACACCCGACCAACGTCGGTCAGGAGCTTAATTACCGTGTTCTTGCTGGCCCCTGTCAGACGGGTAACAGCTCTGATGCTGTTACCCTCACAGAGAAGGTGGATGATCCGAGCGCGATCAGCAGCAGAGAGCTTGTTCATGCCCTCTTTTATAATGACCCTTATGCTTGAGCGTCAAGCATTATCGGTCATTTTCGGGTGAGATTTGCGGTCTTCTTCTCTCTGCCGGTCGAGCCTATCAATGATGCGCTTAGCCGCCCTTTGCGCCTCCTCTTCAGGCGTACCTATGCGGGGCTCGCCCCTTAAACGCTCAAGCGGTGTGGTTCCCTTCAGAGAACGGACCACCGCAGTTGTGTCATCATGGTTGTCCATCTTCACCACCTCTGAACTGCATTTGTTTCCGAACGGTGTAGTCGGGATTTAGCTCACCCTTAAAGTAATGCTTACGCTTGAGCCAGATAAGGCCATCTCCCTTAGACACCACAGCAACGTCCGTTGGACCGCCAACAGTTTCCAAGCTCGAGTCAACTCTCCGACGCAAGGATGTGAGCTCAACAAGTGCCTCAGCCATGTGAGCCATCTCCTCCTTAGGGAGGCTGGCAATCACTTTCATAATAGGCTGGACGACACTGGCGTCTCTATAGCTCCTAAACTCCTCTTCAAGTTCCCTAACTATCTTACTATTCTCTTTCCTTTGTGGAGTCCTCTCGACAATCTTTTCATTCCCATCTGAGACATATGATGTAATTAGGGTATCTGATTTATTGTCCAAAAGCGATTTCAAAGATGACCTAATCCACCGCATATGGCTTCTGGCTATTCCTTCTAAGAACAGGACAGCAATGTCTGACTGGGCGAAGGGGATGATAACGGCCGGCGAGACATCGGGCTCGTTAAGATTGTGACTCTTGGCCTCGTCCTTCCAAGCGCGCAAGACACCTTCATCTTTGCCATCAACAACATAGTTGATTAAGTTTGGAAAATACTCATCAGTGCCAAAGCCAGCTATTACAATGCCGGTGTAGTAATCTGATTTGATAGTGCGCCCGAATGTCTCATAACACATCTCAACCAATCCCGCACAGAGACTCTGCGGAATATGTGATTTGAACGCATCCTTAGACAGGTCGCCGATTATCTTCGAATATTTGTTTCTGAACTCTGCAAGACTTAGAGATACGCCGTTCTCTGGCACCTTCTCAAGGCGCTCCCGCTCTGCATCAATCCGATGAGCCAGTAAAGTTCTGAACTCCTTCTTCGACTCATAGTCGCCAAGGCTTTTACTGATACGTTCCAATTCGTGGACGAATACAACGAGAACGCTGACAGCCTCCTCAACCGAGGCTCCAAACGTACTGCCTTCGAGGTACTTTAAAAAGGCATCTGCGCAATCTTGCACTCGCGAAAAACGCTTGGTCCCAACAGTAAGTCGAAAGGACTTTACTACGGTTTCCCATGGATGGCCTATGAAGTCACCGCTACCGAATGCCATAATGGCAATATCGTTGAACGGGGCCATAGAGAACAGTTTGTTGGCAGACTTCCAGACGCGGGCACGACCAATCGTAACGGCACTGTCGGCCGCTAACGCGATCCCTTGCCGGTTCATAATTGCAACTTCAGCTGTCATCTTTCGACCACCGTGCCGCAGCTGCTTTCTGGGCAATCTCTCTACGTTGTTCTGGGGTCAGTGCAGCAGCCCGCGCCTTTCCACCCTTCAAGCCTCCACGCCTTCCCATCAGGACGGCAACAGCGTCTCGCCCGTCCTCAGTGAGTACAGGCTCGTTGACCTCTCCCGAAGCCATATCCACGATCAGCTTGGCTAGCTGGTTCGGGTCTCGTGGTCTTTTGGGTTTCTCTGTCATGTTGGCAGCATGACAGAGTGTCATGCTGGATTCTAGACCGCTCAAGCATCCGTGAGGCGCGCCAAGCTTGGCTGTCCACAGAGGGCAAATTCAAACTGACCCACTACCTGCCCGAGACTGGGCTTAGAGGAGTTCGGCCGTATCGTTCCGCCGCGAAGGCGCCGGGGACGGCGCGCGACTCAAGCGGTCGAAGCGCCAGCGCACCTCCGGGTGCTCGGCCGTATTCACCGCGACCACAATCTGTTCCGAGCGGCGGGGGCCGTCCGGCGCGGCAAAGTACATGCTGTCCTCGACCTGCGCGACGCCGGGGCTGACCTCGAACTGCCAGGCCTCCCGGTTCGGCAGCACCAGCATGATCACCCGCCCGCCCTGCGTTCGGCTGGCCTTGATGCCGGGCGCGAGATGGAAGCGGATCACCGCGTCCTCGCCGGCTGCGCGAGCGGCGACGGGACGAAAGTGGTCCTCGCCCTCCAACCGGCCTCCGTCGGCCGCAAGGCGCCAGCGGCGCTCGTGCACCAGGCCGAAGCGGCGCCGGTAGCCGTCATGGCTTGCGGTGAGGGTCTGGGCATGGTCGCGCTCGCTCCGTTCGGCCGTAACGGCTGCCGGACCGGAATGGGCCGCCGGCCCGAGGCGCCGCATGAGCCAAGCTGTGATGCGGCGCCTCGGCCAGGGGCCGCCGGGCTGGAGGATGCGAGCCGAGGAGGCGTCGCCGAGAACCGCGGTCGAATGCGCCGCCGTGGCTCGGGCGGCCTGAACGACGCCTTCGCTTGGATGGCGCGGCAGGCCGCAATTCACGACGATGCGCTGCGCCCGGCTCGACATCTCGAAGGACAGGCACCCCGCGCCCATGCTGCCCGCCTGCTCCACGGGGGGCAGCCCGCCCACATCCGCAACGAGGAGCGTTCCGCCGGCCTCCAGGCGCTCGTAGCCCGAATGGGGCGCGTGGTGGATCGGCTCGCTACGCAGATCGTCGTAGATCAGCAGGGTGGCGAGCTGGTCGGCGGCGGTCACCCCCATGCCGTTGAAATGGGAGAGCGTACCGTCCCCATGCCGGAAGAGGCGCAGCATCGGCAGCATGCGGTCGATCGCGTGGAGAAGCGCCTCCGGCACGTCGAGCCCGCGGCTGGCATAGATCTGGCGCAGGGGCAGGAGATCGAAGAGCAGGTCGATCAGAACGCGGGGATTGCGGCTCGTATGGCCGCCATCGGGCAGGATCTGGCGATCGAGCTCGCGCACGAGGAGGCGCGTGGCCCGGCGTAGGGGGCCCTCCAGGCCCTCGCTGCAGAGCGCGACGTAGCACAGCGCGATGGCGGCCACGAGCCTGCGATGGGGCAGGGGATGGGCGCGCGCATCCCGCTCCAGCTCCTGCGCGGCGCGCCCGAGCGCCCGCAGAAAACGGTTGTAAAAGACCCGGTCCGCTCCCTCAAGTATGAGGGGCGACTGGCTCATGAACGAGATCGCGCGGCGAGCCAGGATGTGGGTTTCGCGAGCGAAGCGCCGGTGGCCGCGGCTGCCGGCGATAAACTCGTCCACGAGCGAGCGGGCATTGGCCTGCGCCAGTGCGGTGCCGGCGGCGCGCAGATGCCGGAGCCAGCCGAACCCGTAGAGTGCCTCGCCCCAGGCGCGGCTCGGAGGGTCGATGTCGAAGGGCGATTGGCCGCCCGTCGAAACCGAGCGGCCGGCGAATGCGAAGAAGCCCGCATAGATGTCACCGGCGACCGTGGGGTCGGCGGTGCGCAGATCCTGCGGCGCGAACAGGAGGCGGGAGGGCGTCGGCGTGCCGAGGCGCCATCCGGCGAGCCGCCAGGCGATGCCGCCACGCACGGCGCGGCCGGCCTCGCTCGCAGCAAGGCGGTAGAGACGCCAGCGGTCCCCGGCCCAATGCACGCCTGCCTCACTCCTTCCCGAGCCCTAAACCCGGCGACGGGCTACTCCTCACGGCAACCGATCCCGGAGCCAGCCCCCGGCAGCATCTGGGCCGAGCAGACTAGGTCGAGTTTCCGATCAGTTTGGTTAACCTATGGTGAGTTTCCGCGAAAAGCGCGCGATTTCGGCCTCTCCAGCGCCGGGGAGTGGCGGCATGGTTAACGGCGAGGCGTGGCGTCTCAGGCGCCCCGGCGGACGAAGCGGGCGGCGAAGAATCCATCAAATCCACCGCGATCCTCGCCTGGCACCGGCCGGTGCGAGGGCAGGGTGCGCAGATCGCCTCCGCGCGTGATGAGGTCGGCAAGCCCTCCCACCTCCTCGGGCGCGACCGGGGCGTGGGCGAAATCGGGATGCCGCACCAGAAAAGCCTCGGCCTGGCGCTCGCCCTCCTCGGGTTCGAGCGAACAGGTGCAATAGACGAGGCGCCCGCCGGGCTTGAGCAGGCTCGCGGCTTTGTCGAGAAGGCGTTCCTGAAGATCGGCGAGCTTCCCCACGTCCTGGGCGGCCTTGGTCCAGGCCACGTCCGGGTGGCGGCGGATCGTGCCCGTGGCCGAGCAAGGGGCATCGAGGAGGACGGCGTCGAAGGGACCCTCCTCTAGGGCCAGCGCGTCGATGGCGCGGGTTTTGGCCTGAAGCCCCAGCCGCGCGAGGTTCTCCTCGACGCGCATGAGGCGCTTGGCGGACCGGTCCACGGCGAGCACGGCCGCACCGGCGGCGGCGAGCTGAGCGGTTTTGCCGCCTGGCGCCGCGCAAAGATCCGCGATGCGTTCGCCCGATTGCGGGCGCAGGAGCCGGGCCGGTAGGGCCGCTGCCGCGTCCTGCACCCACCAGGCCCCTTCCGTGAAGCCCGGCAGATCGCGAATGGCCGTGCGATCCTGAAGGCGCAGGCTTCCGGTCGGCAGGAGCACGGCGTTAAGGCGCTCCGCCCAGGGGCGGGGATCCTCTTTGACCGAGAGATCGATGGAGGGGGTGCCCCGATGCGCCTCGGCGATGGCGCGGGCCCCCTCCTCGCCGTAGGCCTCGGTCCAGCGCTCCCGCAGCCAGTCCGGCGTGTCGACCCAGGGGTCGGCCTGGCTCAGGATCGCGTCCCGCTCGCGGGAGATGCGCCGCAGCAGGGCGTTCACGAGGCCGGACGCATGCCGCAGCTGCGGCTCGGCGCGGGCGATGCGAACGGCGGTGTCGACGGCGGCATGATCCGGCACGTCGAGGAAGAGGATTTGGGCCGCGCCGGCGAGGATGAGTTCGAGGAGCCCGCGATCCTTCGGGAGCCCCTTGTCGAGGCGGGAGCCGACGGCCTGGCGGAGCGTGCCGAGGCGGCGGAAAGTCACCACCGCGATCGCTCGCGCCAGCGCCTCGTCGCGGGGATCGAGGCCGGCCCGGGCGGCGAGATCGTCGAACACGTCGTCGAGGGCCATGCGGCGGCGCAGGGTTTCCGCAACCGCGGACCAGGCGAGGCGCCGGGCTTCGAGCCCCGCGCCGCTGTCGGCGAGGGGTTTCTTCAAAGCCTCTTCATCCCTGCGGCCAAAGGCATGCATCCCTTGATTCGCTCCATGCCGGTCTCCATGTGCGGGGTGAGCCCTTGCCCTCGTCGCCCCTGATGGACGCAAACGCGCCGTTCATCAATGCCGCGCCATAGCCCGAAGCCGCCCGAGATCATGAGCGAAGCCCCCGACAAACCCGCCCCCCTCCCGGGCGCCGCCCCCGCAAAAGAGCTCTCCCCGGCCGCGCGCCGCGCGCTCGAAGAGGCGGCCGAGCGCCGGGCCGCCATCGATGCGCGGGCGGCCGAGATCGCGAAAGCCAAGGAACACCAGGGCCGCGGCGGGCTAGAACCAGTCCGTTACGAGGACTGGGAGGTGAAGGGGCTCGCGAGCGACTTCTAGGGCGCCGCCCTACTCCACCACGATCACGCGCGTTCCCACCTGCACCCGACCGTAGAGGTCGACCACGTCCTCGTTCAGCATGCGGATGCAGCCGTAAGAGGCTGGCGTGCCGATGGAATCCGGGCGGTTGGTGCCGTGGATGGCGTATTCGTCCCGGTCGAGCACGAGGGCCCTCGCGCCCATGGGATTGTTCGGGGCGCCGGCCGGGATGACCCTCGGGAGGCGGGGGTTGTCGCGGCGGATTTCCGCCGGCGGAGCCCAGGCGGGGCGGACATATTTGCCCTGGATGCGGGCTTCCCCCGTCCATTGCTTGCCGGGTTTTCCCACCGCCACGGTGTAGCGCAGGGCCGTGCCGCCCTCCTGGACGAGATAGAGGTGGCGCTCGGCGTTGCGGACCAGGATCGTGCCGGGAGCGAGATCGCCGTCATAGGCCACGACCTCCCGGGCGAGGGCGCCCGAGGCCGTGAACAAGGCAAGAGCAATGGCGAGCAAGGTCCGCATGGTCGTCCGCGCCGATCTGCGAGGAGAACGAGGGGGTTACGGTCAAGGTTTCAGTTGAACGCGAGCGTACGAATCGCTTCCTCGCGTTCAACGCGATGAGAGGACAGCCCGGCCCCCAAAAACCCCGCTCAGATCACCGGGTCCCAAACCGGCAGGCCGTTCGCCGGGGCTGTCTCGGCCCGGCGCAGCGCAGGCTTCGGCACCCGGTTCGTCATGCGCGCATGAAGCCGCTTCACGGTGGCGCTCGCGGTCGTCACGCACAAGAAGGGCAGGAAGGCATGGACGAGGGCCGCCATCCCGGCCTTCAGCAGCGGCCCCGCGAAGCTCAGCGCCACATGCATGTGCTCGAAATACGATTCGCCGACCGCGTCGGGGTGCTCGGTCAAGAGCCGCTTGAGATTCATGGGCCGCCTCCCTGGATGGTGAATGGTACGGGTCCGGTGCCTCGCGGGCAAGCCGTGTCAGGTCCTGCCGCCCGATGCACCCGGGGCGGCGAACTCCTCGATCCGCTCAAGCTCCGGCCTGATCTCCTCCTCGGCTCGCTCCAGGTCGAACCGGCTCTGCAGGTTCAGCCAGAATTGCGGGGTGGTGCTGAAGCAGCGTCCGAGGCGGAGCGCCGTATCCGCCGTGATGCCGATGCGCTCGGCGGCAATGCGCTCGATGCGGGTTCGCGGCACGCCGCAGCGGCGCGCGACGCTGAGCGCGCTCACCCCGAGCGGTTTCATGAACTCCTCGCGCAGCACCTCCCCGGGGTGGAGCGGCGGCAGCTTAGGCGGAGCGGTCTGCATCGCGGGCGTCCTCAATGGTAGTCCACCACTTCCACGTCTTCGGCATCGCCGTTGCTCCAGCGGAAGCAGATCCGGAACTGGTCGTTGATCCGGATCGAGTGCTGTCCGACGCGGTCCCCCTTCAGAGCTTCCAGCCGGTTGGCCGGCGGCGCCAGGAGGTCCCGCAGCGCGTGAGCCGCATCGATCATCGCAAGCTTGCGCCGGGCGACTGCAACGAGGTCGGACGGAAAGCCCTTCGGGCTGATGCCGCGGAAGACCTGCTCGGTTCGCTTATCCTTGAAGCTGCGGATCATGCGTGCATCAAATGATATGTATCATCGTATGATACATCTCGCAAGCTGAGGTGCAAACGAAAACGCCCGGACCAGAGGTCCGGGCGTCCCAGGCTTCGAACCGCAGGCTACCTTACGCCGCCGAGGCGCGCTTGTTCTGGCGGTTGGTGATGAGGTCGTCGACCACCGTGGGGTCGGCAAGCGTCGAGGTGTCGCCCAGCGCGCCGAACTCGTCCTCGGCGATCTTGCGTAAGATTCGGCGCATGATCTTGCCCGAACGCGTCTTCGGCAGGCCGGGCGCGAACTGGATCAGGTCCGGCGAGGCGATGGGGCCGATCTCCTTCCTGACCCAGGTCACGAGTTCCTTGCGCAGGTCCTCCGAGGGCTGCTCGCCCGCCATCAGGGTCACATAGGCGTAGATGCCCTGGCCCTTGATGTCGTGGGGGTAGCCCACGACCGCGGCTTCCGAGACCTTCGGGTGCGCCACGAGGGCACTCTCCACTTCCGCGGTGCCCATGCGGTGGCCCGACACGTTGATGACGTCGTCCACCCGGCCCGTGATCCAGTAGTATCCGTCCGCATCGCGGCGGCAGCCGTCGCCGGTGAAGTACTTGCCCGGATAGGTCGAGAAGTAGGTTTGCACGAAACGCTCGTGGTCGCCGTAGACCGTGCGCATCTGGCCCGGCCACGAATCCGCGATCACGAGATTGCCCTCGGCCTGACCCTCCAGAACCTTGCCCTCAGCATCCACCACCTGGGGCTTCACGCCGGGCAGCGGCAGGGTGGCGGAGCCGGGCTTCAGCCGCGTGGCGCCGGGCAGCGGCGAGATCAGGATGCCGCCAGTTTCCGTCTGCCACCAGGTGTCGACGATGGGGCAGCGCCCGTCGCCCACCACGCGGTGATACCAGTTCCAGGCCTCCGGGTTGATGGGCTCGCCCACCGACCCCAAGAGCCGCAGGGTCTTGCGCGAGGTTTTCTTCACCGGCTCCTCGCCGGCGCCCATGAGCGAGCGGATGGCGGTGGGCGCGGTGTAGAAGATGTTCACGTTGTGCTTGTCGACCACATCCCAGAAGCGGGAGATCGAGGGATAGGTGGGCACGCCCTCGAACATGAGCGTCGTGGCGCCGTTCGCCAGCGGCCCGTAGAGGATGTAGGAGTGGCCCGTCACCCAGCCCACATCCGCGGTGCACCAGTAGATGTCGCCGTCGTGGTAGTCGAACACGTATTGATGCGTGAACGAGGCCCAGACGAGATAGCCGCCGGTGGTGTGGAGCACGCCCTTGGGCTTCCCCGTCGAGCCCGAGGTGTAGAGGATGAAGAGCGGATCCTCCGCGTTCATCTCCTCCGCGGGGCAATCGTCCGTCACCATGGCGGCGGCTTCGTCGTAATAGACGTCGCGGCCCGGCACCATGTTCATGGGCGTGCCCGTGCGGCGCACGACGATCACGTGATCGACGCCGCCCACGCGGTCGATCGCGGCATCCACGTTCGCCTTCAGCGGCACCTTGCGGCCGCCGCGCAGGCCCTCGTCCGCGGTGATCACGCACGCGGTCTGCGCGTCCTCGATGCGGCCCGCGAGCGAGTCGGGCGAGAAGCCGCCGAACACCACGGAATGCACCGCGCCGAGCCGCGCGCAGGCGAGCATCGCGTAAGCCGCTTCCGGGATCATCGGCAGGTAGATCGTCACGCGGTCGCCGCGCTTCACGCCACGGTTGCGCAGCACGTTCGCCATGCGGCACACATTCGCGTGCAGCTCGCGATAAGTGATCGTGTTCGACTCGGAGGGGTCGTCGCCCTCCCAGATGATCGCGACCTGATCGCCGCGGGTGGAGAGGTGCCGGTCGACGCAATTGTAGGCCACGTTGGTGGTGCCGTCCTCGAACCAGCGGATCGAGACGTTATCGGGGCCGAAATTCGTGTTCTTCACTCTGGAGTAGGGCTTGAACCAGTGGATGCGCTTGCCCTCCTGGGCCCAGAAGCCCTCCGGGTCCTGCTGGCTCGCCTGGTACATCTCCTGGTAACGGGATTCATCCGCAAAGGCGCGACGGCTCCAATCGGCAGGCACGTCGTAGATTTGGTCTTGCATCGGTTTTTCCTCCCGGCAATCGGCGCCAAAGCGTTGCCGTCAGCGCCAACAGGCTGCCTTGCGTTTAATCAAAGGGCCCGCAGGCCGGCAAGGCAAGGGCGCTCGCACTTTGGTCGCTGAAGCACGGCCCCGCGGGGAGGTGAAACGCGAGCGATGTGGTCAGTCGTGGGTACAAGATCAGCGAGCGCCGAGGAGCTCGATAACGGCGCCCCCGATACGGCTCAGCGGGCGCCGAACAGCCCGATGATCGCGCCCTGGATCACGAGGGCGGCAAGCCAATGGCCGCTGTCGATCACGGTGAGCATGAGGCGCTGGCCCGAGAAGCCGTGATTGACGACCTGACTCGTGACCACGAAGCCGAGCCATACGAAGAACCCTGAGACCACGCCGTTCGCGAGCGTCACCTGACCCGCCCCGAGATGGCCGACGATGCCCGCCAGAACCCAGGCCATGACGAGCTGCGCCAGGAAGGCCACCACGAAGGGCAGGGGCGAGGCCTTACCGGAGGGTCCGAGCAATTCCGCGCGGGTCTTGCCGAGCGCCAGCATCCAGGGGCGCGCGAAGGCCGAATACCACAGGGCGCCGATGAGCCAGCTCGCCAGGGCGGCACAGACGACGGCAAGATAGTTGATGCCTGCAAAGGCCATGGCGTTCGGCTCCGGGAGGCCGGCAGGATTAACGCGCTGCGGCTAACGCGGGGTTAAGCGGAGTTCGGGGAGCTGGCGCGAAGCTCGCCGGAGCTGAGGCAGGCGGGGTGCAGCCCATCGCTGAAGCACTTTGCTCGGGCGCACCCCTCCCCCCTTGTGGGGGAGGGTAGGGAGGGGGGGGCCGCGCTCCGCCAGGAGCGCTCGCGCAGCGACCTCTTCTGCCGCATCCGTCCTCTTCACCATACCCCCCTTTCCAGCTCTCCCCCACAAGGGGGGAGAGGGCAGGGCGTGCTGCCGCCTACACCGACCCTCTCCTGCCCCTCGCAGGGCTCAGCAGCATCGCGCTTCGAGACAAGGCGGGGATGAGAACCGCCCTACAGCCCGCCCATCCGGCAGATCACGGCCCATTCCGCGTCCGTGACGGGCTGCACCGACAGGCGCGAATTGTTGACGAGGATCATGCTCTTCAGCCGCGGCTCGCCCTTGATGGCGTCGAGCGAAACAGGGTTCGGCAAGGCCTTTACGGCCTTCACGTCCACCATGCCGAACTTGCCGGTCTCGTCCGTGTGATCGGGGTAGTATTCGCGGATTACCTCCACGAGTCCGACCACCGCCTTGCCCTCGTTGGAATGGTAGAAGAAGCCCTGGTCCCCCGCCTTCATGGCCATGAGGTTGAGCTTGGCGGAGTGGTTGCGCACCCCGTTCCAGAAGGTGCCCCCGTCGCCGGCGGCAACCTGCTGGTCCCAGGACCAGGTGGAGGGCTCGGATTTGAACAGCCAATAGGCCATGGCACGACTCGACGCTGGGGTTGCGCGAGGCGGTTAATGCTCGCGCTTCAACGGACGCTGCATCAGGGGTGGCGCCTCATCAGGGATGGAGCCGGCTCTCAATGCTCGCGTTTCAACGGACGCTGCATCAAGGCATCGATGGCTTGAGGGAGCGTTAATCGGCCGGCGATCACCGCCGCGACCGCGCCCGCGATCGGCATTTCGACGCCCCTCTCGGCCGCCATGGCGACGAGAACGGGCGCGGTGAGCGCGCCCTCGGCGAGCTTGCCGCCGGCGGCTTCCGCCACGGGGATGCCGCGCCCGAGCCGCTCCCCGAAGGTGAAGTTGCGCGATTGCGCGGAAGACGCCGTAAGCGCAAGATCGCCGAGGCCCGACAGGCCCATCAGGGTTTCGCGCTCGGCGCCATGGCTTTCCGCAAAGCGCAGGAGTTCGGCAAAGCCCCGCGCCATGAGCGCCGCCTTGGCGCTCTCGCCCAAGCCCCGGCCCACGACCGCGCCGCAGGCGATGGCCAGCACGTTCTTGGCCGCGCCGCCGATCTCGACGCCGCGCAGATCGGCGCCGTGATAGACCCGGAAGGCTGGACCCGACACCGCCTCGGCGAGCGCCCGCGCCAAGCCGCTATCCGGGCAGGCGAGGGTCACGGCGGTGGGCAGGCCCCGCGCCACGTCGTCCGCGAAGCTCGGGCCCGACAGCACGGCGGTCGGCGCGTCCCCTCGCACCTCCCGGACCACATCGCTCAGGAACCGGTTCGATCCCTGCTCCAAGCCCTTGGCGCAGAGCACGAGGGGCGTGCCGGGGCTCAGTACCGACGCGAGCGCCCCCGCCATCGCCCGGGTGCTCTGCGCCGGGGTGACGAGGAGCACCGCTCCGGTTTCCGCCAGATCGTGGAGGTCCGCGGTCGGGCGGATTCCGGGGTGCAGGGGGATGCCCGGCAGGAAGCGGCGGTTTTCCCGCGTGTCGCGCAAGGCCGCAGCCTGCGCGCCGTCGCGGGCCCACAGCACCACCGGGCGCCCCGCGGCCGCGATCACATTGGCGAGGGCGGTGCCCCAGGCTCCCGCTCCCGCGATGCCGACGGAGGCAGGGGTCATGGGCCGGGGGCGCGGCGGAACGCGTCCGCCGTGATGCGGTAGACGAGGTGCCGGGCGAGGGGGTGATCCGCCGGGAAGGCGAAGTGGAGGAAGTCCTCGGCCGGGCTGTAGGTCATGCCGAGCTTTCGCATCACGTGGAGCGAGGGCTCGTTGGCGTGGGTGGCATAGGCCAGAACCTCCGCGACGCGGGCGCGGTCGAAGGCATCGCGCAGGGCCGCGCGGCCCGCTTCCGGCGCGTAGCCCCGGCCCCAGAACGGCCGGGCGATGCGCCAGCCGATCTCGATCGCCGGCGCGAAGGGCAGGTTCGGGCGCGTCGGCCAGCAGCCCACGAAACCCGCGAAGGCGGCCTCGCCCGGCACCTCCACGGCCCAGGGGCCGATGCGCGCGGTCTCCGCGAAGGCGGTGAGGCGGCGGGCGCTGGCGTCGCTCGCCTCGCCGTCCTGGGGGCTCGCGAAGAAGCGCATCACTTCCGCGTCCGCGTTCATGGCGCGGAAAGGCGCGAGATCCGCCTCGCGCCAGCGGCGCAGGAGGAGGCGTTCCGTGCGCAATTCTTGCGGCTGCGGCGGAATCTCGGGGAGCGTCATGCCTTGGCGCCGGCCTCGTCCCGGCTCGTGTCGAGGGGCCAGCGGGCGCGGGCGGGGGCGGTCATGTCGTCGAGGAGGCCGAGCCGCAGGCGCTCGAGCCCGGCCCAGGCGATCATGGCGCCGTTGTCGCCGCACAAGGCGAGCGGCGGCGCCACGAGGCGCAGGCCCGCCTCGACCGCAAGACGCTGCAGCGCGGAGCGCAGGGGCCCGTTGGCCGCAACGCCGCCCGCCACCACGAGCGCGGTCGGATGGCCGGCCTGTTGGCGGAAGGCGCGAAGCCCCACGCGCGTGCGGTCCACCACCACGTCGACCACGGCGGCCTGGAAGCTCGCGCAGAGATCCGCGATGTCGGAACCGGTCAACGGCGCGATGCGCTCGGCCTCGATGCGCAGCGCGGTCTTGAGGCCCGAGAGCGAGAAATCGGGTTCGGGACGCCCGAAGAGCGGACGGGGCAGGGCGAAGCGCTCCGGATTGCCCCGCGCGGCCTCCTTCTCCACGTGCGGCCCGCCGGGATAGGGCAGCCCCAACAGCTTCGCGACCTTGTCGAAGGCCTCGCCGATGGCGTCGTCGATGGTGGTGCCGATGCGCACGTAATCGCCGACGCCGCGCACGGCGACGAGCTGCGTATGGCCGCCAGACGCCAGGAGCAGGAGATAGGGAAAGCCGATCCCGTCCGTGAGGCGGGCCGTGAGCGCGTGGGCCTCGAGGTGGTTCACGGCGAGCAGGGGCTTTCGCGTGACGAGCGCCAGCGCCTTCGCGGTGGTGAGCCCTATGAGAACGCCGCCGATGAGGCCGGGCCCGGCCGCGGCCGCGATGCCGTCGATGTCGTCGAGGGTGACCCCCGCATGGCGCAACGCACGGGCGACGAGGCGGTCGATCACCTCCACATGGGCGCGGGCCGCGATCTCGGGCACCACGCCGCCATAGGCCGCGTGCTCCGCGATCTGGCTCAAGACCTCGTTCGAGAGGATTTCCCCGCGCCCTTCGACGCCGAGTTCGACGACCGAGGCCGCGGTCTCGTCGCAGGTGGTTTCGATGCCGAGGACGCGCATGGACGAGGGAACTCGCGAGCTTGAAACGGGACGGCGGGCGCAGGCGCGACCGGATTCACGCTGCCAACCCTGCGCCCTGAATGTTAAGGCAGCCTCAAGAGCCCCGGCTTCACGGCCCGGGCGCCGCCACCCTATAGTCCCGCCCGCGGCGCAAGCAAACCGCACGCGATCCCGATCAAGGAGAACAACAATGGCGGATCCCGCAACCCTCGTGATCGGCACGCGCGGATCGCCGCTCGCGCTGGCGCAGGCGCACGAGACCCAGGACCGCCTCGCGGCGGCGCTCGGCTGGAGCGTCGAGCAGATCCCGTTGAGCGTCATCAAAACCACGGGCGACGCGATCCAGGACCGGCCGCTGTCGGAAGCGGGCGGCAAGGGGCTGTTCACGAAGGAGCTCGACATCGCCCTCGTGGAGGGCGCCATCGATCTCGCGGTGCATTCGGCGAAAGACCTGCCGACGCGCATCCCCGACGCGCTCGTGATCGCAGGGTACCTGCCTCGCGAGGACGTGCGCGACGCCTTCATCAGCCATCGCGCGAGGCACCTCAACGACTTGCCCGCGGGCGCGGTGGTGGGCTCGGCGTCGCTGCGGCGCCAGGCGCAGGTGAAGCGCCTGCGGCCGGATCTGCAGGTGACGCTGCTGCGGGGCAATGTGGGCACGCGGCTCAAGAAGTTGGAGAGCGGCGAGATGGACGCGACGCTGCTCGCCATGGCGGGGCTCAGGCGCCTCGGCTTGACCGAGCACGTGACCGCGGTGCTCGACACGGACGATTTCCTTCCCGCGGTCGGCCAGGGCGCCATCGCGATCACGGCGCGGGCCGGCGATACGCGGGTACTGGAGGCCACCGCGCGGATCGTGGATGCGGCGACGGGCGCGGCGCTCGCCGCCGAACGCGCCTTTCTCACCGTGCTCGACGGCTCCTGCCGCACGCCGATCGCGGGGCATGCGCGCTTCGCCGGAGAGGCGCTCGATTTCCGCGGCCTCGTGCTGCGCCCGGACGGCTCCGAGGGGCTCGACGTGGCGGGGCGGGGCGCGGCCGCCGACGCGGAAGCCATCGGGCGCGAGGCGGGCCAGGACTTGCGCGCCCGCATGCCGGCGGGATTCCTCACCGGCGGTTTGGGCGCTTGAGGCTCCTCGTCACGCGGGCAGCCGCCGACGCCGCGCGCACCGCCGAACGGCTGGCGGCGCTCGGCCACGAGGCGGTGGTCGCGCCGGTGATCGCATTGGTGCCGACCGGCGCCCCGCCGCCGGCCGGATCCTTCGATGCCGTTCTCCTCACCAGCGCCCATGCGGCGCCGGCTCTAGCGCACCTCGATCGAAAGGACCTGCCCGTTTTCGCGGTCGGCTCCCGCACCGCCGCGGCCGCGCGCGAAGCCGGCCTCCGCGACGTGCGCGAGGCCGCGGGCGACGCCGCGGCGCTGGCCGTTCTCGTGCGGCGGGCGCTGCCCCCGGGCGCACGCCTCCTCCACGCCGCCGGGCGCGACCGCAAGGCGGAGCCGGAAGCCTCCCTCGCGGGCGCCGGCTACGGGGTTGCGGTCTGGGAGGTCTATGCCGCGGAAAGCCTCCCCGCGCTCCCGCCCCGCATCCGCGACGAACTCCGCGCGGGCGGCCTCGACGGCGCTCTGCATTACTCCCGCCGCAGCGCCGAGATCCTGCTGGCGCTGGCTCGCGCCGAGGGCCTGCTGGACGCGCTGCTCCCCCTGACCCATCTCTGCCTCTCCGAGGACGTGGCCGCACCCCTTCGCGCCGCGTTCGCGGCCCGCGTCCGGGTGGGGGAGCGGCCGGAGGAACGATTCCTCCTCGCCGCCATTGATCCGGTCCGCGGGGGCTCGCCCAATCCCGCTCCGTCCTTCTAGCTGCCGGTCCCAGGTCGCCCTCCGGGGCCGAGCGGTGTAAGGACGGAACCGAACGTTGCGCTCAAGCTTGCCATCTTTGCCCTCCAAGAGTGTTGCCGTGACCGATTCGAACGACCCCACCCGCCGCCGGCGCCCGCACCGGGAGCCCGCCATCCTCGACCTCAAGCCCACCGTGGTGGACGACGGCCGCACCCCTCCCGCGCCCGCCGCGGGCGCAGGGGATGATGGCCGCACCTCGTCCGAGGCCGCGGCGCCCGCGGCAGGCGAAGGAGCCGCGAGCGCGCCTACCAACGATCTCGACGCCGAGCCCGCTGCGGGGACCGACGCCAACGCCGTGCACGGAGCCGCCTGGCCGGACGCGAGCGCCGTCGCGAGCGAGGGCTCCTCGACGGCCCCGGGTTCGGTCCCCGGGGCGGCGGGCCATGACGCTGCGGGTTCGGTCCCCGGGATCGCCGCGCACGATGCGCCCGGCTCCGCGACGGGAACGCTGAACGCGGACGCCGATCGGTCCGTCGAGCGCGACACGGTCGAGCCCACGGTGCCCGTGGCGGATGCCGATTTCACCCCGCCTCCCGCGGGCTCCGTCCCGCCGGTGGCGGCCGCGGCGAGCCGGGACGAGGCCCCCCGCCGGGGCGCCGGGTTCGGCTCGCTCCTCACCGCTGGCGTGCTCGGCGGCCTCATCGGCGCCGGCGCGCTCTACGGGCTCCAGAGCCTGCGCCCCGCGCAGCCCGTGGTGGACCCGCGCATCGCCGAGATCCAGCAGCGCCTCGCCGCCCTGCCGCGCACCGATGCCGGGCCGGGCCTGGAGCGCCGCATCGCGGCGATCGAAACCGCGCAAACCGACATCGGCCAGCGCCTCGGCGCCGCGCAGTCGCTGGCCGAGCGCGCCGCCGCCCGGGCCGAGGAGGCCGCGAACCGGCCGGCTCCCGCCCCCGGGACGCCTGCCCCCGGGACGTCTGCCCCCGGGACGTCTGCCCCCGGGACGCCCGCTCCCGCGACCCCCGCACCGGCAGCAGCCGGCGCCCCCGCGGCCAACCCCGCCGCCCTCAACGATCTCACCGGCCGCCTCGCGGCCCTCGAGGGTCAAGTCCGCAACCCGCCGCCTGCGGTCGCGGAGCTCACCAACCGCCTCGGCACCCTGGAGCGGCAGATCGGCGAGCGGGTTCAGGCCAACACCACCGCAACGCAAACCCTGGAGCGGCGCCTCGCCGAGACCGCGGGCGCCACGCAGGGCCTCGAGGGCCGCCTCGCGGAGGCCGCGACCGCCCGGCAGGGCCTGGAGCAGCGCCTGGAGCAGCGCCTCGGCCAGAACGACCAGCGCATCGCCGACCTGCAGCGCCAGCTCGCGCAATGGAGCCCGCAGGCCGTGCAGGCGGGCCTGCGCACGGTGCTGGCCGGGCGCCTCAACGATGCCCTGGCGCAGGGCGCTCCCTACGCCGACATCCTGAACGGCCTGCGCCGCTTCGAGGCCGATCCCGCCCGCGTGCAGGCGCTCGAACCCCTGGCAGCTTCCGGCGCGCCGACCGCCGCCGCCCTGCAGCAGGAGTTCCGCCCCCTGGCCGAGCGCATCGTGCGCGACACCCGGGGTGAAGCCGACACCATCGCGGAGCGGATCCTGCGCATGGCGGACCGCGTCGTGACGGTTCGCGCCGTGGACGATCCCGCCTCCAACGCGGTTCCGGCCGTGGTGGCCAGGATCGAGAACGCACTCTCCCGCGGCGCGCTGGGCGACGCGGCGGCGGCCTGGGACTCGCTTCCCGAGGGCGCGCGCCAGGCCTCGGCGGCCTGGGGCGGGCGTCTCAAGGCGCGGGTGGCCGCCGAGCAGGCCGCGCGGGCGATCGCATCCGATTCGGTTGCAGCGCTCAACGCGGCGCCGCGCTAGGATCACGCCCACGGGATTGCGCCCCTCGGGATCGCCCGCGCGGGGTGCGTGTTACAGGTAAGGCGCGTCCGGGAGCCCAGGCTCTGGAGGCGCGGAAGGTTAGGGCACCTCCGGCAAGCCGGTTTGGAGGCCACGAAGGGAATGCGCCCCAGCCAGCCGGTTCGGAGGCGCGGGAGAGAGGATCAAGCCAGGATGTGGCGCGCACTCGTTTTCATCGGCCTTCTCTGCGTCGCCGCCTTCGGCGCGGTGTGGCTGGCCGAGCAGCCCGGTTCGGTGGCCATCACCTTCGCGGGCTACGCCATCCAGACCACGGTGGCGGTGGCCGTCGTTGGCGTGATCGGCATCGGCTTTGCGCTGGCGCTGCTCTGGAGCGTGGTGAACGCGCTCATCCGCCTGCCCGCGCGGGTGACCTTCGCGTCCCGCGCCCGTCGCCGTTCGCGCGGCTACCAGGCCGTGTCGCGGGGCATGGTGGCGGTGGGCGCCGGCGACAGCATCGCGGCCCGGCGCTATGCCGGCGAGGCCGAGCGGCTGCTCGGCGAGGAGCCCCTGACGCTGCTTCTCAAAGCGCAGGCCGCGCAGGTGTCGGGCAACCGCGCCGTGGCCGAGACCGCCTTCGCGCGCATGATGGATGACCCGGAAACCCGGGTGCTGGGCCTGCGCGGCCTCTTCGTCGAGGCGCGCCGCCGGGGCGATCCCCGCGCCGCCCTGCAATATGCCAACGAGGCCGCCCGCATTGCGCCCGCCGCCACCTGGGCGAGCGATGCCGTCATGGAGGCGCGCTGCGCCGCCGGCGATTGGCGCGGCGCCATCGCGGCCCTGGAGCGGCGCCAGTCGCTCGGGCTCATCGACAAGGCGACCTTGCGCCGCCAGCGCGCCGTGCTGCTCACCGCCGATGCCCTCGACCGCCAGGAGCGCGATCCACACGGGTCGCTGCAGGCCGCGCTCGATGCCGTGAAACTCGCGCCGGACCTCGTGCCCGCCGCGGCGCTCGCCGGAAGGCTCCTGTCCCACCGGGGCGATCTGCGCAAGGCAGCGCGCATCGTGGAGGCCGCGTGGAAGAGCGGGCCGCATCCGGACCTCGCGGATGCGTATCTGAACCTGCGTCCCGGCGATTCCGGGCTCGATCGCCTCAAGCGCGCCGAAACGCTGGCCAAGCACTCCTCCTGGGACCCGGAGGCCCGCATCGCCGTGGCGCGGGCCGCCATGGAGGCGCGGGAATTCGCCCGCGCCCGCTCGGCCCTGGAGCCGCTGACGCACGACCGGCCCACCATGCGGGTGTGCCTTCTCATGGCGGATCTCGAACAGGCCGAGCACGGCCGGTCGGGCCGCAGCCGCGAATGGGTGGCCCGCGCCTCCCGGGCCCGGCGCGATCCCGCCTGGATCGCCGACGGCGTGGTGTCGGATCGCTGGGCGCCGATCTCGCCGGTGAGCGGGCGCCTCGATGCCTTCCAGTGGCAATCCCCGCCCGACGTGCTCGTCGCTCCCGAACTCCCGCCGGTGGACGACGTCACGGGCGATCTGGACGAGGGCGTGAAGGTGCTCCCGCCCGCCGCCCCGCCGATGCCCGAGGCGAAGGCCGCTCCCGTCGAGCCCACGCCCGAGCCCGTCCGCGAGGAGCCCGTAGCCGTGACCGCGAAGCCGGCTCCCGTGGCGCCCGCCCCCCTGGCGGAGCCGCTCGCGGCCGCGCCGCCGACCCCGGAACCGCCCGCCGCCGAGAAGACGGGGGACAAGGCTTCCGACAAGCCCTTCAAGGTCGTGGTCACGGACACGCCCGCAAACCCGCCGGCGGGCCCCGCGGAGGCCGCCGAGACGGCAGCGGTCGTGAACGGGGAGGCGAAGCCCCGCCCCAACGGCGCGGCGCATGCGGAGGTGCAGCCCGTGATCTTCCCCGTGGATCACGCCCCAGACGATCCGGGCCCCAAGGAGCCGAAACCCGCCCGGCGCAAGCTCTTCCGCTGACGGGATGGGGGTCGAAGCCGCGCCTCGTTTCGCCCGCGAGGCGCGGTTCGCCGCCGCAACGGGCCCGGGCCGCCTTGCCAAGCGAGCGGGTTGGGGCTAAGACGGCGCCCACCTGAAAGGGCATCCCGCAGGCCTCGTAACGAGCCCGCGGATCACGACGCGCCCGCCATGGGTCAGGGCCGCAATAGCTCAGCTGGTAGAGCACCTCATTCGTAATGAGGGGGTCGGGGGTTCGAATCCCTCTTGCGGCACCAATTATTTCAAGCACTTAGCTGTGATCTGGATTTCCACTGCTTACCAGGCGGTCTGTGGGTAAGCGTTTGGTAAGCGGACGCGCATCCGCTAACTTCTCCAGAGTGTAGACCTCCGTTGTTGCGTGGGAGCGGACCAGCAATGGCTCAGGACGTATACCGGGCAACAGTCCCTGCATCGAAGCTACACTGTGACCTACTCCGAGATTTTGGACGTCCAGTTTCGGGGGCCCTGCCTCCCATCCGTGAGCGGCAAAAGCTCAAAATGTAACGTTTTGTTTTGAGCCCCGATGCGAATAAGAGTATGCCGCCTTCAAGTGATTGTTTGCGGCCCAACTCCAGCATGGGACGCGTCTAAGAAGGGCGGATTATTCATAATGTGAGGATCAACGATTTTGCCTTTGATACAATTCGTTTTCAACTATATTTCTGCAGTCATCAGGTAATCTGTTTATCTCAGACTTTAGGCGCTCGATATACATCTGTCCGCCATGCTGGTTATTGATCCGCCGCAGGATCCTTGATACCTCTCTCGCACGACAGGCGGTCAATGCAAGGTCCGAGGGAGGCCAGGAGGACGACATGAACGCGTCCACCAACTCGTGTCGGGCCGCCTTGCATCGATCCCAGTCGAAGAACGGGATGAATTTGAAGAGGTCGGGTACGTCATCGAACTTGGCGAGCTCGCGGTGGACCGACGGGAACGCCGCGACGACCATCGGGGAGACCGGCCGATCCCGGGACCTGAGCAAGACGGGCAGAAGGTGCCCCGCGGCAAACAGGAGAGCCCTCGGGGCGACTTTCTCCGCGTCGAGCATGATTGCGGCACAAGCCTCCACCGCGGCCGCATCCAGATCGAGGCTCGGGCGCTCGATCAGTGTCCGAGCGATATCGTCCATCGACCGGGCCAATCGGAGCCGGGCTGGCTGCGTCGCCTTCCTGAGGGCGACCATATTGCGGCTTGCGGTCGCCGCATCGACATCCCTGCCGAGCCCCGTCCGGGCGACCCAAGCGCCATCGAGGCTGTCTCCCACGGCACTGAGCAACGACGAGATGAGGTCGATCTCGTTGCCCTCGAAGCGAACCTTTAGGCAGCGGCGCAGCGCGTGTTCGGCAAGTTTCAGTCTGGCCTCACCCTGTAGGCCTTTCAGCACGCTCGGCAGAACCCTGACGAACGGCTCGATCGTAAGCGCATCGCCGGACACTGCGCGCCGAAGCAGCTTGGGCGCCTTAGTCTCCATGGCGTCGAGGGCATCCGTGCCTACCCGCTTATCCCGGAGCATGGCGGCGAACTGCCGGTCGTTCGCTTGACGGAGGAGTTCGAGCAGCATCGCCGTCGCCGCTTCCCGGTCGAGGATGTCGGCATCGAGCCCAAGGAGCCAGCGCGCGTCTTCAGCGTTGGGAGTCAGCGTCCGGGCGATCAGCTCGTTGCGTCGTGCCGTCGACGGAAGCGTCACCAGCGCCGACCGCACATCCTTTCTGGTGCTGGCGAGCAGCGCCGTGTCTAGGACGAGTCCGGAGAGCTTCGCAGCCGCGAAGTCGTTCGTCTGGCCCAGATGGCGCAGCTCCGAGGCGAGTTGAGGAGCATCGAGTCGTCTGACGAGGGGTTCGGCGGCCGGGAGTTGCCAGTCCTCGATCAGCCGTGGGAGGAGGCTGCGACCGACGGCATTGAGGGTGTCGTTGTCCAGCGCTGGAAGGATCTGGCCGAGACGTTCGACGAGACGGTGATCGTTCGCGACGTGATCGGCCAGCGGATCGCCGTGGGCCAGGAGCCTTCCGAGCACTGCCGGGGCGGCTTCGCACAAAGCGCGCTCTGAACGTTCCGTGAAGTTGCCGCCGAGGCCCGAGGCTATACGCGGCACGAGGTCGGCGAGGGCTCCGCGTGGGTCCTCCTGCGACAGGAGCGTGATCGCGCCTTCCGGCGCGCGCCCGGCCAGCCTCTCGACCGCTTCAGCGACAGCCGCACGTCCAGCCGGCATGGATCGCCCCTGCAGCTTGCGGGCGATGGCGCCGAGGAAACTCCAGGCGTCGTTCTCTGGAAACGTCGCAGACGCGCGGTTCGCCGCCTCCACCAACGACGGCTCGATGGCCTCGACCGCGAGCACGTCCCGGACCTTGCCGGAATTAACGATGTCCAGCAGGCCGAGAGCGGCCGTCGGCGTGTTATGTATCTTGGTGACCAGTTCGTCCCACAACAAAGCAATCCGCAGGGCCGCCGCGTCGTCCGGGCCGGTATCGCCTCCGCTCACCAAGCCGATCTCAGGCACGGTGAGCAGCCGAGGATAGGGCTGGTTGAAGACCCGAGCCACGATCGCGCCCGTCCAACGGTGTCGACCGTCTTGCACCGAGCGACCGTCCACCCGACGGCCGTTCCAGTCGGCGAACTTCGCCCTCGCATCCTTCGGCGCGAAGACCAGATCGAAGTCGCGCCCGGCGACCTTGCGCGGGGATCGCCCGAACGTCGACACGGCAAACCGTCGCCTCAGGGACGGCCAGAGGGCGGTCAGCAGGCGCGTCGCGATGAGATCGGGATCCTGTGCGTCGAGCACGACGACAGGCCGTGCGTCCTCCAGGAACAGCGCCTCCAGGAGTTCGCTGCCGTTGAACGTCGGCACAGGGGGCAGCGGCTCCGCCCCCGTCTCCCGAACGACGACCCGGCTGGCGTCCCGCGCGTCGGGAAGCCTGTCGAGCCGCAACTCGTCGAGGTAGGCCGACAGGCTGTCGGCCTCGGCCCATTCGCCGATGGGGATGATGAGGCTGAGGGTACGAACGCATCCCGCCCGCGCGACTGTCAGGTCCTGCCAGGTCCGCGCAAGCACGAAGCGCTCGCCGCTGGGTAGCGGATACGCCGTCAAGTACGGCTCGAATCTTTCGCGCGGCCGCAACGGTCCCGCGACGTCAGACAGCTGGTTGACGATCAACTGGTCCATCTTGGGAAGGTGCACGGACGCCGCTAGGAGCTGGTGCCCCTGCTGGTACCCATGCACTTGGCGCTCGACCGTGGACACAGTCAGACGCCGACGGCCCACGCGATGGGCCACGTCAGGTCGTAGTCCTTTCGCCAGGTACCCCGGTCGTCCTCGACCGCTACCCATCCGCGGCCATCGAGACCGCTCTCCTGGACAGCGACGCGGCAGGACTCGTCGGCCTTGAGATCGCCGCCCACTACGCTGAGACCGAAGACGCGGAGGTCAATGCCCTCGACGTCATCCAGACGTCCCGCAAACAGGGGGTACTCGCGCCTGAGCCATGCCTTCGGACCCAGCTTGAACTGCTCGGGGTCCACCATATCCCACGCGCTCACCACGACCGAAACGCGCGGGTTCTGGCCGCCAGGTCGCGGCGCCAGCGTCGCATTAAGGAAGCGCATCAACTCGCACAACATGACCTGGGTGGGCAGTCCGCGGTCATCGACGTTGCCCAGCTTGCTCAGTAGCCTCTTCGATGTGACCCAATCCAAGGGGCGGACGTCAGCTTCCGAATTCACGCGGACGAACAGCAACGCGCCGAAGGCCGATCGCATCTCGTTCATGAGCGCGGTGGACACCTCGCCCTGTTCGGCCGCGTTGAGCCAGAGCTCCCCAGAGATGTCCGGGATAACGATCTTCGTCTGCTCCCCGCCTCTCTCGGCCGCCACCACTACCTCGAAATCGCGCCGGTCGTCCGCATGCTCAGACCGCGGGGCGAAGCTGCCGGAGTACAGGTGATCAGCGACGTCGAGGACGAAGCGGATATCCTCAGGCTGCTGGGCGGCATGGAGGCGCCCACCTCCGGCGTCAAGGGCCGGCCAGACGCGCCCGACGTAGTTGGTCTTCCCGGAATCGGGTCCCCCGAGCAGGACGATCGAGTTACTCATCGCTGCCTCCTGTACCCGATGTAGGAGCGTACGCCTTCACCCGGCTCGGAGGTCGGCCAGACGTCGACGGGCGGCAAATCGCTGGCCGCGGTGGCCGCGATAAGTTGCTCCAACCCAAAGCCCGGTCTCGCCTGAACGTCGTCGTCAGAGAACGGCGCGACCGGCACGATCGTCGCCGTTATGTCGCGCTTCGCGAGTTCCGCCTCCAAGCGGGCGACCACCGGCGGAGGCGGTTCGCCAGAGTCGCGATGCGTGATGACGAGCAGCAGTTTCGGCACCGATCCGTCAAACAATGCCCTGAGCCGCCCCGCGAGTTGGCCGACCCTTGATATTATTCCTTGCCGACGCTCCCTGCTCTCCAAGGCACGGCCGTCGAGCACTACCCAGATCGCCTCCGCGGCCTTGAGGAACTCGAAGCGGTCCGTGCGGGAGATAGCGACGAGGTCCGTCGTCCATTCTCCTGGCAGGTCCGGCAACGCGAGATCGACTCGTCGGCCGTCGGACTCGCGGACTAAGCGCAGGTGGAGGAACCCGGGCCGCCTGTCGTCTGCCAACTCGGTATGGACGGTCATCTGCTCGGGTGGATTGCCTGAGTCCCAGTCGCGTGCGCCCCGTGCGATATCCTCGAAGGCCATAAGGCTCTTGCTGTCGGCGAAGCTCCATCCGGCCAGCTTGGCGTTTGAGACCATGAGGTACAGGCTCGCGAGGCACGCGGTCTTACCCGACTCCGGGTCACCCAGGATGCCGACCACGGTCACGTAGCGCGAGCCCATAATCTGGGAGACCGCGTCCGGCCCCAGCATTCGGCTCGACGGGAACGACGCCGTTCCCTCCGGCCGCTCAAGCACGGGCGCTCCGATGGCCGACAGACCTTCCGTAGCGGATAAACCGGTGTCTCCGGCCGCTTCGGCGGCACCGGTGGCCGGCCGCCTGGCGACACGATGCTTACAGGTCGCCGGATCGTTCTCCAGCGCGCAGACACCGGTCTCCCCGACCGTGCAACTCTCGAAGGTGCACGCCTCGCTCACAGCTTGACGAGCCCGTGATGGCACATGCGACATAGCCCGGCCTCGAGCAGGGCCTGCGCCGCCCAGGTCGAGGCCTTCCGCTTCTGGTCGGCTCCCGGTACGCCGACCTGACCTGAGGCGAGGGAATGAAGCAGCGGGAACACCGCCGGATGGCGGGAGGCACGGCCGGCGTCGAACGACGTCGCGAGCTTAGCCCGGTCGCCACCTATCGCCTCGATCAATTCCGTGAGGTCGAGCTCCGGGTCTTCCTGGACCCCGCGCAGCACCAGTTCGTAGTGCAGGTCGGCGGGCAGCCGGCGGAGATGGCTCGCTGCCTCGATCCCCAGGGCAACGAGGCGCAAGGGTTCGTCCATAGAGTCGACCGCGCGCCCAAGGAGCCGACTGCGGTTCAGTTGCACCCACCACAGGAAATCGAGCTCCTCCCGATCGAGCGCGGCGTTGCGCCTGAGAGCCTCGATCGTCGGGGCAGTCACCTTCTTGAAATTCGTGGTAGGCTTGGCGCCTTCCGGGACCGTTACGGTGAGTTCGCCGAAGTCAGGGACCACGCTACGTTCCCGGACTTTCTCGGCCGAAGTTTGGCTGCGTTGGCGTGCGCGGGTGAGGATCTCGCGGCGCAGCTTCTCGCGCTTCTCCTCCGCTAGCTGCGGCTGGAATGCGAGGGCCGCCCACAGGGCGTTCGAGAAGACGTCGGCGGTTGTCCACCCATTTGGTACCGGGGTGCCGTCCAAGATTGACATCACGGCCATGCCCGCGCAGATGCCGACGTCGAGCGGGCTTTCCTCGTAGAGGAACGCGGAGGCGTGGTTCTGCAGAGCCTCTTGCACCTCGGTGCCGAGATCCTGGTGGGGCCTACCGTCGCCACCTAGCGCGTCGGCGATCATCCCAGCCTTGTCCAGAATGGTGGTCAGGTCGTTGACCTTGCCCCAAGCTTGGGAGAGTTCGCCGATGGCCGCCCGGCGTGCGTTGACATCCTCGTTCGACGGCGTGAGCGTCGAGATCCTCATGTGCACCGGAAGGTTGTCCATCACGCGTCCTTCTTCTCTCGTTCACCTATGTGCCTGTCGATCATCGCGATCACGTCGGGAAGCTTGCCCTCGCGGACGAGCCAGTCGAAAAGCCTGCGCTCCAGGCCTTGGGTCATCCGCTCGTCCGATTCCCTCGGCACGGCTTCGAGGTCAACGAGGATTCGCAGCCGCTCGCTCTCGTAGAGATCGCGGAAGAACCGTAACAGGGTGAGTTCGTAGCCTTCGGCATCCGGCAGCATTGGCGCTGTCTCCCCCGAGCTGGTCTCCGCCTTTTCGGTGAGCACCAGCTCGACGACCGGTTCAAGTTCGACGCCGTCGCCTTCGGGTTGCGCGCGGGCGGCTGGGATCGGACCAAGCTTTCTAAAATTCGGCGAGCCCAGCGTGAAGCGTGGCTCGCTACCGCCGAGGCGCCTGTTGTCCGCCTCAAAACAGGTCCGTTCCGGGTTCCAAGCTCGGGGGTGCATCGTGACAACGAGGCTGTCCGTACCTTCGTCCCAGTCGAACTCGATGACGTTGTAGGTGTGGGTGTAGGTAGCATCCGACCGGAAAGGAACCGCGGCACCGGCCGCAAGCATCATGACGTCGCAACCATCCTCAACCCTATCGACGTCAACCTTTGGATCGTGTTCGTGACCGGTGATGAACACACGTGCGCGGCTGCGCACATACTGCCGAACGTCGTCAGCGTCTTTGTACCAATTGAGGGGATGGTGTGCGAGGACCACATTCTCCTCGCCGGCTTTCCGCGGGATTGCGAACTGGCGTTCGCCGATGACCAGCTCCGGGGGATTGTCGCGCTCTTTGCCGTGGCAGAGGAGCGACGAGTTCAGCCGCACGAACCTGATCCAGCGGTCCGGCCCAACCTCGACGCGTAGGTCCGTCGCGTACTTGGCCTCCTCGTCCAGCCCGCAGTTATATCCGATGCTGAACCGACTGTAGTCCTCAAAGCGGGCAAAAAGCGTCGCGCGGTCGTTCTCGTTCGAGATTACCTGCTCGTATTCTGCTGCACCTCCCGCCCTGATGAAGTCCAGGAGCTGGCGCCCACCGATGGAGAGCTTGTCGCGGTCCACATCGTGATTTCCGGGAATCATCCGGACTCGATGGATCGGACAGCCGATCGCTTCGGCCAGTCGATCGAGCCACCTGCCAGCCTCGGCGTACTGCTCCGCCTTGCCGGAATAAGCGATATCGCCAGTGACGAGGATGCCGTGCGCAGACCCCGACGGCAGGGCTGCGACAACTTCCGCCGCATCGGCGACGAGTTCCCTCTTCACGTCGTCATGGATGTGGACGACGTGGTCGCGCTCCTGCCCAAAGTGAATGTCGGAAACATGAACAAAGACTGCCGACATCAATCCCTCAACTCACACTCGGCCTGATTGCAACGGCCTTAGCGCACTGAGAGAGCAATTTCATCGCAAGTGCGCATAGTCGACCCTTATAGCGTGGGCGTGGACCGCGTCGATAGCCAAGGTCCGCTTCCCCGGGTATGCTCCAACTGACCTTTATGGCCGAGAAGGGCGGATTTCGTTGAAAAACTCTCAGGACACCACTTTTTGGCGGCATCGTCATACCAAATATTGCGCCCGCGCCCGCGCCCGCGCCCGCGCCCGATTGGGCATTCAACATCTAGGCGCTCTGGGCACCGCTGGCGAGTTTTTTCAACAGTATCAGCGCAAAGCGGACACGACTGAAGCGCGGCTATAGTAGCTGCTCTTAGGCTCTGTGCCGACGTTGGCTTGATGTAGCCAACGTTAGGGGAAGTAGACATTCGTGACGCGCGCCGGTGCTTGCACTTTCTCGTGGAACACTCACGTTGCAATGTTAGTCACAGGTCCGAGAACGCTCGCGTCTATCCTCAAGCTTGCGTCCGAGAACCTGGCTTCTCAGATCCGGAGTCACGAGCGCGTCTTCGACCTATGTGAGCAACCGTGGGCAGCTCACCTGAGCAACCCGGAACCGGACCTGGACGCGACCTACTGCGTCGTCCGAACCTTCGGGTGCTGCCTTCAACATGTTGCTGCGTCGGCGAATCCACACGACGGCCAACCGCCCTGCGGGCGCGAGCCTCAGCTCAACGGGGAGCCGCCATCGGAGCAGGCTGCAGCACCCTTGCTCACATGCGCGGGAGCAAGGGGGCGAGGCAGTCGTATTAAGAACTAAAGTGCGGCGCTGCGTCTGCACGCAGCCGACGAGCGACATCACAGCGGGCACAAGATGGTCTACTTAAGCTGCATCGCTTTCTCAGTCCTGGATAGGGGCTAGGCGTGAGCGGACGCAGAACCTGCGGTCTAGATCGCTCATCCGGGCATTCCCGCGATGATTGGGGAGCAGTGGTGCTTAGCAGTTTTCGTTGTCCTACTTCCCTGAGTTTTGGATACGTGCTGTTCATTGCGCTGCTCTCGACAGATTGCAGGCATCACGATGTCACTAGATCTAACTGGTAAGGTAATCCTAATCACCGGCGCAACTGACGGCCTTGGGCGTGCCGTTGCGACCGCCTTAGCCCAACGCGGGGCGACTCTGCTTGTTCATGGGCGCGATCGCGCCCGGGGTGAGGCGGTTGTGGCGGAGGCACTAGCGGCAGGAAGCCCTGAAAGCCGGCTCTACAAGGCCGATTTTGCGACCTTCGCTGATGTGCAGCGCATGGCCGACGCTGTCCTGGCTAACGAGCCACGGCTGGACGTTCTGGTAAACAATGCGGGCATCATTCAGGATACGCGGCAGGAGAGTGTTAATGGCTGCGAACTCACGTTTCAGGTCAACTATTTGGCCAGCTTCCTCCTGACACATCGATTGAGGCGCCTGCTCATGGCCTCAGTGCCAACTCGGATCATTAATATCGCCTCGGCCGGTCAGGCCCCAATCGATTTCAGCGATATCATGCTCGAGCGGCGCTGGAGCAGCTGGCAGGCCTACGGCCAATCTAAACTCGCCCAAATCATGATGACCCTCGATCTCGCTGAAGACCTCGCAGGCAGCGGCGTTACCGTTAACGCGCTTCATCCGGCGACGCTGATGCCCACCAAGATGGTTCTCGGCCGGTTCGGGGTGAAAAGCACCTTGGAGGACGGGGTGAGGAACACGGTTCGCCTAGTTTCCGATCCTAGCCTCTCTGAGGTATCCGGCCAATACTTCGTCGGCGATCGCGAGGGGAGGGCACATCCCCAAGCCTACGACTGCGCGGCGCGCATGCGCCTTTTGGATCTCAGCCGAAATTATTTGAGCCTGCACGACCGTAACGACTTACGAATGTAACCCGACCGATAGCCGTTGTCTGGAACGAGTGAGCTCGGAACTCACGAATTGATCATGCGCTCCGCCGTATCGACTAAGGTGAGTCAGGCAAACGCCGGGCGCTCAGGAGCATCCAGTCCGACCCAACCTGGCAACCCTGTCGTGCATGCCACCCCCTCCGGCATCTGTCGGGCCCTACCTCAGGGTCTCGAGTACTGAGCCCCGCCAAGTCTATCACCTGCCTTTCCCGGGCGACTACATCGATCGAGGTCTGCACGACTGCGCGGCTGCAAGTAACATCACGCGGCAGCGATCAATCGTGTTCAGCCCACCGTGGGCAACATGTTAGACCTTTTGGGGCGCCTGAGCCGCTGGAACGCGGTCGCTACCGTACAAACATCTTGAACGACCGATGCGAGGCCAAATCGTACAACTGGAACGGCGCCTACTGCAGTTCGGCCTTTCCAAGCTGAGGCAGAACCGCTTAAGCTTGGGCTTATTAGGCTTAGGAGTCACGGATGAGCACTAGCTCTGACACTGCGGTCGATGTCTATCAGGCTATAGCCGACGCTCTCGCTGAGGAATGCGGCGTCCCGCGCGAGAAAATCACACCTGACGCGAACCTTGCCGAAGATCTCGGCTTAGATAGTCTTGCCTTCATCGATCTCTGTTATGCTCTTGATATGCGGTTTGACATCAAAATTCCATTTGAGGAGTGGGTGAACAGCATCAATTCCGGCAACCTAGATCCGAAGGAAGCTTTCCGGATGAAGTATATGGTGGCCGAGGTTGAGAACCTCGTACGCAGCAAGGCTGCTTGATCGCTGAATGGCTTGGAGTGCCCCAATGGCCGCGCATGAGAGGCCTGCGGTTTGGGTAACAGGGGTTGGCCTGGCTTCCTGCCTTGGGTCTGGCGAAGCTGTGCACCTAGAGAAACTTTTTGACGAAGGTGGGATCAAGCGTCCGGTAGACCGAATTGTCGGGATGCCTGTAGTGCCGCTCGGCCCGCTTGCCCTTGACCGCTACGTGCCGAATCGCGTCGAGCAGAAGCGCCTCGGCGCGGTTCAGGCGATCGCTGTTCAGGCCGCCGGCGATGCGCTCGATAGCGCTGGGCTGCTCGGTGATCGAGAAGTGCTGTCGAACGCCGTAGTTGTGGTCGGTGCCGTCGGTGGCGAGCGTGACGCGGCATTCGATGCGTCTGTCTTTGCTGATCCGGCTCGCTATGCGGATCCAGCCGAACTGAACCAGCGTCTGGTATCCGGTACACGCCCTAGCCTGTTTCTCGCGCAATTGCCGAACCTCGTGGCTGGCTGCATTTCAATAATCTTCGGCGTAGCCGGCGGTTCGCGCACTGTGTTGGGCGAGGAGATCGGCGGCGCTAACGCTCTACATGCAGCACGGCGGCTAATCGAAGCGCAACGAGCTGATGTCGTCATCGCCGGCAGCGCCTTCAATGGGCAGCGCGAGGATCTGTTGCTATTCTACGGTGCAGGTGGGCTGCTTTGGCAAGGTGATGGCGTGCCGCCGCCGGTCAGCGAACGCAGTACGCCGAGTGGGGCGGTGCTCGGCTCTGTAGGCGGTTTCCTGGTGTTAGAGTCGGCCGCGCACGCAGCACGGCGTGGCGCAGCGCCGTATGGCTGCCTAACCATGACAGCTGTGCACCAGATTGTGCGCGGTCCAGGTGCGCTTGCCACGCTGGTTGAGCGAGTTGTGCCGGATGACAGGCATTCACTTGCCATATTGTCAGGGGCGAGCGGCGCCGCGCCAGCCACTGACGATGAACTCAGCGCGCTCACGCGGCTCCAGCCCGCAGCGATGCGCACAACAGGATCGATATTTGGGCACAGCTTCGAGGCGGTGCTGCCGTTCAACGCCGCGCTCGCCGCAATCGCGCTGCGCCGAGGCGCGCTTTGGCCTAGGCAGGCAGGAGATCCGCCAGATTGTAGGGAGGCGCAGCACGCGCGGATCCTCGTATCTGGTATTGGCGCACTGCTTGGAGAAGGGTTTGCAATATTGGAGCGCTGCAGAGAGACAAGCACATGAGCAAAGTCGAGCGAGCCGTCTATGTGACCGGAATGGGCATGATCACCTCGCTCGCACTTGGCGTCGAGGAGAACTGGTCCGCGCTATCCGCTGGTCGCTCCGGCATCCGCACCATAGATCGCTTTGACACCGCGAATCTCCGTGTGCGCATCGCGGCGACCGCCAGTTTTGGTGATCTGGACCGATTGTCTTACGTTCAGCGTACGATGCGCATGGCGGAGATGGTAGCGGACGAAGCGCTGGAGCAAGCCGGACTCCCGCGCGACGCCCCCGGCGCACCGCTCATCCTCGGAATACCGCCGGTAGAGATGCAGTGGCGCGAGCGGCTTGCCTGTGCGCTTGCGGTGGGCGGAGGGGCGCCAGTGGACCACTCGCTTATGGTTGCCGCCGCGATCGGCGGAGCCTATCCGGCTACATTCACCGACCACGCGATTGGGGGCTTCGGCGGGCGTCTGGCGGAGCGGCACGGGTTCACAGGTGCGCCAATACTGCTCAACACAGCCTGTTCCACAGGCGCAACTGCGATCCAGATGGCAACGGAGATGATCCGCGACGGACATGCGGATCGGGTCGTCGCGATCGCGACCGACGCGCCAGTGACGCCCGACACCATCGTGCGCTTTTCCCTTCTCGCTGCGCTGTCTATGAGCAACGAGCGAGGTGCCAGTGCGGCGCGCCCCTTCTCCGCAGATCGTGATGGTTTCGTGCTCGGCGAAGGCGCTGCAGCCCTGGTCCTTGAGAGCGTCCAAAGCGTCGCGAGGCGCGGCGTCCGCCCGATTGCGCTAGTCGCTGGTCTGGGTGAGAGTGCCGACACTTTTCACCTAACCCGCTCCAGCCCCGACGCATCCGCCGCTAGCCGGGCAATGTTTCGGGCAATCGACGATGCCGGGATAGCACCGGCGGACATTGGGTACGTCAACGCGCATGGCACCGGAACGCCGGAAAATGACCGCATTGAAACCCTTGCATTGCTGGGGGTCTTCGGGGAGGGGCGCTGCCCACCGGTCTCCTCGAGCAAGTCGATGATCGGTCACACCCTCTCGGCCGCTGGTGCGGTAGAGGCGGTGATTGCTATTTTGGCGCTCACACGTGGTCTGCTGCCGCCTACAATTAACCGCATGAAGCCGGATCCCGAGATACCGCTAGACGTCGTGCCAGATACTGCGCGGCCGGCCGCGCTGCGCCATGTGCTCTCTAATTCGTTCGGTTTCGGAGGGCAGAATGTTAGCTTGGTCTTCAGTGGCCCTGTGTGACGTGCAGATGAGCGTGTCTCAGCCGAAGAGCAGCCAAGCAGGCAACGCCACGAGCGCGGCCAAGTTGAGAAGCAGCATCGGGATACACAGAAGTGCGATAACGGCCACGGTCGCGTCATGTGGGCGCTTTGAGATTGGGCGGGTGCCTAAGCCTAGGGCGTCGCGGGTCCAGCAGGTCGCGTCCAACACGAGCATGTACACCATCACCGTCGGGGCAAGCGCAAGTAGTATAACAAGCACCACTACCTCGCCCGGCCTGCCGCGACGCAGCAAGGCGTTCCAGACGCGGAGGACCTGCGGCATACCTTCATCCTTCCTGTGCAGAAGTACTATGCCGCTCGCAGGCGCAGCTTAGCAACTGCGATGAAGCAACGTTTGCTTGAAGTGAGAATCCCCACGGAGGACGGGCTGCAGCTCTCGGGGACTCTTGCCATGCCGGCCTCACCACCATCGCGTATCGTACTAATCACCTCGGCGCTCGCAGTGCCACGGCGGCTTTACACACCCTTCTCTCGCTTCCTAGCCGCTTCGGGGGTCGCAGCCTTAAGCTTCGATTATCGAGGTTTTGGCGATTCCGGGCCCGCTTGGCGGCCAGAGACAGAAGGAGGTTTGCGGGTGCTCGGTGAGCACGATGTGGCTGCTGCGCTGCATTTTGCTGCTGGCATGGAAGGCATACAGCGGGTGGACGTAGTCGCGCACAGCTTCAGCCTCATGCTTTTCGGTATGGCACCGAACCGAAATCTCGTGAAGCGCCTGATTTCAGTGGGGTCCGGCTCGCCGCATTATGCTTTCCAGCCCTTCCCACGCAACCTGCTCTACCTATTCCTTTGGGGCATTGTGGTACCGCGCTCGGCGCGCGTGCACGGCTACTTCCCAGGCAAGAGGCTAGGCCTGGTTGGCGACATGCCGGAGGCAGTGGCGCGCGAAGTCGCGGCTGCCTGTCGCCGACGTGGTGCGTTCCGAGCTGAGCTGCAGGATTGGGAGGGCGACCTCTGGGCCATCGGTATTTCGGATGACGAGATCTCCCCTCCAGCGGCAGTGGACGAGATGCACGCCGGCATCGCGCGCGCGCGGATGCGGCACTCACAGCTCTCACCCGTTGAGCTTGGGTTGAAAGAGATCGGTCATTATGGCGTGTTCCTGCCGACGTCCAGCGCGGTTTGGGGACAAATGGCGTCCTGGCTCAACAAGGACGAGTTGAGTGAGGCACCTGTGCTGTAGGAGGCGAGGAGAGCAAACGATGAAGGGGCCCATGGCGACGACCAACGAAGGTGATAGCGATTACACCCCGCCAGCGCCTGTGCCACGCCGCATGTTAGGCCTTCCCGATGGTGACCTGCTGACCATGCTGCCGGCCCGCTGCTTCGAGGAGCTGACACTGCACGTTGGTGCGAGGCGGAAGCAGCCGCTTCTGATCACCAGCAACCCTGCTTTGGTCAGGACTGTGCTCGGTGACGATGGTAGTTTGTTCGCTCGGAGCCAGGAAGTAGTCAGCGCATTCGGTCCGCTCATGGGCCGGGGCTTGTTCCTTGTGACCGGCGAGGCTTGGCGGCGCCAGCGTGCCATGCTCGAGCCAGCTGTGGGGCACCTGCGGGTGCGTGCCATGTTTCCACACATGCGCGCGGCACTGGAGCGCTTCGCCACTAGGGCGGTGGCCTCAGCAGGTGAGCCGATGGACCTCTCCGCGGAGATGCACGGGTTAGTTCTGGACATTATCTGCCGCACCATCTTCTCCGCGCCACTTACCTCGGACGAGGCGACAGAGCTGCGCGCGCTGTTTGACGAGTTCCAGCGTGTCGCACCAGAGACCAACCCGCTTGCCCTTCTCGGTCGCCCAGCAGACCGGCAGGCTGCAGATGACTTCCAAAAAGCCAGCACAAGCCTACGCCGGTTCATCGCCGGCCGACTCGAACGGCGGCTGGCTGGAAAGGACCGCTATGATGCTGATCTACTGCAGGCAATTATCGACGCACGTGATCCCCAAAGTGGAATAGGCTTTACCCGGGAGGAGATTATCGATCAGGTCGCCGTCTTCTTCTTTGCCGGCCATGATACCTCTGCAATGGCCCTGACCTGGGCGCTCTTCATTTTGGCGCAGCAGGAAAAGGTGGCATGCGCGATGCGCGAGGAGGCGGTGACGCTTGCACCCGGCCGTTGCCTCGAGGCTGATGACGTGCGGCAGCTCGCATACACGCGGCAAGTCATGCTCGAGGTACTAAGGCTGTATCCCTCGGCGGGCTTTATCAGCCGAACGGTCCAACATCCGGTCAATTTGGACGGCTTCGATCTCACGGCAGGCACGCTGGTCGTCACCTCACCATGGATCGTGCATCGCCACCCTCTAGTATGGGAGCGGCCGGAGGTATTCTGGCCGGACCGGTTCACACGCGAGCGCGAACGCGCAATCCCAGCGGGCGCCTTTATCCCATTTGGCCATGGGCCACGCGCCTGCACCGGGCGTGCGCTCGCAATGGCAGAGATTCCCTTTCTTCTAGCTGAGCTCACTCGGCGTCTGCGGCTGCAGGTGCTGAACGCAGAGGCAGCCATGCCGATCGCGCGACTGACCTTGAAGCCAAAAGTGGCGATACGTTGTAGTTTCACGGCGCTTAGTACGACCGCCTGATATAGTCACGCAACTGTTGCACCTTGTATGTCCGTGGGATCAGCGCCGGTCAAACCGGCAGGTCAGACGGCGGGAACTCGTGCCGCAAACTTGAATGAGGTTTTGAAGCTGATCCGTTCCGCACTCGAGATCATGGCGTGCCATGTGGCTGTGCCAGATGTGTCCGCGGGCGCAATGCGGCACCCTCGTCACTTGCCACCGTATTTGTTCGCATTGCACTCCCAGACCTATTGCAAACTCAAGGCGGCCGTGTTGCGACTAGCCGAGGTAACGGACAACTCCACGCACCGACTTGCATCCGCACACCCAGCTGTTCTCGCTAGCTTTATACGCACGCGTCTGGGTTCGCGTTATCCCTTACCGGTGCCGTTACCAAGGACGCGCAGTGTGCTGTCCAGTGTGAGCGGCTCACTTCTGGGTATAGGCGCTCGCGCGTGCATGCGCTTACTTATCACACTGCTGAAGCCCCAGTTCATCATGCTCTCGGGCAGCCTGAGCTCTGCCCAACTTATGCATCGTTCCGGCGACAGACCGAGTTAACCGGCGCTTACGACCTAATCGGAGCGGTCGCCGTTAACGCACGCTACTTCGCCCCGAGGTCGCTCATTACAGTTTCCATGCTCGCAGTTCTTCTCGTGAGGCGATTCGCTGCCGGACTTCGCCTGATCAGCCTGGCCTTAGTGCGCCGCCTACCACCTCAAGTCGTCGGGTGGCGATATCGGTGATGCGCGGATCGTGTGTGGTCATGATCACACCGCAGCCAAGGCTGCTCGCCAGGTCGTGCAGCCTGTCTGCAACTATGCGCGCCGCGGGGTAATCGAGCGAGGCGGTCGGCTCGTCTGCCAGCAAAAGGTCCGGTTTTCCGATGAGAGCCCTGGCTAGGGCTGCACGCTGCTGCTGGCCACCCGAGAGCTCCTCCGGCCAGCGGCTCCCTAGCCCCTCAAGTCCGAGCCCAGTCAGCAATTCTTCGGCTCGGGCCCGCAGCGGAGCGTCAGCTTCACTGCCTGAGAGCGCTCCAGTCTCGATATTCTCGACTACGGTGAGCGGCCGCAGCAGATAAGGCCGCTGAAAGACAAAGCGCAGCCGCCGTCGGCGCGCCGCGACCCAGGTCTCTGGCGCCGCCCCGGCATCGGTGCCCCAATGAAAGACCTGCCCTGGTGGCGGCCGACGCAGGAGCCCTGCCAGCGCTAGCAGGGTGGATTTGCCTGAACCGGAGGGCCCAGTCACTGCAACGATCTCACCCGGCGCCACCAACAGCGAGGCACCTGCTAGTACCGGCGGACCGCCATAGTCCCATGTGAGACTACGCAGTTCCAGCAGCGGCACGTCGTGGACGCTCACAATAGGCTCGCCGGGTCGGCTCGGCGGATACGACGACCTGCGGCTAGCCCGGCGACAGAAGCCGTAACCGCCGCGAGAAGTCCAACCAGGGCCACACGCTGCATGCTCATTTCTAGCGGCAAGCCTGTTGCCATAACGCTCATCCGGTAGAGCAGCGCCGCCAGCACTCCAGCCACCGGCGTGGCGGCGGCTGCGAGTAGCACACCGGAGACCAGTATTGCTAGCACGAAGAAGCGATCGGGCAAGTCCAGGGTCCGCAGCACCGCGTATTCCGGAAGACTTTCTTCCACCGTTTGCACCAACGCCTGACCAACGAAGACGGCGCAGATGACGAACCCGAGCAGAGCGCCCAGATCGAATAGGAAGCCAATCGGCGTGTCGCGGCTCCAGAAACGCTTTTCCCGGGCTGCCAGTTCGTCGCGCGTAAGCGCCAGCAGGTACGGCGGCAGCAGGGCTCCAATCGCGCGAGCGGCCTTGGTCGGATTGGTGCCCGGCTGTAGCCGGAGCACCGCTAGAGTCGGCCGCTCTCCCGTCTGGCCATTAATAGCAGTGAGCGTCGCCTCAGCCACCAACATGGTGCCGAGCGAGACGATGCTGCCGCCGAGCGAGTAGCTGCCTGCAATGGTTAGTGGCACCTGAAGATGGAGACCGGCCAAAGCCGTTTCCACCTCGACCGTTCCATCGCGGGCTAGCGTGCCGGAGATGTCACCCCAGCGTGGCCGGGACCGTGTATCCCATAGCGCTCGACCCGGCAGGCGGAGCGCGGAGAGGTCGGCGCCGATGATGCTGGGGTCGATCGCTGGCACTTCTGGATCGATTGCTAGCAACAGCAGCGCCTGAATCTGTCGTGTTTCAAAGTTCCGCAACATTAGCGACATTACGTTGAGTGTGGCCACGGCGGCCACGTCCGGATGTGCCTCAGCTGCAGCTAGGGCCCCGCGTTCGAACCAAGCGGCATTAGGGAGCGCGTTGAACTCTCTCGGCACAATCACAACTTCGCCCGCCAGCGCGCGGTGAATGCGGACGGCGCTTTCATATAAAGCATCCTGGAATCCAAGCTGCATCAGCACCAGTACCAGTCCGCCCGTCACACCGGCAAACGTCGCTAGGCTGCGGCGCGCCCGCCGCGCCGCTTGACGCCAACCGAGTAGCAGCGCAAAGCGGAGGAGACGCGGCGACATTGACAACTCAGGACCCGCTAAAGCGCACAAGGAGCTCGAGGCCGGCGACGGGCGGCAACCCAGCGGCATCATGAATCTTAAGTTCGACCTCAACGAAACGCCCGCCACGTGATGCCGCCGCCTCAGCCGGAGTTCGATCCGCACCGTGCACGATGCCGCCGATGCGGAGGATGGTAGCATCCCATTCGCGCGCTATCCCACGAGGGGCGACACGGGCCCCAGTGCCGGGGACGATCTGCGGCAGTAAGCGTTCATCTAGCTCAGCAATCGCCTTCAGTTGGGTCATATCGGCGAGATCCAGAATAGCACGCCCCGCCACGGCCTCGCCGGAACGTGCGTGGACCCGCAGTATGGTGCCAGGACGCGGTGCACGTAGTAGCGCCAGCTCGGCCTGTGCCGCGCTCGATGCCAGCCGGGCGCGGGCGAGTGCGACCTCCCCTTCTGCCACCCGAATCTCCGTCTCGGCCACGCTGGTGGTGGCAGCGAGGTTAGCTTCTGCTTCGCGAAGAAGGGCCTGGGCGCGGCGCAGCTCGGCCTGGCGAGTGTCGCGGTCGGCATCGGTCCGCACACCAGTACGCTGGAGGTCGGTAGTACGGCTCATTTGCTGCTGCGCCAATGAGAGTTCCGCCTGACGTGCGTCAATCGCAGCTCTGAGCGCTTCAAGAGTCGCCTCCCGGAATGGTCGGCGGGTTTGTGCGAGACGGCGCTCAGCTAAATCGAGTGAAGCCTGCGCAGCCGCTACCTCGGCGAGGGCCAGTTCGCGGTTACGCAGAGTAGCAAGCACTTGGCCAGTGGTCACGATCTCCCCAGGTTCAACCAAGAGCTCGCCTACCGCAACAGTGGGAGCCGTGGAGAATGCGCCTAGCGACAGAATACCTGCAATCGGTTCAAGGCGTCCCCGCACCTGGATCGGCGGAAAGCCGGTGACCACCTGCTTCTCCGGCAAGGGCTGCGCACCTTGCAGGTGCGCTGCGCCCCACAGTCCAGCCCCTACCACGGCGGAGGCCGCGACAAGACGAGGGACAGTGTACCAGATCGCCACAATACTTCCGTTGAGCTAATAAGGTCGGCGGGGTGAGTGATCGTACCGGTCTACGCTAGCGATATAAAGCTCAGCAAGTGCCTGTCATGGTGGCCGGGGCTCTTGAGCACGACAACCGCGGGGCGGGCGGTCGTTTCGAAGTAGGGATATTCAGAGCCGTCCGGCTGCCTCCTGAGCAGCCCAGCCCGACCCCTGCGCTTCGCGAGAATACCCCGAGCCAGTCTTTCGCCGTCAGGACTGTTAGCGCCTATCACGGGGATCGCGAGCGCAGAGGATATTCTCGACCGGCTTTGAGCACGGGCGCCGCTCGGTCCAACCCGGCGGCTTCCGTGCGTGTAGTGGGGTACCTACGTATTTACGCCTTCCACGATGAGTTGGATGAGCTTTATCGCCCATACATGCTCATGAGTGCTGATCTATGACTTTCCAACTCGGAAGCTTGAGACACCTGTCTCTAGCAAGTACCGGAACGGCATCCCGCCGGGTGACGATACTCCGATCAGCGCTACTCGCCACGTCAATCAGCCGACGGCCTTCATTGAAGAACCGGGAATGGTGAAAGGTGGTCGCCTCGCGGTGCCCTAGTACCTCACGGCTCGGCTGATAATAATCAAGAGCCGCGTAGAACGGCACACCTCCGTTCTCGAGCGCCGGCCGCAGACTGTCATTGCTCAGTGCTGACAATTGGGGAACCGACGGTCCATTCATTGATTTCATTTGTACTCGGCGCAGTGACCTCAGTGAGTCTCCTTGGCTGGCCCGCCAATGTCCACTAGCGCCAGTTTACCCATGGCAGCTTACAGCCGAGTTGGGCCCAAGGCGGATATAAATCGGAGTAGACTTCGATAGCTCCTCCTGGCATCGCGCCAACGTCAGCTCAGTATCAGCAAGGTCGAGTAGAGCAAATGTTCGTGACCGGCGTCCGTGATTGAACTTTCTCATGAAGCGCGCATTTTGCAATGCTTGTCACAGGTCCGAGAACACGCCCGTTGGCCACGGCGCTTGCGTCCAAGAACCGGGCTTCTCGGAAGTCAGGTGCAGGTGCGTCTTCGTTCCAAGTGAGCAACCAACGGCAGCTCAACTGAGCGACCTGGAGCCAGAACTGGATACGACCTGCGGCGCGGCCTGAAAGCTCCGGGTGCTTCGCCCAAGTTGCTTTTGCATTGGCAGAAGATCACCTCTGGAGACCACTCCGCGCATACGGACCACGGCTCAAGAACCACCCGGCATTGCAGCAGGCTGGAGCACCTTGCTCACGTGGTCGGTAGCAGTACTGACAGCCGTGTGACACCCCACCAGGTCGCATCGCCTGACGTCCTGTTTGTGCGCTTCAGGTCCGCAAGGCGGCTCCGAGACAGGGTGGGCCCTTCTTCCACACACGCCGCAGCGATCGAGCGCGGCGGTTCTCCCTTTGACAACTACTCAGCTGCAGCCGACAGGTTGGGAGCAGTACGGTCGACACAGACACGGTCGCGCCCGCCAAGCTTAGCAGCGTAGAGCGCCTTGTCGGCTCGAGCGTAAATGTCCCCGCTCGTATCGCCGCTGCAGCAGACGGCGACACCAGCCGAGAAGGTGTAGGTAAAATCCGGCTGGTCCTGGAGCGGCCTTGAATTACGGATGATGGTGAGCATGCGCTCCAGAACCGTCGTTGCCTCAGCAAGCGTTGCGTGAGGCAGAACGAGAAGCAACTCTTCTCCGCCAATCCTCCCGACGCAATCCGCTCGCCGCACCTGGCTCTGAACAGATCTGGCGAAGTCGCACAGGACAATATCCCCGGTTTGATGACCGTAGGTGTCGTTGATGTGCTTGAAATGGTCCACGTCGAGAATGGCGATGCAACCCCGACCCTGTTCACGGTCTGAAACTCGCAGCATATCCGCGAGCCGCTCCATGACGTACCGGCGGTTAGCGACGCCGGTCAGTTCATCCGTCTGAGACGCTCGAACAGCAAAGTCTCTGTCCTGTCTCAGCGTTCTGACGTCTGTCCGAAGGGAAGTGATGTCGCTGGCGATACACAGCATCCACCCATTACGCTGGACCGTCTCTGTCATCCAGAGCCAGCGGCCGTCGCAGAGGTCGGTTTCGAAGGCTCGAAATCCAACCTTCCCCCGCCGCGATTGGGTTGAGATCAGCCAACCATCAAAGTCGCGGGCACAGATCACCGTCCCAACACCTGCCTGGTAGTTGCGACGCATCAGCTCGGCCCAGAGGGGTAACTCGTCTTCGTCGATATGGAATGCGGCACGAAACGCGCAGTTAGCATAACGGAGGCGATCCTCCTCATCATACAAGGCAACCAAGGTTGAGGTCCCCTCGTGCAGGCTCAGGAGGTTGCTGAGAACGTTGCCCGTGCCTCGCGTCTGGTGAAGGCAGGAGAACTCATCAGGCGTTGCTGTCTTGTCCATATGGCTTACCCACCAACCTGGCATGATGTCGGTGTGGAGAGGACCTTGATCAGCGCCTCCTTGGTCATTGGGCGTCCAAGCAGATAACCTTGGCCGTATTCACACCCAAGCTCCTTGAGCACTGCAAGCTCTCCTGGTGTTTCGATCCCCTCTGCAACAACGGAGCACCCAAAGCGATGGGCCATATCCACCATCGTTCGGCAGAGCTCCTTCTTCAGAGCGTCCGCGTCACAGCCCGTCACAAACGAGCGGTCGATTTTAAGCGTCTCGAAGGGGAGGTCCCGGAGTCGAGCCAGCGACGAATGGCCTTGACCGAAGTCGTCAAGTGACAGCTCGACATTGTAGATCTTCAACTGGGCGGCAATCTCCTGTGCTAGAGGTATACTGTTGATGATCTGATCTTCCGTAAGCTCAAGGACGAGGCCAGGCCATTCAGCGGAGGGGGGGCGGTTCCGTCTGACGAGCTGCGCAATCGGGAGGCTGAGGAGTGCACTTGCTGGAGCATTGACACAGAGCTGGATAGGACAACCAGCGTCATAGAAGATCTGCCAGTCATTAAGTGCACCAACGATAACGTGCTCTGTGAGACACGCGAGCGACTGATCTGATGCTGACGTTAAGAAAGTAAAAGGCGGAACAATCCCTTGAGTTGGGTGCCGGGCACGGACGAGCCCTTCCGCACCTACCGTCAGACCTGTCTGCAGATCAACCTTCGGCTGGTACCACAGCTCGAGCCACTCATGCTCGAGTGCCTCATCCAAAGTGAAGCTCGGGCTCGAAACAACTGCTTCTGGAGCAGAACGTAGGCTGGGCACTGGCTGAGCGGTAGCTTGAGCAAGCGCCTCCCGAACCCGGCTTAGCCGAAAGGGCTTCGGCATTGGCGTCAGAAGCTTGAAGCCATACCGGGCACCAACAGCCTTGACGTTATCGAGAACGGCCTCGCCACGGCCGCTCATGAGCTGAATGGTTCCTTGGTAGCCATTTTCCGCGAAGGCACGAAACGCCTCGATGGCATCGCCACTTCCGAGTTCAAGATCCAGGAAGATGATATCTGGTGCGACCTCGCTCAGGGAGGAGGCAGCACTCGCCACGTCGCCGAACTCTCGCACATCACACCCGCTTGTTGCAGCTGCATTGCGAATGAGCTGTCGGATCGCCGGCTCGTCGTCCAGAATGAGAACTTGCTGCCTACGAGACTGTACCGTTGACGCTGCTATGGGCACGCTGACAATCCGAAGGAGAGAACCAGAAGTTGGCCATTCTGCCCCAGAGTGGGTGATATGGTGAGATCAGTCGCGTGGCCTAGGCGGGTGGTGCTAGTCTTCTGAGGCGAGTAGGGCGTTCCCTGTCCCAAGTTTGGTCTGCCGAGAAGCTCACGAGCGAAGCAGCACGCCGACCGCTGCAAGGAAGATGACCAAACCAGCCCGAAGTCTGTCGCGAGTGGATCGTGATGCTCTGTAAGACTCAGGCGTGTCATTGCCCCATATGAGCAACTGAGGGCAGCCCAAATGTGCAGCTAGGAGCGACCTGCAGTGCCGTCTCGATGTCCCGGGTCCTGCCTTCTACATGTTGCTGCGTCACCGAAACCCCACGACTGCCGACCACCCAGCATGCGCGAGCGTCAGGTCAATGAGGAGCCGCCAGCGGGGCCGGCTGGAGCATCTCGCTGATATGAGCGCGAGCAGGGCTCCAAGGAAATCTCGCCCCGATGGCGCCACTGCATCTGACGTCTATTGCCCATCGCCCTTGCGGGTATGCAGAGCGCCTCGAAGAGCATTGCGCTTCAGCTCAAGCGATAGCGAGCGGCGGCTGCTCCATCCACCCTCGCGCCTCTAATGGCAGGTGTACAGTCCTAGATCTGAGTACCTGCCTTCTGTGCCTTTCGACGGGCTCATGACCTAGGCCGACTGGTCGACTAACCCATTTTGAGGGGGCGCCTTAACACAACAGTAATCCTGATGTGGTTTGCCTCATAGCAATCGAGGCGGGCCTATACGGCCGAAGAGCATTCGGCCATCAGTAGTAATCCGGGAGTTCACCGCAGCTTGCACGAAGCTGATTACCAGAGCCAAGCTGCCGCGAGGTCAGACCCGCCAATGGCCGCAAACGCCTAGCAGGGAGCCAAGCAGCCAAACCAATCCCGGCGAGACCCTGATGATGCGATGACAGGCAATGCCGGCACCATGCAGGTTGATGGGGTACAATTGCCAATATGATTGATCCGGCAGTTGATACGCCCTCTGTCGCTGAGGTGCGTATCGATCAGGCCGTGCGTTCCGATGGAGAAGTCGGGAGCGCGCCACGATCAGCACATCATTGCTATGACAGACGAAGAGCACACACCGCGCTGCGGCGCCAGGTGACAATCGGATAATGTTTGTGAAGGTTGCAAGTCTAGTCTCGACAAGAAAACAACGAGCATAATGCTTTGGGGAAATCACGATGGCATCGGGCGTAACCTTCGACAACGGAGCAAGCATTGGCATTGTTGGCAATAGCTACGGCGGCTTGGTCAAAATTCGGAATGCTACGGTCGACCTTGGCGGTGTCACCACTATCGGGAACACTCTTTATGTGGGCGAGGGTGTCGATGGAAACGGCAGTACAAACCTAGGTACGCTGACGGTCAATTCCCCTGGCACGGTCCTGACTGTAGGCAACCACGCCTATATCGGTGCTAACGGGGGCACCGGGATCCTGCATCTAAAGAATGGGGCTACGCTCGACGTTAGGGCGAGCACACTTCCTTCGACAGAGTCGGGGCCTGTCACGATTGCAGACGTGGTCGGGTCAACCGGCACCTTAAACATCGGCGGCACCCCCGATGGCACCGCCATCGCTGCGGGTACGCTAAATGCTGCCACCGTCACATTTGGGGCTGGCACCGGGTTCATCAACTTCAATCACACCAACACGACCGCGGGCCTAACCTTCGCGCCGTCCATCGTGGGCGATGGCAATATCAACGCCATTGCAGGCATTACTAGGCTGACGGGGGACTCTAGCGGCTTTACCGGCGACTTGTTCGTCAAGGGAGGAGCGGCGGTCGCAGGCGATGGGGCAACGCTCGAGATTAACGGAGTATCGCCCTTCGGGACTGACGTATCCACTATCACCGTGGAAGCCGATGGAAAACTCGTCGTTGCTGCAAACATCGGCGGGTCCGTTACTGTTGCTAGCGGCGGTACGCTCGTGGGCAATCAGGGCGCCACGCACTCAATCGGCTCGCTTGCGCTGAATGAGACGTCTCAACTCAGCCTGGGGCTCGGTACGCCGAGCACCATGCCACTGTTCAGCATCAGCGGCGCCTTTACCCTCGATGGTCAACTATCCATTGCGAATTTAGGAGGCTTTGAGGAGGGAACTTACACCCTCTTCAATTACAATGGCTCCTTCACGAATGCCGGTCTCACCATCACGAGCTTTCCGCCCGGCTTCAATGTAGGCGACTGGACGATCACGTCAGATTCCGACGAGGTGTTCCTGCAGATCGCTGTCGGGTCGGGCAAGCAGTACTGGGACGGTGGTGACCAGGCGTCAGACGCGGCAGTGGACGGCGGCTCCGGCACGTGGAGCAGCAACGCAACCAATTGGACCAATGCTGATGGCAACATCAACGCGTCCTGGGCTGGGGAGAGGGCGGTCTTCGCTGGTACGGCTGGCACCGTCACGGTCGTGGGTGCGCAGACCTTCACGGGTCTGATCTTCGACGTCGATGGCTATAGCCTCATAGGCGGGCCTACCGACTCCCTTGGCATTGCGGCTGGGAAGGACGCGACTATCACGGTGAACGGGGCCTCCGCGGCCATCGGCACACCGATCACAGGCAGCACCGGGCTCGTGAAACTCGGCACCGGCGCCCTGACGCTGTCCGAGATCAACACCTATGCCGGGCTGACGACTGTCCAGGCCGGCACACTCCTCCTCGCAGGCGACGGGTCCGTCTCGTCTTCAAGCGGCGTCGACATAGCCTCGGGAGCCAACTTCAGCCTGTCGGGCATCAGCGGCGCGTCCGCGACGATCGGCAACCTGAGCGGTGCTGGTGGCGTCAATGTGGGAAGCAAGACGCTCATCGCGACTATCTCGGCATCCAGCACCTACAGTGGAAGCATCAGCGGAACGGGGGGTTTTGAGAAGCAGGGTAGTGGCACGCTGTCCTTTGGCTCGGCAGCTTCCACCGCCAATCTTGCGGAGATTGAGATCGCGAGCGGAACGCTGGCGCTCGCGGGTGGCGACAACGTCGGGAATTCGACTAGGGTGGACATCAGCGGTGCTAGCGGCACCCTCACGATCGCGACCAATGAAGCGATCGGTGCGCTCGATGGCGTCGCCGGGTCGACCGTGGTGCAGACATCTGGGGCTCTGACCCTCGGCGGCAGCGTTGCCTCGGCTACATTCGCGGGTGTGATTAGCGGGGCCGGTACCCTGGTCAAATCTGGCACCGGAACGCAGATCCTCACCGGCGATAACACCTATGCCACAGGCATCGCCTCGGGAGCGGTCGCTACGACCGTGGCAGGAGGGACCCTGCGGATCACCGACGGCGGCTCAATCACGCACACAGCGGGCGTCACCGTCGTTGGAACAACGAGTGTTGCCGCGTCACTTCAAATCGTAGATGGCTCAGTGAGCAACCGGGAGGGACGCATCGCGACGACGACCGGCGCGAACGGTAGTGTTACGGTAGGAGCTGACGGAACCTGGACCAATGCTCGAGCAATTAGCGTCGGCACATCGGGCACGGGCTCGCTGACGATCGAGAACGGCGGCGATGTGACGAGCCAAACCGGCATGATCGGCGGCGGTGCTGGTTCGTCCGGTACCGTCGTCGTGTCCGGAGTAGGATCCACATGGACCACCGAGTTAGGGATTGACGTCGGCGGCACGAACGGAACGGGTGACACACTGACCATCCGTGATGGTGGTACTGTCACGAACACCGACGATCTGGTGACGTACAGCGTCAAGATCGGAGCGAACTCCGCCGTCAATATCGGCGCTGCAGGTAGCAGCGCTGCTGCGGGCGCAGGTACGCTTGATGTTGCTGCGATACAGCTGAAGAGCAGCACCAGCGTGCTGAACTTCAATCATACGTCGGATAACTACATATTCGACTCGAGGATCGACTTTGCGAGTACCGGCTCCCTCAACGTACGTGCCGGCCAGACGACGTTAACAGGTGAGATCACGGGGGCCTCGACTCCTAGCCAAGCAGGCAAGATCAACATCTACAGTGATGCCACGCTCGTGCTGGACGGCTATGGGCAAGACTTCACAGGAGCGACACTTCTCCACGGTGGGACGCTTGAGCTAGCGAACTCATCAGCGCTTGGGCAGAGCTTGATCACCCTCCCGTTTTTTGAGTTCGATCCCTTCAATGTGAAAGTTCAAAACGGTGGTGTCATCGACTTTGCGCCTGGCGTGACCATCGCTGCGGGTGTCCAGTTCAACTCTGCGGGCTCGATGAACGTAGACGCGGGCACGGCCACACTGAGTGGCGTAGTCGGCGGATCCTTCGGTCTGACGAAGACTGGGACCGGTACTCTGGTTCTGTCCGGAAACAACTCGCAGCATAGCGGCGGGATGACGATCGAGGCCGGCACGCTGGCACTCCAAGCCAGCGTGTCCGCTGGAGCAGGCAGCATCACCTTTGCCTCCTCTGCAGCGAGCACACTGCGCGTCCAAAACTTCTCCTTGGATAACAATCTTCTTGGCTTCGGCTTCGACGACCACATCGACTTACAACGGCTTACATTTGACAGCGGCGGCGTGGTCACCAGCCTCTATGGAGGTGTTCTCACTGTCAGCCAGGGCACCACGTCTTTAACATTCAAATTTGGTGACCTTGCCGGCGACGCGCAGTTCAGGACCATGGAGGACACGGACGGCTCCACGCTGCTGGCCGTTGTTGCAACTCCTGTTCTCACAGCTGGCGGTAGCACGCCCGCGCACACGGAGGATGCTGGAGCAACGGTGGTCGACAGCGGCCTTGTAGTGGCAGACCGCGACAGCACCACGCTTGCGGGTGCAACGGTTACGATCACCGACTTTGTGGCCGGCGACGTGCTGAGCTTTGCCAACCAGAGCGGCATCACGGGCAGCTACAATGGGGCCAATGGCGTGCTGACGCTTACGGGCTCTGCTTCTGTAGCGGACTACCAGACGGCGCTGCGCTCGGTCACCTACTCATCCGACAGCGACAACCCCGCCACAGAAGCCGGCAACGGAGACCGGGTGATCACCTTTGCGGTCAGCGATGGCACGCTCACCAGCACCTCCCCCGGCGTGACGCTCCTGGTAGCCAACGCCAATGATGCCCCGGTGCTGGATGCCAGCCAGAGCCCGGCTCTCACCGGGATCAGCGAGGATGCGCTGGCGCCTACCAACGGCTCGACCGCTGGCTCCACGCTCGTTTCGGTGCTGTTGGGCGGCGTGTCTGATCCAGACCTGAGTGATCTGAAGGGCCTCGCCGTCACAGGTGTGAGCGACAAGGGCAGCTTGTACTACTCCCTCGACAACGGCGGAACGTGGACGCTTCTCTCCAGCGCCGTCAGCGGCACCTCTGCCCTGGTGCTGCACGACACTGCCCGGCTGTTCTTCAAGCCCAATCTGGACGTGAATGGCCCGATCACGGATGCGATCACCTTCAAGGCCTGGGATCGTACCGACGTGGCCACAAACGGGCAGACGGGGGTCAACACCACCATCGGCTCCGCTTTCTCGTCCACCTCAGACACGGCTGCCCTCACGATCACGACCGTGAACGATGCGCCGGTGATCACGCTGCCAGGAGCCCCGCTGGTGAGCGAGAATGCGCTTAACGTGGCGGTATCGGATGACATCCACATCACAGATGTGGACGGCGATGCTCAGACCGTGACGCTCACCGCTACAGGCGGAACGGTCTCGGTTGGCGCCACAGGCCTGACGTTTACGACGGGCGACGGCACGAGCGATGCCACGATGACCTTCTCGGGCTCGCTGGTGCAGGTGAACGCGGCGCTGGACAGCCTCACCTTTACACCGGCCAGCAACACATCGGGCACGAACGTCGCCTCGATCCAGATCAGCACGGATGATGGTGCCAGCAGCAACAGTACGGACAGCGAGACCCTAACCTTCTCGGTTCTGGGAGCCCCCGAGGTTCTGTCGATTGTGCGGGCTGGGGGCGCTGGTGCGGACACGAACGCTGACGCCGTGAGCTACACGGTCACCTTCAGCGAGGCCGTCACCGGTGTTGATGCCACCGACTTTCAGCTGACCGCCCCTGTGGCTGTCACCGGAGAAGTGATCACAGGCGTGTCGGGCAGCGGCGACACCTATACTGTCACGGTTGCGACCGGCACAGGCGACGGCGCGCTGCGCCTCGATCTGGCGGACGACAACTCGATCAAGAACAGCGCCGGTGTGGCGCTGGTGGGCAGCGCCACTCTCGACGGCAGCTTCGCGGTAGGCGAGAGCTACAGCATCGACAAGACAGGACCGGCCACCACGATCAGCGCCATCGACCTCTCGGCCGATACGGGCTCCGCCACCGACTTCAGCACCTCCACCTCAGCCCAGACCGTGACGGCCACCTTGTCGGCCGCTCTCGCGGCGGGCGAGACCCTGCAGGGCTCGGTGAACGGCGGAGCGAGCTGGACCCCGATCCCCGCTGGCATGATCAGCGGCACTGCGGTCAGCTGGACGGGTGTGACGCTCCAGGCCGGAGCAGGCCAGGAGATCCGGTTCAGGGTCCTGGATGCCCTCGGCAATGCGGGTGCGGAGGCAAAGCAGGCCTACACCCTCGACACCACGGCTCCGATGGCTCCGGTGCTGACGCCTTTGGACGATGCGACGGGTGTGGCGGTGGGAGCGAACCTGGTGCTCACCTTTGGTGAGACGATCGCCAAGGGCACGGGAGACATCACGATCCACCGCTCGTCCGACAACAGCGTTGTGGAGACCATCAGCGTCGGGTCGGCAACTGTGAGCGTGACCAGCAACGTGCTGACCATCAACCCCGCAGCCAACCTGAGCTATGCGACGGGCTACTACGTGACGGTGGAGCCTGGAGCGGTGCTGGACGTGGCCGGCAACCCGTATGCTGGCATCGCGGACGCCACCACCTTCAACTTCACCACCCAGGCCGCTCCTCCGCCTCCACCCCCGCCACCCCCTCCGGGAGGTCCGACCCTTGGCGATGACACGCTGGTGGGTACCTCGGGCAGTGACACCATCGATGCTCTTGGTGGCAATGACTCCGTCAAGGGTGGCACTGGCGATGACCTGCTCTCCGGCAACGAGGGGGCGGACACGCTGGGCGGCGGGGACGGCAACGACTCCGTCTTTGGTGGCGAGGGCAACGACCTCGTCATGGGTGGCAACGGCAATGACCTGATCTTCGGCAGCGAGGGCAACGACACAGCCCTAGGCGGCACGGGCGAGGACACGATCTATGCCGGCAACGGCAGCGATCTGGTGTTTGCCGGCGAGGGCGATGACGAGGCCGGTGGTGGTGCCGGTTCGGACACCCTCTATGGCGGTGGTGGTGCCGACACGCTCTATGGCGGAGCCAACAACGACACTCTCCTCGGCGGCAACGACAACGACGTGCTGGCCGGCGGCACGGGCGATGACGTGCTCATGGGCGGGGCTGGCGATGATCAGGTCGCGGCCGGTGAAGGCAATGACACCGTCTATGCCGGCGAGGGTAAGGATGAGGTGTTCGGCGGGGTAGGCAATGATCTGGCCTACGGCGGCGTGGGTGCTGACACGCTGTATGGCGGAGGGGGCGCCGATACGCTCTCGGGCGGGGCAGACAACGACGTGATGTATGGCGGAGCGGACGCGGACGTGTTCGCGTTCTACCGCGGCAACACGGGCGATGACGTGATCAACGGCTTCAGCTTCGCGGATGGCGATCGCCTCGACCTAGACGGGCAGAGCTACACGCTGGCAGCCCAGCAGGGAGGCGTGCTGGTGAGCCTGGAGGACGGAGGCACTATCCTGCTGGCGGGCCTTACCCCTGATCAGGTCCAGAGCTCTTGGTTCGTCTAAGCCGGAGCAGCAGTGCGTACCAGTCGAGCTACGGCAGGAGGGCTGGCCATCAATGCCGGTCCTGCCCCACACCTGCAGCAGGCAACGATCAAGCAAGGCCACAGCGCTGTGTAACCAATCGTTAAGGCTCGGACGGCGGAACGGTTGCGGGAGGGGCGGGGCGATCCTAGTCATCCTCCCGCTGCCGCCACCGCATCGGCGCAGCATCCCTCCCTGGCCCCTCTCTCGCTCCGGCGGGGAGGGGCTTTTTGCGTTCGGCCAACGAGCGTATGCCTGCCACTTCCGCTCACTACCTTGGCATGATCGCCTTGTGCGCAGCCATCCCGCTTAGGCTGATTGGCATCTGTGGTGCTGGCGCGACCCGTGCTACTAGCACTCTCGATAAGTCAGAAATTTTCACCTTTTACTTCTAGAACGCTAGCTCTAGCGTTGTGCATGCAGTTACGGGGGCAATATGAGCACTGAGCGGAACTTTGATGACGTATTCTCTGGTGATCAGATTGGTCAAACCAGCATCACGGCCAGTGGTTTTACTTTTACTACATTCGGCCCTTCCGCTCCCTTAGCGTTCACGACTTGGTACGACGCAATTCCAACGGCTCTCGACGGCTACAACGAGACGGATTATTTCCGGTTTGGAAATCCATCAGCTAGCGGCGATCAGGTTAATGAAGTCCGCATCTCAACGGCGGATGGTTCCGAGTTTCGCCTAACGAGTTTCTGGGCGCGTGCGGAAGCTGCGAGTCTTGCGGGCACGTACAGCGTGCAGGGATATCGCAACGGAGCGGCAGTCGGCAGTGCAGTCGATGTCACTATTCCCTATGATGCAAGCGGCTCGGGCATCCTACCATCGCTGCCCATCAACGACGGAGCCATTGTCGATTTCTCGACATACTCGGGTTTCTACAACATCGACGAGTTCCGCATCCGCTTCTCGGGCGCAAGCACTGACGATATCTACCTAGCGTTCGATCAGCTTGTCACCGATGCAGCGATTGGAGAGGCACCGGTCCTCACGCACAATGGAGCCAATCCGGCATACACCGAAGGAACTTCAGCCGTTCTCGTTAGTGCTGGCCTGACGATCTCCGACTCTGACAGCACCACACTTGCGGGTGCTACCGTTACAATCACCGACTTGGTGGCCGGTGACGTGCTGAGCTTCACGAACCAGAACGGCATCTTGGGCAGCTACAATGCCGGCACTGGCACCCTGACGCTCACAGGGTCTGCCACTGTGGCGGACTACCAGACGGCGCTGCGCTCCGTCGCCTTCTCCAGCACAAGCGACAACCCTGCCACAGGGGTCAGCAGCCAGGACCGGGTGATTTCCTTTGCGGTCAACGACGGCTCGGCCACCAGTATCCCCGCTTCGGCTACCGTAGCGGTAGCCAACAGCAACGATGCCCCGGTGCTCTCAGGTGGGCCTGTGCCGCTGACGGGCACGAACGAGGACTCTGCCAGCCCCCCAACACTCGTCTCCACGATCTTGGCCGAAGTCACCACGAGCGACCCGGACCTGTCTCCTGTCAGCGGCATTGCGATCACCGCAGCGTCCGGCGGCGGTGTGTGGCAATACTCCACCAACGGCGCTGCCTGGACAGCTCTGGGATCGGTCTCGAACGACAAAGCCCTGCTTCTCTCATCCACGACACGGCTACGCTTCGTGGGGGATAGCGAGAATGGTAGCAGCCCGGCACTGACCTTCAGAGGCTGGGATCAGACGAGCGGCACGGCCTCGGCCAACGGCGCACCCCAGTACGCCGACACGACAACAAACGGGGGCACGAGCGCCTTTTCCTCCGGCACAGCTACAGCCAGCATGACGGTCACGAGCGTCAACGATGCTCCGGTGCTGGCTGGCGGGGTGGACAGCGCGGGCCTGAACGACAGCGCAAGTGCCAAGGCGATCTTCGCCGACGTGACGGTGGCGGATGTCGATACCGGCGAGAGCGACCTCACGCTGGAGGTCCGTCTCTCCACCCCTGCGGCGGGCACGCTGTCTGGGGGTGGGTTCACGCACACGGGAGACGGCGTGTACCGGATGACCGGGCTCTCGCCTGCTCAGGCCAATGCCGCACTCGATGCACTGACCTTCACGCCATCCAACAACACCGGTCCGAGCGGCACGCTCACGACAACCTTCACGGTGGCGGTGAATGACCAGACCGCGGCTGAAGTGACGTTGACCTCGGGCGAGTTGACAATCACGCGGGTCAATGATGCGCCCACGGCCACGAACCTGACCGACACGGTAGGGTTCACGGAGGACGCTCCCTCTGTGGCGCTCAAGGACATCGTGGTCGCGGACGTGGACACGGGCGACACCATCACCGCAACCCTGACGCTGAGCGATGCCGCAGCGGGCGCACTCTCCACCAGCGGAACGGCCTCCTATGATGCTGGCGCTGGCGTGTGGTCGGTCACGGGCTCAGTCGCCGATGTGAATGCCGCGCTTGCAGCGGTAGCGTTCACTCCCGCAGCGAACTGGGATCAGAGCGTTACGATCACGAGCCGGATCCGCGATCAGGCCGGCACAGGCCCAGGGGACGGCACGATTACGCTGAATGCCACGCCCGATAACGATGCGCCTGTGGTGGCCGCGGCGCTGACGGCTCAGGCCAATGAGGGGGATGCCGCGTTCACCACGAACTTGCTCACGGGTGCCTCGGATGTGGACAGTGGCGAGACCGCGACACTGACGGTGGCCAACGTCACCTACACGGTGGACGGTGGCACCGCGTCGACGACGGCTCCGGCGGGCGTGAGCATAGCGGGCGCCACGCTGAGCGTGAATCCGAGCGATGCAGCCTTCGATGGGCTGGCTGCTGGCGTGACCCGGACGATCCTCGTCTCCTACGATGTTAAGGACGCCCAAGGCGCGACGGTGCCTCAGACCGCCACGATCACGATCACCGGCACCTATGATGCTCCACCGCCTCCACCGCCTCCCCCTCCGTCTGTTGGCCCCACGCCTGGTGACGACACGCTGGTCGGCACCTCCGGCAACGACACCATCGCGGCAGGCGGCGGTGACGACTCTGTCTCGGGCGGCACTGGCAATGACCTGCTCTCCGGTAACGACGGGGCGGACACGCTGAGCGGCGGAGATGGCTCTGACACGCTCTTTGGCGGTGCTGACAATGACCTCCTGATGGGCGGCAATGGCAACGACGTTGCGCTGGGAGGTGTAGGCTCTGACACGCTCTTGGGCGGGGGTGGAGCCGACACCCTCTATGCAGGCGAAGGCACGGATGTGGTGTTTGCCGGGTCAGGGGACGACGAAGCCGGTGGCGGTGCTGGTGCCGACATCCTGTACGGAGGTGACGGCGCTGACACCCTCTATGGCGGGGCTGACAACGACACGCTCTACGGCGGCGCTGACAATGACGTGCTGGCCGGCGGCGAAGGAGACGACGCCTTCACGGGAGGGGCTGGCGATGATCAGGTCGCCGCGGGCGAGGGCAACGACACCGTCTATACAGGCGAGGGCAACGATCAGGTCTTTGGCGTCGGCGGGTCTGACCTTGTCTTTGGCGGCGCGGGTGCCGACACGCTGTATGGCGGCGAGGGCACCGATACGCTGGTGGGGGGGACAGGCGACGACGTGATGTATGGCGGAGCGGACGCGGACGTGTTCGCGTTCTACCGCGGCAACATGGGCGATGACGTGATCACGGGCTTCAACTTCGCGGATGGCGATCGGCTCATGCTCGACGGCCAGAGCTACACCCTGACAGCACAGTCGGGCGGCGTAGTGGTGAGCCTGGAGGACGGGGGCACCATCCTGCTCGCCGGCCTCACACAGGACCAGGTCCAGCCAAACTGGTTAGTCTAGACCACACCACAACAGGAGGGGGCTGGCTCACACCAGCTCCTCTCCTGCCTTTGCCTCCCGGTACACCGCTGACCTTCGTGGCATCGAGGTAGAGCTAGCCCCAACCCACGACGTAACGCTCGTCGTCGGCGGCGAACACCGCTTTGGGGTAATCGGCTCGCGTCGCCTTCTCAGCAATGGCATCGGGCGACTACCGGATCGTGCCGAGCGGCACATAGGCCGTCAGGTGAACACATGTCTGCTTTCGAGAACGGGATCAGGCACGCTGAACGGCTGGCATGGGCGCAGAGCTGCCAGCCGGCTCGAAGTGGCCGCTATCCGGCTGTCCGCTTTTGGTTGGGCCGCGCGGAGAAGCCGACGTTAGACTTTTCCGCTTTGTGACCGCTGCTGCCGGCCCTTTACGAGTGGTAATTCGAAGGTAGGCTCACGCCCTCGAAGTCGCTTGCCTATCCGACGCCTGCGGTGCTCTTTTAGCACGATGCTGCAGGAACTGTCCGACGATGTCTGGCTTGTCGACGGCCCGGTGACGGACGTTGTGGGGTTTCGCTATCCCACGCGCATGGCGGTCATCCGACTGGCGGACGGCGGGCTGTTCGTCTGGTCGCCCGTCGCGCTCTCTGAGCCGCTTCGGGCGGCAGTGGATGCTCTTGGCGAGGTGCGCCATCTGATCGCGCCGAACGCGTCGCACCACCTCTTTATCGGGGAATGGCAACGCGCCTATCCGGCCGCAAAGCTTTACGCTGCGCCCGGGCTGCGGCAGCGACGCAAGGACCTGAAGTTCGATGCCGACCTGGGCGATGCCCCCGACGCCGCCTGGGCGGGCGACCTCGACCAAGTTCATGTCGGCAATCTCATTGCGCCGGAGATCGTGTTCTTCCACCGCGCGAGCCGGACCGTACTGTTCACCGACCTCATCCAGCACTTCGGGCCGGACTGGTTCACCGGCTGGCGCGCGCTGGTTGCCCGGCTCGACCTGATGGCCGCTCCCGAGCCTCAGGTCCCGCGGAAGTTTCGCCTCGCCCTCGTCGACCGACCTGCCGCTCGCACCTCGCTGAGACGCATCCTTGCCTGGCCAGCTGACAAGGTGGTGATGGCGCATGCTGATCCGGTGCAGCAGGACGGCCGCGCCTTCATCGCCCGCGCCTTCCACTGGCTGCTGGACTGATCCCGCGTCTTGCAAGTGCGCTGCCCGCGCGTGACGGCCGCTTCAGCCGGCCCGAGCGGGGGTCCGCTTTGGAGCACTTGTCCCATGTGCGGGAGAATCGGCTGAGGGCGCAAAGCTGCCGGTGGGCTTGAGCTGGCCGAAAGCGGTCCGGCTGCTTTCAGCGCCAAACAGAGAAAAAGCGGACGTTTACACAGGCAATCGCCCTTGTCCGTTGCCCACGCGACTGAGGCGCCAGCAAGATGCTCTGGTGAATAGCTGAGATGAGAGGTGAAATAGACGGAGCCGGGCGGGATCACCACGCCCAGCGATGTCCTCGCGGCGACATAGGCCCCAAGTCACACCTATCGGTGCCGGAGGGCGTCGACGATCACGTTGAACGCGGGAGAGCTTTGTCGCCGGCTCGGATAATAGAGATGGTAACCCGCGAACCGCGGAGACCACTCTTCGAGCACGGCACGCAGCCGGCCCTCGGCGATGTGCCGCTCGACGAGGTCCTCCGGCACGTAGGCGATGCCATAACCGGCGATCGCGGCCTCAACCTGGGCAAAGGACGTGTTGAAGGTCAGTTGCCCGTCGACCCGAACGCGAAGCTCCTGCCCGTCCCTCTCGAACTCCCAGGCATAGAGGCCGCCGCCTCTGGTCTGGCGCATGTTGATGCAGGTGTGTGCGACCAACTCCTGTGGGTGCTCCGGGATTGGATGCGCTGCGAAGTAGGCTGGCGAGGCAACGGCCACGAGCCGCCAGTCCGGGCCGATCCGGACCGCCACCATATCCTTCTCGACGCTCTCGCCCAGCCGAACGCCAGCGTCGAAGCCGTCCTCGACGATGTTGCGAAGACCGTTGTCGCGGCTGAGCTCGACCTTAATGTCGGGGTAGTCGGCGAGAATCGGCCTGAGCTTCGGCCAGACGATGCCCTCCAGCGCGTGATCCGAGAGTGTGATCCGGACGGTGCCGGAGGGCTTGTCGCGGAACGTCATCAGGGCCGCGATGTCGGCCTCGATCTCTGCGATGCGCGGGCCTAGGGACTGCCGCAGGCGCTCCCCGGCTTCGGTCGGCGCCACGTTCCTGGTCGTGCGGGTCAGGAGCCTCAGGCCCATGCGCTCCTCGAGCCGCTTGATGGTGTGACTGAGCGTCGACTGCGCAATGCCAAGCTTGGCGGCGGCTTTGGTGAAGCTGCGCTCGTTTGCGACGACAAGGAACCACAGCAGGTCGTTGAAGTCTGCTTTCGCCATCGGTGCCTCTCGACAAAGGGACCGAGATTTATGCTCGCCGTCGATAGATGCAAGCGAATTTCCCCCGCTAATCAGGCAGACCCGTCGCCTCTATCTTCCGCACCATGACGTTCAGTTCACCCGCCGCAGCGGGGGACGCATCTGAACACGAAGACCAGTTCAGCAAGGGATAAGAGCAATGACGAAGCAGGTCGAACGGCAGAACGAAGCCGCTGTTGGCAGCATCAACGCTAACCGCCGTAGTCTCATGATGGGGGCGGGCGCTCTCGCTGCCATGAGCGCGATCAATGCCGTCCGCACACAGGCTATCGCGCAGGGCTCTTCCACTTGGGACAAGACCTTCCCTAGGAGCGAGAAGGTCGATCATCAGAAGGTCACCTTCAAGAACCGCTATGGGATCACCCTGGCGGGCGATCTGTATCTGCCCAAGGACCGTGCTGACAGGCGCCTGCCGGCGCTTGCCGTCGGTGGGCCGTTTGGTGCAGTGAAGGAACAGTCGTCGGGCCTCTACGCGCAGGCGATGGCGGAGCGCGGCTTCGTCACGGTGGCTTTCGATGGGTCCTATACCGGGGAAAGCGGCGGCGAGCCGCGCAACGTGGCTTCGCCGGACATCAATACCGAAGATTTCATGACGGCCGTGGATTGCCTCGGCCTGCACCCGTCCGTTGATCGCGAGCGGATCGGCGTCATCGGCATCTGCGGATGGGGCGGCATGGCCCTGAGTGCCGTTGCGGCGGATAAGCGCGTCAAGGCCGTCGTGGCCAGCACCATGTACGACATGACCCGAGTCATGTCGAAGGGCTACAACGACAGCGTGACGCTCGAACAGCGCACGAAGATGTTGGAGCAACTGAGCCGCCAGCGTTGGACGGATGCGGAAAAGAGAACCGCAGCTTACCAGCCGCCCTACAACGACCTGCGCGGCGGCGAGGCGCAGTTCCTGATCGAATACCACGACTACTACAGGACTCCGCGCGGCTACCATCCGCGGGCGGTCAACTCCGGCAACTCCTGGACAATGACGACGCCGCTGTCGTTCATGAACATGCCGATCCTGACCTACATCAAGGAGATCTCGCCGCGCCCGGTCCTGTTCATCCACGGTGAGAGGGCTCACTCGCGGTACTTCAGCGAAACCGCTTACGCGGCTGCGGCGGAGCCCAAGGAGCTCATGATCATTCCGGGCGCCAACCACGTCGACCTTTATGATCGCGTGGATCTCATTCCTTGGGCCAAGCTGCAGACGTTCTTCAATCAGCACCTCGCGTAACGCAAGCCTGCGACGCGCTGCGTGCTGCCTAGCTGCGCTCAGTGCAGCTTATCAGCCAAGGAGAGTTATCATGGCGAGGCCCGATCGCTTCACCGGCAAGGTTGCATTCATCACCGGCGCGGCTAGCGGCATCGGTCGCGCGACGGCGGTGGCCTTCGCTGCGGAAGGTGCACGCGTCGCCATCCTCGATCGCACCGCGGAGGCTCTGAGGGAAACCGAATCGGCCGTGAAGGTCGCTGGTGGCGAGGTGCTGGCGATCGCGTGCGACGTGTCGAAGCCGAAAGAGGTCGAAGCAGCGGTCGCCCAAGCCGTCGAAGCCTTCGGCCGCATCGACTGCGCGTTCAACAACGCTGGCGTGGAGAACAAGGCCGCGCCGCTTCACGAGATCGACCTTGAGGAGTGGGACCGCATCCTCAACATCAATCTGCGCGGCACCTTCCTCTGTATGAAGCACGAAATCGCGCAGATGGTGCGTCAGGGCGGCGGCGTGGTGGTGAACACCTCGTCGGGTGCCGGCATCCGCGGCGTCGCGGGCGGAGCGTCCTATGCCGCGTCTAAGCACGGGATGATCGGCATGACGACGTCCGCCGCGCTCGATTATGCCAAGCAGAACATCCGCGTGAACTGTGTCCTGCCCGGCAACATCGCGACACCCATGATGGACCGCTTCACCGGTGGCGACCTCCAGAAGGCGATCGACCTGGAGCCGGTTGGACGCTTGGGGAAACCAGAGGAGATCGCCGAGGCCGTTCTGTGGATGTGCTCCGACCTCGGCGGATTCGTGACTGGCGCGTCGATCGTGGTCGATGGCGGCTGGTCGCTTTAATGGCCGAACCGTCCCTTTGCAGCCCGGACGCGAGTTGGGTGATCGGCGTCGGCTTGCCCGTCGACGCAGCTTCACCGCGCGCTGACCTGTCGCCTGGTCCCGAAGATGGGAGGAGACCCTCATGAGATTTGCGACGACGATACTCTTGTCCTTCGGACTCCTCGTTCCTGCTGCCGCTCAAGGTCAGGCCGGGCGGGCCAACCCGCCGCTCCCCGTGTCAGGTGACCTGCGGGCCGTCTCGCCCGCCCTCGCGCAGCAGACGGACGAAGGTCTCCTGGGCGAGGTTTGGAAGCGTCCCGACCTGTCACCCCGCGACCGCAGCATCGTGACGCTCTCGATCCTGATCGCGCGTGGTCACACTGCCGAGTTGCCGTTCTATCTCGACCGCGCGCTAGACAGTGGCGTCAAGCCGGCTGAGATCTCCGAGATCGTCACCCACCTCGCGTTCTACGCGGGCTGGTCAAGCGCGAATGCAGCCGCTCCTCACGTCTGGGAGGCGTTCGCCCGTCGCGGGGTCCGCCTCGACCAACTGCCAACGGCTGCGCCCACGCCTCTTCCGTTGAACGAGGCTCGGGAAGCGGCCAGGGCGAAGTTCGTCGGCGACAGCTTCGGCACGACGTCGCCGGGGCTGGTGAACGACACCACGGATTTCCTGTTCAAGGATCTGTGGCTGCGCCCCGATCTCGCGCCGCGCGACCGCAGCCTCGTCACCATCAGCTCGCTCATCGCCAACGGACAAGCGGCGCAGCTGACCTCTCACCTAGCGCTCGGGACGGACAATGGCCTGACCCGCGCCGAGGCCGGCGAGGTCATCTCGCACGCCGCCTTCTACGCGGGTTGGCCGAACGCGTTCTCGGCCATGACGGTCGCGAAGGGCGTCTTCGAGACGCGGGCGAAGTAGGGCAGCGCCGGGCAGCGAGCGGTCGTCCACCAACGGCGGCCGTTCCCGACGGCCGCTCACCGGAGAGCAGATCATGATCACGCGAAGGCGCATGTTGGCGGGCACAGGTGGAATCGCTGCTCTTGCGACGATCGGGCCCGCCGCTGCCCAGGGCCCGAAGGCTTCACCTCCAGCAAGGAGTGGCACGATGCAGATCACGCGAAGCGGCGCTCAGCCATCGGGCAAGGGACCGACGGAGTACTTCACCGGCCCGGTCCGTATCGATCCTCTCTTCTCGGCGCCTGATCCGGCCCGGGTCGCAGGAGCCAGCGTCACGTTCGAGCCGGGCGCCCGCACCGCCTGGCACACGCATCCGCTCGGCCAGACCCTAATTGTGACTTCGGGTCTAGGCTGGGTGCAGCGGGAGGGCGGTCCCGTCGAAGAGGTTCGGCCAGGCGAGGTGGTTTGGTTTCCGCCGGGTGAAAAGCACTGGCATGGCGCGACCGCGACCACCGCCATGACCCACATCGCCATCCAGGAGCGGCTCGATGGCAAGGCTGTCGACTGGATGGAGCACGTGACCGACGGCGAGTACCGCGCCGGTCCATCGCGAAACTGAGAAGGGACAGGAGGGCGTCAAATGCTTAGCCGAGTTTTGGGAACTCTCGTCGCAACCCTGGGATTGATCGGACCTGCCATGGCACAAGAGCGCCTTGTGATCACCTCGGACTGGGGGCGGGTTACCGCCGAGCTGGTGGACAACGACGCCACGCGAGCGCTGGTCCGGATGCTGCCGCTCACGATCGAGATGCGTGACCACCTGCGCCAAGAGAAGACCGGCTACCTGCCTTCCAACCTGCCATCCGTCGAGCGCCAACTTGATTTCGCTACCGGGACGCTCGGGCTGTGGAGTTCCAATCACTTCGTCATCTACTACAGCAGCGGCCGCGTCCCTCAGCCTGGGATCATCCCCCTCGGCCGCGTGACGGGTGACGTCTCGATCTTTGATCGACCCGGACCGGTCACCGTCCGCATCGAACGCGGCAACTAGGGGTCAGCACCCCTATACTTTGTACCCCAGCGGACATTGGTATGGACTTTGAGGCAGCGGGCGTCACTGCGCGTCTTGATGGGATTGTGAACGGACGGATGAACTCCAGCGCGATCTGGTGCCGCGCTCGCCTGACGATGCGAGCGCCCGACTGGTGCCCGTTTAGCCCAGGCCCGTAGTGTGCGAGGTGGAGATGCGTTGCATCACAGCCCGTTCGCCCCGGAGCCTGGGCTTTTCCACGTTTACGGGTGCGAGCACGATGAACGCTTACGTCACGAGACCGCACGCTCAGTCATGCTGCGGAACGGGTGATGAGGCATCTGCAGCAGATGGGCGCATCACACGCAGGGACCGCAGGCCGGGCGTGAGTTCATGATTGCGAAATCACCGTGTCGGCTAGATCGCAGCCTACACTCACATGATGCAATGAGCCTGACTATCTAAGCGGGCTCTGAGATGAGCGCGCAGCGGTTACAGTGGCATGCCCGCAAGATCCGTTCGTGGCACAGAGCGGCGCCTGGGAAAGCGCAAGAGGTGCGGGAGAATATTGATGGATGTAACGCGCGCTGCGGCCGTGCACAGGGCAATCACATCGGCCGGTTTGGCCGGAGCCTCCGAACCAGAGCTTCTGCGGCTGTTTTGCGAGACCCTGGGTCGCAAGGGTCTGCCGATTGGCCGCGCCAACCTCCTGATCGACACGCTTCATCCCGTCCACGAGGGGCGGGCCTTTCGTTGGCGGCGTGACGATCCTCAGCTTGAGCCTGTGGTTGAATACGGGCGCACGAACGCTGCTGGAGCCAACCTGGAGAGCTGGCGCCGCAGCACGTTCTACCATCTGCTGCAGACGGGCGAGTCCCTGCTGCGGCGCCAGCTGGCGGTCGACCCTCGCTCTGACTTCCCCATCCTCGACGAGCTGCGCGCGGAAGGGCAGACGGATCACGTGGTCCTGATCACCCGCTTTGCAGCGGAAGGGGCGCTCGGCGAGATGGATGGCGTGTATTCGAGCTGGACGACCGACCACCCGGACGGCTTCACGGACGAGCAGGTTCAGGACCTCACCGAGCTGGTGCCGTCTCTTGCCCTTGCTATCAAGTGCACGTCGCTGGCCCGGATCACCGAGACGCTGATGGAGACCTATCTCGGACGGGACGCAGGCCGGCGGGTGCTGAGCGGCCGGATCGAGCGCGGCGTCGCCGATCGGATCGCGGCGGTGCTATGGTACAGCGACCTGCGCCACTTCACCCAGGTCGCGGATCAAGTCGAACCCGAGCTTCTGATCCCGTTCCTGAACGACTATGCGGACGCGATCATCTCCTCGATCCACGAGGCCGGCGGAGACGTGCTCAAGCTGATCGGCGATGGGATCTTAGCGGTGTTCCAGGCTGATGATCCGCAGGAGGCCTGCGGGTGCGCCCTGAAGGCTCGCCGCCTCGCCCGCGGCCGGCTTGAAGCTCTCAATCGCGATAGGAGCTCGCGCGGGCTTCCCACGACGACAGCCTATCTTGGACTGCACGTTGGCGATGTCTTTTACGGTAACATCGGGAGCCAGGACCGTCTGGACTTCACGGTGGTAGGGCCGGCGGTGAACGAGGTGAGCCGGATTGCCGCGATGTCCGGATCCATCGAGCAGGAGGTCCTGGTCTCGACTGCGTTCCGCGCCGCCGCAGCACCGGAGGACCATGCGGACTTCGTCTCGGTTGGGCGCTACGCGCTACGAGGGGTCGCTCGCCCACAGGAACTCTACACCATCGTATTGGATGCCTGATTGCGATGCAGCCCGGTCGGAGAGTGGCTTTCAGCTGGCCATTGCGCAAGTACAAGCGTTCGCTCCTCGCCCAGTCGCGACGTCTCATCGGGCGCTCGTAATGTCTGCTTTAGGGGAACGACGCCATCGGCCGGGGTGTCCGTCATGGGCGCGAAGCGGACCAAACTGAGGCACGACTACAATAGCTGCTCCTGGCGCTGTGTAGACGTCAGTTCAATGTCAACAATGTAGACGGGAGCGGGCATTCGTGACCCGCGCTCGCGATTGCATTTTCTCGTGCCGCGTTCACTTTGCATCGATGGGCTGAAGTCCGAGAACGCTCCTGGCTTTGCCTCCTCTCACGTCCGAGAACCGGGCTTCTCGGACCTCAGACTCAGGCGCGGCTGCTTCTCAAGTGAGCAACCGCGGGCAACTCAACTGAGCAACCCGGAGCCGGAGCTGGACGCGACCTGCGGCGCCACCTCAAAGCTCCGGGTGCTGGACTCAAGTTGCTGCTGTATCGGCGGAAGATCAGCTCCGGAGATGACGCGGCGTATGCGAGCCTCAGCTCAAGGGCGAGCCGGCATCGCAGCAGGCTGCAGCACCTTGCTCACATGGGCGGGAGCAGGGCCTGCAGCCACCTCACGCCCCACCCAGCCCTTTCGCCTGACGTCCTCTTTCGCGCGCTCCCAGGAACGCTAGACACTTCTGCCTGTGCGGGACGCTTTCTCCGCATGCAGCAGTACGGGATCATGAGGCGCGGAAGGGCAGATGCGGCAGCCTGCGGCGCGACGCTGAGATCGCGCCAAACCAGGCAGCACTGCAATGGCCGGCTCATCGAGGATAGTACGATGTGCCCCGTTGATTGCCGGGGCAGATACTTCCTCTGCCCCGCCGGCCGCGGGCATCGTACCACGAGGAGCGGCAGAGACGAAGGGCGAGCGCATCTCGCCTGCTGATCCCTCCGGAAGCTTTCAGTCCCACGGCCCTGATGCGCATGCCGGCTCGCACGGACTAGCCCAGCGCACCAGCGGGCCGCTGAGGTGTAGACCAACCCGTTGCGCCGCGCGGAGACGTGTACAGGCAGTCTCCGCGGCCGGTGGGGCGATCCGGCTCTCCCGCCCCGGCGCTTAAGAACAGCCCTGCCGGGGCGACGGTCCATGAGTGAGAGCTCTCGGGATCGCTGGTTCGGTCGTGGCAATGGTGGAGCCTGTGACACTGGCGCTATCACACTGCACAGACCCGGCAGCGACAACGGTTCTCCGGACCCAGGCTCCAACACCAGTTTAACCGATGCAAGACATACGCGAAAGCGGGCTTGGGACGTGAGTGGGACGAGGATGTGATCGAGGCTGCAGTTTGTTGGACTCATGCTCCTCCCCCGAGCCAGTGCCCTGGTCTCTGGAGCAAGCTCTCGACGAACTTGCGTGGGAGCTGGCTGGCTCGTCAATGAACTCGTGCTTCTAATGTTAGGTTCGTAGTCCTGCAGCTGAGCACCCGCTGCTCGGCACCCTCGTGCCCTCGGGTCCGCTGCCAAAACGGTAGTGAGCAACTGAGCAACGGCAGAGGCACATCGAGCGACCCGGTTGCACTCTTTGCAGGGTCATAGGAGCTTGCAGACCACTCGCACTCCACAAAACGTGCCTCAAACGCCAATCCAGCCGTGCGAGCAGGAGTTGCTCACTTGCTCACCTGCTGAAACAGCAGAGCGAAGCTGGATAGCTCCCGAAAACGGCCATTTGGCACCCTGAGCGCTCAAGCTATGGGCGGAAACGTCCCTCGTCCTGGGCGGGCTAAACCGCCGGCTCCATGGTTGATGACGCATGACGCTTCATGACGCATGTTTTGCATCACCGTCTACGCGCGTGCGCGCGTGAGTGCTCATGCAAAAGAAGCGTCATCATGCGTCATCCGTCATCTTGTTCGGGTAAGGTGACCGCAGGCGGATGCCTTGGAACCCTCGCGCAAAGCTGTGCCGAAACGGCACAAGGCCACGCTGCTTCAGCCGGTCCGTGAAGGCCCGCTTGCTGCCAGGCGTCTCGCCAGAGCGTTGGGCATAGGTGGACCAGGCCTGATACAGGGCACTGGTGGTTTCCTGCATGTACGACTTGCTCGGGTCGACCTCGCACTCCTCGGCGAGCCACTGCCCCAGCACATCCTGCTCAGAAAAGTACTCATTAGAGGCCTCTTGGACGCTCTGAGGTCTCACAAGCCCATTTTGCTGCCAATCGAGGCAGCCCTCGATCATCCAGCGTAGGATCCCCGGCCACTCGGCCCTGAGCTTCTCCTCCAGGTGCTGATCAGGCGCCTCGGGCGTGCGGGTGAATGGGATGATGTTGAACCGCCGGCGGGTGGCCTCGCCCACATTGCGCAGAACAGGCTGATAGTTGCCGGTGATGGTGAGCTTGAACTGTGGTAGGAAGGTGAATGGATCTCGGCGCATGAACCGTGCGGTGATGGGGTCTCCCCCAGTCATCTGCTTGATGCGGCTTTCAGCCCAGGCCTGACCTTCCTCGGTTTCAGACGATGTGACCAGGCGAGCCCCTTTGAGGATTGCCAGATCCGTCGTGTGCTTGCCGCTGCCGGCTGCGGTGAAGGTGTCCATCGCAGCCGTGACCGCGTAGCTGCCGAGGATGCCAGTGAGGACATTCAGGAGCACGCTCTTGCCGTTGCGACCTGGTCCGAAGATGAAGACGAGCGCGTGCTCATGAGTGAGACCCGTGAGCGCATAGCCAGCCCATTGCTGGAGGAAGCGGATCATCGCCTGATCACCCCCAGTCACCTCCTCCAGGAAGCGGTGCCAGAGGGGGCAGTCATCACCATCGGCAGGAGCTATGGCTGTCGCTTTGGTGATGCCGTCTGCTGGATTGCCGGGCCGGAGCAGCCCTGTGCGAAGGTCCACCGTGCCAGCTGGCGTGCCCAGGAGCATGGGATCGCTGTCCCACCAGTCTGCCGTCGCCGCCAGAGCAGGGTCACAGCTTGCAAACCGCTCGACCCCAGTGGCGAACTTTGTGCTCTGGGCAATGCAGCAGGTCTTGATGGACCGGCCGCGCGATAGCTGTCGGGCAAGCTCCCGGGCGAACTGAAAGGCGAGCCGGGTGCGGTGCTGCCGCCAGAGCGACCCGTCCCACTCGTACCAGCTGCCAGCCCCATGGCAGTAGCGCAGCCGATCGCGATATAGCGCCACAAACTGGAGTGCGGCGCTGTCCTCTGTGAGAGGATCCTCGTCGCCTGATGCGCCCGGGGCGGGGTGTGTTGGTTCTTGCCGTCGGATGGCATCGGGGAGTGGCATCCACTCGGTGTCGTGCCCATTTGGCAGAGTGCGGGCCATGGCTGGCCTCCATTATCACTGTGGGTTCGGGGCTAGGCCGCTCTCTTCTTCGGGACGAGGATGCGAGATGGGTCGAAGAAGGGGTGAAGCACACGGTGGAGCATGCGCGCGTGTTCGAGATCTTCCGCCGCGAGGTCGCCAAGAGCCGCAGAGAGCCACAGGAAGGCCGACTCCTCCCGCAGCACGACGACTCCGCCGCAGCCAGCTTTGAGCCAGGCGAGGGGCGTGCGGTAGACCCGAAGGGGCCGGCCGCCATAGAACGACGCGGGGTTGCGCACCCGAGCGAGACCAAGCCCACCGGCATGGCCGAGAGCGGTCGCGAACCGGTCTGGTTTGTTGAAGGGCCAGGCAACAAGGTCGACGACGGTGCAGTCATCGGAGTCGAATGCTTCGATCACGGCGGCCGAAGTGCCGTGGTCAACCATCTCGAAGGTGCGGTCTGGCAAGAACTTCACCGGGCAGGCGACGAGTAGGCCTGCATGGGCCTCGATGGTGCGGCGGTCCAATCCTTCGCGTCTAATGAGCTCATAGAGTTCGGCTGTATGCTCAGCGCGCTCGTAAAGCTCGCCTCGCATACGCTGGATCGCGGTCGCCAGCTCCCAGGGGACCCGCCCCGCGGAGGCGATTTCAGCTGAGGGCGCGGTCATCTTACGCCGCCTGCGCCCGTCGAGCCTCAATCCAATCGATTAGGTCTCCGACCCGCCAGCCGTACTTGCGCGTGCTCAGTCGAACAGGAGCGGGAGCTTTGCCAGCCCGGTAGAGTCGACGCCAGTGAGCTACAGAGAATCTGCAGAACTCAGCCGCTTGGGCTGTGTCGAGAACCCGATGGTGCGCGATACTTGCTGGAAGATGATCGAGGGATGATCCCATTGTGCTCACTCCACGGCGTTTAGTGGCCACTTGCGAGCACATACTGATCGCGTCTTCTTGGCTTGCACGGAGCAAATCGTGCAGCGCACTAGTTGCACTAGTTGCACTGGCGGCACTACTTGCACCGCCTTCCCTGCATGGGCGCGGTTTGCCTTGCTGCCGCTCTCGATTCAAACCGGCGCTAAACAGCCCTAGTCCCAGCGGCCCGCAGCGCGCAAAACAGTCCATCTCGATACCGCTCGACCGCCCTTGCGCACGAGATACTCGTTGACCTGCTTGTTCAGGTCTGAGTTTGATAACTCTCCCGGGCCAGGAATTCCTGTTGGGTACAGCTCACGCAATGCAAACCTCGCACGATCACGTTCCGGCTGCCGTCCAGTGAATATTCCATCTACTTTGTATGAGCTCGTCTGAGTGCCCCCGCTCGGTAATAATTCTGGTGATGAAGTGATCTTGTCTGACCTGGCTGAAGAGGACTTTGAAGGAGTGGCGTGTGAAGAGCCTGTTTCATCAACTTCATCTTCATCATCGATTTCGTCCCGAGCTAAAGGGTGCATCCCGGAACCCTTGAGATACTCATAAAATTCGGAAAACTGGATGATTACATGACCAGACACTTCACGACCATCGGCCGAGATGGACACTAAATCGTCCGACCATAGTATGCGCTCGGCGTCGATTTTATTCCAGAAGTGGCTTGGAATTGGAATCAAATGACCTTCTTCATGATCAACGACGCGAGCAACTAATCTCCCACTTGAAAGCGCCCCTCGAACCAACAGTAGAGCATCGCGAGCTGGGAAGGGCAGCCACGTGATGTCACGAGTGCTTTCTAGCGGAGGTATTAATCGAGTTGACCCATCATCTACTAAGATATCGACGCCCCAGAAGTATTTTAGTATGGCTACAGAAGTGACAAGCCTTACTTTTGCGTATTTCGGCCTATCGTTGTCGATCCCAAACATTTCTGGGTCACATTGCTCGCCCTCTGTCTCAAATTGCTCACGCTCCCAAGTTTCGTTGTCGCATTCGACAGCCAACTGAATAATGAGCGCTTGACCCAGAGAAATGTATCCTGGTGGCGTGTAGTTCGTACGACCAGTTTGGTCGGGCGACATAGCAGCACCTCCGCATGGTGCAATTCCGCAGGGTTAAGCGGCGCGGCGGACCCGGTGCGGTCCGGGCTTTCGGCGGCCAAACCTAGCCGCGCCAGAAATCATTATACCGCGCTTCGGCGATGCTACTACTAGGGTGTGTCATCGCTTGAGCCAGTCGAGAGTAGCGGCGAGGCAGAGCACGCCCATGAAGGATGAGGCGGTCTTCTCGTAGCGGGTTGCGACCGCTCTTCACTCCTTCAGCCTCGCCCAGAGCCGCTCGACCATGTTGCGGTTGTTGTAGATCCACTCCGGACAGGCAACAGGCGCCTCATAGCGCTGCGGCGGGATCGCAGGTCGCGCGCCTATCCTCCGGATGTGCTCGCGGAACAGGTGGCTGGTGTAGCCTCGGTCGCCAACGACCCACTGCGGCACACCCGGCAATCGGTCAAGAAGTGGGATTGCGTGCGGGAGTTCGTGTGCCTGACCCGGCGCGATCCGGAAGGCGATGGCCCGCCCCGCCGCGTCTGCAATCACACAAGCCTTGGTCCCATAGCCGCCACGAGAGCGGCCAAGCGCTTCACGATGGTCTCGCTCAGCTTGAGTGCCCCTTTTCGTCTGGCTCCTGCCGCCTTCTGGTGCGCCCGCACGCTCGTGCCGTCGAGGAACACCATCCCGAGTTCAACCCCGCGCTCCTGAACAAGCCCCAGCAGGCGCTCCCATACGCCAGCCCTTGCCCAGCGCATGAAGATCTGGGCTGCTCGCCACCAGGGTCCAAGCTCCTCTGGGACAGCGCGCCA
>DASZAZ010000030.1:0-29224 GCA_035944635.1 Microvirga sp.
CTCGCGCTGGAGGAGCCGCGCCAACGAGGACGCCAGCACAAACCGCCGCTCAACAGCCATGATCCACTCCTTCCGCTATCGGCCTCTGCCAACGACCCATGAACACGAGACGTAAAGGACGAACGTGGGGCACGGAAGCCAGCGAACGTGCGCCTCGCCGCGCCCAAGGTTGAGGTAGGGCAGTAAGGAAGCCCTAACCACAATGTTGGAGGGGTCTGCCCGGGGCGGGACGATCCTGATTGTGCCGCGTTCTGCTCCTACGTCGCTGCTCAAGCCAGCATCAGGAGGCGTTCAGCATGTTTGATGTGAAGCCGGATCGGGTGGGATGGACCGTGTACGACGTAGAGACCGGCAAGCCTGCCGTGCTGGACGATCTAGTGCTCACGGAGCTGGAACACGAGACAGCCGATGAGCTGGCGGGTCTTCTCAACCGCAACGTCTACGGCTCGCGCCAGAAGCGCCTGAGCAAACGGCCGCTGCCTTCATCACCTGCTCGGCGGGACATCGGCAAACCGCCTGTAAGGTCATGATATTCCGACGCCTACGGCCGGCCCGATCATCTTTGAGGTGCGGGCGGGCAGCAGCTGCCGATCAGCACCTGTCGGGTCGTGCCCTCCGTCAATGTTAGCCCTTCCCTAACCAGCATGACCCATCCTCCTCGGCTTGAGGTTGGAAGCAGACAGAGGGGTCGAGCGATGGATGTGCTAATTGCTGGCTCCTTGCTGTCCCTTGTGATCTGTGTTGGGGCCCTCCTCACGGAGTGGCGACTCGTCTCACCAGGCCGGCGCCACACGGCTACCCACAGGCTAAAGCGAGGCTGATCACCTCATTGGGCAGCACCAGACGGGCCTTAGCTCCACCACCTCCAATCCTGCCTCGGATGCCAAGAGGGCGTTCGGACCAGCGGGAAAGCACGCCGGCCGTTCTAATGCGGGTAGGGTGACCGAGCGCGGCAGCCCCTGATCAGAAGCAGGATCATCAGGGCACGCATCGCTGCATTGATGAGGCGGGCTCGCATCCAACATCCCTCCCCCGTGGTCAGGATTGGAGGAGCGTGCTCCTGGTCTCTTAATGAGCCGCTAATGAACCTGGCCGCAAAAGAGCCAAGGTTGGGCAGCAATGTCATAGAAGCTGTTGCGTTCGCGGCCTCACCTCATCAACCTCGGTTCTTCAGGATCACACGCTATGTCGCGCGCCTTTGTCGTCGTGCTCGTCCTCACGCTTGTTCTGCCGGTACTCGCCTTCATCGCTGCAGCGTCCGCAGCGGGTACGAGCCCCGACCTCATAGGAGGTGGTCTGACGTTCTTTGTTGTGACCGCGGCTGTGGTCGCCATGCTCTTTGAGGTCAAGCGCCTCGCTGACAACTAACCCCGAGGACCTTACAAGCTCAGCACGCCGAGAGCCGCGCTCTGCCATGCGGCGGCGTCCTATAGGTCGCTGCCAGGTCTTTGACCCTTGCTCCCCTTCATGGCATCAGCCGGACGGGGGCGCGTAGCTCAATGGTTAGAGCCGACCGCTCATAACGGTCTGGTTGCAGGTTCGAGTCCTGCCGCGCCCACCAGCCAGGGGCTACGTGGCCGCCGATCCCGCAGGTGGTTCAGCCTTCCCGCTCAACCCTCTGCCTCCACCCCCTCGATCCTTCCTAAAAGTGCCTCGGAGAGGGTTATCGGCAAGCCGGAGCCTCGGGCAGGCGACTGCACTCATCAAGCAACTGGCCGCAGCACACGCTGCAAGCCCGTCTCTGATCGGGCGCGACATCGAGCAAGCTTTGGATCTGAGACGGGTGCTCAGCTCGATACGTGATGGGCCTGCTTTGGTCTGACGTCAGCAGAGAATAATCGGTGTGGGCGCGGAGCAGGACGGCGTTCGCATTGACGCACCTACTGCCAGCGGTTTGTTACCCCACACGTTACCCCAAAGCCGGTTCGCCGGAGGCCTCGCGTGAGATGCCAACCAGCAGCATCGCCGGTAAGTCCCTCTGGCACCTGTGATAATTGAGTGGTGAGCGCGCTGGGACTCGAACCCAGGACCCTCTGATTAAAAGTCAGATGCTCTACCGGCTGAGCTACGCGCTCGAGGGTCAGGTGGTGCGGGGGACATAGGCGCTCCCCGGAGGGCGGTCAACCGCAAAGCCCGGGGCTGCGGCCTTGGGGCCGACGGACATCCGTAGGGGGAGAGCCGTTGCGGCGCTGCCGGAGGGCCTATATTCCTCCTGTTCCCGTCTGGAAAATCCCCTTATGTCCGATCCCCGCCTGCCTTATCTCGCCGAGCTGGAGCGCAAGATCCTGTGGCTGTCGAGCTGGACGATCCACAACGCCAATCACCTGCGGCCGAGCTCCGACGGGCTTAAAGTCGGCGGGCACCAGGCCTCCTCGGCCTCGCTCTCCACCATCCTGACGGCGCTCTATCTCGCGGTGCTGCGCCCGGAGGATCGCGTCGCGGTGAAGCCTCACGCCTCGCCCGTGTTCCACGCCATCCAGTTTCTGCTGGGCCACCAGACCCGCGAGAAGCTCGAGACCTTCCGGGGCTACAAGGGCGCCCAGTCCTACCCCTCCCGCACCAAGGACATCGACGACGTGGACTTCTCCACGGGCTCGGTGGGCCTCGGCGTCGCGCAAACCCTCTTCGCCTCCCTCGTCCAAGACTACGTGAAGGCCCGCGGCTGGGCCAAGGACCAGCCCGAGGGCCGCATGGTGGCGCTTGTGGGCGACGCCGAGATGGACGAGGGCAACATCTTCGAGGCCCTGCTGGAGGGCTGGAAGCACGGGCTTCGCAACACCTGGTGGATCATTGACTACAACCGCCAGAGCCTCGATGCGGTGATCCGCGAGGGCCTCTATGCCCGCTTCGAGGCGATCTTCCGCAACTTCGGCTGGGATGTGGTGGTGCTGCGCCACGGCAAGCTGCAGGAGGCCGCTTTCGCCGAGCCCGGCGGCGAGCGCCTGAAGGAGTGGATCGAGGCCTGCCCGAACCAGCTCTACTCGGCGCTCACCTTCCAGGGCGGGGCCGCGTGGAGGAAGCGCCTCCTCGACGATCTCGGCGACCAGGGCCCCGTGACGCGGCTCATCGAGAGCCGCTCCGACGAGGAGCTCGGCCGCCTCATGACCAATCTCGGCGGGCACGATCTGCCTTCCTTGCTCGAAGCGTTCGAAGCCATCGATCACGACCGGCCGGTGGTGTTCATCGCCTACACCATCAAGGGATTCGGCCTGCCGCTCGCGGGCCACAAGGACAACCATGCGGGCCTGCTCACGCCGGCCCAGATGGAGGGCTACCGCCGCCAGGCGGGCGTGCGGCCCGGGCACGAATGGGAGCCCTTCGAGGGCCTCTCCATGCCGGAAGGCGAGTTGCGCGCCTTCCTCGACCGGGTGCCCTTCAACGCACGGGGCACGCGCCGCTTCGAGGCGCCGGTCGTGGCGGTGCCGGACGAGCTGCCGACGCCGAAGCAGGCCGCGCTCTCCACCCAGCAGGGCTTCGGGCTAATCCTGAGCGAACTCGCCCGCTCGGACGAGGCCCTGGCCGAGCGCATCGTCACCACCTCGCCCGACGTGACGGTCTCGACCAACTTAGGCGGCTGGGTGAACCGGCGCGGCCTCTTCGCGCGCCAGGAGATGCGGGACCTGTTCAAGTCCGAGCGCATCCCCTCCACCTTCACCTGGGACTTCACCCCCAAGGGCCAGCACCTGGAGCTCGGCATCGCCGAGATGAACCTGTTCCTGATACTCTCAGGGCTGGGGCTCTCGCATTCGCTCTTCGGCGAGCGGCTCCTGCCCATCGGCACGCTCTACGATCCCTTCATCGCCCGCGGCTTGGATGCGCTGAACTACGCCTGCTACCAGGATGCCCGCTTCATCCTGGTCGCCACGCCCTCGGGCGTGACGCTGGCGCCGGAGGGCGGCGCGCACCAGTCGATCTCATCCCCCCTCATCGGCCTCGCCCAGGATGGGCTTGCCGCCTTCGAGCCGGCCTATGTGGACGAGCTCTCCGTGATCCTGCGCTGGGCTTTCGCGTACATGCAGAAGAACGGCGAGGGCGAGCCGAACGAGCGCTCGTGGCTGCGCGACGAGACCGGCGGCTCGGTCTATCTGCGGCTCTCCACCCGCACCCTCGACCAGCCCCAGCGTGCCATGACCCCGGCTTTGGCCGAGGACGTGGTGGACGGGGCCTACTGGATGCGAAAGCCAGGCCCCAACGCGCAGGTCGTGGTCGCCTATACCGGCGCGATGGCGCCGGAAGCCATCGAGGCGGTGGGCCTCATGGCGGAGGACCGGCGCGATGTGGGGCTCCTTGCCATCACCTCGGCCGACCGGCTGAATGCCGGCTGGACCGCAGCGCAGCGGGCGCGCGAGCGCGGGCTTGTGCATGCCCGCTCGCACATCGAGCGGCTACTCGGCGAGGTGCCGGCCCATTGCGGGCTGGTGACGGTGATCGACGGGCACCCGGCGACGCTGGGGTGGCTCGGCTCGGTGATGGGCCACCGCACGCGTTCGCTCGGCGTCGAGCATTTCGGACAGACCGGCACCTTGCAGGATCTGTACCGCCACTACGGCATCGATGCCCAGGGCATCATCCAGGCCGCCCAGGCCATCGCACCAGGACGACCCATCCGACACTTGAGAGCGATGGGGTAAGTCGCCTGGGGTGCAAGGCTATCGATGCATCGCGAACGCAGCACGTCCGAAGCGCCGGTGATCTCTAGCGCAAATAGGTAAAGTACATGCCCAGGAAGGCCGCGACACCCGCTACGACACCAAAGAGCAGCCATCGCGTAGGCCAATCGACCACCCGAATAAGAAGCCAACCGTCGAAGAGCCATCGTCGTATTTGCCAGACGCCGTAGGCTATCGGCACGGCAAATCCGGCGAGGATTACCGCGATAATCCATCCTGCGGGGACAACGTTCAAACCGGAATACGCCAGTCCAAGGCCCATGAAAGGGGTTACAAGAACCAGCACATCGCGCAAGATTGCTACCCTGCGCTGGTTCAAGCGGAGCCCTCCCAGCATGCGGTAGGCCAATCTTACTCTATACTAGCCACCGGAGCACTGTTGTCCGCGTGGATGGCAGGCTCGGCGGTGCCGCCGCTCTCGCCCCGCGCCCAGCCCTCTTTCACTTCGGCGATGTGATCGTTGAGGCGGCCTTCCGCGATCGCCTTCCGCAGGCCCGCCATCAGCTCCTGGTAATAGGCCAGGTTGTTCCAGGTGAGCAGCATCATGCCCAGGATCTCGTTGGAGCGAACGAGGTGGTGGAGGTAGGCCCGGGAATAGGTGTTGGTCGGCGTGCACTTCGAATCCGCGTCGAGCGGCGTCGGGTCGTCGGCGTGCTTGGCGTTCCTCAGGTTCACACGGCCGTAGCGCGTGAAGGCCTGTCCGTGACGGCCTGCGCGGGTCGGCATCACGCAATCGAACATGTCGATGCCGCGGCGCACCGCCTCCACGATGTCGTCCGGCGTGCCGACGCCCATGAGGTAGCGCGGCTTCGTGCCCGGAAGATGCGGCTCCATGGTCTCGATCATCCGCAGCATCACGTCCTGGGGCTCGCCCACTGCAAGGCCGCCGATGGCGTAGCCCTTGAGGTCCAGGTTCACGAGTTCCCGTGCGCTCTCGATCCGCAGCCGCTCCACAGCCCCGCCCTGCACGATGCCGAACATGGCCTTACCGGGCTGCTCGCCGAAGGCCACGCGGCACCGCTCCGCCCAGCGCAGGCTGAGGCGCATCGCCTTTTCGGCCACGTCGTCGGGGCACGGCAGCTTCACGCATTCGTCGAGCTGCATCTGGATGTCGGACCCGAGCAGCCCCTGGATTTCGATGGAGCGCTCCGGGGTCATATGGTGGGTGGAGCCGTCGATGTGCGACTGGAAGGTCACCCCCTGCTCGTCGATTTTGCGCAGAGCCGAGAGCGACATCACCTGGAAGCCGCCGGAATCGGTGAGGATCGGATAGGGCCAGTTCATGAACTGGTGCAGGCCGCCGAGGCGCGCCACGCGCTCGGGTCCCGGCCGCAGCATCAGGTGGTAGGTGTTGCCCAGCACCACGTCGGCACCGAGCGCCTTCACCTGGTCGGGATACATGGCCTTCACGGTCGCGGCGGTGCCCACCGGCATGAAGGCGGGCGTGCGGATCACGCCCCGGGGCATGCGGATCTCGCCCGTGCGCGCGGTGCCATCCGTCTTGTTGACCGTGAAGGTGAAATGATCGGAGGTCATCGGGGTCCTGTTTTGGGCACCATGAGCTTATGTCGGGCCGGCCGCGGCGGTGTCGAGCCGGCGGGGTATCGGCGGCGCCTAACGGATGCCGAGGCTCTGGCGCACAGCCGGAATGGCCGGGCTCCCGTCGCGGGTCGTGACGCCCTGGACCCAGGGGATCCAGGCGTCCGCGTTCACCTTCAGCCACAACTCGGCGGCCGTTTCCGGGTCCAATCCGCCGAAGAGGATCAGGCTCATGACGGTGTTCTGGAGGGCCAGGTTGAATTTGAGATTCTTGATGAAGGCGGCGGCGTTCGGACATTCCGCGCCGAAGCCCGCGCGGGCATTGGTGTAGACGGTGGACCCGCCGAGGTTCGGCCCGAAAACCGCGTCGCCGCCTTCGAGATAGCGCATCGAGAACTTCACGTTCATGGGGTGGGGCTCCCACCCGAGGAACACGATGGGCTGCTTGCGCCGCACGGCCCACTCGACTTCGGCCAGCATGCCCTTCTCGCTCGATTCCACCAGCTCGAAACCCTTGAGGCCGAACTTGTTGGCCGCGATCATCTCCTGGATCAGGCGGTTGCCGTCGTTGCCGGGCTCGATGCCGTAGATTCGGCCCTGCAGGCGGTCGCGGAAGCGCGCGATGTCGGCAAAGGATTTCAGGCCCGCCTCATAGAGATCGCTCGGGACCGCGAGCGTGTACTTGGCCCCCTCGAGATTGATCCCAACGACCTCGACCGAACCGTTGTCCACATACGGCCTGCGATCCGCCTCCATGGTCGGCATCCAGTTGCCGAGGAACACGTCGACCTCGCGATTCTTCATGGCCTCGTAGGCGTCCGGCACGGACAGGAGGCGCGATTGCGGCTCGTAGCCGAGCGCCCGCAGGATGCGCTTGGCGAGGGCGGTCGTCGTGGTGATGTCGGTCCAGCCCACATCCGCGAAACGAACGGAGCGGCAGGCCTCCGCTTCGGCGGCGCGCGCCATCGCGGACCCGGCGAACGCCAGCTGAAGGGCGAGGGCGGCAGCGAGGCCCAGAGAGAAGCGCATCAAGAGGTTCCTGGCGGTGAGGAAAGGCACCGGGCGCGCCGGTCGGGGCCTCATATCGCCGCTGTCGGAGCCCGGCTTGCAAGGGGCATTGTGACGCTTCGGGCACCCGCGCGAGAATGGCCTCAGGCGCGGTGCAGGAGACTGGCGTCGCCGTAGGAGTAGAAGCGGTATCCGGTCGTAATGGCGTGGTCGTAAGCCGCCCGCATGGCTTCGAGCCCGGAAAAGGCCGAGACCAGCATGAACAACGTCGAGCGCGGCAAGTGGAAATTCGTCATCAGCAGGTCCACGGCGCGGAAGCGGTAGCCCGGCGTGATGAAGATCGCGGTATCGCCCGAGAAGGGCGCGATCGTCCCATCCTCTCGGGCGGCGCTTTCCAGCAGCCGCAGCGATGTGGTGCCGACCGCCACGATCCGTCCGCCCCGTGCGCGTGCCTCGTTCAAAGCGGCTGCGGTTGCCTCCGACACCGAGCCCCGTTCGGCGTGCATCCGGTGCTCGGTGGTATCCTCCGCCTTCACGGGCAGGAACGTGCCGGCCCCTACATGCAGCGTTACCGTCCGCCGGGCGATCCCGCGCGCGTCGAGGCGGCGAAAGAGATCGTCGGTGAAGTGCAGGCCCGCGGTCGGCGCGGCCACGGCGCCCTCCTCACGAGCGTAGACGGTCTGGTAATCCTGCCGGTCGCGCTCGTCGGTGGCGCGCTTGCCGGCGATGTAGGGGGGCAGCGGCAACTCGCCGAGCCGCGCGATGGCCTCGTCCAGATAGGGGCCGGTGAGCGAGAACCTCAAGGCGACTTCGCCGCCCTCCCCCTTGGCCTCCACCTCGGCGTCGAGGCGCACGAGTTCGCAGGCCGTGCTCTCGGCCTCCTCCCCGAAACGGATGCGCTCGCCCACCTGCAGCTTCTTGGCCGGGCGCGCGAAGGCGAGCCACCGGTCGGCGCCTTCCCGCTTGTGCAGCATGATCTCGACCCTCGCCGCGCTCTCCCCGCGCACGCGGATGCCGTAGAGACGCGAGGGGATCACCTTGGTGTCGTTGAGGACAAGCACGTCGCCGGGCTGCAGCAGGTCCGGGAGTTCGCGGACGATCCGATCCTCCAGCCCCTGCCCCGGCCGGACCACGAGCATCCGAGCGCCGTCGCGCGGCTCCGCGGGGCGGAGCGCGATGCGGTCTTCGGGCAGGTGGAAGTCGAAGAGGTCGACACGCATGGTTGCTTATCCCTCCCCGCTCAGGGGAGGGTGGCCGAAGCCAAGCGGAGGTCGGGTGGGGCGGAAGCGCGAACTCTAAAGCACCGAGCTTCCATCCCACCCGTCGCCCTGCCGGGCGCCACCCTCCCTTGGCAGGGAGGGATCTTTACGCCGCGTCGGCCATCACCTTCATCGACACAATGCGGTCGGGATCGCGCACGGGCTCGCCGCGCTTGATCTTGTCCACGTTCTCCATGCCTTCCACGACCTTGCCCCAAACGGTGTACTGCTTGTCGAGGAAGCGCGCGTCGTCGAAGCAGATGAAGAACTGGGAGTTCGCCGAGTTCGGCTGGTTCGTGCGGGCCATGGAGCAGACGCCCCGCACATGCGGCTCGGCGTTGAACTCGGCCTTCAAGTCCGGCAGGTCCGAGCCGCCGGAGCCGGTGCCCGTGGGATCGCCGGTCTGGGCCATGAAGCCCTCGATCACGCGGTGGAACACCACGCCGTCGTAGAAGCCCTGACGGGCGAGGGTCTTGATCCGCTCCACGTGGCCGGGCGCAAGATCGGGGCGCAGCGCGATGACCACGCGGCCTTTCGTGGTTTCGAGAATCAGGGTGTTTTCGGGATCATTCGCCATGGGTCTCTCCTGGTTCGATGAGGGCAACGTGCGGATGGAACGGCGGTTCTAGAGCGGCCGCGTGTCCATAAAGCGGAAGGTGAAGGGCCGCCCCGCGATGGCGGCGCCGAGGGAATCGGTGAACGGCAACGGCGTACAGCGCTCGAAGGCCGCCCGCACGGACCGGACGAACCCCTCCCGGGCGTTCGGGTCCGAGCCCGGTTTGTAGTAGGTGATCCGCGGCTGGCCCAGCACTTCGCCGGAGCGCTTGAAGGCGAGCCGCAGGGTGAGTTCCTGGCCCGAGAAGCCGGTGCCCGCCGGATCCCAGCAGCCTCGAATGGCTTCGAAGACCTCGCGAATCCGGTTCACCTGGGCGAGCTTCGTTCCGGAGCCCGGCCGCACGGTGCCGGTCAGCGTCTCCGGCAATGGCGGGGGCGGTTCACGGAAGCGCTCGTCCTCGTGCCCCGTCGCGACCGCAAGGCTTGGCCACAGCAAGAGGAGGAGCACCGCCCCTCCCCGCGTGATTGAGTCCAACATCACCGCGCGTCGGCCGCGAGCTGCATCTTCACGATCTTGTCGGGGCTCGAGACGGTGCCGTTGTTCGCGGCCGTACCGGCCTTGATCTTGCGGACGGCATCCATGCCCGACGTCACCTCGCCCACTACCGTGTACTGGCCGGTCAGCGAGCCGCAGCCCTCGAAGCAGATGAAGAACTGGGAATTCGCTGAATCCGGCGACTGCGATCGGGCCATGCCGACGGTGCCGACCTTGTAGGGCTCTCGGGTGAACTCGGCCGCGAGATTGGGCAGGTCGGACTTGCCCGTGCCCGTGCCCGTCGGATCGCCGGTCTGGGCCATGAAGCCCGGGATCACCCGGTGGAAGACGATCCCGTCGTAGAAGCCGCGCTTCGTGAGCGTCTTGATCTGCTCCACATGCTTTGGCGCGAGGTCCGGCCGCAGGCGGATCGTGACGCGGCCGTCCTTGGTGTCGAGATAGACGGTGTTCTGCGGGTCGGTCGCGGGCTGCTGGGCCGCGGCCGGAACGGCAGCCGCGAGAACGAGCACCAGAACGGCGAGGGAACGCTTCATGGGGGTCTCCCTAAGGTGAAAAGAGCCTATTGCCGCTCGAACTTGGACCGCAGGCGCTCGGCGACAAGGGCGGGCACGAAGCCTGAGACATCGCCGCCCATGGACGCGATCTGGCGCACGAGCGTGGCCGTGATGGGGCGAACGGCCGGGCTCGCGGGAAAGAAAACGGTCTGGATCTGCGGTGCCATGGCCTCATTCATGGCGGCCATCTGCATCTCGTAATCGAGGTCGGTGCCGTCGCGCAGCCCACGGACGAGGATCGTCGCGCTATGGCGCCGCGCGGCCTGGATCGCGAGATCCTTGAACGACACCACCTCGAGCTGCGCCTTTTCCTCCGCGGCCATGGGCCCGCAGACCTCGCGAAGCATGGCGGCCCGCTCCTCGGCGGTGAAGATCGGCGCCTTGGAGGAGTGCACCCCGATCGCGATCACGAGGCGGTCCACGAGGCGGCAGGCATGGCGCACCACGTCGAGGTGGCCGTTGGTCACGGGATCGAAGGTGCCGGTATACAGGGCCGTGCGCATCATGGCGCTATGCCGTAGCTTGAGCAGAGCGGTGCGGCAAGCGGGAGGCAGACGATGAACGGCAGTCGGAGCAGGAGGTCGTGGGTGCTGGCGGGGTGGGGCGCTCTGGCGCTCCTGGGGGTGCCCCCTGCGGCGCAGGCCCAGACGCCGCCGAGCGCCACGGAGGCTGCCGCCTATCGCGGGCTCCACGCGGCCGCCCATGCGGGCGACTTGGAGGCGATCCGCAAGCTGATCGGCGGCGCCGACCGCAACGCCCGCGACGGCAACGGGCGCACGGCCCTCCACGTCGCGGCCTTCGCCCGCAAGCCCTATGCCGTGACGGCCCTGCTGAGAGGTGGCGTCGATCCAGGCCTGCTCGACCATCAGCGCTACGACGCCGTGACCGTGGCGGCCGTGCAGGACGACGTGCCGACGCTCAAGGCGCTGCTCGCCGACGGCGCCAGTGCCAAGCTGATCACGAGCCGCTACGACGGCACGGCCCTCATCGCCGCGGCGCATCTCGGACACGACGGCGTGGTCAAGGAACTGATCCGCGCCGGGGCGCCCCTGGATCACGTGAACAACCTCGGCTGGACGGCGCTTATCGAGGCCGTGATCCTCGGCGATGGTGGCCTGCGACATCAGGAGACCGCCCGCGCGCTGGTCGCCGCCGGGGCGAACCGCAACATCGCCGACCGGGAGGGCGCCACGCCCTTGGACCACGCAAGGCGCCGCGGCTACCGGGAGATGATCGCCATTTTGGAGCGCTGAGCGTCGCGCGTGCGCCGGCGCACGCCTGGCCGTTCGGCGGAATGCGAGGAAGGGGTCGCCGCACAGGAGGCACCCATGATCATCCGTCTCGCCATCGTCTTCGCCGTCGCTTTCGCCACCCTGGCGCCCGCAGCCTTCGCGTAAGCACCGCGTTCCCCTCTCCCATGGAGGGAGAGGGTGGCCCCTGCGCCAGCAGGGGTCGGGAGAGGGGGAAGTCAGGCCACCGTCTCAAGGCGGGCTCCGCTTCAAGATTGCTGAGGAGAGTGGCACTCACGGCCCCCTCTCCTTGCGCACTGCGCACGCTGTCCCTCTCCCTCCAGGGGAGAGGGACGCGAGGCTTACTCCGCCTCGCCCCCCTCCTCCACATCCTCGCCTTCGATGTGCTCCACCGAGACCACGCGCTCCTTGGCGGCGGTGTTGAACACCCGCACGCCCTTGGAGGCGCGGCTCACCACGCGGATGCCGTCGACCGGCACGCGGATGAGCTGGCCGGTATTGCTGACCAGCATGATCTGGTCTGAGACCTCGACCGGGAACGCGGCCACGAGATGGCCGATCTCCTTGAGCTTCGTCGGATCCGTAGCCCGGATACCCTTGCCGCCGCGGCCCGACACCCGGAATTCGTAGGACGACGAGCGCTTGCCGTAGCCGAACTCCGTGGTGGTGAGCACGAACTGCTCGGCGGCACCGAGCTCCGCATAACGCTCGGGTGAGATCGACACGTCGCCCGCCGCCTCTTCGGCCTCCGGCGTCGGCTCCTCGGGCTCGATGGCCTCGACCTCTTCGCCCGTGGCGGCCCGGCGGATCGCGCCCGACTGCTTCAGGTAGGCGGCACGCTCGGCGGGCGTCGCCTCCACATGGCGCAGGATTGCCATGGAGATGATCGAGTCGCCGTCGGCGAGGCCGATGCCCCGCACGCCCATGGAATCGCGGCCCTTGAACACGCGCACATCGGTGACGGGGAAGCGGATGCACTGCCCCCGAGCAGTGGTGAGCAGCACGTCGTCGTGCTCCGAGCAGATCTGCACGTCGACGATGTGCTCGCCCTCGTCCAGCTTCATGGCGATCTTGCCGCCGCGGTTCACCTGTACGAAGTCGGAGAGCTTGTTGCGGCGCACGGTGCCGCGCGAGGTCGCGAACATCACATCGAGCCGATCCCAGGACGCCTCGTCCTCGGGCAGCGGCATGATCGTGGTGATGCGCTCGCCCTGCTCGATGGGCAGCATGTTGACGAGGGCCTTGCCCTTGGCGTTCGCGGCGCCGAGCGGCAGGCGCCAGACCTTCTCCTTGTAGGCCTGGCCGAGGGAGGAGAAGAACAGCACCGGCGTGTGGGTGTTGGCCACGAACAGCCGGGTGACGAAATCCTCGTCCCGGGTCACCATGCCCGAGCGCCCCTTCCCGCCGCGGCGCTGGGCCCGGTAGGTGGAGAGCGGCACGCGCTTGATGTAGCCGGCGTGGCTCACGGTCACGACCATGTCCTCGCGGGCGATGAGATCCTCGTCGTCCACGTCCGCGTCCCAGTCGACGATCTGGGTCCTGCGCGGGGTCGCGAAGGCTTCACGGATGCCGGCGAGCTCGTCGCGGATGATGTCCATGATCCGGACGCGCGAGCGCAGGATCTCGAGGTAGTCGGAGATTTCGGCGGCCAGCCGCGAGAGCTCGTCACCGATCTCGTCCCGGCCGAGCGCGGTGAGGCGCTGCAGGCGCAGATCGAGGATCGCGCGGGCCTGCGCCTCGGAGAGGCGGTAGGTGCCGTCCTCGTTGATGCGGTGGCGCGGATCGTCCACGAGCGCGATGAGCGGCGCGATATCCTGGGCCGGCCAGTCGCGGCCCATGAGGGCCTCGCGCGCCGCGTTCGGATCGGGCGCCGTGCGGATGAGGCGGATCACCTCGTCGATGTTGGCAACCGCGATCGCAAGGCCGCACAGCACGTGGGCGCGCTCGCGGGCCTTGCCGAGGAGGAACTTCGTCCGGCGCGACACCACTTCCTCGCGGAAGTCGATGAAGGCGCGGATGAGGTCCTTCAGTGTCATCAGCTCGGGGCGGCCGCCGTTGAGCGCCACCATATTGGCGCCGAAGCTCGTCTGGAGCGGCGTGTAGCGGTAGAGCTGGTTCAGCACCACGTCGGCCACCGCGTCGCGCTTCAGCTCGACCACGATGCGCATGCCGTCGCGGTCGGATTCGTCGCGCAGGTCCGAGATGCCCTCGACCTTCTTCTCACGGACGAGATCCGCGATCTTCTCGATGAGCGAGGCCTTGTTGACCTGGTAGGGGATCTCCGTGAACACGAGCGCCTCGCGCTCTTTCCGGATCTCCTCGACCTCGGATTTGGCGCGCATCACGATGGAGCCGCGGCCCGTTGTATAGGCCTGGCGCACGCCGGAGCGGCCGAGGATGAGGGCGCCGGTCGGGAAGTCGGGCCCCGGGATGATCTCGATGAGATCTTCCGCCGAGATATCCGGGTTCTCGATGTAGGCGATGCAGCCGTCGATCACCTCGCCGAGGTTGTGGGGCGGCATGTTGGTCGCCATGCCGACCGCGATGCCGCCGGCGCCGTTGACGAGCAGGTTCGGGAAGCGCGCCGGCAGGACCGACGGTTCGTGCTGGGACTCGTCGTAGTTCGGGACGAAATCGACGGTGTTCTTGTCGATGTCCTCGAGCAGCGGCATCGCGGCGCGCGTGAGGCGGGACTCGGTGTAGCGCATGGCCGCCGGGGGATCGCCGTCCACGGAGCCGAAATTGCCCTGCCCGTCCACGAGCAGCAGGCGCAGCGAGAAGTCCTGCGCCATGCGCACGAGGGCGTCATAGATCGCCTGGTCGCCGTGCGGGTGGTACTGACCCATCACGTCGCCGACGATGCGAGACGACTTCACGTGCTTCTTGTCGGGCGTGTACCCGCTTTCGTGCATGGCGTAGAGGATGCGCCGGTGCACGGGCTTGAGACCGTCTCGGGCGTCCGGGAGCGCGCGGCTCACGATCACGCTCATGGCGTAATCGAGATACGAGCGCTTCATTTCGTCGACGATGGAAACGGGCTTGATGTCGCTTGCCGGCTGGTCCCCGGCGGGGCCGCCGGAGCGAATGTCGTTCGGATCGGTCAAGGCTGCGTGTCTTTCTCGGGTCGGGCGGCCGGTGGGGCCAGGCTCCTCGCGGGCCGCGGCCGGGCCTCACGAATCTGAGCAAAATCAATTCCTTAGATGGTCCATCGGGCGGCTTTTTTCAAGCCGAACGGCAGGTTGTCCCAGGCTTTCGGAAATCCTTCTGCGGTCCAAAGATCCCCTTTTCTATCAGCCGGTTAGCTTGGTTTCCCGGCAATCTGCATCAGACCGCGTCGGTTTTTCCCGGACGACACGGCGCCGACACTCGCCTCGGCCCCCTGGCACCGCCCCTGAAACGAGCACGAAACCGCTTAAAGGCCCGCTAACGCAGAGCCCCGGCTCTGAGGTGTGCCCCTCGCCAAGCGGGCGCCCCCGCCCCATAACCGGGGCTCACTCGGACCGCCCGATGCTGCGCGACTACATCCTCTCCGCCCTCGTTACCCTCTTCGTCACCCTCGATCCCCCGGCCCTCGCTCCGATCTTCATGTCGTTGACCCGGGGCATGACGGGGGACGAGCGCCGGCGGGTGGCAATCCGGGCTTCCATCATCGCATTCGTGATCCTGGCCTTCTTCGGGCTGGGGGGCGACGTGGTGCTGCGCTATCTGGGCGTCGGGCTGCCGGCGTTCCGGATCTCGGGCGGGCTGCTCCTGTTCTGGATCGCCTTCGAGATGGTTTTCGAGCGCAGGAACGAGCGCAAGCAGCACACGGCCGAGGTGGCGATCACCGAGGACCATATCCGCAACGTGGCGGCCTTCCCCCTCGCAATCCCGCTCATGGCGGGACCCGGCGCCATCACGGCCACGATCCTGCTCGCGGGCCGGGCGGACGGGAACCCCCTCACCCTGGCGCTCCTGCTGCTCATGATCGGGATCGGGGTCGCGGCCTGCCTGCTGGTCTTCTTGAGCGCCGAGCGGGTCTCACGCCTCCTCGGCGTGACCGGCAACGTGGTGCTCAGCCGCCTGCTCGGGGTGATCCTCGCGGGCCTGGCGGTTCAGTTCATCATCAACGGGGTCGAGTCCCTGTTCCGCACCCCGACCCTCTAGCCAAACGAAAACGGCGCGGGAAACCCGCGCCGTCTCAAGAGCCGTTTGAGAGCGGCTTAGTAGAACGTCCGGCGCGAGACGATGCGCGGAGCCGAGGTCGTCACTACGCGGCGGGTGACGACGCGCGGCTGGCGCACCACGACGCGCTCCACGATCCGCGGACGCTGGACGTAGCGGACCACCCGGCGGGGACGCTCGACATAGCGAACCACCGTGCGGGGCTCTTCGTAATAGACCGGGGTCACGACGCGGCGGGTCACCACCCGGGGGCCGTAATAGCCGACGCGGTTGTAGCCGCCGCCGTAGCCATAACCACCACCGTAGCCGTAACCGCCGCCGTAACCGCCAAAGCCCGAGCCGAAGCCGATCGACAGGCCGACCTGCGCCTTCGCTTCCTGCGGGGCCGCGAACATGGCACCGCCAGCGGTCAAAGCGCCAACGAGAGCCAGAGCGAACATCTTCTTCATAAGGAATTCTCCTGCCCAAGAGCCGCACGAGCGGCCCATTCTCATGAAAGGAGAACAGCCCAGCGGCCGAATGGTTTCATACCAATTCGCCACAAGACCCCAAGTTGATCATTACAATTTGTCCACGCTTTGCTTCTCTGTATCCTACCTGAACGCGCATTCATCTTCCTGAACGAAGCAGTGAATGCTGGTTATGCTAGCGGAGCGTTTCCAGGAGCTTGAGCATGAGGGCTTGGCGGGGCGCAATGGACGAGATGAGCCCGTATTCCTGCAGGGTGTGGGCCCCGTCCCCGTCGATGCCGAGCCCGTCGAGGGTCGGCACGCCGAGCGCGGCCGTGAAGTTGCCGTCTGAACCACCACCCGTGCGGGGCACGTCCTGAAGCTCGAAGCCGATCTCACGGGCGAAGGCCTGCGCATGTGCGAAGAGGCGCTCCACCGACTCCGTCCGCTCGTAGGGCGGCCGGTTCATGGCCCCCTTCACCGTCACCTTCACGTCGGGGTCGTGGGGTTGAAGGCCGAGCAGCGCCCGCTCGAACGCCTCCCCGTCCGCGGCGGTCACGACGCGCAGATCCACCGAGAAGCGGCAATGCTGCGGGATGGTGTTCATGGCGGTGCCGCCGTTGACCAGCCCGACGGTCGTGGTCACGCCGCGCTCGTAATCGGTCATCTCCTCGATCCGCACGATCTGGCGGGCGGCTTCGCGGATGGCGCTGCGCCCGTCCTGGTGCCGCGAGCCCGAATGGGCAGGCCTTCCCTCCACATGCACGTCGAAGCGCCCGACGCCCTTGCGCGACGTGACGATCTTGCCGCCGTCCCGGGCGGGCTCGGTCACGAGCGCATAAGCCGAGCGGCGGCCGAGGTCCTGGATCAGGCCCTGGGTGGTCGGGCTGCCGATCTCCTCATCCGGGGTGACGAGGAACACGAGCGGGAGCGCGGCCTGCCCCGAGCGGGCGGCCTCCTTGAAAGCCTGGAGCGCGAAATAGGCCCCGCCCTTCATGTCGTAGACCCCGGGACCGTAGAGCCGGTCGCCCTCGATTCGCAGGGGCAGGTCGTTCTCCACGGTGCCCACGGGATGCACCGTGTCGAGGTGGGACATCACGAGGATTCCGGGCTGGCCGGTGTCGCGCCCGGCCCGGAGCACGAGGGTGTCGCCCAACCCCTGCTGGCCGGGCACGCGCTCGACCCGGATCGGGGCATCGCGGACCTCGGCTTCCACGAGGTCCATCATCGCGTTCACCCCGGCGGCCGCGTAGGTGGGGCTCTCCTGCAGCACCCACGCCTTCAAACCCTGGATCGTCGCCTCGTCCGCTGCGGTGGCCATCGCTCTTGCCGTCCCTGCCTGCCCAAAACCGCGGCAGGCGTCGCGCGTTTGGACGGACGCGTCAACCCGGGGCAGCGGTTCGACGGAGGGAGGTTCAACCGAGCGCGAGCCGCGCGAAATGGTAGAAGTAGCTCCTGCCCCCAATGGGCACGTCGCGGGTCTCGACCGCTCTGATGCGAACAGGCACCGGCGCCCGAAAACCCGGTCCATCCACCACGAAGGTGTGGAATTCCCCGTTCTCGCCACAGGCATCGACGCCTTCGGGCAGATCGGCGAGGAACGCGGCGTCGAAGGCGCGTCCCGCAAAATCCGCCGTGAGCCAGCGGTCGTCGGCGCAGACCACGACTGGGCGAAAGCCAAGGCGGAGCACCTCCTGAGCCAAGGCCGGCCTGGATTCGAGCCAGAGCGGCAGATGCGGAGTCACGCCGGCCCGCGCGCAGACTCCCTCCTCCCATTCCCGGTGCGGAGCGAGATCGATGTCGCCGAACACCACGTGCCCGACACCCCTGCCCTTCAGCTCCCCCAGCGCGCCGACGAAAATCGCCTCGTAATCGGCCCAGGAGGCCGAGGGCGCCATGAGCTCCAGCCCCAGAGCCTCGGCCTGGGCCGCCATGACCTCCCGCGGAATCGCATGCGACCGGGTCCGCTCGCCGGTCTCGTCGAACATCGCGAGGAGGTAGCGCACATCGAAGCCGGCAGCCCGGGCGCGGTGAAGCGCCAGGCAACAATCCTTGCCGCCGCTCCACGAGACGGCGGCGAATGTGTCGGGTTTCATGGAACCCGGGCCTATCTCGGCATGCGGCAAGGGAGAAGCCTTGTTTTGCATCGTGCGCAACTTTGGGATGGGGCGCCCGGATCAGATCGCACTCGATCAGCAATTGTCATCGCCTCTGGGGGCATGCCGAGCGTACCACGTGCTGGCGCATACGCTCCTGACGCTGTGACTTTGTCCCCCAAGGTGGGTGCCGCCCTTACCCTGAATAAGCCGGCGACGAATGCATCAGGGTTGAGCAAGTCACCTACCATTACTGCTCGATAGCAGGGGTGCACGTCAGCAGGAAATGCCCGACGGCATCTTGTGATTTCTACCAAAACGGGAAACCTTGGCGTTACTGCATCTGAGGACTCCCTATGGCGACCCCCTCCACAACGCTGCTGCCGCTGACCGGCATCGCATCCATCGACGGAATGCTGAATGGCTCCTACTGGCAGCTCGACGGATCGCGGCAGATCACATGGGGCTTTGCCGACACGCCCTATTACGCGTGGAACATGGACTCCAGCGCGTATGAGACGATTTCATTCATCTTCGATACGCTCGAAGCCTACATTAACGTAGACTTTGTCTATGCTGGGCACTTCAACCACCCGAACAACTCGTATGCCGACATCACCATGAACATCACCGACAGCGGTGGCATACGTAGCTCCACCGCAGCGGCACTTGGCATTCCGCCCAACACGACTTTGGCCGAGCAGGTCGTCGGTTACTATGGTTACTCTCAGGCGACCTACCCGAATGCTGAGGGCGACGTGTGGTTCAACCACGATTGGTTGCTACAGGATAATCCCGGGTCCTTTACGTACCAGACCGTTCTACACGAGATCGGCCACGCCTTAGGCTTGAAACATCCCCATGACGGTGGCCTCTCCGGCCGCCCGACCTTCTACGACGTGGGGCTCGGAGCATTTGACGGTCAAGAATGGACGATGATGTCCTATGACGGGCCGAATACGCCCGACTACGGGAACGCCGCCACCCCGATGTACTTCGACATCATCGCGCTCCAGCATCTCTATGGCGCAAACACCTCCAACCGCGCTGATAATTCTTCCTACACCCTTGCCGCTGAAGATTATGGCGCGACGATCTACGATGTCGGCGGCAATGACACCATCACCGCACAAGCGCAGGGCGCTAGCGTAACGATCGATCTCGGTATTGGAGGCATCTCCTACTTCGCCGCCGGGATGACAACGTAGGGCTATCTCGTCACGTCCCATACGACCGTCATCGAGAACGCGGTCGGCGGGTCAGGCCATGATCGGCTGATCGGGAATGCCGCCGACAACATTCTTCAGGGCAATGGCGGCGCCGATACGATTTTCAGCAGTTTGGGCAATGACGCCGCCTATGGCGGGGCCGGGAATGATCTCCTGTTCGGCGGACAGGGCGCTGACGGTCTTTATGGCGGCGACGACAACGACGCCCTTTACGGTGCGCTGGGGGACGACATGCTGATGGGCGAAGGTGGCAACGATCATGTTTATGGCGCTATGGGCCGCGACACCCTCTCGGGCGGGTTCGGGGACGATCTCGTGTCGGGCCTTCGCGACGAGGACCTGATCGATGCAGGCGACGGCAACGACACGATCTGGAGCGGAGCTGCCAACGATGTCGCTTACGGCGGCAACGGTAACGACGTCATCTACGGTAGCCTCAATGACGACCGTTTCTACGGTGAAGCGGGCGCCGATACATTTATCTTTGAGGCCAATTCCGGTTTTGACGCCGTTATGGACTTCTCATTCGCGGCGGGCGACCGCATCCGCCTTTCGGGCCAGTCCTACGCGGTGCAGGACACGGCCGAGGGAATGGGCTTGGTGCTGTCGGGCGGCGGCTTTGTGAATTTGTATGGGATCGAGCCCGGCCAATTCTCGACGGCCTTTCTCAATTGACCGAGGGGGCAACAGCCCCTCGGGTGTCTGCTGGATCTCTTGGGGACTCTGAAGGTCACGCGGTCGGAACTGCGCCATCTTCGTTTCCTCGGGCTTATCGTGGATAGGAAGCTGAGCAGTTTCTCGTCGCCCTTCAGGTGCGATGAACGAGACCGCTGGCCTGAGTTTAGTCCTTCATGAAACCGCCCCAGTTCTCAGGCTTTTTCTCTTGGCATGTATGCGGTCGCGCGCCCCTTCAGGACAACCCTCCTCGTCGCCTCCCTGGCCGCGGGGCTCGGCGGCTGCCTGGGCGCGGGCGCGCCGGTGGGGCTCACCGATGCCCGGTCTCTCGCCGACACGGGCTCCGGAGTTTTGCTCGTCCACACCTCGCTCCACGAGGAAGGCTGCCGCGAGGTGACAGCTTCGCTGGCGAAGCCGGTCATGAGCGGGCGCTCCATCGATATCGGCCGCACGGTGCCCTTGAAGGGCAGCTCGGACCCGGCCACTCGGCCCGGTGCCGCCGTTCTGCCGGCAGGCGAATACGGAATCGTGCGCTTCACCTGCGAGGGGCCTGAGGGCACCCGCGTCTTTGCCGCGAAGCAGGTGGAAGCCGGCAGTTTCATGGACGGCAGCGGCGCGGTCTACGAGGCGCCCCTCGCCACCTTCCGGGTCGGCCCCGGAGAGATCGTCGAAGGTGGCAGCGTTCGGCTCGCCGCTGCAGGCACGAGCGGCCGGGTTTCGGTGGCCATCGCCCCCATGCCGGAAGGCTGGCTGCAAAGCGTGCCCTCGCGCTATGCCAGCTTTGCCGGAGCGCGGGTGGCACGCCCCCTCGGCGTGCCGGGCGCCCCCTCGGCCAACAGCCGCCGCTCCTAAACACTTTGCCCTTATGACAAAGCCGCCCCGAAGGGCGGCTTTGAAACGCTTGCGGTGCCAGGCAAGCTTTCCTGCCGCGATCCGACTAGAACGGAATATCGTCGTCGAGGTCGTTGTAGCGCGATCCGCCACCACCGCCGCTGGCGGCCGCCGCAGGACGACGCTCGCCCCCCGAGGAGCGGCCGCCGAAATCGCCGCCACGGCTCACGCGGCCGGTCTCGCGCCCGCCGCCGTCCTCATCCTCCATGCCGCCGCTGCGGCTGTCGAGGATCGTGAGTTCGCCGCGGAAGCGCTGCAGCACCACCTCGGTGGTCTTGCGCTGCTGGCCTTCCTTGTCGGTGTATTCGCGGGTCTGGAGCTGACCCTCGAGGTACACCTTCGAGCCCTTCTTGAGATACTGCTCGGCGATACGGCCGAGGTTCTCGTTGTAAACGACGACGTTGTGCCACTCGGTCTTTTCCTTGCGCTCGCCGGACGCCTTGTCCTTCCAGGACTCGGACGTGGCGATGGAAAAGTTTACGACCGGATCCCCGGACGAGAGCCGGCGCACCTCGGGGTCGCGCCCCAGATTACCGACCAGAATGACTTTGTTGACGCTGCCCGCCATCGATCTCTCCTCGCTGTTCATGCACTCATGGGCAACCGACCGGCTCGAACCGGCCACCGTCCACGCAAGGTGCTCACACAAGCAAAACCCCGCCGGCTCGGCAATGTTTGTTCTATCTTTGTTCTCGGTGAAAATCAAGGATAAAGCGGGTTTTGCACAGCCCTTCGCCCTGTCGCGCCGGCGGCGCCCGCCAGTCGCCCGCTAACCCTTCACCGCGCTCCGGAAGGCCGCCGACAGCGCCGCAAGCGCATCGCGCGGGCGCCCGTCCCGGATCCGGGAGTGGAGCAGCACGGGCAAGCGCGGGAGGTCCGGCAGCCCGAGCCTCGGCCCCACATCGACCGCACCGAAGGGCAGCATGCGCGGCGCCAGGGCGGCCACGCCGAGCCCGGCCGTCACGGCAGCGGCGACAGCCGCCACGCCTCCGCCGACGAAGACCTCCCTCCAGGGCACGCCGGCGCCATCGAGAAGCTGCCCCGCCAGCGCCCGCACGCCGCAGGGTTCGGCCAGGGTCGCCAATGGCAGGGGCTCGCCTGCGCGATGCTGCCAGTGTGGAGCTGCGAACCAGCCGAACCGTTCTTCCGTGAGAACCTGCCCATCCGTCCGCCCGGCGTGCAGGCGGACGACGGCGGCGTCGAGCTCCCGCCGGTCGAAGCCCTGCAGGAGATCCCCCGACGACCCGATTCTGATCTCGATCAGGAGCTGCGGATCCTGCGCGTTCATCCGCGCGATGAGGGCGGGAAGCTCGGGCCCGGCCACATGATCGCTGATGCCGACGGCGAGCCTTTGCCGGGCTTCCGCCAACGGGGCGAGCGCGCGCTCGTGGGCCTCCACCAGCTGTCGCGCATGGTCGAGGAAGGCTGCGCCCCGCGCCGACAGCTCCACATGGCGCGGCGTCCGCTCCACCAGGCGGCAGCCGAGCCGGTCTTCCAGGCGCTTCAGCTTCAGGCTCACCGCGGCCTGCGTCGTTCCCATAGCCTCGGCCGCGTGGGTGAAGCTGCCGAGCTCGGCGATGAGGATGAAGGCCTGCACGGCCTGCAGATCGAGGGGGCGGACCATCATTTCAGACTGTTATCATTGATATTGTGCTCGATAACATACCGAAATCTAAGGGGAGCATCTATTGTCAAGCCTGTGCGGACGGAAAGGACCCACCATGCCGCTCGTTCAAATCTCCATGCGCAGCGGACAATCGGAAGCCTATCGGCAGGCGCTCTTCGACAGCCTCTACCGGGCGATGCGCGAAAGCTACGACGTGCCGGAGGACGACCAGTTCATGACCATCCGGGAGCATGAGGCTGCGAACTTCCGCTACAGCCCCACCTGTCTCGGCATCGCGCGCAGCGACTATGCGCTCTTCATTCAGCTCACCGTCAGCAACACCCGCACCCTGGAGCAGAAGAAGGCCCTGTTCCGGCAGATCGCGCAACGGCTCGGCGAAAGCCCCGGCGTGCGGCCCGAGGACGTGTTCATCAACCTCGTGGAAGTCGACAAGGCCAACTGGTCCTTCGGGCATGGTCTGGCGCAATACGTCGAAGCGGCACGGGTGCTGTAGCGCGGCAGCGAGCGAGCGGCAGGCTCCTTGGCGGCCTGCCGCGATTGCCGTCGTTCCGCCTTTGTTCTAGGCTTTCAGGCGCGAATCCTCCGGTGCATTTCCAGGCGCGGCATCCTACATAGAGCCGCTCCGGCGCCGGCCGCCGAACCGACAAAGCTTAGGCAAAACATGGCCTCCTCCCTCGACGACCTGTTCGACCGCGCCCGTGCCGGCGATCCCAATGCCCGCGTGATCACGGTCCGCGGCGCACGGGAGCACAACCTCAAGAACGTCGATCTGATGATCCCCCGGGACCGGTTCGTGGTGTTCACGGGGCTGTCGGGGTCCGGCAAGTCGTCGCTCGCCTTCGACACGATCTATGCCGAGGGCCAGCGGCGCTACGTGGAATCGCTCTCGGCCTATGCCCGGCAGTTCCTCGAGATGATGGCGAAGCCGGACGTGGACCAGATCGACGGCCTCTCGCCCGCCATCTCCATCGAACAGAAGACCACCTCGCGCAATCCGCGCTCGACGGTGGGCACCGTCACCGAGATCTACGACTACATGCGCCTGCTCTGGGCGCGGGTCGGCATCCCCTATTCCCCCGCCACCGGCCTGCCGATCGAAAGCCAGACCGTGTCCCAGATGGTGGACCGGGTGCTGGAGCTGCCCGAGAAGACCCGCCTCTACCTCTTGGCGCCCGTGGTGCGCGGCCGCAAGGGCGAGTACCGCAAGGAGATCGCCGAGTTCCAGAAGCGGGGCTTCCAGCGCCTGAAAGTGGACGGCGAATACTACGCCATCGACGAGGTCCCGACCCTCGACAAGAAGTTCAAGCACGACATCGACGTGGTGGTGGACCGCATCGTGGTGCGCGGCGACATCGCGGCGCGCCTGGCGGATTCCCTCGAAACCGCGCTCGATCTCGCCGAGGGCATCGCGATCGTCGAATACGCGGACGAGAAGGAGAACGGGGAAGCCAAGCGCATCACCTTCTCGTCCAAGTTCGCCTGCCCGGTCTCGGGCTTCACGATCTCTGAGATCGAGCCGCGGCTGTTCTCGTTCAACAACCCCTTCGGGGCCTGCCCCACCTGCGCGGGTATCGGCCATGAAATGCGCGTCGATCCGGACCTCGTGGTGCCGGACGACACCGTGACGCTCAAGCGCGGCGCCATCGCGCCCTGGGCGAAATCCACCTCGCCCTATTACGGTCAGACACTGGACGCCATCGCCAAGCATTACGGCGTGACCACCACGACCAAGTGGAAGGATCTGCCCGAGAAGGTGCGCAACACCATCCTCCACGGCTCGGGCTCGGAATCGATCCGCATGGCCTACGACGACGGCCTGCGGGCCTACGAGGTCAGGAAGCCCTTCGAGGGTGTGGTGCCGAACCTGGAACGGCGCTTCAAGGAAACCGAGAGCGATTGGGCCCGCGAGGAGATCTCCCGCTTCATGGGCGAGAGCCCGTGCGTGGCCTGCGGCGGCAAGCGCCTCAAGCCCGAGGCGCTGGCGGTGAAGATCGCGGGCTCGGACATCGCGGATGCCACGGCGCTGTCCGTGCGCGATGCAGGCCTGTGGTTCGGCGACCTGCCGGGGAGGCTCAATCAAAAGCAGAACGAGATCGCGGGCCGCATCCTGAAGGAGATCCGCGACCGCCTCACCTTCCTCGTGGATGTGGGCCTCGAATACCTCACCCTCGCCCGCGCCTCCGGCACGCTCAGCGGCGGCGAGAGCCAGCGCATCCGGCTGGCTTCCCAGATCGGCTCCGGCCTCACGGGCGTTCTCTACGTGCTCGACGAGCCCTCCATCGGCTTGCACCAGCGCGACAACGAGCGGCTCCTCGGCACCTTGAAGCGCCTGCGCGACCTCGGCAACACCGTGATCGTGGTGGAGCACGACGAGGACGCGATCCTGCAATCCGACTACGTGTTCGACATCGGCCCGGGCGCCGGCATCCACGGCGGCAACATCGTAGCCCAGGGCACGCCCGATCAGATCATGGGCGATCCGAACTCGCTCACGGGCAAGTACCTCACGGGCGAGATGAGCGTTCGCGTGCCCTCCACGCGCCGCAAGCCGCAGAAGGGCAAGAGCCTCAAGCTCGTCGGGGCCCGGGGCAACAACCTCAAGAACGTGACCGCAGAAATCCCGCTCGGCACCTTCACCTGCATCACCGGCGTCTCCGGCGGCGGCAAGTCCACGCTCATTATCGACACCCTCTACAAGGCGGTGGCGCGAAAGCTCAACAACGCCCTCGAACACCCCGCCTCGCACGATCGCCTTGAGGGGTTGGAACACCTCGACAAGGTGATCGACATCGACCAATCCCCCATCGGCCGCACGCCGCGCTCGAACCCCGCCACCTATATCGGCGCCTTCACGCCGATCCGCGAATGGTTCGCGGGGCTCCCCGAGGCCAAGGCGCGCGGCTATCAGGCCGGCCGCTTCTCCTTCAACGTGAAGGGGGGGCGCTGCGAGGCGTGCTCGGGCGACGGCGTCATCAAGATCGAGATGCACTTCCTCCCCGACGTCTACGTCACCTGTGACGTGTGCAAGGGCAAGCGCTACGACCGCGAGACCCTCGAGGTGAAGTATCGCGAGAAGAGCATCGCCGACGTGCTCGACATGACCGTGGAAGAGGCCCGCGAGCTCTTCAAGGCCGTGCCCACCATCCGCGAGAAGATGCAGACGCTCGCCCGCGTCGGCCTCGATTACGTGCATGTGGGCCAGCAGGCCACGACGCTCTCCGGCGGCGAGGCGCAGCGCGTGAAGCTCTCCAAGGAGCTCTCCAAGCGCGCCACCGGCCGCACCCTCTACATCCTCGACGAGCCCACCACGGGCCTGCACTTCCACGACGTCGCGAAGCTCTTAGAGGTGCTCCACGAGCTCGTGGACCAGGGCAACACCGTGGTGGTGATCGAGCACAACCTGGAGGTCATCAAAACCGCCGATTGGGTGCTGGACCTCGGCCCGGAGGGCGGCGACGCCGGTGGCCAGATCGTGGCGCAAGGGACGCCCGAGGACATCGCGGCCTCGGAGGCGAGCCACACCGGCCGTTTCTTACGCGAAGTGCTGGCCCGCCGCCCGATCAAGCGGCCCGCAGCCGAACCGGCGCCGAAGAAGGCCAAGGCCGCCGCGAAGTCGGTGGCTGCGAAGCCCGAGAAGGCAGCCCCCGCCAAGGCGGCCGACAAGGCCAGGAAGCCGGCAAAGCCCAAGGCCGCCAAGGTGACGCGCCAGGCCGCGGAGTAGGCTCGCGCCTTCCCTCTCCCCTGGAGGGAGAGGGTGGCCCTCGCGTCAGCGAGGGTCGGGAGAGGGGGACCGCCCGCGATACCGCTCGTGAGTCCTCCCTCCCCTCAGGGGAGGGGTTAGGGTGGGGTGTTCGCCGCAGGCGAGCTCTAGGCCCCGCATCGCAGGATGCGCTTCGCGCAACACCCCACCCGTCATCCTTAGGATGCCACCCCTCGGGTCGAGCCCGAGGGCAGGCTCTCCCCTGAAACGAGGGATAGAACCGCACCTCCCGCGCGTTAGGTCATCCAGACGCGCGGCCGCCCTCGTCCAGAAGGGATCGGCCCACAGGGAGCCCCCGCCATGGCCGATGTCACCTACCCTCCGCTCGACACCCCGAAACCCGTCGCGGACGGCGTGTGGATCGTCGATTCCGGGCCGCAAAAGGTGGCGGGCTTCATCGAGCTGCCGGTGCGGATGACGGTGGTGCGGCTGCCGGATGGGGGCCTGTGGCTCCACTCCCCGACCCGCCATTCCCCTGCCCTGCAGGCGGCGCTCGATGCGCTCGGCCCCGTGCGTCACCTCGTGGCGCCCAACATCGCCCATTGGACACATCTGAAGGCTTGGCAGCAGGCCTACCCGCAGGCCGTCACCTCCGCGGCCCCGGAGCTGCGCAACCGCGCTAACGTGAAAAAGGGGGGCCTGCGCCTCGACCGCGACCTCCACGAGCCGCCCCCGCCGGAATGGGCCGGCACCTTCGAGCAGGTGGTGGTCCCCGGCGCCGGCGGCTTTCGCGAGGTGGCGTTCCTCCACCGCCCCACCCGCACCCTCCTCCTCACCGACCTTCTGGTGAACCTGGAGCCCGAAAAGCTCCCGGCGGCCACCCGCCTGTTCGCCAAGGTGAACGGCATGCTGGCCCCGAACGGCGGCCCGCCGGCTTACCTGAGGCTCATGCTGCGCCTGAAGGGCGCCGAGGCGAAAGCGGCGCTGGCCCGCGTGGTCGCCTGGGCGCCGGAGCGCGTGGTGATCGCGCATGGGCGGTGGTTCGAGCGGGACGGGGCGGAGGCGGTGAGAAGAGCTTTTGGGCAGTGATCGCCCGATCTATCCGGGACCACTCGATGTGCAGTCGGCATCAGAGCAAGGAGCAGTCACAATTCAAGATTGTTAGGGCGTGCTAGACAGCTAACATGCTTACCCTGCGAGCTTGGGCATCGTTGGTGTGGAGCTAACAATGTTGGCATCTGAGGCTACATCCGAAAATAGGCTGCAGCACATAATCGCGCTTTCGTCGGCTAATCCTGCTCCACTTCATGGCATGCTCAGCGCGTTCGTCGCGTGTCTCGGTTTACCGGACGCGTGCAAGTCTCTCTTAGCTTTGCTGGATAGCGAAGCGAAAGTCCGACGTACTATCTTGAACCGCATACTCTACCTCGCCCGAAGCGGAGAGGATGCAATTCATGTTGATGGACTTGCGCATCAATTGCTTTCCCACCGCAGTGCCCAGCGAAACCACCGGGTCACAAAGGACTCGATTCTGAGTGCGGTCTCTACATACTGTCGCCTGGAAACAATGCATACCATTGTAGAGGCTTGGAAGGCCGACAACCTGCGCAGCTCAAAAGCGCGCTGGCTCAAAGTTGCAGCTGACCATAATGCATTCTTCGACGCAGATGAGATTGTTCGGTATTGGTACGCAAGTGGTGACCACGTTGCAGCGAAACTGATCGCCTACAAAGCACCCTCTGATATCGTTACTGCGTGCTTAGATGACATAGCGAGGTGGTGTTCGTCCGAAGACGGCTGGATCATCGGGCGAGCTGCGTTGCGCGCCACAAAGGTGCGTAGGAGTGTAATGAACCTCATCAAGGAGGATCATCCGGCAACATACGCGTATATTTGTGCCAAGAAGGGTCTGAATTTGTCGCATAGCAACGCTATAGATCTGTTCTTCAGAGCAGACCCACTGGCGATTTCGGGCGGGCGCGGACTTGTGCTTTGGTCAATTGGGCAGCTCGGCATGTGGACCACACTGGAAGAGCTGCATGCAAGAACGCCAGAGATCTTGGCTAGAGACGCACAACGGTTCATGGAAAGGTATGCTGTTCTGCCCGTGCCCTTCGAGGTCGATGCCGCTCCGAAGTATTCAGAAGCCAGCAGCTGACAGAACAGCGGACGAGTGGGGTTATTGCACCGTTTCCATGGTCAGCCAGATCAAATCCCAGCCGCTGTACTCTCCATCTGCGTAGCCGCTTGAGCCGGTGAGTACTCACCCCGCGCCCTTTAGTCCTCCGCCATCACATTCTGTGATATTCTGACGTCATGACCACCATCGACGACATCGAGAAAGCCGTCGCGAAGCTCGCGCCCAACGAACTCGCCGCCTTTCGGGCCTGGTTCGAAGCATTCGATGCACAGCGCTTCGACCAAGCCATCGAACGCGATGCCAAGAGCGGTAAGCTCGATCGGCTCGCCGAGGACGCTCTTGCCACGCATCAGTCCGGGCAAACACGCGAGCGATGAGGCATGTGGCGAGCCCGGCGTTCTGGGCGGCCTATGAGCGGCTACCGGAGCCCGTGCGCGCCCTGGCGGATCGCAACTATGAACTGCTGAAGGCCGATCCCAAGCATCCGTCGCTCCATTTCAAGCGCGTCGGGCGCTACTGGTCCGTCCGCGTCGGCCTGCGCTACCGGGCACTCGCGGTGGAGAGCGACGACGCGTTGGTGTGGTTCTGGATCGGCTCGCACGCGGATTACGATGCGCTGATCGGCTCGTGAGCCGTCATGGCCGGGCTCGTCCCGGCCACCCACGTCTTTGCAACGGTCCCAAGTCATGGATGGTCGGACCAAGTCCGGCTATGACGTGGTGAGCTAGGCTCAGGACTCATTGATTGAGGTAGAAGGTGACGGCTGCTGCGATGCAGATGGCTGAGAAGAAGGTGTGGGCGCAGCGGTCGTAGCGGGTAGCGACACGCCGCCAGTCCTTCAGGCGAGCGAACATGTTCTCGA
>DASZAZ010000031.1:0-22472 GCA_035944635.1 Microvirga sp.
GCTGATCGAGGCCGAGCACATGTGCATGAGCATGCGCGGCGTGCAAAAGCAGGGCGCCACGACCCTCACCACCCAGTTCACCGGCGTCTTCCGCGACGAACCCGCCGAACAGGCCAGGTTCTTCACCATGCTCCGACATGGAAAAACCTAGAGCGCGACGCTAGGAAGGCAGGCCAGGCCCGGACCGCCGGGTCCGGCCCCGCGAGGAAACCTATGTGCGCGCTCTGCCCCCCCTTCCCGGCCGCCGGCTCCAAGGCCGACCTCGAGGAAGGCGCCGCCCTCATGCCGCGCTTTTCCGCCGACGGGCTCGTGACGTGCGTGACCACGGACGCGGAAACCGGCGAACCCCTCATGGTGGCCCACATGAACGCCGAGGCGCTGGCTCGCACCCTCGACACGGGCGAGGCCTGGTACTGGTCGCGATCGCGGGGGGAGCTCTGGCACAAGGGCGCGACGTCCGGGCAGATCCAGACGGTGGTCGAAATCCGGGTCGATTGCGACCAGGATGCCCTGTGGCTCAAGGTTCGGGTTGCCGGCGATGGCGGCTGCTGCCACACGGGCCGCCGCTCCTGCTTCTACCGGTCGGTGGAGCCCGGCACCGGCCGGCTGTTATTCACAAGCGATTCCGGTAAAGGCGGATAATCCTGCAACCGGAGCCCTCCCTGGCGCGTTCTGTCTCGGCACAGCTTAGGAGCAGCGCTATGGGTATCCTCTGGACGATCATCATCGGTTTCATCGCGGGCATCATCGCGAAGTTCATCATGCCTGGGCGCAACGAGCCCTCGGGCTTCATCCTCACCACCATCCTCGGCATCGTCGGCGCCTTCCTGGCGACCTGGATCGGCCAGGCGGTGGGCTGGTACCGGGCCGGCGAAGGCGCGGGCCTCATCGGTGCCGTGGTGGGCGCGATCATCGTGCTCGCGATCTGGGGCATGATCTCCGGCCGTCGCACCGCCGACCGCTACTAAGCCCTCCACCCCCTCGACACGAAAAGGGCGGCTCCCGGAGCCGCCCTTTTTGTTGATCCGATCGACCGCTAGTGCGAGCGGGCGAGCTGTTCGCGGGAGCGGCCGAGGCGCTCGCGGTGCATGCTGTCGTCCTCGACCAGCGCCGCCTTCACGGGGCAGTAGCCCGTGGCGCCGCGATAGGCGAGGTAGGAGCCGGCGCCGAGCGCCAGCACGTTGAGGAGCACGTTCGGGCGCGGCTTGGCGCCCGCCGCGGCAAGCGCGAGGCCGGCCACGAGCGAAATGCCCCGTTCCGTCATCGAGAGCTCGGCGGAGCCGTGGGTCATGTGGTCGTAGGCCTGCGCGATCATGTTCGCCATGAGGTCACTTTCCAGATTCGAGGGATCCGGAGGGCCAACGTCCGCTGCCGGGGCTCGTTCCGAAGCGCTTCGCCGCACTGCACGCAAGGCGGGTGCCTGGAGCTCCTGGTTTCGCCGCACCGCACATGGCGTTCGGGATCCGAAGCGGCCCGTCTTGCCGCACTGCACATACGAAACTTGGCGCTTATCCACGGGAAACCTGCGTCCAATGGCTCAGCTCGCACGTTATTCACGTGCCCTTCACGGGTTTATGCAATCTCTTGCCTGATGTGAGGTCCTCATGTTTTGGGACGGCATCCCCCGGCGTGGCGCCGGAATGGGCGGAGGCGGCGCGGGAGACACCGTCATGCATGCTCCGGTAGAGCAGGATCCGCGCACGCGGCTGAGGATCGGCCTGGCGCTCGGCGGCGGCGCTGCCCGCGGCTGGTCGCATATCGGCGTACTCCGCGTGCTCGCGGAGGCCGGGATCGTCCCCGACATCATCGCGGGCTGCTCGATCGGCGCGGTGGTGGGCGGCTGCTACGCCGCCGGCAAGCTCGACGAGCTCGAAGCCTTCGCGCTCTCGCTCACCAAGCGCCGGGTCATGGGGCTCCTGGACTTCCACATCATGGGATCGGGCCTCATCGGCGGCGGGCGTATCCAGCGCCTGCTCGACCAGGATCTCACGGATCGCCGCATCGAGGCCCTGCCGGTCAAGCTCTGCACTGTGGCGACGGAGCTCGTCACCGGCCACGAGATCTGGCTCACCCGCGGACCGCTGGTCCAGGCCATGCGGGCGTCCTACGCGCTGCCGGGCATCTTCGACCCCGTGCTCATCAAGGGGCGCTGGCTCATGGACGGGGCGCTCGTGAACCCGATCCCGATCACCGCGGCCCGGGCGCTCGGAGCCGACCTCGTGATCTGCGTGAACCTCAACAGCGAGGTGCGGGCGCGGGGCACCGTCCTCCCCTTCGACCAGGACTCCCAGGACGAGGCTCAGATGGACGCCTCCCTCGAGGAGCCGCGCCGCTGGGGCCTGTTCGGCGTGCCCAAGCCCGAAAAGCCCAAGAAGCCGAACGCGCCCGGCATCGCCACGGTGATGATCGACGCCTTCAACATCACCCAGGACCGCATCGCCCGATCGCGGCTCGCCGGCGACCCGCCGGACGTGATGATCGCCCCGAAGCTCGCCAGGATGGGGCTCTTCGAGTTCCACCGTGCCGCCGAGTGCATCGAGCTCGGCCGCCAGGCCGCGGAACGGGCCCTCCCCGATCTCCAGGAGATGATCCGCGAGTCGCGGACCGTGCTCTAGGAGACCCCACGAGGGCCGGGAGCCTCGCTCTTGGTCCCAGACGGTCCGCGATCGCGGACCGTGCTCTCGGGCGGCGATCCGCCGGCGCTGGACTTACGCCGTCGCGATGTACTCGCGCATGGCCTGGCTCTCGGCCTCCATCTCGGCCAGCCGGTTCTTCACCACGTCGCCGATCGAGATGATGCCGGCGAGCTTGCCGCCCTCGATCACGGGCACGTGACGGAACTTGCCGTCGGTCATCATCTCCATGACCTCCTGGATCGCGGAGGATCCCGTGCAGGTCACAACCTTCTCGGTCATCATGCCCGACACCGGCTCGTCGAGGGCCGCCGCGCCGCGGGCCGCCACGGCCCGGACGATGTCGCGCTCCGAGAGGATGCCGAGCACGGGCCGGAACGTATCGCCCACGAGGATGGCGCCGATCTTCCGCTCCGAGAGCAGCCGCGCGGCTTCCCCGAGGGTGCGGTTCGGCTCGATGCTCACCACGTCACGGCCCTTGCTGCGCAGGATGTGCTCGACGTTCATGCCCTGTCTCCCGTGGGAGCCGCCGCGACGAACGCTGGACGGCCCCGTATCCTGGGGAGCCCGCCGCCTTGACGCGGCGAGGCCCGGTGTCCCGGGCGCGAGAGCGTGCATCGCCTTCGCCCGGGCGAAGCGCGCCGTCCTCCGGCATGGACCGGACGAGAGCCCGACCTCGAACGGGGATGATCCGGCGAAACCGGCCGGGATTCAAGCCGGAAGAGCCGCTTCAGGACAGGCGGCGCAGGGGCAGGCGCTGCAGGGGGTCGAGGAGCGGAAACAGCGCGAGGCCGACCAGGAAGCCGCCCACATGCGCCTCCCAGGCGATGCTGGCGTCCGTGAGTCCGAGCGGCTGCGCCACCGAGGCGAACAGGTAGTTGGTCGCGAACCACACGCCGACGAAGAGGAGCACGCTGCGGTTTCGCACCATCGAGGCCAGGCTCTCGCGCCGGCGCTCGTGAGGCTCGGCGAGGCGCCCTTCCAGGGTCCAGCTCGGGCGCGCGAACATGAACCAGGCCGCGGCCGCCATCATGCCCGAGACCGCGGCCGAGGCACCGACCATGGGCCCGACATCGAGGGGATGGGTCAAGGCATGGGCCACGGCTCCGCCGACGGCGCTCGCGGCGGCGAACACCAGGAACCGCCCTGCCCCGCAGCGGCGTGCCACGGGGGTGCCGAAGGCCGCGAGCCACACGGAATTGAGGAGCACATGGGTCCAGGACCCGTGCAGCCCGGCATAGGTGAGCGCCGTCCACGGCCTCGGCCCGCCCTCGAGCACGTAGCGCGCCAGGGTCTCCATGATCTGCTGGCGGGCCCCCGCCTCCTCGCCCACGAAGGGGCGCAGCACCTCCTCGGGCGTGGCATTCCCGAGCGCCACGCTCCAGCGGGCCGGCACCACCGCGAGGTCGATGAGCAGCTCGATGTCGGTGTCCTCGGGCAAGGCGAGCACGCGCAGGGCATGAACCGCCACGAGGAGGAGAATGGTCGCGAGGACCACGCGCGGCAGGTTGAAGACGGGTTCGCGGGAGCCGGCGCCAGGCGTCATGGGGCGCCTGCCAGGGAGAATCGGGGAGGACGGGGCATCCCCCCTCATCTGGCCTCAATCCGGCGAGGGCAAGGCCACGTCTTCATTCGGCGCCTCGGGCTGGTCCGGCGCGGGCGAGGCCACCTCTTCCTGCGGCGCTCCGGATCGGTCCGGCAAGGGCAAGGCCGGCTCGTCATGCGGCCGCCGGGCGCGATCCGGTGGGGGCAGAGCCATCCTCTTAAGCGCGTATTAACGACGCTCGTTTACCGCTTGCAGGCCGGGATGCCCGGACCTCACCTTCCACGACGGCGAATGACCCACCCCTCCGGCGCCCAGCTGAAAGCCCCTCCGCCGAGCCCTGCTCGCCCGGAGCATCAGCCGCTCGCGGTGTCGCTGCTCGGCCGCTATCGGCTCGCGACCCGGCAGGATTATCCCTGCCTCGGGGTGGAAATCTCGCTCACCGAACTCTCCATTCTCGCCCCTGTGCGGCCGCCCGTCGGCGAGCGGGTGATCGTGCACCTGGAGGAGCTCGGCACTCTGGAGGGCCCCGTCGTCCGCCACACCATGTGGGGCTTCGTGCTCACGCTCTCGGGCACCCTGGCGAAGCGCGAGAAGCTGGCGGCCCAGCTCGCCTGGCTCGAGGACCGGCAGGCGCTCGGGCTGCTCTCCAAGCGGCGGCATCCGCGCATCGTGCCCCTGTCCACCGCCGTGCTGGTACGATTCGAGAACGGGCGGGAGGTGGCGACCCGGCTCATCGACGTGTCGCGCTCGGGAGCCGCCCTGCGGCTCGACCCTCGCCCCCCGGTCGGAAGCCTGTTAACCCTTGGCCGGACCCCCGGCCGGGTCGTGCGCCATCTTGACGGCGGCGTCGCGGTCGAGTTTCTGTCGATCATCGAGCGCGCCCGCTTCAGCGAAGCGATCATTCTCTGAGGCCCGCCGGAGGGCCTCCGGCCCGGGCGGCGCCTTCGTCCACAGCGATCCCCAATGAAAATCAAGGCTTAAGCGCGTCCTTGGTCTGGAACCAAAGGCGGATGCGGCGCGTTAACCAGCCCTTTACTTTGAGCTTGAGCCCCCGCCGCGAACCTGTCAGCTTTGGTTAAAAGAAGCTTAACCAAGCGGTGCGGGGCATGCGGCGGGCGCTTTTCGGGCAGTTCATTTCTTTCGGTCAGAGCGGCGCCGCGGCCATAATCGGCAAGCTTTTGCGCGTTGCCGTGATCGGAATGCCGCTTTTCGTGGTCGGCGCCGCCACCCACGCCCAGACCCTCGCCTCGCTGCCGAGCGGCTCCAAGGCCGTGGAGCGGTCGGGCACCGCCAAGCCGGTGATCGCCTGGGTGAAGTTCTGCGAGCAGTTCCCCGCCGAATGCGCCATCGACACGGCCGAGCCGGCCGTGATCCCGCTCACCAAGGAAACCTGGAACGCCCTGGTTTCGGTGAACCGCACGGTGAACAAGCGCATCAAGCCGATCACCGACAAGGAGCATTGGGGCCTGGTCGACCGCTGGGAGTTCCCGGACGACGGCATGGGCGATTGCGAGGACTTCCAGCTCCTCAAGCGCAAGATGCTGGTCGATCGCGGCCTGCCCCGGCGCGCCATGCGGATGACGGTGGTGATCGACGAGCTCGGCGAGGGCCACGCGGTGCTGATGGTTCGCACGGACCGCGGCGACTTCATCCTCGACAACAAGATCCAGAGCGTGCTGCCATGGGAGCAGACCGGCTACGTGTTCGTGAAGCGCGAAGGCCACGACAACACCACCTGGGTTTCGCTGGGCGGCCTCGCCTCCCCGACCACCACCGCGAATCGCTAAAGCCCCAAGCCTGACCGGCGGGGATTCGGAGGCGGATCAGTCGATCCGCCTTTCCGCGTTGCAGCGGCGTCGAGGCGCCCCCGACGGACGGGATCAGTCGATCCGCCTCATCGCTTTGGCGTAGCGCTGCCAGTTCTCCACGTAATGCTGCGCCGACCAGCGCAGGCGCTCCACGGCCTCGGCGTCGAGGGTCCGGACCGCCTTGGCGGGCGAACCGACGATGAGCGAATTGTCCGGGAAGGCTTTGCCCTCGGTCACGAGGGCGTTGGCGCCCACGAGGCAGTTGGCGCCGATCCGGGCATGGTTCAGCACCGTGGCCCCCATGCCGATCAGGGTGTTCTCACCCAGCGTACAGCCGTGCAGGATGGCGTGATGGCCGATCGTGCAGCCGGCGCCGATCAGGAGCGGGGCGCCGAGATCCGTGTGGAGCATGGCGCCTTCCTGGATGTTGGTCGCCGCGCCCACATCGATGATCTCGTTGTCGCCGCGCAGGACCGCGCCGAACCAGATCCCCACATCGACGCCGAGCCGCACCCGCCCGATCACATGGGCGTCGGGCGCGATCCAGTAGCGTCCCGCCTCCGGGACCTCGGGGCCGACGTCGTCGAGAGCGTAAAGAGGCATGGTGGGACCTCGGCCAGCGCCCGGGAGCTACTCGTCGAGATCCGTGTCGAGGATCGCCATGGTGAAGTTGAACGAGCGGTCCCCGTCCTCGTCGTCGACGAAGAGCACGCCCACGAACTCCTCGCCGATATAGACCTCGGCCGAATCGTCCTTCTTGGGCCGTGCGACGACGCGGATGGAATGGTTGGCAAAGGTCTGGCGCAGGTAGCGCTCCACTTTGCCCATTTCGCTCTTGTCCACTGCGAACCCTTTCTGAAACCACTGATCTGGTGCCCCGCCGCGACCGGCCTCGCGGCGGCTGCGGCCCCGCCCCGGACGGAGCCGGGCGACGGACAGGCTGCCCTTGCCACGAGGAAGGGAACGCGGGCAAGGGCGATCGGTTCGCGGCGGCTTCCCAGGCGAGCCGCGAGGACAGCAATCGGTTCGCGCGCTCGAAGCCCCGCGCGAACCGGGGCCTAGATGCCGTCCATGAAATTGAGCAGCTGCTCCATGGAGCGGGAGGGCTCCGCGCAGCCTGCCGTGCCGACCACCTTGGCGGGCACGCCCGCCACCGTGGTGTTGCGCGGCACGGGCTGGAGCACCACGGAGCCGGCTGCCACGCGGGCGCATTCGCCGACCTCGATGTTGCCGAGGATCTTGGCCCCGGAGCCGATGAGCACGCCGCGGCGGATCTTCGGATGACGGTCGCCCCGCTCCTTGCCGGTGCCGCCGAGCGTCACGTCCTGGAGCATGGACACGTTGTCCTCGATCACCGCCGTCTGTCCGACCACGAGGCCGGTGGCGTGATCGAGGAAGATGCCGCGCCCGATCCGGGCCTGCGGGTTGATGTCGGTCTGGAACACTTCCGACGAGCGGCTTTGCAGATACAGCGCGAGATCGTGCCGCCCCCGATGCCAGAGCCAATGGGCGAGGCGGTGGGTCTGGATGGCGTGGAAGCCCTTGAAGTAGAGCACCGGCTCGATGAACCGCGTGGCGGCGGGGTCCCGGTCCGCTACCGCGACGATGTCGGCCCGGAAGGCCTGGCCGATGCTCGGATCGTCCGCCACGGCTTCGAGGTAGGCCTGTTCGAGGAGGTCCGGGGGCAAGGCCGGATGGCCGAGGCGCCAGGCGATGCGATGGATCACCGCCGCCTCCAAGCTCGGCTGGTTCAGGATGGTGCCGATCGCGAAGCTCGCCAGCACGGGCTCGTCGCGGACGATCGCCTCGGCCTCCTGGCGCAGCCGGCTCCAAACCGGATCCACCACTCCGGCCACGGGTTCCGTCTTCAAGCGAGCCTGGCTCATGCTCATCTCCATCCATCGGTCCGGGCGGCAGCCTTGCGGCGGATGGCCCGGAACAGGCTAGATAGGTAAGCCTGTTGGCGCCGTCTCCCAAGCCCCTTTCGAGGCTCCTGCGATGCCCCTGCCCTCGCCGACATCCAAGCTTGTCGTCTCCCTGGATGACGCCGTCGCGACGGTGGCGATCGACAACCCCGGGAAGCGCAACGCGCTCGATCTCGACATGTGGAGCGCGTTCCCCGCGATCATGGCGGCGCTGGCCGCCGACGAGCGCGTGCGGGCCATCGTGATCCGCGGCGCCGGCGGGGGCGCCTTCGCATCCGGCGCCGACATCTCGGAGTTCGAGACCGTGCGGGCGGATGCCGCCGGCGGGCGGCGCTATGAGGCCGAGAACGAGGCGGCGTTCTGGGCCGTGGCCCGCTGCCCGAAGCCTGTCATCGCCATGATCCGCGGCTTCTGCCTCGGCGGCGGCGTGGGGCTGGCGCTCGCCTGCGATCTGCGCCTCGCCGAAGCCGGCGCCACCTTCGGGATCCCGGCCGCCCGCCTCGGCGTCGGCTATCCGCCCGGCGCCATGAGCCTCGTGGTGGCGGCGCTCGGCACTGCTGCCGCGAAGGACCTGTTCTTCACCGCCCGCCGCATCGGCGCCGCGGAGGCGCTGTCCCTCGGCATGCTGCAGCGGGTGGTGTCGGACGAGGAGCTGGAGAGCACCACGCTGGAGCTCGCCCGCACCATCGCGTCAAATGCACCGCTGACCCTCGAGGCCGCGAAAGCCGCGATCGACAGCGCCGCGGGCCTCGCGGGTCCCGATACGCCGGACCCGAAGGCGCTGGCCGACGCCTGCTTCGACAGCGCCGATTACCGCGAGGGGCGGCTCGCCTTCCTGGCAAAGCGCCAGCCCGTCTTCACCGGGCGCTAGCGGCGATAGACGAAGTAGCGACCCTCGGTGACGGCGGTTTCGCCCGAGATGTCACGGCAGCCCGGCAGCGTCATCCTCTGATCCGCCGCGAGAATCGCGCCCTCGGCGAGCAGGGGTTCGACGAGCGGCGAGAGCGCCTCGGCGAAACGCCGGTTCCGCTCCTCGACGCCCGTGCCGATATCCGCATGGATGAAGGCCGCGCATCCGCGCCCGAAGCGTTCCAGGAACGGCGGCAGGGTGTCGAGCATGTCGCCGACCACGAGCCGGTCGGCCGGCGGCGTGCTGTCGGGATGGGCGGCCGGCTTCAGCTCGAACACCCAGATGTCGCGTCCCGGCAGGCGGTCGCGCAGATGATCGTAGGTGCGGCCGTTGCCGAGGCCGAGTTCGAGGACGAGGCCCGGGCGGTCGCGCGTGTCGGCCGCGGCCCAATCGAGGAGCGCGCGCTGCGCCGTGAGGCGGCGGATGACGCTGTCGAGGCGCGTCATGATGACGAAGCCTTGCGGGCCGGTCCGGCTTCGAATCGGCGGCCGAGGAAGTGGAGAATGGCGTTCGCGAACACGTCGTTGCGGTCGCCCGCCACCATGTGGCGCGCGTCCGCGACGTCGACATATTCCGCGCCAGGCGCCGCGGCGATGAAGGCCCGGGCGGCCTCGCTCGTCACGAGTTCGCTGGAGCCGCCCCGCACGAGCAGCGTCGGCACGGCGAGGGCCCGCGTCGCGGCATCGAGGGTGCGGCCCACCTCCTCCCAATCCGTGTTGATGGAGCGCGGTCCGTCGAGGAAGCGCGGATCCCAATGCCAGCGCCAGCGACCGTCCGGGTGGCGCCGGAGGTTCTTCTTGAGGCCGTCGAGCGAGGTCGGGCGCGGCCGATGCGGGAGATAGGCCGCCACGGCTTCCGCGGCCTCCTCGATGGTCGCGAAGCCCTCGGCCGCGCGGGCGCGCATGAAGCCCTGGATGTGATCGACGCCCTTCGGGTCCATTTGCGGCACGATATCGACGAGGATCAACCCGCCGAACACGGGCTCGCCCGCACGCGCGAGCGCCAGCAGCGCCGCGATGCCGCCGAGCGAGGCGCCGATCGCGATGGGCTTCGCGCTCTGCTCCGCGGCGAGTTGCTGCGCCACCGCCGCGGCATCGTCGGCAAAATCGGGGAAGGCATAGCCGCCCTCGGCGGGCCATTCGCTGTCGCCGTGACCGCGCTGGTCGAGGGTGACGGCATGAAAGCCGGCCTCCGCGAGGCGTCGCGCCGTCTTGCTCCAGGCATGCCGCGTCTGGCCGCCGCCGTGCAGCAGGAGCACCGGTCGGCCCGCCGCCCCCATCTCGCTCGCCACCAGGCGGTTGCCGTTCGCGCCCAAAAAAGTGCGGCTCATGTTACCTTCCCGAGAACGAAGCTCACGGCCGTCCGGCCAGAACTCCAGCGCACCCTGTTTGTGGACCTGCTCACGGCCGTTCGGCCAGGAACTCCAGCACGCCCTGTTTGTGGATCTTGTCGCCGACCGCAAGGTTGTGGTCGCGGCCGGGGATATCGAGGGCGCGACCGTTCGGCAGCAGCGCGGCGAGTTCCGGCCCCGATCCCGCCACCGTGTCGGCGGTCCCGACCGACACCAGCACGGGCAGCGCGATGCGGCGCACGTCCTCCACCGAGAGCGTCTGCCGCGAGCCGCGGATGCAGGCCGCGAGCGCCTTGAGGTCGCTCCGCGTCTGCTCCGCGAAGGCGCGGAACATGCGCTGCTGCGGGTCCGTGAGATCGGCGAGCGAGGCCACCTCCATGGCATCCGCGATGCCGAGCGGCAGGCCCACGCCCTGGACGAGATGAATGCCGAGGCCGCCGAGCAGCGCCGAGCGCACCCGGGCCGGCGCTTCGAGCGCCACATGCGCGGTGATCCGCGCGCCCATGGAATAGCCCATCACGTCGGCGCGCTCGATGCCGAGGTGGTCGAGGAGCCGCAGGGCGTCGCCGGCCATGACGGCGGAGTGGTAGGCTTCCGGCTCGTAGAGCTTCTCGCTCTGCCCGTGCCCACGGTTGTCGAGGGCGATCACGCGGTAGCCCGCGCGGGTGAGGGTTTTCACCCACAAGGTATTGACCCAGTTGACCGCATGGTTCGAGGCGAAGCCGTGGATCAAGAGGATCGGATCGCCGGCGCCGCTCTCGGGCGGCATGTCGATATAGGCGATCCGGACGCCGTCAGAACTGAAAAAATCCATGAACGATCAAGGCCTAACGCATCGCGGTGCATGCGCCGCTTGAGGGTGGGGAGCCGCGTCAACCCCGGACTAGGATTGTGGGCGGGACATCATTATGGTGCGCCGCAATCGCTGACAATCAGGGCAAGCACAATGGCCGACAAGGGCACTCCCCACTTCCACAACGAGCCGGGCGTCCCGGTCATCCATGTGGGATCGAAGGAGATCATGTGCATCGGCGCGCTGCCGCCGCTCGACCATCCGCACATCTTCCTCGACATGGGCTACGACACCGAGATCGTCTGCTCCTATTGCTCGACGCTGTTCAAGTACGACCCGTCGCTTGAGGCCGACCAGGCGCGGCCGGCGGAATGCCGGCTGCAGAACGACTTCGCCACGAGCCCGGCCTCGCGCTAGCATCCCTCCCCCGTGAACCCGCTTTCCGTCGCCGTCGTCGGAGCCGGCATCGGCGGGCTCACGACGGCGCTTGCGCTCGGGCGCGCCGGGCACCGGGTCACCGTCGTCGAGCGCCGCACGGGCTTCGCGGAGGCGGGCGCCGGGCTTCAGCTCTCGCCCAATGCCAGCCGGCAGCTCATCGCCTGGGGCCTCGGCGCCGCCCTGCGCCGGGTCGCGGGCGAACCCGAGCGGGTGGTGATCCGCGCGACCCGGTCCGGCCGCACCATCGGCGGCATTGCGCTTGGGCCCCTGATGCGCGAGCGCTTCGGTGCCCCCTATTGGGTGGTGCATCGGGCCGACCTCCAGACCATCCTGCTCGATGCCGTGCGGGCCCTGCCGAATGTGCGCCTCGGCCTCGGGCGCAGTGTGGACAATCTCTCCCGGGGTGAGCGCGGCGCCGTCCTTGCGCTGGCGACCGCCGGCGGCGCGCGGGAAACCCTGGAAGCCGATTGCATCGTCGGTGCCGACGGGCTGTGGTCGTCGGTGCGGCCCGCGCTGGGCGACACCCGCAAGCCCGCCTTCCGCGGCTTCGTGGCCTGGCGCACCACTATCCCCCGAGCGCAAGCGCCGGCGGGTCTCGATGGCAACGAGACCGGGCTCTGGCTCGGCCCGCGCCACCATGTGGTGCATTATCCGGTCTCCGGCGGACGCGACCTCAACATCGTCGCGATCGAGCGCCGCAGGGATCCGGTGGAGGGCTGGTCGGCCCCTGGCGCGCCGGACGACCTCCTTGCGCGCTTCGGGGGCACCGCACCCCTCCTGCGGGACCTCCTCGCCCGCCCCACCTCCTGGATGCAGTGGTCCCTGTTCGACCTGCCGGTCCGGGGCATGGCGGACGGGCGGGTGGCGCTTCTCGGCGACGCCGCCCATCCGGTTCTCCCGTTCCTCGCCCAAGGAGCGGCCCTCGCGATCGAGGATGCGGCGGCTCTCGTGGCGGCGCTGAACGCGAATGGCGGCGATGTGCCGTCGGCGCTTCGGTCTTACGAGCGCGAGCGCCTCCCCCGCGCCCAGATGGTCCAGCGGCATGCGCGCCTCAACGGCTGGGCCTACCATCGCGGCGGCCTGCTCGCCTTCGGCCGCTCCCTGGTCTTCCGGAAACTCGGCCCCGAGGGCCTGACCGAGCGCTACGGCTGGCTCTACCGCGCCGGCCAGCCCGAGGCCCGCTAGCGCTCCGGCTCGCGCTGGTGCGCCGGCCTGCCCGAGACCCGGTGGCGCCCCCGCTTGCGCTGCTGCGCCGCGCGCTTTAACCCTGCAAGCAGCGCGCGGACGTGGCGAAACTGGTAGACGCAAGGGACTTAAAATCCCTCGGGCTTGCCCGTGCGGGTTCGACCCCCGCCGTCCGCACCAACGATCCCTGGCGATCTGTTGAAGGCCGGAAAGCAGCTGCCGTGTCGGTTGACCGAACTGACACGCTTCCCCATGCGTTCTCTCGTCGAAACGAGGAGAACATGTAGCATGAAGATGCTTTCTTCGATGACCGCGCTAGGCATTGGTTTGCTGACCCTGGTGGCCCCGGCCTCAGCTCAGTATGGCGGCTCTTACGAGCCCCGCGAATACCGGGAGCGGGGCTACAGCGACCGCGACTACCGCTATCGGGATCGCGGCTATGACGAGTACCAGGAGCGTCCGAGGTACAGAGAGCGTCGCGTCGTGTTCGACGAGGACGAGTACCTCCGGTGCAACCGCGACGTCCGCCGCGCGGTCATGCGAGGCGAATTCGAGTCCGGCCTGGAGCACTTCCAACGGCACGGGCGGCGTGAGGCACGACGGCTCACGTGCTGATGGGAGGCGCCATTCGGCGCCGGTCTGTCGGGCTGGTGCTGGACGCCGTTCGATCCTCGACCGAAAGATCAGCTCCGGGCGCGCCGAGCGGTCGGAACCTTCGTCGCAGGTGCGATGCGCGACGTCTGGGCACGGGACCTTCGCTCTTCCCGTTTCGGCACGAACCTCATGCCGACTTCGCTCATGTGCGCCACAGCACATCCGGCAGCGAGCCAACAGCTCAATCTCCGCGGCAGTTCAAGCGTACGGAAGCCGAGGAGAGCATCGATGTTCAGCCGTCTTCGTCGCCAGGATCTGCCTGCCGCCTCCGCCGATCTCGCGCCCGAACACCCCACGCGCTTGTTCGCGCCCCTGCTCGTCGTGATCGTGCTGCTCAACGCAGCCTCGACGATTCTCACGCTGGCGGCACAATAGCCCCAAACGAAAAAGACGGCCCGAGGGCCGCCTTCTCCGACTAGGTGACCGAGCTTACTCGATGACCTGGATGATGCGACGGGTCTGCGGGTCGACGAGGACCGTGCGGTCGTTGACGACCGAGTAGCGGTACTGCGTCTGCACGCCGACATCGGCCGGGATCGCGTAGACTTCGACGCTCTGCGGGAGGGTCTCACCCACCACGACGCGCTCCTGCACCCGCACCGACGGACGGCGCTCGCGCACCACGTACTGCTGAACCTGCGTGCTCTGGGGAGCCGTCAGGGCGCCGCCGGCCGCCGCGCCGGCAATGCCGCCGACCACCGCGCCGACCGGGCCGCCGACGATGGCACCCGTGGCAGCACCCGTGGCCGCACCGGCCGCCGCGCCGCCCGAGTTCTGGGCATGAGCCGCCACCGGAGCGGCGAGGAGGGCGAGAACAGCACTGGCCTTGAGAAGCTTCGACATATTTAACTCCTTGGAACGTCTTTTCCGGGGAGAGAACGCGACAGGACGCAAAACCGTTCCTGGCAGCCGGCGCGCTGCAACAGGAACTGGGGCATGCGGCCCCGGGGGCTCTCGCTGCCCCGGGGCCGCTAGCATCAGGCGACGCCGTTGATGCGTCCGTTGTAGCTTTGAACCTCGACTTTCGTGTCGGTCACCGGCTCGACCGTAGCCCGGTGCGGCCGGGGCTCGACGAGAACCGGACCCCGTGCCGGGAAACCTTCGACCGTACCCGGCGCCGGCTTCGCTGCGGCAGATTGGGCAGCCGACGCGTCCGGCGAGAGGTACTCGTATTGCGCCATGAATTGCGGCTTGTAGCGAAGGTCCATGAGCGTCCTAAGCTCGGGCGAAGCGAGGTCCATCAGGGTCGCGTTGCGCCAGCGCCGGGTATAGGCGCTCTTGCGCGACATCGGCCACATGGCCTTCACCTCCTCCTCGATCTGGAGGACGATCTTGCCCATGAAAGTGCGGCGGAAGGTGAACCGCCCGGTCAGCGCCATGATACTCTCCTCTCACTTCACAAACCGGGTGCGCTGCTCCGTTGAATGCTCCGCATCCGTTTCGATTGTCCCGATGGTCCGCCGATTGGCGTCGAGCGGACCTGCACAAGAACAAGACCGTTCGCGAGCAAGTGTTCCCGTAAGGTTTGTGACGAGGCTGTGAGATCAACAGCTCGATCGTTCAAGCTATAGCCAAGTTGAACAACTTATTGTCGAGCTGTTGCGGCCAAGCCGAGCCTAAAGCATCGGCCGCAGGTTGCGGACCATCTCGGCCGTGGCGACGTAATCGATCTTCCCGGAGCCGAGCACCGGAATGGATGCCACGAGCACCGCCTTGGGGATCCAGAGCTCCGGCACGCCCTGCGCCTTGCCGTGAGCGAGGAGCGATTCCCGGTCGGCACCTGCTTTATCGGTGACGAGCACGATCTGCTCGCCCTTGCGGGCATCGGGGAGCGACACCACCACATGGTTGCATTCGGGCCAGAGGCTCTGGACCATCACCTCGACGGCTGCGAGCGAGATCATTTCGCCGCCGATCTTGGCGAAGCGCTTCGCGCGGCCGCGGATGGTGACGAAGCCGTCGTCCACGGTGACGATGTCGCCGGTATCGTGCCACCCGCCCTCCGGCGGCGCCATTCCACCCGGCGCCTTGGCATCGAGATACCCCAGCATCACATTGGGCCCTCGCACGTGGAGCCGCCCGCCTTCGTGGATCCCCTCCACCGGATCGAGGCGATACTCCATGCTGGGCAGGAACGGGCCGACGCTGCCGGGTGTGTTGGTCTGGGGCAGATTACAGGCGATCACCGGCGAGCATTCGGTGGCGCCGTAGCCTTCGAGGATCGTGGTCCGGTGCTTGTCCCAGAGCCGGCGGGTGTCGTCCTTCACGCGCTCCGCGCCCGCGATCACGAGGCGCACGCTCTTGAGGTCGCTCTCGTCGGCTGCGCGGGCATAGCCCTGCAGGAACGTATCGGTGGCGAGCAGTACCGTGGCGCCGGTGCCCGCGATGAGCTTCGGGACCTGCCGGTAGTGCAAGGGGCTCGGATAGAGCACCGACTTCATGCCGTTGAGCACCGCCGTGAGGAGACCGGCGGTCAGCCCGAAGGAGTGGAACATCGGCAGCGGGTTGAAGAAGACGTCGGCTTCGGTGAGCACATCTCCCGCATGGGCCTTCACCTGCCGGGCATTGGCGACCAGGTTCGCGTTGGAGAGCACCACGCCCTTCGGCACGCCTTCGGAGCCGGAGGTGAACAAAACCACCGCGGGATCGTCGGGCTGCATCCCGGCGCGGGCGTGGACCCGGCGGGCCTGGAGGGAGGCGAGGAGGCCGAGGATCTTGTCGAGGCTCGTGATCGTCTTGCGTACGTCCTCGAGCCACACGACCCGCCGGCCTTGGCCCAGCGCATCCGCGACCTCCTCCAGCTTCGCCTGATCGACGAAGCGGCGCGAGGTCACGATGGTACGCACCTCCGCGACTTCGCAGGCGGCTTTCAGGTTCTTGATGCCGGCCGTGAAGTTCAGCATCGCGGGCACGCGCCCGTAGGCGTTGAGGCCGAAGATCGTGACCGCGAGCCCCTGCACGTTCGGCAGCAGCACCCCGACGCGCTCGTTCCGCTCCGTGATGCCGGCGAGCTTGCGCCCGAGCACGAGGGCGCCAAGCACCAGGCGTCCGAAGGTGAGCGGCTGACGCTCCGGATCCTCGAGCGCCTGGCGGTTGCGGCCGAACCGGTCGCGGGCGTCGAGGAGCGCTCCAAACAGGGTGGAGCGCGTCTGCGCCCGCTCGAAGCTCTGGATACTCATACCGCACCGCGCTGATGTCAGAGCGGTCAGCCTAACGGAAGGGCCCCGGGCCGCAAGGTCTTCCGCCGGCGGGCCTCCGGGGCGCTTCTACCCCGAGGCGCCATCCGTGATCGGTGCCCGACGCTCTACCCTGAGGCGCCTTCCTTGATCGGCGCCTGATAGGTGAGCCCCATGTCCCAGGGGAAGTAGATCCAGGTGTCCTGGCTCACCTCGGTCACGAAGGTGTCGATCATCGGGCGCCCGGCGGGCTTGGCGTACACCGCCGCGAAATGGGCGTTCGGGAGCATGTCGCGCACGATCTTCGCGGTCTTGCCGGTATCGGTGAGATCGTCGATCACGAGCACGCCCTTGCCGGAGCCGTCGCCGATGGCCTTCACGGAGGGGGCGATGTCCTTCAGGACCTGCAATTCGCCCTGGCTCTTGTAGTCGTGATAGCTCGCGATGCAGACGCTCTCGATGAGGCGCACGTCGAGTTCGCGAGCCACCACCGCCGCGGGCACGAGGCCGCCGCGGGTGATGCAGATGATGGCCTGGAAGGGGCCGGCGGCGGCAAGCCGCCAGGCGAGCGCCCGGGCATCGCGGTGGAATTGATCCCAGGAGACCGGGAAGGCTTTCGGGGACGAGGGGGACATCGGCAGCTTTCGTTACGGGTGAGAGGATCTTTAGGGAGCGGAGGCTTGCTCGGCCTGAAGGCGAGCCACGAGGGCGCGCACGGCCTCGATGGCGGCGGCGACTTGGGATCCATCCTTGCCGCGCACCACGATCTGGTTGCGAAACCCGGTCGGGCCGAAGGACGGGTAGGAGCCGATGGACACGCCCTCATGCTCCTTGGCAACCTCGGATAGGCCGGCGGCGTAGACGCCCTCCGGCAATCCTTGAGCTTCCAGGGTCTCGACGATCATGCGGGCGCCGGTCTGGAGCGTGGGGGCGACCGCGTCGAGCATCGCCTGCATGATCGAGGGCACACCGGCCATGACGATCACGTTCTGCAGCTTGAAGCCCGGGGCCTTGGAGATCGGGTTCTCGACCAGATCGGCGCCGGCCGGGATGCGCGCCATGCGAAGGCGCGCCTCGTTGAGGTCCTCGGGCTTGTAGCGCTCCAGCATCATGGCCCGGGCGCGCTCGTCGATGTCGATCGAGACCCCAAAGGCCTTGGCGACGCAGTCTGCGGTGATGTCGTCGTGGGTCGGACCGATGCCGCCGGTGGTGAAGAGGTAGGTGTAGCGGGTTCGCAGGGCGTTGATCGCCGCGACGATCTCGGGCTCCTCGTCGGGGACCACCCGGACCTCCTTGAGGTCGATGCCGATGTTGGTGAGATACTCAGCAATGTAGCCGATGTTCTTGTCCTTGGTGCGGCCGGACAGAATCTCGTCGCCGATGACGAGAAGCGCGGCCGTAACGGAGGTCTCGGGCATGTAAGGGGTCCTTTGATGGGCCTTTAGCCTCCCTTTCGGGGATGCTCAAGCGAGCCTTCGGTTGAGGCCGCCGCCATCCCCTGATACGTGACCCGCCCCCAACTGGACCCCTCCCCGCCCATGCGGTTTGACGAACCTCTCATCGAAGGCCGCCTGGTCGAGCGCTACAAGCGCTTCCTAGCCGATGTGGACCTCTCCACCGGCGAGCGGGTTACGGCCCATTGCGCCAATCCCGGCGCCATGATGGGCCTCAAGGAGCCCGGGAGCCGGGTGCTGCTGTCTCGCGCCTCGAACCCGATGCGCAAGCTCGGCTATAATTGGGAGTTCGTGGACGTGCCCGCGGGCGGCGGGCCGCACCAGCTCGTCGGCATCAACACCTCGCGCCCGAACCGCCTCGTGGCCGAGGCCCTGGCCGAGGGGCGGCTTGAGCCGTTCCGGGCCTACGAGCGGGTGCGGCCCGAGGTGAAATATGGGCGCAACAGCCGGGTGGATTTCCTGCTGGAGCGGGACGGCGCGCCGCCCTGCTATCTCGAGGTGAAGAACTGCCACCTGATGCGGGAGGCAGGCTTCGCCGAATTCCCGGACTGCGTCGCGGCGCGCAGCGCCAAGCACCTCTATGAGCTCGCCGACATGGCCCACCAGGGCGCGCGGGCGGTGCTGCTCTACGTGATCCAGATGCAGGCCGAGCGCTTCGATGTCGCCCGCGACATCGACCCGGCCTACGACAAGGCCTTCCGGCATGCGCTTGCCGCAGGGGTCGAGTCTTACGCCTATGTCTGCCGGATCACGCCCGAGGAAATCGTGGTGGACCGCCCGATCCGGATCGTCACGCCGCACTAGCGGGGCGCCCCTTGGCGGCCGGGGCGCCCGGCGGCCGCTCATACACGAAGTTCGATTTCGTGTGCATGAGAAGGCTGTAGCCCTTCTCCTCCAGGAGCTTCGGGAGATCGACCTGCCACTGCTTGCGCTCGTCCTCCACGATGAGGAGCGCGGGGTACAGCGAGGGCGGCGCATCGCGGAAGAAGGGATGCAGAATGAGATCCTCGGCCCCCTCCACGTCGAGCTTGATGGCGTCGATGCGGGTGAAGCCCTCGGCCTTGAGCAATTCGAGGAGCGTTACGGCCGGAACGCGCACGCTCCCGGCCCCGCCCGAGCCCACGATCTGCACGCTCGACTCGCCCTTGTTGCGGGAGTCGAGGAAGAGGGTGAGTTCGCCGGCCTTGTCGGCCAGCGCGCAATCCACCGCCTTGATGGTCCCGAAGGGGTTCTGGCGGATGTTGTAGGTGAGGCGGTCGAACACGTCGGGTTGGGGCTCGACGGAGAGGATGCGGGCATTGGGGCCCGCAAGCGAGGCCACGAAGAGCGAATAGGGGCCGACGCTGGCGCCCACGTCGATGAAGACCACATCCTCGCGCATGCGGCTGCGCAGGACCGCCAGTTCCTCGGGGTCGAAGAACTGGGGCGTGAACAAAACCTTCTTTTCGCAGAGGTTGTTGTAGGGGTAGAGCCGCATGCGGAAGCCCAGCGCCTCCACGTCGACCGGCGTGCCCTTGAGCGCCCGAATGGCCAGGCGGCGCAGGATGTGCGCCATCCGCCGGGTTGCCCAATGATCGGGCAGCCTGCGGGTCCGGTCGATCGCCCATTGGGCGAAGCCGGTGGGCGCATAAGTCCCGAAGGGACGGGAATCGGTCATCCAGAATCAACCAGGGCCGCCGGTGCGGCAGCTTGAACAGAAGGGTGAAAGGGTGCTCATGGCACCCTCAAGCTTGGATCGCAAGCGCAGCCGCGGCCTCTGCGATCCGGTGAATCCCCGTTGAACGCGTCCATGCGAATGAGGGGTGTCGCGTTCAACCCTTTAGCGCGCCGCGCCGTCGACGCAAACCGGGCATCTTGCCCGTAAGCTCCGTCGGAGCCTCTCTTCTGCCGCCGCGCTTGCATCTGGCTGCCCGGCCCGGCATTCCGACCCCGCGCTTGCGTCCGGCAGGCCAGCCCCTACATTCCGCCTATCGATCAGGACCCTCTCGATGACCCAGGACGAAGCCCTTCTTGAGCGCAAGCGCGCCTCCGAGGTGCCGATTCATGGCCCCGAGGCCTTCGCCAAGATGCGCCGGGCCGGGCGCCTCGTGGCCGAGGCCCTGGACCTGTTCGTGGATTACGTGAAGCCCGGGGTCACGACCGAGGCCCTGGACAAGCTCGCCTTCGAATTCGCCATGGATCATGGCGCGTACCCCGCGACCCTGTTCTATCGCGGCTACACCAAGTCGATCTGCACCTCGATCAACCATGTGGTCTGCCACGGCATCCCCAACGACAAGCCGCTCCGGGACGGGGACATCGTCAATATCGACCTGACCCTCATCCTCGACGGCTGGCACGGCGATTCGAGCCGCATGTATTACGTCGGGGACGTGCCCCGCCGGGCGCAGCGCCTGTGCGAGATCACCTACGAGGCCATGATGCGCGGCATCGCCGCGATCCGGCCCGGCGGCACCACGAACGACATCGGCGCGGCGGTGCAGAGCTACGCGGAAGGCGAGCGCTGCTCGGTGGTACGCGATTTCTGCGGCCATGGCTTGGGCCAGGTGTTCCACGATTCGCCGACGATCCTGCACTACGTGGAGCCGGCCTACAGCGTCGAGCTCAAGCCCGGCATGCTCTTCACCGTCGAGCCCATGATCAATCTCGGCCGCCCGCACGTGAAGGTGCTGGCCGACGGCTGGACCGCCGTGACCCGGGACCGCTCGCTCTCGGCGCAGTTCGAGCACACGGTGGGGGTGACGGAAACGGGCGTCGAGATCTTCACGCTCTCGCCCAAGGGTTACGACAAGCCCGCCTACGTCTAGTTTGACGAAGCGCTGCGGCCCCGGCATCGTCTCGACCAGACGTTGTCCCGCCGGACCCGCGCCGCATGCCTGAAAGCGACGAGACGCCCCATTACCACGGTCACCGGGACCGGCTGCGCGCGGTTCACGGAGGTGGGCGGCGACGCCCTGCCCGATTACGAACTTCTCGAGCTCGTCCTCTTCCGCTCCATCCCCCGCCGGGACGTGAAGCCCGTCGCCAAGGAACTCCTCAAACGCTTCGGCACCTTCGCGGAGGTATTGGCCGCCCCCGCGCCGCGGCTCATGGAGGTGGAGGGAATCGGCGAGAGCGTGGTCAACGATCTGAAGATCGTGGAGGCGGCTGCGCGGCGGATCGCGAAAGGCGCGGTGGCGAAGCGGCCCGTGCTCTCGTCCTGGTCCGCGGTGCTCGATTACTGTCGAACGGCCATGGCATTTGCGGACCGCGAACAGTTCCGCCTGCTGTTCCTGGACAAGCGCAACGCGCTCATCGCCGACGAGGTGCAGCAATCCGGCACCGTGGACCACACGCCGGTCTATCCCCGCGAGGTGGTGAAGCGGGCGCTCGAACTCTCCGCCACCGCCCTCATCCTCGTCCACAACCACCCCTCCGGCGACCCGACCCCCTCCTCCGCCGACATCAAGATGACCCGGGACATCATCGACGTGGCGAAGCCGCTCGGCATCACCATCCACGACCACATCATCGTGGGCCGGGAGGGGCATGCGAGCTTCAAGGGGCTGCGGTTGATTTAGGCGTGAATGAGATCACCACGCCGGTCAGCGCCACGTCTGCGCATAATCCCGCGCAAAGGTGCGGAACGCGGTCGGCGGGCGGCCGATCAGGCGCTCCAGGTCCGGTGTGATCTCCGCCGCAAGCCCTAGGCGGGCCACGGTGTAGACCATCGTCATCACCAGCGCGAAAGGCAGCGGGTGGCCCTCGGCGCGCTTGCGCAGGATGAAGCGCAGCGCGCCCGGATCGCGATAGGCGATCGTGCGCCCTAACGCCTCCGACAGGAGGGTAGCGACGTCGCGGAGGTCGAGCGCTTCCGCGCCCGTGAGCGTGTAGGCCCGTCCCAGATGCCCCTCCTCGGTCATCACGCGCGCAGCCGCCTCGCCGATGTCGCGCACGTCAATGAAGCTCGTGCGGCCGCGGCCCGCCGGAGCCCAGATTTCGCTGCGCTCGCGGATGTCCGCGCGGTGCACGGTCGCGAAGTTCTGCATGAAGTCGTTGGGCCTCAAATGCGTCCAGCCAAGGCCCGATGCTTCGATGAGCCGCTCGATGCCGTGATGCGGCAGCAGCCGGTTGCGCGCAGCGCCCTTGACCGAAAGGAACACCACCTGGCCAATACGTGCCGCCTTCATGGCCTCCACGAAGGGGCCGAAATCGCGCCTCGCATTCGCGAGTTGCGGCGGCCGGAGCAGGAAGACGCGATCGACGCCCTCCAGGGATGGGCCGAAGGTTGCCGGATCGCCGAAATCGAAGGCGACGCCATCCGGCCCGGGTTCGCGCAGGCCTCGTCGCAGCGGCGCCCGGCCCTCGAGAGCCCGGGCCACCTCTCGGCCGACCGTGCCGCTCGCGCCAGTGATCAGGATCATCGCGACTCCTCCCGGCCCTCAACCGGGACGCGACCCGTGCGTTCCGCCTCGGACCCCAGAGCGGCTGTGTTCGAGGTCAAGCGCTTAGGGGCTGCCATGGAGTGCGGCTCCGGAGGATAGCGTTGAGGGTTGTGAGGAGCTTTCGCATGACGGCGACAAGGGCGACCTTCTTTGGCCGTCCGCGGGAGGTGAGCCG
>DASZAZ010000032.1:0-44249 GCA_035944635.1 Microvirga sp.
ATCGAGAACATGTTCGCTCGCCTGAAGGACTGGCGGCGTGTCGCTACCCGCTACGACCGCTGCGCCCACACCTTCTTCTCAGCCATCTGCATCGCAGCAGCCGTCACCTTCTACCTCAATCAATGAGTCCTGAGCCTAGGCTTCGATTTCCCACTCTTGCCCTCATCCTGAGGAGGCGCGCAGGGCCGTCTCGAAGGATGCTTCCATTACCCTCGCTGGTCCTGGAGCCCTCCTTCGAGACGCTTCGCTGAGGCGAAGCTCCTCAGGATGAGGTTTTTGGGTAGGAACCCCCTCCCCTGGAACCTGGCCCCTGCCCTGCCGTTTGACCCCGGATCAGCAAGGTTCCGCGTCATGGGTCATGTGGTTCTTCTCGGCGATTCCATCTTCGACAATGCCGTCTATGTGCGTGGCTATCCGGATGTGGTGAAGCAGGTTCAGGCCAAGCTTCCGGGGGATTGGCGCGCGACGCTCGCCGCGGTGGATGGCGCCGTAACCCGTTCGGTCGAGCGCCAACTCGCCAACGTCCCCTCGGGCGCCACGCACCTTGTGGTGAGCGTCGGCGGGAACGACGCGCTCCAGAGCAGCCATCTGTTCCGGCAGCCCGCCCGCTCGGTCGCGGAAGTGGTGGGTCAGTTGGCCGATGCGCGCGAGCGCTTCGCGCGGGAGTATCGCGTCATGGTCGAGGCGGTCACGGCCCGAGGCCTGCCGACGGCGCTCTGCACCATCTACGACGCCCGCTTCGCCGATCCGCTGGAGCAGCGCCTCGTGGTGACGGGCTTGTCGCTCTTCAACGACATCATCATGCGCGAGGCTTTTGCCCGCCGGCTCAACCTCGTCGATCTGCGCCTGATCTGTAACGAGCCCGACGATTACGCCAACCCGATCGAACCCTCCGCCAAGGGCGGCGACAAGATCGCCGCCGCCATCGTCGAGGTCGTGACCGGCACCGCGACCGTGCCGCGTTCTCAGGTGTTTGCGGGGTGACGCGCTTGCCCTCTCCCCTGAAGGGAGAGGGTGGCCTCGCGAAGCGAGGTCGGGAGAGGGGGAAGTCGGGCCACTCCCTTCAACCCTGGCGCCGCTGAGAGATCGCTGGGGAGCGTGGCACTCATGGCCCCCTCTCCCTGCTTGCTTCGCAAGCTGTCCCTCTCCCTCCGGGGGAGAGGGACTGGGGCTCACGCAAACGACAACCCGTCGATCACGATGGCGCGGCCCTCGCGCAGGGATTTTTCCGCCGCGAGGCCGATGGCAACCGCCTTCAAACCGTCTTCCAGCGTGACCTCGATGGGCGCGCCGTCGAGCACCGCCCTGCGGAACTTCTGGTGCTGGTAGAAGGTGGAGCCGTGGTGATCGCCGGCCTTCAGCACGGTTTCGTCCACATGCACCTTGCGGCGCACGGGGCCCTTGGGCTCGCGGGGCGACACCTCGATTTCGGAATGGCGCTCCTCGCCGCCGGGCCAGAACCGGGCGGGGCCGGGCACGAAGCATTCCACGCGGGCCTTGTCGCCCGTCGCGGCAATCTCTTCCTGCCAGTAGGCGCCTTCCGCGAACATGCAGAGATCCAGCATGGCGCGCACGCCGGAGCGGAAGTCCACGATCACGAAGGCGTTGTCGATGATGTCCGGCGTCTCGCCGTCATACCGCTCGTCCTTGTGGTTTACGTTCATGGCGCCCGACGCGTAGACCCGCACGGGCTCGTCGCGGGCGACAAGGCGCATGAGATCGAAGAAGTGGCAGCACTTCTCCACCAGCGTGCCGCCGGTACGACGGGAGAAGCGGTTCCAATCGCCGACCTTCGGCAGGAAGGGGAAGCGGTGCTCGCGGATCGAGAGCATCTGGAGGTTGCCCACCGTGCCGCCATGAACCTCCTGGAGGAGTTCCTGCACCGGCGGCATGTAGCGGTATTCCATCGCCACCCAGATCGGCGCCTTGTGGGCGCGGGCGGCGCGGTCGAGCGCCGCGCAATCCTCGATCGTGGTGCAGACCGGCTTCTCGACGATGATGGGCAGCGCCTTCGGGGCCTGGAAGATATCGTCGAGGATGGACTTGTGGGTGTCGTTCGGGCTCGCGATCAGGATCGCATCCACCTCGCCGCTTTCGAGCAGATCGCGGTGATCGGCGAACACCTTCACGCCGTTGCCGATAGCCTTGGCGCTCTCGGCGCGGGATCCTTCGTCGGGGTCCGACAGGGCGGTGATCTTCGAGCCCGGGATGAGCGCCAGATTGCGCACATGCTCGCGGCCCATCATGCCGGCACCGATGATGCCGTAGCGCAGCGTTTCAGCCATGGTCCTTCACGTCTCTTCAAACGGGCGCGGGGCCGCGTGCGGCCCTTGCCCTCTCCAGTCCAATGTCAAGCGAGTTCGACGACCTCCAGGCCCATGGCCTGACCGAGCGCCCTCAAGGGTCCCCGCACGTCGCCGTAGACGATGGCGACATGATGTTCGAGGGCGAGATCCATCATCGCGGCCGCAACCTCGTCGGCGGGCCGGTCGAAGCGGATCACGCCCGAGGTTCCCGTGAAGCTTTTGGGTGCGGAGATCATCTCCCCGCCGGCGATGATGAGCTTCGTCTCGTTCTTGGCCTGGCTGAAGCGGGCGGCCGTGACCCGGCCGGGCTTCAACGCGAATTCCTGCAGCAGCGGCATGCGCCGGTTCGAGTGGATCTGGGCCTGGGGCGGCGTCGCGGGATCGGCCATGGACATGGGGGCTAAGCCGCAATGCCACAGCACCCCGGTGCCCGAGGCCTTGTCCATATCGACGATGTCCACGAGGAACGAAGGCTCGCCCGCGAGTTCCTGAAGCGCGAGCGCGGTCAGCGAGCCGTACATGTCGGCTTCGCAGGCACAGGGCACCTTGGCCTGGTTCATGAGGCCCATGGGGCCGCAGGCCGCGCAGCCATAATCAGTAAACATCTCGGGCCAGCAGCGCACCGCCATGGCCGAGAAGCGCTCGTCCTTGGCGAGACCTTCCAGCGCGTGGAAGATCGTGAGGCTCTTGTCGAGCTGGGGCTGATCGACCTCGTCGAGCCCGGCGATCTTCTGCCCCACCGACTGCTTGGTCGCCGCCACCCGGTCCGCCGGCACGGCTTTCGCGCGGGCGAAGAGGTCCGGCAGGGTGATCTTCTCGACCTCGATGCCGGCCAGCCGCTTCAGTTCGCCTTCGTCGTAGCGGCAGGTATCGAAGCCCGCCGGATGCTCGCCCACAAGGCCGATGCGCTGCCCTTTGAGCCTCGCGAGCACGGCTTCGGCGGCGCGGCGATCGGCGTCGCTGGGCTGAGCGGCGGCAGGCATGGCGTCGCCGGGCGCACCCCGACCCCGTAGGAGTTGGTCCAGGCTCTCCGCCAATCCGTCCGCGTCCGGCGCGGCATAGAGCCAGGAGAAGCGCTTGTCCGCACGGCCCAGCGCATGGGCCGCGAGATTGACGCCGCAGAAGGAGTTGAGGCGCAGGCGCCCTCCCGTGCGGGGCTCGGGAAAGCCCCAGATCGCCAGCGGCGCGGTGGCGTTCTCGGCGATCTTCACGGTCATGGAGGCGTCCGTGAAGGTGACCTGCAGGAGGAGGAGCACGTCGAGGGCCTCCCCTTTCAGGCCTGCGAGCGCGGCCTCGGCGGCCGCTGCATCGAAGAGCAGGTCGCGGGAGCCGACGATCTGATGGCCCGTGCGGTCGAGGGCCGCAAAGGCCTTCGCGGCATTCTCTTCCGCGAAAGGCACGTCGAAGGTCGGGCGGGCGAGAGGCAGGACGCCGATGCGCATGGGATCAGAACCCCTTGTAGTGGCGGCGGAAGGCGCCGTTCTGGGCCGGAACGCCGACCTGTCCGCCATAGACCGGATGCTCGAACCAGGGCGTCGCGGCCTGATCGGTGAGCGCGTTCAGTTCCCGCATATAGGGAAGGCTCTGCGCGCGCAGGCCCTGGCGGATCGCCTCCCAATCCGGGAAGGCCTTGAAGGGCTCGGCCCAGATGGCGCGGCCCGCGAGATAACCCGAGGCGCCGGCCTTGTAGGCGCAGGCCATGATGTTCTTGAACTCCGCCATGCCGGCGCCGGCCGAGAGCATCACCCACGGGCGACCGCACAGGCGCCCCATCTCGTTGAAGGTGTCCTGAACCTGCTTCGAGGCGGTCTCGCCCACCTCGCGCGCCGGCACGGGGCTCTCCACCTTGAAGAGATCGACGCCGTATTTCGAATCCGCGAAGGCGCGCACGCTGTCGAGAATGAGGTCGGACTTCTTGTCCGCCATCTCGATGTACTGCGTGGTCTGATTCTTCTCGCCGGGCAGCGGATAGACCAGGAGTTCGAACACGTAGGGGATATCGTATCTCGCGCAGGCCTCGCCGATGCGGGCCGTGAAATCCTGTTGCGCCTGGCACACGCTCTTGTCGGCATCGGGCCGGTACCAGGCCAGCACCTTCACGGCGTCGCCGCCCACGCGCTTGATCTTCTCCACCGACCAATCGTCGATCTCGGAGGAGAGGCGTCCGCCATCGGTCTCCTGGAAGATCGAGTCTTCGAGAGTGACGATGAGGCCCTTGGCGGGCGAGAGCAGCGTCATGCCGCCGGGCAGCGCGAAATGCGGATCGAGCAGCATCGCGGAGGCGTCGTTCTGCAGCTCTTCCACAAGCATCAGCTTGAAGCCCGCCACGTCCTCGAAGGGCGCTTCCGCCGTGCCGCGCTTCTCCTTGATGGGGTTCTTGATCGGCGGGCGCTGATCCACGGCCACCATCTTGAAGCGGCCCGCGGCGTCCGCCATGCGGCGCATGCCCCAGAGTTTGCCAGGCGTCAGTTCCATAGGTTTGCTCCTTCAGCCGGCCTTTCAGCCGCGTTCGTTCAGGAAAGCTTCGACCTCGGCCCGCCGCGGCATCCCGCGGCGGCCGCCGAAGCGGGTGCATTTGATCGCCGAGGCCGCGGAGGCGAAGCGCACTGCGGCGCGCTCCCCCATGCCCTCGGCCAAGGCCAGCGCGAAGGCGCCGTGCCAGGTGTCGCCGGCGCCAAGCGTATCGACGGTCTCGACCCGGAAAGCCGGCTCGTGCGCGACGGCGCCGTTCTCCATAAAATAGCAGCCGCCCTCACCCACCGTGACCGCGAGCCAGGTGTCGGAGCGGCCCGCAATGGAGCGCAGGCCTTCCGCGGGGTCGTCCTGCCCCGTGACTTCCGCGAGTCCCTGCTCGCTGAACGCCACATGCGTCGCGAGCGTGAGCGCCCCCGGCAGAGCGGGCTGGCGGTCCGCATCGAGCACCGCCGGAACGCCGCCTTCGCGGGCGAGGCGGAAGAGATGAACCGACCCTTCCGGCCAGCGCGTGTCGCCGAGAACGGCACCGACGCCCGCGGGCAGAGAGGCGGGAAGCCAGGCGGGATCGACGGGGATGTCGGGATCGGAATAGGAGACGATCAGCCGCTCGCCCCTCGCATCGACGAAGATCGCCGAGGTCGGGGAGCGCTTGCCCGGAAAGCGCCGGGAGGGCGCGCAATCGACGCCCTCGCGTTCGAGCTCCATGACGATGGCATCGCCCGTCACGTCGTCGCCGAGGCGCGTCGCGAGCCCCACCGCGCCGCCGAGCCGCGCGATCGCGACCGCGGCATTGGCCGCGATGCCGCCGCCCACCACGGCGAGGTCGCGGGCGCGGTACTTTTCCGCGCGCGTCGGCATGGTCTCGACCGCATAGACGTAATCGAGGGTAGCGATGCCAGCACAGAGGACGCGCGTCATGGGATCGTTCAGGAGCCGTGCGGCGGCGGTGGTTTGTGGGAAACCCGCCGTCCTGACGAGGCTGGTTTCTAACAGGTCTTGTAAAAGATACAAGACTTGAGGTAGGACACCATTGACGGATGTGGTCGCGAACGGCCAGTCTCGGCACAATCAGGTGAAAGCCGCCAAAAAGAGCGGCCGGCGCTAGGGAGGAACGGATGGCGGGCATCGCAATCCGGCGCGTTCAGAAGATTTTCGGCAAGGTGCCCGTGATTCACGGCATCGACCTCGACATCCGTGACGGTGAATTCGTGGTGCTGGTCGGCCCCTCGGGCTGCGGCAAGTCCACGTTGCTGCGCATGATCGCCGGGCTCGAATCGATCAGCGGCGGCGAGATCTCCATCGGCGACCGGGTGGTGAACGACCTGCCGCCGCGCGACCGCGACATCGCCATGGTGTTCCAGGATTACGCGCTCTACCCGCACAAGAGTGTCTACGACAACATGGCCTTCGGCCTGCGCATGCGCCGCTCCCCCAAGGAGGAGATCGCCGCCCGGGTCAAGGAAGCCTCCGACGTTCTCCAGATCGGCCATCTGCTCGAGCGCAAGCCCGGCCAGCTCTCCGGCGGCCAGCGTCAGCGCGTCGCCATGGGCCGCGCCATCGTCCGCCGGCCGCAGGTGTTCCTCTTCGACGAGCCGTTGTCGAATCTCGACGCGCAGCTGCGCGGCGAGGTGCGGGTGGAGATCAAGAAGCTGCACCAGCGCTTCGGCACCACTATCGTGTACGTGACCCACGATCAGGTGGAGGCCATGACGCTCGCCGACCGCATCGCGGTGCTGCGCGCCGGCAAGCTCGAACAATTCGCGAGCCCGAACGAGATCTACAACCGCCCGGCCTCCCGCTTCGTGGCGAGCTTCATGGGCTCGCCGCCCATGAGCATGGTACCCGCCAAGGTGAACGCGGACGGCTCACGCATCGAGTTGCTCGACGGCACCTCGCTCGCCGTTCCCGACAGCCGCCGCTCCATGACGCAGGCGGCCTCGGGACGGCCGATCGAACTCGGCCTTCGCCCCGAGCATGTGCGCCCCGGCGAAGCCCGCGAGCCGGGCGACGTGGCCATCGACGCCAATGTGGAGGTCATCGAGCCGCTGGGCTCCGAGACGCTCACCTGGCTCAATGTGGGTGGCAAGAGCATGACGGGGCGCTTCCCGCCGGAACTCGGCGCCCGTCCCGGCGAGCGCGTGCGCGTCACGCTCGCCATGTCGCGCATGCACCTCTTCGACACCGAGACCGGCGCGGCAATCGCCCACTAGGCGCGCCGCCGAACCAACGGGGCGCCGGATGCGCCCCCGATTTCGCCCCGGACCGCAGGGTCCTGGCATCTATCCAAGGGAGGATCAAAAATGATGAAACGTAGAACCCTTCTCGCGGCCTCGGCGGCCATCGCGATGCTCGGCACCTCGAGCATCGCGCTCGCGCAAACGACGCTGCGCATCTTCACGGGCGGCCAGCAGCGCCCCGACGTGATGCGGCAGATCGTCGAAGAATACATGAAGCGCAACCCGAACGTGAAGGTCGAGGTCGAGGTCGGCGGCGCCACGTCGGAGCAGCAGCAGCAGTACCTCAACACGGTGCTGGCCTCCCGCGACGCCACCCTCGACGTGGTGCTCATCGACGTGATCCGCCCGGCCCAGTGGGCCGCCGCGCAATGGGCCGAGCCCCTCGACTCCTATCTCGGCGCCGACAAAGACAAGATCATGAGCCAGTACCTGCCGGCCTACCGCGAGGCCAACACGGTGGGCGGCAAGGTGATCTCGCTCCCCTACTTCGCCGACGCGCAGTTCCTCTACTACCGCAAGGACCTGCTCGAGAAGCACGGCGTCCAGCCGCCGAAGACCTGGGACGAGGTGAAGGCCGCGGCCGAGAAGGTCACCAAGGCCGAAGGCAACGCGAATCTGCGCGGCTTCGAGACCGCCGGCGCGCCTATCGAAGGCACGGTCTGCACCTATCTCGTCCCCATGTGGGGCGCGGGCGGCAACCTCACGGACCAGGCCGGCAAGCTCGCTCCGCTCAACACGGACGCGGCCAAGAAGCCCTTCGAGCTCTGGGGCCAGATGAAGCAGGCCAACATCCTGCCGCCCAACATCGCCGAGATCCCGACGGACCGTATCCGTCAGAACTTCCAAGCCGGCAACCTGCTGTTCGCCATGAACTGGGGCTATGTCTGGAACCGCACCCAGCAGGATGCGGACAGCCAGATCAAGGAGAAGGTCGGCGTGGTGCCGCTGCCGGGCTTCACCGCCGACAAGGCCGCGACCTGCATCGGCGGCTGGCAGCTCGCGGTGACCGCGTTCTCCAAGAACAAGGAAGAGGCCGTGAAGCTCGTGCGGTACCTCTCGAGCCCCGAGGTGTCGAAGCGCCAGGCGATCCTCGCCTCGCACCTGCCGGTGTTCTCGGAGGTCTACAACGATCCGGAAGTCCTCAAGGCCAATCCCTGGTTCAAGGACGCGCTCCCCGTCGTGCAGACCGCCCGCGCCCGCCCCGTGACCCCGCGCTACAACGAGGTCTCCGAGGTGATCCGCACCAACATGAACGCCTTCCTGGCCGGCACGAAGAACCAGGACGCGGCGCTCTCCGACATGCAGAACCGCCTGAGCAACATCCTGCGGTAAGGCATTCGACCGTCATCCTCGGGCGGCGCTCCGCGCCGACCCGAGGACCCCGGGCCGAACGAGGCGCTCGACGCCCCAAAGGTCCTCGGATCTCGCTTCGCTCGTCCGAGGATGACGCTCACACAGAGAGCCACGCCATGAGCACAGCCGAAACCACGCTCGTTCCCGTCGCTGCAGCCGAGGTGAAGGCGCGGACGCGCCTGTCGCCGGTCGAGCGCGGCGAGCGGCGGCTCGGCCTGCTGCTGCTGGCGCCGGCCTTCATCCTGCTGCTCGCGGTGGTGGTCTACCCGATCGTCGACCTCATCATCACGAGCTTCCAGTTCAACAACCTGGCGCAGCCCTGGATGGGCACGCCGTTCGTGGGCTTCGAGAACTACGCGCGCGCCCTGTCGGACGAGCGCTTCTGGGAAGCGACCTGGCACACGGTCACCTACATCATCGTCACGGTGCCGGGGGCCGTGGTGGTGGGGTTGGGCCTCGCGCTCCTCGCCAACCAGCCCTTCAAGGTGAAGTGGCCGGTGCGCCTCGGCCTGCTTCTGCCCTGGGCGCTGCCGCTCGTGTTTTCCGGCCTCATCTTCCGCTGGTTCTTCGAGTACACCCAGGGCCTCGTGAACAACACGCTCATCGCGTTCGGCGGCTCGGCCAAGCCCTGGCTCACGGACCCGACGCTCGCCTTCATCGCGATCTGCATCGCGATCATCTGGAAGACCTCGAGCTTCGTGGCCCTTGTGCTGCTCGCCGGCCTGCAGACGATCCCGCGCTCCCTCTACGAGGCCGCCGAGATCGACGGCGCGTCCAAGTGGCAGCAATTCTGGGAGATCACCCTCCCGATGCTGCGCCCCGCCATCGTGGTGGCGCTCATCTTCCGCACCATCACCTCGATCCAGACCTTCGACATCCCTTATGCGATGACGAACGGCGGTCCCGGCAATTCCACCGAGACGCTTGCCATGTTCATCCATAAGACCACGATCGACTTCCTCGATCTCGGCTACGGCTCGGCGCTCGCGGTGCTGATGTTCATCGTCTCGGCGCTGGCGACCGCCGGCTACCTCCGCTACACCCGCCGCGACCCCGGCCAGAAGGCGCATTGATCGCGAACCGATATGGCATTGGTCCTCCTACCCACAAACCTCATCCTGAGGAACTGCCGCAGGCAGCGTCTCGAAGGAAGCCTCCAGGACCCTCGCTGGCTCTGGAACCCTCCTTCAAGGCTCGCTCCGCTCGCACCTCAGGATAAGGACGTGAGTGGGATGGACGCTTTCCCGACCCGGCTTTGAGGAGAAACCCGATGGCTCAATCCTCCATGTGGAAGCTCCCGAAGCCGAAGAACATGGTGTGGCTCGCGGCCGCGATCGTCGCGATCAACGGCTTCTTTCCGGCGCTCTGGGTTCTCTTCACCTCGTTCAAGACCGAGAGCGAGCTGATGCGGATCCCGATCACAATCTGGCCCGCGGTGCCCACCTTCGAGAACTACGTCCGCGTGTTCGTGGATCAGCCGATCCTCACCTTCCTGTTCAACTCCTTCATGGTCGCGGTCTTCTCGACCCTGCTCTGCGTCGCCGTCTCGGCCTGCGCGGCCTATGCGCTGGTGCGGCTGCGCATCCCGGCCCCGAACCTGATCCTCTCGATCCTGCTCGCGGTCGCGATGTTCCCGCTCATCTCCCTCATGGTTCCGCTCTTCCAGACCATGCGGGCCCTGAACCTCCTCAACACTTGGCCGGCGCTGATCCTGCCCTACGCTGTGCTGTCGATGCCCGTGTGCACGCTGGTGCTGATCTCCTTCTTCCAGGACATCCCGCGCGACCTCGAAAACGCCGCCATGATCGACGGCTGCACCCGGGTCGGCGCGCTCTGGAACGTGGTGATCCCCCTGACGGCGCCTGGCGTCTTCACAGCAGGTATTCTCGCCTTCGTGAATGCCTGGGACGAGTTCCTCCTCGCGCTCACCTTGAGCCCGCGCGTGGCGAGCCGCACCCTGCCCGTGGGCATCACCCTGTACCAGGGCGAGTTCTCCTTTCCCTGGCCCATCATCTCCGCGGCCCTCATCGTCGCCATCGTCCCAATCTCGATCCTCATCGCCGTATTCCAGGACCGCGTCGTCGGCGGCCTCACGCAAGGCGGCGTGAAGGGGTAGCGCGGCGCTCACCTCCGGTGAGCAGGCAGTAATCGGCAAACCGATCCTCTCCGTCACGGCCGTCCTCGGGCTCGACCCGAGGATCATCCCGGCCATCCACGTCTTAGCAACCGTCAAAGCGGCACCAGCGCTCCTCCCTCCCTTCAGGGGAGGGTGGCGCCCGCAGGGCGACGGGTGGGGTGTTGCGCGAAGCGCATCCGGCACGCCGTCAGATGAGCAGCACCGAGGGACGTTGGCCGCAGCGCATCCTGCGATGTTGGGCCTAGAACTCGCCTGCGGCGAACACCCCACCCGTCATCCTTCGGATGCCACCCTCCCCTGAAGGGAGGGAGGGCGCCCGGCGCGGCGGAGATCCTAGGCGCGTTGGAGTTCTTGACGCACGAGCGCCGCGCCCTTGGCCAGCGCCGCGAGCTTGCCGTAGGCCACCTCGCGGCTCATGGGGGCCATGCCGCAATTGGTGCAGGGGTAGAGCTTGTCCGGCGCCACGAACCGCAGCGCCTCGCGGATCGTCGCCGCAACCTCTTCCGGGGTTTCCACATCGTTCGACGCCACGTCGATGGCGCCGACGAGCACGTCCTTGCCCTCCAGCAGGCGGATGAGGTCGACCGGCACCCGCGAGTTGCGGCACTCCAGCGACACCTGATCGATGGTGCTGCGCGCGATCACCGGGAAGGTTTCCTCGTAGTGCCGCCACTCGGAGCCGAGCGTGCCTTTCCAGTCGATGTTGGCCTTGATGCCGTAGCCGTAGCAGATGTGCACGGCGGTGGTGCAGGTGAGCCCCGCGCGGGCGCGCTCCAGCGCCGCCATGCCCCATTCCGCCACCTGCGGCATGTAGACGTTCCAGGCCGGCTCGTCGAACTGGATCACGTCGACGCCTAGCGCCTGCAACTCGCGCGCTTCCTCGTTCAGCACGTCGGCAAACGCCATCGCGAGGTCCTCGCGGCGGCCGTAATGCTCGTCCGCGATGGTGTCCACGATCGTCATGGGTCCCGGCAGGGTGAATTTGAGCTGGCGCGCGGTGTGGGCCCGCGCGGCTTTGGCTTCGAGCGTGTGGACCGGACCCTTGCGCCGGATCGGCGCCGTGACGGTGGGCACCTCCGCGTCGTAGCGGTTGTTGCGGATGCCCATCACGGTTTTCTTCTCGAAGTCGATGCCGTCGAGATTGGCCAGGAACCCGTGCACGAAATGCACCCGCGCCTGCTCGCCGTCGCCAACGATGTCGATGCCCGCATCCTCCTGCAGCTTCACGGCGAGCACAGTGGCATCGACCTTGCCCTGATCGAGGGCGGCGCCGTGCAGCTTCCAGGGCGCCCACAGCCGCTCCGGCTCCGCGAGCCAGGTGGGCTTCGGGAGACTTCCGGCAATCGTGGTCTTCAGCATGGGGGATGATCTCCGACGCGGCTTGTTAGCCGTCTTGTCTTCGTGTTTCCAGCGCGGAAGCGTTCGGCGCCTCGTTGTTTCAAGCGTGGAGCACAGCGAGGATCGACGCGTGGTTCAGCGCCTCGTTATTTCGAGCATGGGGCACAGGGAGGATCGACGCGTGGTTCAGCGCGCATCCCAGTCGCGCATGGCGCCGGCGAGGCAATCGGTGCGGCCCTCCGCCTGCACCGGAACGATGCGCGGATCGGGCCCGAGATCCGCGATCTCGCGGATGATCTTGGTGCGGATCGCTTCCGCGAATTGGGCGCGCTCGCGGATCGGGATCATGAAGGCGCCGGGTCCGCCGATCACGCAGTCGCGGTAATAGGCGTCGAGGTTGGCGACATCCCAATAACCGCTCGGCCGCTTCAGCATGATGGGCAGGCCGTTGATCGTGATGCCGCGGTTCAGGGCATCGTCGCGGGCCTGCGTGACGAGGCGGCCCTGATTGTTGGCCCCGTCCCCCGAGATGTCGATGACGCGGCGGATCGGCTCGACGCCGCTTTGCTCCAGGAGGTTGATGCTCACCTCGATGGCGCCCGAGATCGAGGTGCGCGGGCCGCGCCGGATCGGAGCCGCGGCGAGGCGTGCGGAAAACGCCGCCGCATCCTCGGCTCCCTCGATCACAGTCCAGGGCACCACCACATGGTGCCGCCCGAGCCCGGCCCATTCCATGTAGACGAGCGCGATGCGCCCGAGCGCGCCGCCTTGGATGGCCTCATGGACCTGCGGCGAGCGCAGGGCTTCCACGAAGCCGTTGCGCTGCAGTTCCTGCTCCTCCGGGTCCATGGAGTTCGAGATGTCGACCGCAAGCACGAGGGCGAGATCGACTTCGGTCTGAGCCTGAGCCCGCAGGGGCGAGACCGCCAGCGCAAGCACGCAGCACAGGACAAGGAGGGCTTGGCGCATGACGGCTCCGTCTTGGAGAACGTCATCAGTCTGTCGCGCCCGCGCGCGATGACAAGGCCAGGCCACGGACAAGTGACGGCCTGCCGCAGCGAACCCCTCGAGCCCACCGTGATCGGACCCCGCAAGCCCATCGCACCGGGATCGAACCCGCCGCCTCGCGATCGGGCCGTCCCGGCGTGCCGCAGCGGAATCGAACCTTGGTCTGAGACGGGCGGATTTATCCCCAGCCGATCGGGGCGGGCCCTCGCTTCGGCGGAACAAACGTCACAGACTCTGCATTCGACTCAATAGCGGGCGGCGAATCAGCCGACCGTGCGTGGTGTGGATCCACTCGGCCTCTCGGCCGGGGAAGAGCGGGTTTCGATGGGCTCAAAGGCAGCTCCTCCAGGCCGGAATGCAGGGTGTTTCCACCCTCTGACTCGCGCCCCCGTCGCCGCACCGTTCTCCGATATTCTCTCCTTCCCGAAGCCCCGAGCGATCCCGTTCGGGGCTTCGTCGTTGTGCCGTCCCGTCGATGCCGCTGCGCGGTCGGATCTCCCGACCGATGCAGCCCTCGGCCGGATCGTTGTGTGCCACCCCGCCGATGCAGCCCTCGGTCGGATCGTTGTGTGCCATCCCGCCGATGCAGCGCTCGGCCGGGCGGTTGTGTGCCATCCCGCAGGTGTCGCCGTGCAGCCGGTCCATCCGGCTCGCGGCGCCGTCGGCGGGGCGGCGATGTTGTGCCCTCCAACCTGGGAGTCCCCTCGATGAGCAAGCGCCACGACAAGCAGAGACGCCGCACCCGGCGCAGCTTCGAATCCGCGGAGATCATCGAGCTTCACGACGCCAAGTTCGAGGTCGAGCGCACGCCGAAACCCATCCTGCCCCTCAACCCGAAGCAGGCGGATTACCTCGACGCTCTGCGGTCGAGCCCGCAGGTGATCGTTCTGGGGCCTGCCGGCACCGGCAAGACCTGGCTCGCCGCCACCTATGCGGCCGACCTCTACCGCACCCGCAAGATCCGCAAGATCGTGCTCACCCGCCCGAGCGTGCCCTGCGGCCGGTCGCTTGGCTTCTTCCCGGGCTCCATCGAGGAGAAGTTCGCGCCCTGGGCCGCGCCGGTGATCGAGGCCATCAAGGAGCGCATCGGCGACGCCGCCTTCGACATCGCGCTCAAGCACGGCGACATCGAGCTCGTGCCCTTCGAGGTGATGCGCGGGCGCTCCTGGAAGAACGCTTTCATCCTCCTCGACGAGAGCCAGAACACCACGCCCGCCGAGATGAAGGTGTTCCTCACCCGCATCGGCGAGGGCTGCACCGTGGTGGTGAACGGCGACGTGAGCCAGACGGACCTGAAGGAAACCTCGGGGCTGCGCACGGTGATCCATCTCGTGAAGTCGCAGATGCTGCCCGTGCCGCTGATCGAGTTCACCCGCGACGAGATCGTGCGCTCCGGCGTCTGCGCCATGTGGGTGCACGCCTTCGAGGAGGCGGGAATCTAGAGGTCGTCCCTCTCCCTTGTGGGGAGGGTGGGCGCGGAGCGACCGGGTGGGGGTGGTCCAGGAGGCACTTCAGAGTTCAACTTGGCACGAACCTCACCCCAGCCCCTCCCCGCAAGTGGGGAGGGGAGTGACGGGGGAACCCTCTTCACAAGCCGTTCAATCTCGCGATCGCCTCGGAACCCAGCGGCCACGCCCGAGCGTTGCCTTGGTGGGCACCGTCCGGGGAGTGGCCTCATGAATCAGAACGGTTGTGGCAAGCCGGCCAGGATGTGGCCGGCTTTCGGCATATTGGGACTGGCCTTCGCGCTCGGCGGCACAGGCGCCCTTGCCCAGTCGGGGCGGGGCTGGGTCGATCCCCCCGCCAATCTGAAAGCCCCCCAGAGCCCCGCGCCGTCGAACGCTCCGGCGGAGCCCGTCACCAACCCGCCTGCGCCCAAGGCCGAGGCGCCGGCACCCGCCAAGGCGGCCGATACCGACAAGCCCGCGACCTCGCCTAAGCCCGACGCGAAGCCTGCGGTGGCCGAGAAGCCCGCGCCCGAGAAACCTGCCGTGGCAGACAAACCCGCCGCTGCCGAGAAACCCGCCGTGGCGGAGAGGCCCGCTCCCGCGCGAGCGGCCGTCGCCGAAAAGCCCCAGCGTCCGAAGCGCCCCGTACGCTCCGCGGCCCGGCCCGACAAACGGGAAACCGTGGCGCGTTCCGAGCGCCCGTCGCGCCGCGCGCTGGCGAGCCGCGCCGCCCCGCGGCAGGCCCAGGCGGTCGATCCCGTGGTCGCGCCCTCCGGGCTGCAGGTCATGCGCCTGCGCACCATCGAATACCCGGACGGGCGCCGCGTGCAGATCCTCACCGAAATCGAGCGCGACGACGGCCTCGGCTGGCCCTTCCGCTAGATGCGAAAAAGGCCGGGGCATGCCCCGGCCGTTCCGCCGTCCTTCCGTCAGTTCCTCAAGGGTTCGTCTGCCGCCCCCAGAGCCCCGTGCGGGTGGCGCGGGCATGGGCTTCGGCGGCGACGAGCTCCGGGGTCGCGTCGTTGGTGGCCCGGCCGCCGCCGTTGTAGAGCACCACCTTGGAGAGATCCTGCCCCTCCACCTGGCAGCGGTGCTGGTCGCTGCCGGGCTTCACGGCCTCGCACGACACCGGACGCCCGCGCAGGTAGCGCGCGAGATCCTCGGGCTCGCCGGCGCCGCGGGTCCATTCCACCCCGTGGAGCTTCACGACCTTGCCCTGGAGCGACAGGGTGGCGGTGTCGATGATCTCCGGCACGCCCGTGAGCGCGCCCGGATTGGCGCCGGGCACCCGGGGGCCGGCGATGGACCCGGTGGTCGCGGCATCCGCCCGCGACACCGAGGCGGCGGGCGCCTCGTAGGTCGAGGGGCCGGAGACGAGGGAGTAGATCAGCGAGACGAGCCCGAGCAGCGCGACCGCCGCCACGGCGAGCCCGAGCCCCGGGATCCAGCGCATGCGCCGGGAATCGAGGGTGCCGACCATCGGATTGTGCTTTGCGGCCGAGCGGGCGCGCATGCGCTCGCGCATCTCGCCGAAGGAGGAGAGGAGGCCGGTGCCGGCACCGCCGATCCGCGCCAGCGTCGAGCGCCAGTTGCCGCTGAAGCCCGCCGGCGCCGCGTTGGGCAGCCGGGCGCGCCAGGAGCCCAGCGCCGCACCGCCCTCGCCGAGCTTGGCGCGCAAGGATGCCAGCGCGGTTCCCGCCGCGGACACGGCGGGCTTGCCGGCCTCGACCGGCTTTTCGAGCGACGCGGTGGCGGGCTGCGGCCCGAGCTCGAGCCAGTCGCGGCGCGCCACGGGAGCGGGGGCCGGCGTCTCGGGAACCGCGAGCGCCGGGGCCGCGGCCATCGCGGGCGCGGCGGGCTGGGCGGGCACGGCGTCGGCGACCGTCGGGCGCGCGGGCGGTGCCGCGGGGGCGCCGGCCTGGAACAGGGTCGGGTGCCGGCCGCGCAACTCGGCCACGAGGTCGGCGAGGGTGAAGGGCACGGAGGCGCCGCCGCGCTCCGCCATGCGGGGCTGGCCCGTCTCGTCCACCACCTCGAAGCGGGTGGTCCCGCCCTCGCGGACCGGGCGCACCGAACTCTCGGCGATCAGTTCCAGCGAGGTGCGGGCGCCCTCGATCGGGTTCGCCTTCGCGATCTCCGCCCGGATCGCCTCGCGCATCTGCTCCATCGGGTTCATCATCGGCTCCATTGCGGCTCCATGGCGGACGCGGGCCTTGCCGCTAGTCCTGCAGATCCTCGAGGGACACGTTCTCGTTTCGCCCGGACCGGCCGATCCAGCTGTTCTCGGACACGATCAAGGGTCGGTCGCCGGCAAAGCTCACGATGAGCTGCAGGGTGCCGCGGCCGGCCGAGCGGCGTCCGCTGCCGGGGTTCTGGGCCATGAAGTCGAAGCCGGCCCGCACGGTGCACAGGTCCCTGGCGCCGTCGCAGTCGGTCTGGACCGTTTCCGGATAGGCCCGGTAGGTGCGCTCGGGCCAGCGCTGGGCGAAGCGGCGCTTCTCCTCGAAGAGCGCGCCGGCGCTCATCTCGCGGCCGTGGAACAGCACGCGGCTGCCGTAGAAATCGCGGGTGAGGTCGAGGGCCGCGGAATTGGGCTCCGACCAGGCGTCGAGATAATCGAGCGCCAGGTTCTCGGCCGCGCGCTCCTGGGCCTGGCGTCCCGCCACCTGGGTGGGCGCCTGCGGTGTGCGCCGGGGCTGGGCCTGCCGCACGGGCGGCGCGGCCTCCACGGGAGCCGCCTCGCGGGGGCGTGCCGGGGGCGCGGGTTCGACCTCGCGGGCACGGGGCGCGGATTCGACCTCGCGGACACGGGGCGCGGGCTGGGCCTGCTCGACTTCCCGGACGCGGGGCGCCGGGGCGGGATCGCGGGGCTTCGGCGCGGGCTCGGCCTGCCGCACCGGAGGGGCGGCGACGGGCGGGGAGGTGACGGGCTCGGCCTGCCGCACCGGAGGGGCGGCCGCGGGCGGCGCGGCTGCCGGCGGCGGCGCATCGGCGCGGGGCGCCGGGGCCGTGGGGGCCGGAGCGGGCGGTGCCGCGGGGGCCGGCTCCACCACGGGGGGCGGAGGCGGGGGGATCTGCGCCGGCGGATCGGACCAGCTGCGCTGCTGCGCCATCGCCGTGCCGGCGGCGAGAACCAGGATGAGGGGCGACGCAAAACGCAACCCAGCTGACATGACGCTCTCCCAAAGGCCTCTCGGGCGTCCAGCGGACCACCCGCGCGAGGCCTCTCAAAACCGTGAACCGTAAGGGAAACGCCCTGGAGAGCCGCCCGGGTTCCCATGCCGATTCAGCGACAGGAGAGGCCCGAACCGTGGCCGTTTCATGCCGGGCATGCTTGGCGGGACGATCGGGACCGGTTCACAGCACCGATCCCACCCACGCCCTCATCCTGAGGAGCACCCAAAGAGTGCGTCTCGAAGGAGGGCTCCCGTTCGCGCGAGGGCTCCAGTTCGCGCGAGGGTCCTGGAGGATCCTTCGAGACGCGGCTACGCCGCTCCTCGGGATGGGGGGTGGGTTGGACAGACCCGCCCCAGCAGGGGCACGGTGCCACAGGGCGGCCGGGCCGCGTTGCCGCGGCACCCCGGGCGCGGCAAGGAAACCGCACCGAACGCAAGCGAGGCCAAACGGGTGAGCACCCCCTCCACCTACGACGTCGTCATCATCGGGGCCGGGCATAACGGCCTCACCTGCGCGGCCTATCTCGCGCAAGCCGGCCTCTCCGTGAAGGTGGTGGAGCGCCGGGGCGTCGTCGGCGGCGCGGCGGTGACGGAAGAATTCCACCCCGGCTTCCGCAACTCGGTCGCCGCCTACACGGTGAGCCTCCTCAACCCGAAGGTGATCCGCGACCTCAAGCTCCACGAGCACGGCCTCCGCATCGTGGAGCGCCGCGCCGCGAATTTCCTGCCGTCCCTCGCCGGCCGCTATCTGCTGGCCGGCGAGGGGCGCACCAAGGCGGAAGCCGCCCGCCACAACCCCCGCGACGGCGAGCGCTACGACGCTTTCGCGGCCGAGATCGACGCCGTCGCCGACGTGCTGCGCGATCTCGTGCTCCGCGCGCCCCCGAACGTGGTGGAGGGCTTCAACCTCCGCACGGCCGGCGAACTCATCAAGGCCGCCGCGCTCGGACGCCAGCTGGGTGGCCTCTCCATGGCGAGCCGCCGTGCGCTCCTCGACCTCTTCACCAAATCGGCCGCCGATTACCTCGACGGCTGGTTCGAGGGCGATCTCGTCAAGGCGCTCTACGGCTTCGATGCGGTGGTGGGCAACTACGCGAGCCCCCACACCCCCGGCACGGCCTATGTGCTCCTCCACCACGCCTTCGGCGAGGTGAACGGCAAGAAGGGCGCCTGGGGCCACGCCATCGGCGGCATGGGCGCGATCACGCAGGCCATGGCCAAGGCCGCCCGCGCCGCCGGCGTCGAGATCGAGACCGATGCGCCGGTCGAGGAGGTGCTGGTGGAGAAAGGCGGCGCCACCGGCGTGCGCCTCGTCGATGGCCGCACCATCCGGGCCCGAGCGGTGGCCGCCAACGTGAACCCGAAGCTGCTCTACACCCGCATGATGCCGGCCGATGCGGTGCCCGCCGACGTGCTCGCCCGCATGTGCCGCTGGCGCGTGGGCTCCGGCACGTTCCGCATGAACGTGGCGCTCTCGGAGCTGCCGAGCTTCACGGCGCTGCCGGGCTCAACGCTCGCGGACCACCACACCGCCGGCATCATCTTGGCCCCGAGCCTCGCCTATATGGACCGCGCCTATACGGATGCGCGGAGCCTCGGCTGGAGCCGCGAGCCCATCGTCGAGATGCTGATCCCCTCGACCCTCGACGACAGCCTCGCGCCCAAGGGCGCCCATGTGGCGAGCCTGTTCTGCCAGCACGTGGCGCCCGAACTCCCGGACGGCGCCTCCTGGGACGATCACCGCGACACGGTGGCGGACCTCATGATCGAGACGGTGGACCGCTTCGCGCCGGGCTTCAAGGGGAGCGTCATCGGCCGACAGGTGCTGAGCCCGCTGGACCTCGAGCGCACCTTCGGCCTCACCGGCGGCGACATTTTTCATGGCGCGCTCTCCCTCGATCAGCTCTTCTCCGCGCGCCCCATGCTCGGCCACGCCGATTACCGCGGCGCGGTAGCCGGCCTCTACCTCTGCGGCTCCGGCACCCACCCCGGCGGCGGCGTCACCGGCGCGCCGGGCCACAACGCGGCCCGGGTGATCGCGGGGGATTTGCGGGGGCGGTGGTGGAGGCGGGGGTGAGGGGGGTGATCGGGCAATAAGCGTGCGAGGCATCCCCGACTGCGGCTCACCCATTTGATGGTGTAGCCTCACCGATGGCTGACCGCTGGTGTCACTGGAGCGATTGTCGAGCATAGGCCAGAGGCAATTACGTGCTTTGCGCATCAGAGTCGGCAGTTGTAGCGTGTGTGCTGTCGACAACTACTGCTTTAACGGTGTGGCCTATGCTGATCAGAAATTACGGTCTCTTTTGGCGTCGAAGCGTGATTGCGCCCGACGGTGCTTGGCCCAGGTCGGGTGAGCTGCTTGGTCTCGGTGTAAAAAAGAAGAAACAAAAGTTTGTAGACTTCGCCAATCAGCGCGGTGTCTACGCCCTCTACGATGACAACTTTCGCCTGATCTATGTTGGCCAAGCCGGACGCGCTAAGCGCCGCCTCTACAGCCGTCTACGCGCCCATACGATCGGCAATCTCGCAGATCGTTGGTCCCGTTTCTCCTGGTTCGGTCTGATGGGAGTAGGTCCTGAGCCGAATTCGGACGGCCATTTTGAGCTTGAGGATGTACCCGATGAAATCCCGACTGACCGCACATCCATCCTGAATCACGTCGAAGCGGTTCTGATTATGGCGGCGGAGCCAATGCGCAACACCAAAGGTGGCATCTTCGGGAAAGAAGTCACGCACTATAGGCAGACCGCACGCGGAGCGCCCCCACCAGAGGATGAATTAGACGAAGACGACCTCGAATAACACAGGTCGGCAGCTCGCTGCTCTGTTGCGAACCGACATAGTCGGGCTGTGTCAGGCTGATGCTTCATAATCTTCGGCGGGGCTGCCTCAAAGCGCACGTCGGACCCAACAAGCCCAGCTCGGGAGCACTTGCTTAAGGCTCTCAGATTGACACTGCGCGCTCTCAGGTTGTGTATTTTGCGCTATGTCGCGCCCTGCTCCCGAGTACCACTACGTAGCATATATCGACGAGTCCGGCGATCCCGGCCTAAAGACCGTAAAGCCACGTACTCCCACAGGTTCCAGTGAGTGGGTCATCGTGGCAGGTGCAGTCATCCAGGCAGAGGTTGAACCTGAGTTGCGCGGCTGGATCGCAGAGATGATGCGCGGCATCAACAGCCACCAACTGCGCGACATTCACTTTCAGAAACTTCCTCCGCACAAAAAGGCTTATGTATGTAGCTATGTAGCGCAACAAAAAGTGAGACTCTTCGCAATCATATCAAATAAACAGAATATGGAAGGTTATTTCAATCCAGATGCAGCGAGGATCCCGTCGGATAATTGGTTCTATTGCTGGCTGACGCGAGTCCTGTTGGAGCGGATCACTGACTACGTACTGCATCGTTCGATCAAGCGTTACGGTGAACCCAAGCGGGTTAAGCTCGAATTTAGCGAGAGAGGCGGCCTTCGCTATAGCCAAATGAAAGCATACTACGAGTGGATCAATCTCAAGAGCGTTGGTGGAAAGGTTCCCCTGTACCTACCATGGGGAAAGATAGCCTTCGAGGTTCTCCATAGAGACCTCATGTACGTCTACAACCATCTAGAGCGCGATGGATTGAAGCTACCTGATATTGCTGCCAGCGCATTTTTCAAAGCTGTTGATGTTCATGATACGCGGCAATGCGATCCAACTTTCGCAAAGCTTTTGGAGCCACGCATGGCTCGCGCTCCCCATACTGGACAAATAGGTGGGTACGGCGTGAAGCTCATGCCGAACTGGCGCACTCTCGACAAATATAAAGTGCCCGAAGAGCAACGCGCTATTCTGCGGTTCTACGGCTACCCAAAGGATTATTGGTGGCAGGTTGAGGCGGTGGACCCCGGACCCGTCTGATCTGTCGCCTGATAGCCCAGCCTAAATGCCAAGCGTGCTGCACAGACGCCAAAGGGCTACGATTACCTCTGACCCGGGCGATCCGGCGATCCACCACGGTTACAATGTTCGAATGAGGTCCGGAGTTCAACAAAAATTTCAAACTATCAGTAACTTAGGCCTAAGTGTTTGATATTTGGCTCCTCTTCGAAAGCTCCAGGCAACTTGTTGAGTCGGGATGTGGATGCCGTCGCGACTTGCTCCCGTTACGACTTTCCTGGGGACTTGCCCCCCAGCCCCCTCCATCCGACATTGGGCCCAACAAGGAGAGCCGGATGGCAGCACCGGACGAGTGGCGGATCCCCACCGAATTTCAGCCCGATCCCGCCGAAGTCACCTACGATCTGAAGACCGCGTTGTCGGCCGTGGTCTCGTTGCGGGCCACCGTGCCGGACGACGCCTATACGGCCGAGACGCTGGGCACCGTGCGCGAGGGGCAAGGCGCGGTGATCCGCGCCGACGGGCTCGTGCTCACCATCGGCTACCTCATCATGGAGGCCCAGGAGATCTGGCTCACCACGGGCGAGGGCCGGCTCGTGCAGGGCCATCCGCTGGCTTACGATTACGCCTCGGGCTTCGGCCTCGTTCAGGCCTTCGGCGGGCTCGATACGCCCGTGCTGGGATTGGGCGATTCCCGCCGCGCGGTGCCGGGCACCGACGTGGTGGTGGCGGGCGCGGGCGGGCGCCAAAAATCCGTGTCGGCCACGGTGGTGGCCCGGCAGGAATTCGCCGGCTACTGGGAATACCTCCTCGACGACGCCATCTTCACCGCGCCCTCCCACCCCCATTGGGGCGGCACCGCCCTCATCGGCCCCAAGGGCGATCTTCTCGGCATCGGCTCCCTGCAATTGCAGCACCAGGCGTCCGGCGGGCGCGTGGTGCCCCTCAATATGATGGTGCCGATCGACCTTCTCAAACCGATCCTCGACGACCTCCTCACCCATGGCCGGGTGCAGACGCCGCCGCGGCCCTGGCTCGGGCTCTACGCCGCCGAGGACGAGGGGCAGGCGGTGATCATCGGGTTAGCTGGCGAGGGACCGGCGAAGCGCGCAGGCCTCCGCGCCGGCGACATCATCCGCGCGGTGGCGGGCCAGACCGTGCTGTCCCTGAACGAGCTCTACCGGGGCCTCTGGTCCCTCGGCGCCGCGGGGGTGGACGTGCCCCTCACCATCGAGCGCGAGGGCGACCAGTTCGACGTGACCGTGACCTCCGGCGACCGCAGCCGCTTCATGAAGACGGGGCGGCTGCATTAGGGGGAGGGTAGAAAACCAACCCACCTCCTCATCCTGAGGAAGCCTGCGCAGCAGGCTGTCTCGAAGGATCCTCCAGTTCGCGCGAGGGTCCTGGAAGGATCCATCGAGACGGCGCGGCGTGCCTCCTCAGGATGAGGGGATAGGTGGGACGGCCCGCCCCGACCGACCGTCAGACGTTCGGCAGTTTCCGCGGCGGGGCGCGACCGATTGCTGAAGCACGCCGGCTTGGCGCACCCCTCCCCCCTTGTGGGGGAGGGTAGGGAGGGGGGTACGCATCCAGCAGGGATGCTCGCGCAGCGATCCCTTCTGAGGCGCGCACTCTCGTCGCCGTACCCCCCTCTCCAGCTCTCCCCCACAAGGGGGGAGAGGGCGTGGTGCCGCCTGCACCAACCCCCAACACCTCCCCGCGAGGGGGAGGGGACCTTCGGGTCGGCCTCTCAGGATGAGGAGAAGGTTGGGATCGTCCGCGCAAGCCTTCGGACGTTCGGCAGTTTCTGCGGCAGCGGGGCGCGACCGCCTCAGACGTTCGGCAGTTTCCGCGGCGGCGGGGCCCGGCGGCCGCCCATGATGGCGAGGCCGCCGGGGGTGAAGGCGATGCGCGCATGCTCCTGGCACCAGGACACCGTGGGGCTCACGGTGGGCTCGCCGCAATAGAAGAAGGGCGGGTCCTGGCTCTCGCCCAAGGGCCAGCGGCACTGGCCCGTGGAGATGTCCCAGATCGACACGCCCTTGCGCTGCGCCGCCGGCTTCGCGGTCTGCGGCGGCTGGGCGGGGACGATGGGCGGCGGCGCCTGCGGCGCGGTTTCGGCGGTGGGCGCGCTCGCGGGAGCCGGGGCGGGTGCCGGGGATGCAGCGGGTGCCGTGGCTTCGGCGGCGGGTCGCGCCACCGGTGGCGCCACGGGGCCCTTGGGGGCTTTCGCGGCGGCCGGGCGCGGAGCCTCGGGCTGGGGCGCGGGCGTTGCGGTCTCGTCCGTCACGGGGGCCGGCTCGGGCCTTGCCGGCGCCCTGACGGGTGCAGCCTGGACGGGCGCGGGCTTCGCGGCCTCGACCGGGTTCGGGGCCTGGGTTTCTGCGGGCTTCGAGGCCTGTATCGGCTTGGCGGCCTGGGTTTCGGCGGGCTTCGGGGCTGGAGCCGGCGCAGGCTTGGCGGCCTGGGCGGGCTTCGGCGCGGGCGGAGCCGCGGGCTTCGATGCCGCGGCGGATGTCGACGGCGCGGCGGGCTTGGCGACCGCAGCCGGCTTGGCCGCGGCGGGTGCCGCGGCTTTTGCAGGCGCTTTCGCGGCGGCCTGCTTTTGCGCCGCCTGAGCTTTGGCGGAGGCCGCTGCCTTCGCAGGGGTCTTGGCGGGTGTCTTGGCGGGTGTCTTGGCGGGCGCCTTGGCCGATGTTTTGCCGGCTGCTTTGCTCGCGGCCTTCGCCGGTGCGGTCGCGCCCTTCACGGGTGCCTTTGCGGCTTTGGCGGGAGCCTTGGGGGGCGCCTTGGACGGGGCCTTCGAGGGCGCGCCCTTCGCGGCAGCCTTCGCGCCCTTGCGGGCGGTGTCCGTGATCTTGGCCGAGCGGGCGGCCTGCTTGGCGGCAGCCTGCTTGCCGCCGGCCTTTGTCGCAGTTTTCGCGGCAGCCTTCGCAGGCGCGGCCTTTGGTGCAGAACGCCCCTGATTCGAACGGGCCCGTTCAACCGCCGCCGAGGGGCGTTGAACGTCGTTGGCCGGCCGTGCAGCCTTGCCGGTGCCCTTCGAGGCACTCTTGGAAGCACCCTTGGAGGCGCCCTTGGAGGCGCCTTTCGCGGCCTTCTTGGGCTGGCCCGCGAGGCCCATGCGCTTCAGCTTGCCCTTGACGGCATCGAGGCTGAACCGGCCGCGGAAGGCCCGCTCGATGGCCTCGGGCGCCTTGCCCTGGTGCCAGAGGGCCTCCAACTTTTCCTCGTCCCGGGGGGACCAGCTCATCGGCAGTTTCCCTCGTCCTCCGCAGCGTTCCTGGTCACGCGGCGGCTGCTGTGCTCCTGCGCCACGGTGCTCCAGCATGCAGGTTCCGCTGGGGCAAAGCCATGGGACCGAGCAGCACTCCCGCCCGGATTAGGACTATAACGCTGGAAAGCACGACTGTTTCCGCCTCTTGAGACAGATGTCCCCAGGAACCGGGTCAGGCCGGGGCCGAATGCTGTCCTGAACCCGCGTGAGTTTGGGCCGATCGCGCGCCTTCGCCAAGCGAATCACCGGATTTTGATCTGCCGCAAGGCCCCCTCCCGGCGCCGGTGCGAGGGTGCGCGCATCGCAACGGAGATCCCCCACATGGCCCGCATCGCTGATCCCCTTCCCCGCCCGGTTCGCCTCGGCCTCACGCTCGTCGCCGCCGGCAGCCTCTTCCTGGTGGCCGCCCTCGTGGCCGCCGTTGCCCTCGTGGGCTCGATCTGGCTGTTCCAGGCCAACGTCTTCGCCCTCGCGGACGGGCTCGTGGCCGTTGCCGTGGCCGTGCCCCTGTTCCTCGGGCTCGTGCGCCTCATGCACCAGCGGCTGTGGGGTCTCGCAGCCGCCTAGTCTCGCCAAATCGAGGAACAATCAATGACTTGGCACCTGCGCCGCCGCGCGGTCCACCGGGCCCAGCTCATGGGCGCCATGCTGGACAAGCTCGGCCTCGATCCCGCGCAGGCCGCCCGCGAGGCCCGCGGCGCCCCATTGGCCACCGCTGCCCGTCGCTGCCTCCTCTGCGACGAGGCGGTCGCCTGCGGCCGCTGGATCGAGGAGGCCGACGAGGGCGAGGCGCCCCCGTTCTGCCCCAACGCCGATTTCCTTGAGCGCGCGAAGGCGCTCCACCTTTAAGCCCCGCGGGCCTGCGGCACCGCCGCCAGCCTGTCGGCCGGCACCCCGCGCCGCCGCGTCTGCAGCCACCAGATCAGGCCCGCCAGCGCCAGGGCCGGCAGGTAGATCCAGATCGGCGAGGGCCGGCCGGGCGTAGGCGCGAGCACCCCGGTGATCTTGTAGCCGGCCTCGAGCCCCGTGCGCTTGGCATAGGAGCCGAAGCCCACATTGGTGATCGTGAGCTGGTCGCCGGCGCCCGCCACCGTCAGCCCCGCCTCCCGCAGGCGCTCCTGCGGCGTGGCCTTCGGCTCGCCGAGCGGCAGGCTGATGGTCTTGCGCACGTCGTCGCCCTCGATGCTCACCCCTTCGACGATGAAGGCCATGCGGGCGTCCGCGGGGGCCCCCTGCACCCGCGTCAGGAACTCCCGCGCCGGCAGCTCCTGGTTCGCGGGCGCCGCGAGGTTCAGGAAGAAGTCGGGGCGGAAGAGGGCAAAGCAGGCGACGAGCAGCACCGCGCTCTCCCACAGCCGCGAGCGGGTCGCAAAGTAGTTCATGGTGGCGGCCGAGAAGATCAGGATCGCGGCCATGGAGACCGCGATGACCAGGATGGTCTCCGGCCAGCTCTCCACCCCGATGAGCAGCATCTGCGGGTTGAAGATGAATACGAAGGGCAGCACCGCGGTGCGTAGCGAATAGAGCGCGCCTTGGAAGCCCGTCGCGATCGGGTCCTCGCGGGAGATCGCTGCCGCCGCGAAGGCCGCAAGCCCCACGGGCGGCGTGATGTCCGCCATGATCCCGAAATAGAACACGAAGAGGTGGACCGCGATGAGCGGGATCGCGAGCCCGGCCTGGGCGCCGAGCTCCACGACCACCGGCGCCATGAGCGTGGCGACCAGGATGTAGTTTGCGGTCGTCGGGATGCCCATGCCGAGGATGAGGCTCACCACGGCGATGAGCACCAGCATGATGATCACGTTGCCGCCGGAGATGAACTCCACGAACTCGGTCATCATGAGCCCGAGGCCCGTGAGCGTCACGGTGCCGACCACGATGCCGGCCGTGGCGGTGGCGATCGCGATGCCGATCATGTTGCGGGCGCCGAGCGCGAAGCCCTCCGTGAGGTCGCCGAGCGCCGCGCGGAACGCGGCTCCCACATTCTGACGGCGGAATAGCGCCAGGAGCGGCCGCCGGGTTGCCACGATGCCGATGATCGTCACCGTGGCCCAGAAGGCCGAGAGGCCGGGCGACATCTCCTCCACCATGAGGCACCAGAGCAGCACCACGATGGGGATGAGGAAATCGATGCCCGTGCGGGTCACATCCCAGGCGCGGGGGAGCTGGATGATCGGCGCGTTCGGATCGTCGAGCTCGAGGTCCGGGTGGCGCGCCGCATAGGCGACCGTCGCCACGTAGATCGCGAAGCCGGCGAGGAGCAGCACCCAGGACGCGGAAGCCCCGAACCCCGCCTGCACGGCCTTCACACCGTAATAGAGCAGGCAGAGCACCACGATGGAGCCCGTAAGCCCGAGCCCGGTGCGCATGAGGCGCATCCGCGCCGGCATCGCCTCGCGCGGGATGGGCTGCGCGTTGATCTTCAGGGCTTCGAGATGGACGATGTAAAGGAGCGCCACGTACGACATCACCGCCGGCAGGAAGGCGTGGGTGACGATGTCGGCATAAGGGATGCCCACATATTCCACCATCAGGAAGGCGGCGGCGCCCATCACGGGCGGCATGATCTGGCCGTTGATCGAGGAGGCGGCTTCAATGGCGCCGGCCTTCACGCCGGAAAGCCCCGTGCGCTTCATGAGCGGGATCGTGAAGATGCCGCCCGAGACCACGTTCGACACCGACGAGCCCGAGACCACGCCGTTGAGCGCGGAGGACACCACCGCGACCTTTGCGGGCCCGCCGCGGAGGTGGCCGAGGAGGGCAATCGAGATCTGCATCATCCAGTTGCCCGCGCCCGCCTTGTCGAGAAGCGTGCCGAAGAGGACGAAGAGGAAGACGAAGCTGGTCGAGACGCCGAGCGCGATGCCGAACACGCCCTCCGTGGTGATCCATTGGTGCTGCAGGAACTTCGCCATGGAGGCGCCCTTGTGCTGCAGCACGTCGGGCATATACGGCCCGAGAAAGGTGTAGGCGATGAAGGCGCCTGCAACGATCACCATGGGCAGGCCGAGGGATCGGCGGGTGGCTTCGAGCAGGAGCAGGATGCCGGCGCCGGCGGTGACGAGGTCGAGGGTCGTCGGCGTTCCGGGGCGGGTGGCAAGCTCGCGGTAGAACAGGAAGAGATAGGCGCCCGCAAAGGCTCCGAGCACCGCCAGCACCCAATCGGCGGCGGGCACATAGGCGCGGGGCGAGCGCTTGAAGGCGGGATAGGCCGTGTAGGCCAGGAAAAGGCCGAAGGCGAGGTGGATCGAGCGCGCTTCCGTGTCGTTCAGGATGCCGAACCCGAAGGCGAAAGGCAGCGGCGAGGCATACCAGAGCTGGAACAGGGACCAGGCGATGGCCACCGCGCTGATGAGGGTGGCGACGGCGCCCGTGGGCTTGCGCCCGCCGGTATCGGCCTCGGCGACGAGCTGTTCGAGTTCGGCGGAAGGCGCGAGGGTCGCGGCCTTCGGCTGCTCCGGTATCGCGGTCGGCGCCATGGCGACGTGATCCGTCGTCCCGTGTTGATTGCTCATCGTTTCCCCCATCCCCTGGTGCTCTGGAGCAAACGGGCCCCTCACCCCTGGCCCGCCGCTTGTGCTCTCAAACAAACGGGGCGGCCCTTGAGCCGCCCCGCATCGTGTCGGGCTTATTGGATCCAGCCCTTTTCCTTGTAGTACTTGGCGGCGCCCGGATGGAGCGGCGCGGAATTGCCGTCCTTCACCATCTTGGCGGGGTCGAGATTCGCGAAGGCCGGGTGCAGGCTCTTGAACTCGTTGAAGTTCTCGAACACCGCCTTCACGATCTGGTAGACGGTCTCGTCCGGCACCTTCGCCGAGCTCACCATGGTGGCGAGCACGCCGTAGGTTTCCGTGGGCTGCTCGTTGCCGGCGTACATCTTCCCGGGGATCGTGGCCTTGCCGTAATAGGGCTTGTCGGCGAGGAGCTTGTCGACCGCCGGACCCGTGATCGACACGAGCTTCGCGCCGCAGGTCGTGGTCGGGTCCTGGATGTTCGCCGAGGGGTGGCCGACGCCGTAGAAGAAGGCGTCGATCTTGTTGTCGCACAGCGCCGGCCCATGCTCGTCGGCCTTCAGCTCGGAAGCGAGCGAGAAGTCGCCGAGCTTCCAGCCCATGGCGCCGAGGAGCTCCTCCATGGAAGCGCGGGTGCCGGAGCCCGGATTGCCCACGTTCACGCGCTTGCCCTTCAGCTCGTCGAACTTGGTGACGTTCGCTTCCTTGCGGGCCAGCACCGTGAAGGGCTCGGGGTGCACCGAGAACACCGCGCGCAGATCGCCGAAGGCGCCGCCTTCCTTGAAGGCGCCCTCGCCCTTGAGCGCATTGTACTGCACGTCCGACTGGGCGAGACCGAAATCGAGCTCGCCGGCCTTGATGGTGTTCACGTTGAAGGCCGAACCGCCGGTGGACTCCACCGAGCAGCGGATGCCGTGGGTCTTGCGATCCTTGTTGACGAGGCGGCACACCGCGCCGCCGACCGCGTAATACACGCCGGTGACGCCGCCCGTGCCAATGGTCACGAACTTCTGCTGCGCCTGCGCGCCGCCCGTGGACAGCGCGGCGACGCCGAGCGTCAGAGCGGCCGCCAAATGTTTGAATGCCTTCATGAATGGTTCCCCTGTTTGGTGCTCTTGGTCTCGCAGGCTGCCGGTCAGCCTACGACTAAAGGCTAAACTGCCTTAAGTCTGTGCGATGACAGCGTCAACCGGATCGCCCCACGCGGGCCGGGACAGTCCTCAACTCCCCGCAATGGCAGCGTCGACCGCATCGCCGAGCCGCTCCACGATCGTGTCCACGATGCCCTCATCGACGATGAAGGGCGGGGCCAGCAGCACGTGATCGCCTTGGCGTCCGTCGACCGTGCCGCCCATGGGATAGACCATCAGCCCCCGCGCCATGGCTTCGCGCTTCACCCGCGCATGGAGCTTCCGGGCCGGATCGAAAGGCACCTTGGAGGCACGATCCGCCACGAGTTCGACCGCCTGGAACAGCCCCCGTCCGCGCACGTCGCCCACATGATGGTGGTTGCCGAAGCGCTCGTTGAGGCGGCGGGCGAGATGGGCGCCCTGGCGGCGCACGTTCTCGAGAAGGTTGTCGCGGCGGATCACCTCCTGAACGGCGAGCGCCGCCGCGCAGGCGAGCGGATGGCCGAGATAGGTGTGGCCGTGCTGGAAGAAGCCCGTGCCCCGCTCCATGGCCTCGATGATCTTACCGCCCACAAGCACGGCCCCGATGGGCGCAAAGCCGCCGCCGAGGCCCTTGGCGATCGTCATCAGGTCGGGGGCGATCCCCTCCTGCTCGCAGGCGTGGAGCGTGCCCGTGCGGCCCATGCCGCACATCACCTCGTCCAGAATGAGCAGGATGCCGTGCCGGTCGCAGATCTCGCGGATCCGCTTGAAGTAGCCTGGTACCGGCGTGATCGCGCCGGAGGTCGCTCCCCCCACGGTCTCAGCCACGAAGGCGATGACGGTGTCGGGCCCGAGAGCCTGGATCTGGTCCTCCAGCTCCCCGGCGAGCCGCTCGCCGTAGGCCTCGGGGCTCTCGTCGGCGCGGCGCTCGCGGTATTCGAAGCAGGGGGACACGTGGTGGGTTTCGATGAGTAGCGGCGCGAATTGCGTGCGCCGCCATTCGTTGCCGCCGACCGCGAGCGCGCCGAGCGTGTTGCCGTGGTAGCTCTGGCGCCTCGCGATGAAGTGGCGCCGCTGCGGCTGCCCGATCTCCACGAAATACTGCCGCGCCATCTTGAGCGCCGCCTCGACCGCCTCCGAACCGCCGGAGACGAAATAGACATGGCTCATGCCGGGCGGCGCATGGGCGACGAGATCGGATCCCAAGCGCTCGGCCGCTTCCGTGGTGAAGAAGCTCGTATGGGCGTAGGCCAGCCGGTCGAGCTGGGCATGCATGGCCGCGAGCACGTCCGGGTGCGAGTGCCCGAGGCAGGACACGGCGGCGCCGCCCGAGGCATCGATGTAGTCCCGCCCCTCGCTGTCGCGGATTGTCACCCCGGACCCGCTCACCGCCACGGGATAATCGAGCCCGATCGAGCGGTGGAGAACATGGGTGTTCATCGCAACATCCTTGGCCAAAACCGGCGCGGACCGGCGACCGGTCCCCTTGGGGCAGCCTAACGGCGCTTTCCTGGGCCGGCAATCTCTGGTCCCATGCTGGCGTTCACCCCATGGAGCCCCCGTGACCCCCCACACCGTCATCGCGCTTGCTCCGACCGGCGCTCGCCGGGGCAAGGTCGACCACCCAGCGCTGCCGATCTCGGCCCAGGACGTCGCGGAGGAAGCAGCCCGCTGCTGCGAGGCCGGCGCGAGCGTGCTGCATCTGCATGTGCGGGCGGCGGATGGCGGCCACAGCCTCGATCCCGGCCTCTACCGCGATGCGATGGCGGCCGTGCGGGCCCGCGTCGGCGCAGGAATGCTGATCCAGATCACCACGGAGGCGGTGGAGCGCTATTCCGCGCCTGAGCAGATGGCGGTGGTGCGGGACCTCAAGCCCGAGGCGGTGTCGGTGGCGTTGCGCGAGATCGTGCCGCCGGGCGGCGAAGGGGAGGCCGGGCGCTTCTTCGCCTGGATGCGGGAGGAGGGCGTGGCGCCGCAATTCATCCTCTACGCTCCGCAAGAGGTTGCCTGGCTCATCGACCTGCAGCGGCGCGGGATCGTGCCTTTCGCGGCGCCGCACGGCCTCTTCGTGCTCGGGCGCTATACGGCCGGCCAGCGCTCGTCGCCTGCGGACCTCGTGCCCTTCGTGCAGGGCTGGCCCGCCGATTGGCCCTGGAGCCTCTGCGCCTTCGGACCGCTCGAAGCGCGCTGCATGGCGGCCGGGCTGGCCCTCGGCGGCCATGTGCGCGTCGGCTTCGAGAACAACCTCTGGCGCCCGGACGGCACGCTCGCGGCCACGAACCGCGACCTCGTGGACCCGGTCGCGGAGGTGGCGCGCCAGGTTGGCCGGCCGCCGGCTGACGTGGCAACCGCGCGAGCAGTCTACGGCGCTACTGGCTCGCGGTGATCCCGCCGTCCACGTACATCACCTGACCCGTGACGAAGCCCGCACCCGGGGAGGAGAAGAACAGCACCGGAGCCACCACATCCTTGGGGTCCGCGATACGCCCGAGCGGGATGCGCGAGAGAATCGCTTGGCGGAACTCCGGCCGCTCGTAGACGTGGCGGATCATCTCCGTGTTCACGAAGGTGGGCGCAACGCCGTTCACGGTTATGCCGTGAGGGGCAAGCTCCATGGCATGCTGGCGCACCAGCATCACGAGGGCCCCTTTCGTGGAGCAATAGGCCGAATAGCCCTTGCCGCGGATGCCGAGCTGCGAGCGCACGGAGAGGAGATGGATCTGCCGTCCGCCGCGCCCGGCGGCGATCTGGCGCTTCGCCACGCTCTGCGCCAGGAACATCGCGGATTTGAGGTTCACCTCGTAGACGCGGTCGAAGCTCTCCTCCTTCACGTCCAGCAGCGGCTCCTCGATCTGGATGCCGACGCAGTTCACGAGGATATCGAGCGAGCCCAACCGCTCATGCGCCTCCGCGACCGCGGCCTCGATCGAGGCCACATCCGTGACCTCCATCGGCACGCCCGCCACCGTGCCGCCCGTGGTGCCGGCGATCTCGGCCGCCAGCGCTTCCGCCTTGCCCCGGTCGCGTCCTGCAACGACCACCGAGGCCCCAGCCATGCTCAGGCCCCAGGCGATGGCCTCGCCCAAGCCCCCCGTGCCGCCCGGCACGAAGACGGTCTTGCCGCGCAGGTCGAAAAGCCCCGCGAGCTCCGAGGCGTAATCCGCATCGGGGGTGATCGTGGTGGGTACGATGTTCTCGTCCATGGGATGCACCTCATCAGGTTAAGGGCCGCCTTTGAGCTCGTCTCGCCCGAGGGGTCGGTTGCCAAGAACAGGGCTCGGCATGGCCTCGGCGACACGGCCCAAGGCTATGCCGTCGCCCCTTGGACCGAGCGCCGGGAAGCCAGGACGCAGGTTGTTCATGCGCACCTTCTCCCGAACTTGCATCCCGATATGCGGAACGCGTGTTCTATCAATCTTGACAGGTAGAATACTTATTCCATTATACCTGTCAAAACGAAACTTTGCATCGCCGCTTGCTGGCACACTGAAACTTCCGTTCCCCTGTGCGAAGGTTCGGTGCGCTCCTACTGCACGCTGCGCCTACCTTACGGACGCGCTCCAGGAACCTGCCGAGGGTGCGCTTGCAACACCAAGAACAGGAGATCAACCTGTTTGACCAATTGACAAGTCAGGACTAGCGTTACGGCACGGGCGCCAGACGAGCCCGACAGAACGAAGCGCCGGCCCATCACAACAAGAGGCTGGCACGGGAAGCGGAGGACACCATGAAACGCAGACATCTCCTATCGCTCGCGGGCGCCTTCGCCCTCGGCGTTGCCGCGCTCGGCACGGGCGCTCAGGCCCAGCAGAAGATGGTGCTGAAGGCCACCGACGTGCATCCGCTCGGCTATCCCACCGTGGAAGCGGTGGTTCGCATGGGCAAGAAGCTCGAGGAAGCCACCAAGGGCCGCCTCACGATCCAGATGTATCCGTCGATGCAGCTCGGCGGCGAGAAGGAGATGACCGAGCAGGCGCAGGTCGGCGCGCTCGCCATGGCGCGCATCAGCGTCGGCCCCATCGGCACGCTGGTGCCCGACCTCAACGTGTTCAACCTGCCCTTCGTGTTCCGCGACACCGCGCATATGGAGAAGGTGATCGACGGCGAGATCGGCCAGGAGCTGCTCAAGAAAGTGAGCGACCACCCGACGCTCAACCTCATCGGCCTCAACTGGATGAATGCGGGCACCCGCAACGTCTACAATTCCAAGAAGCCGGTTCGTTCGGTCGAGGACCTCAAGGGTCTCAAGATCCGCATGATGGGCAACCCGCTCTTCGTGGACACCATGAACGCGCTCGGCGGCAACGGCGTCGCCATGGGCTTCGATCAGCTCATCAACGCGCTCCAGACCGGTGTCGTGGACGGCGCGGAGAACAATTATCCGAGCTATTCGAGCGGCCAGCATTACCGCTACGCCAAGTACTTCTCCGAGACCGGGCACCTCATGATCCCGGAGATCCTCGTCTTCTCCAAGCGCGTGTGGAACACGCTGGCCAAGGAGGACCAGGACCTCATCATGAAGCTCGCCAAGGAAGCGCAGCTCGAGCAGCGCGGCCTCTGGTACGAGATGGAGAAGAAGGCCCTCGACGACATGAAGGCGAACGGGGTCGAGATCGTTCAGATCGCCGACAAGAAGCCCTTCCAGGACGCCGTGAAGCCCGTGTGGGACAAGTACGGCGCGCAGCACAAGGCGCTGATCGAGCGCATCCAGGCTGTGAAGTGATCGCAGCCTAGAGGCCACGAAACAGGGGCCGGCTCTCTCCCGACACCGGGCGCGAGCCGGCCCTTTTCATGAGGGGACGCAGGACGAAGGCGCGCGTTGCAGCCGCCGAACCTGCGCGGGGGAATCATCGATGCAAGCCGCCTATGTCCGCGCGATGGATGCGCTGCACCGTCTGTGCATGATCATCGCAGGCTTCTGCCTCGTGGTGATCACGATCATCATCCCCTGGGGCGTGTTCACACGCTACGTGCTGAATTACGGTTCGTCCTGGCCCGAACCCACGGCCGTGCTGCTCATGATCTGGTTCTCGTTCATGGCGGCGGCTTTGTGCTACCGCGAAGGCCTGCACATCGGCGTGAAGATCATTCCCGATGCCATCGGCGGGGTTGGGCGCATCGTGATCGGCTGGCTCATCGAACTCGCCATGGCCTTTACCAATCTCTTCATGCTCGTGTGGGGCATCAGCCTCGTGCAAACCACCTGGCACTCGGCGCTCGCCGACTTCCCGATCATCACGGCGGGCTTCTCGTATCTGCCCGTGCCGCTCGGCGGCGCCATCACGACCCTCTTCGTCATCGAGCGTCTGTGGCTCGGCAACGTGTTGGCCGAACCGAACACCGACGCCATGACCCACGTCTCCACCGAGTAAGACCGGACGCCTTCCCATGGACATCCTCATCCTCATCGGCGGCTTCACGGTCCTGTGCCTGCTCGGCATGCCGGTGGCCTATTCCCTTGGCCTCGCGGCGGTGCTCGCCGCCATCTGGATCGACATCCCGCTCGAAGCCGTGATGCTGAAGACCTCCGACGGCATGGACGACTTCGCGCTGCTGGCGATCCCGTTCTTCATCCTCGCCGGCGGCATCATGGCCGAGGGTGGCATGGCGGAGCGCCTCGTCAACCTGGCGCGCATTTTCGTGGGCTTCATTCGCGGGGGCTTGGGCCTCGTCAACATCCTGGCCTCGGCCTTCTTCGGCTGTATTTCAGGGTCTTCGGTGGCGGACACAGCCTCTATCGGCTCGGTGATGATCCCGCAGATGATCAAGAGCGGCTATCCGCGCCTGTTCGCCGTCAACGTCACGGTGTCGGGCTCGCTGCAGCCGCTGCTGATCCCGCCGTCCCACAACGCGGTGATCTATTCGCTCGCCGCCGGTGGCACCATTTCGATTTCGGATCTCTTCCTCGCCGGCGCGATCCCGGGCCTGCTCCTCGGGCTGTCGCTCATGGCGCTCGTGCTCATCATCTCCTACCGGAACAACTACCCCAAGGGCGAGGTGATCCCGCTCCGCAAGGCCGGCAAGATCGTGATCGAGGCCTTCTGGGGACTCCTCACGGTCTTCATCATCCTCGGCGGAATCTTAAGCGGCGTGTTCACGCCGACCGAATCCGCGGCGGTGGCCTGCATCTACGCCTTCCTCGTCACCATGTTCATCTACCGCGATTACAAATGGAGCGAGCTGCCGCTCCTCGTCGGGCGCGTGGTGCGCACGGTCGGTATCGTGATGATCATGATCGGCTTCTCGGTGGCCTTCGGCTACATGATGGCGCTCATGCGGGTGCCGGCTCAGGCGGCCGAGTTCTTCCTCTCGATCGCGGACAACAAGTACACCCTGCTGCTGCTCATCAACGTGCTGCTGCTGCTGCTCGGCACGTTCATGGATCTCGCGCCGATGCTCCTCATCTGCACGCCGATCTTCCTGCCCATCGTGGTGAAGTTCGGGGTCGATCCCGTGCATTTCGGCATCATCATGATCCTCAACCTCGGCATCGGGTTGCTCACACCGCCTGTCGGTCCAACGCTCGCGGTCGGCTGCGCCATCGGCAGGGTCTCCATGGAGGCGGTGTCGAGGAGCATCCTGGTGTTCTACATCCCCATGCTCATCGTGCTCGGCCTCGTGACCTACGTGCCTGCGCTGTCGCTGTGGCTGCCGAGCCTGTTCAAGTAGCGGCCGGCCCTTCCGGAGATCCCATGAACGTCCCGTCCCCCGAAGTCGCCGCCATTCCCGATCTCAGGGGCAAGGCGGTGCTGATCACCGGCGCCAGCACCGGCATCGGCGCCGCCGCGGCGCGCGCCTTCGGCCGCAACGGCGCCCGCGTGGCGGTGAACTTCAATGCCAGCCTCGACGAAGCCGAGGAGGTCGCGTCCGCTATCCGTGCGAGCGGGGGTGAGGCCCTGCTGGTGCAGGGCGACGTGACCCGCGCCGAGGCGGCGGCGGAGATCGTCCAGCAGACCGTGCAGGCTTTCGGCCGCCTCGATGTGCTCGTCAACAACGCGGGCGCGCTCATCAAGCGTACGCGGGTCGAGGATTACTCCGACGATTACGTGGACGCGGTGCTGGAGCTCAACGTCAAGCAGGTGGTGCGCTTCATCCGCGAGGGCGCGGCGCAGATGCGGCGTCAAGGCGGTGGCGGGTCGATCATCAATCTGAGCTCGATCGCCGCCCGCAACGGCGGCGGTCCGGGCTCCGTGATCTACGCCGCCGCCAAAGGCTTCATCGCCACCGCGACCCGCGGCTGGGCGAAGGAGCTCGTTAAGGACCGCATCCGCGTCAACGCCGTGTCGCCGGGCGTGATCATGACGCCCTTCCACGAGCGCTTCTCCACGCCCGAGCAGCTCGCCGCCATGCAGGCCACGATCCCCATGGACCGCCTCGGCACGGCGGAAGAATGCGTCGGCGCCTTCCTCTACCTCGCCTCAGAGCAGATGAGCGGCTACGTGACGGGCCAGATCATCGAGGTGAATGGCGGGCAGTATATGCCGTGATGCAGGCTCAAAACCCGTAAACCTCCGCCGGATTGTCCACGAGGATGCGCTGCCGCGTGGCCTCCTCCGGCGCCCATTCGCCGAGGAGGTTGAGGAGGTCTGTCTCGTCCGGCTGCCGCGTCTGACCGGGATGGGGCCAGTTCGAGGCCCAGAGCATGCGCTCGGGGGCAAGCCGCACGAGTTCGCGAGCGGTGCGGCCCACATCCTCGTAGCGCGGCGCGCCGGTTTTCGAGACCTCGTAGGGCGCCGAGAGCTTCACCCAGACGCGGCCCGTGTCCAGGAGCGAGGCAAGCGTGCGGAAGCCCGGATGATCGAGGGGCACGGGCTCGAGGAACTTGCCGATGTGATCGATCACGATTCGTCCCGGCCAGGCGCGGATCTGCGCCTCGCGATCAGGGAGCGTACGCCCGTCGAGCTGGAGCTGCACATGCCAGCCCACCGCCTGCACGCGAGCCGCGATGCGGTCGAGGAGCTCCCAGGAGGGGATCGCGCCACCGGGCAGCATCTGGAAGCGCACGCCGCGGATGCCGCCCGCGGTGAGGCGCGCGAGCTCGGCGTCCGACACGGCCTCGTCCACGACCGCTACGCCGCGGGTGCGTTCTAGGCCCAAGGCCGCAATGCCTGCGAGCGTGCACGCATTGTCGAAGCCGTAGGCCGTGGGCTGCACGATCACGGCGCGGCTGAGGCCGAGCCGGCTCTGCACCGCGCGGTAATCCTCGACGGAGGCCACGGGCGCCGGCCCGAGCGCGTTCGGGGCGAGCGGCGCGCTGGGATCGTAGACATGGATATGCGTATCGCAGGCGCCGGTTGGCACGGCGATGGGCGCGAGTGTGTCGGTCATGCTCAACCCCTCAGCCGCGAGAGGCGCGTGGCCTCGACCGCATTGACGGCCCCGGGCGGCACCGCGCCGGCGAGCAGCGCCCGCACCTGCTCCACCGTATCGAAGGCCTGGTGCTCCACGGCCGAGGGCGTGAGGCCGCCCGTATGGGGCGTCGCCACCACATCGGCACGGCGGGCGAGGGCCGGCGAGGGCATCTGGTCGAGCGCGCGGCCCACATCCATGGCGGCGCCTGCGATCCGGCCCGCATCGAGGGCCTCCGCCAGCGCCGCTTCGTCCACCAGGTTGCCGCGGGAGAGATTGATGAAGAAGGCGGAGGGCTTCATGGCCGCGAAGGCCGACGCACCCATGAGGTTCTCGGTCTCCTCGGTCGCGACCGCAAGGCAGACGAGGAAGTCGGCCTCGCGCAACACCTCGCCTTGCGAGGTTTGCGTCACGCCCTCGTCGGTGATCGTCTTATAGGGATCGTTGACGAGAACCCGCATGCCGATCGCCACCGCGATGCGCGCGAGGTGCTGGGCGATCACGCCATAGCCGATGATGCCGAGGGTCGATCCGCCGAGTTGGCGCCCCATGCGGGCCTGCGGTATCCGCCCGGCGCGATATTCCAGCACCGCGGAGGACACGCCGCGGGCGAGATCCAACATATAGCCGAGCGCGAGCTCGGCGACGGACGCCGCAAAGCCCGGCGTCGCGCGGGTCACGAGGATGCCGGCGCGGCTTGCCGCCGCCACATCGATGTTGCGAATATCGACCGCACAGCGCAGGTAGGCCACGAGGCTCTCGGGCGCCGCGGCGAAGAATTCCGCGGGAGCCGCGGTCTGGCGGTCCGAGACGATGATCGCGCAGCCCTGCGCTTCCCGCGCCAAGTCCTCGGGGGAGAGCACGCGGCCCGTCGGGTTCATGCGAACCCCTGTCATGGCCGCGAGCGCCGCCCGGGCGCGCTCGCCGTAATAGCCCGCGAAGGCCTCCGGCGTATGCGTGAGAAATACCGTCACCGAAAGCCCCCGTGCTGTCCCCGCCCTCCCTCTTGAAGGGCGGCTCGGGGAGTTGCAAGGGCAAGCCCGGTTGGCTCGTGGCGAGGGCGTGCTATGTCCCTCGCCGACATCCGCATGAGGGAACCCCATGACCGATACCCCGCCCGACCGTCTCTCCACCGATCCCAACAGCCCGCACTTCAACGGGGAGCTCCTGCAGCGCGGGGTCGGCGTGCGCTTCAAAGGCGTCGAGAAGACGAACGTCGAGGAATACTGCATCAGCGAGGGCTGGATCCGCGTCGCCGCCGGCAAGGGGAAGGACCGCGCCGGCAACCCGCTCCTCATCATGCTCAAGGGCCCCGTGGAGGTGTGGTTCAAGGACGACGCTGCGTGAGGCTGCCGGAAAAAGCTGGTGGAGGTGTGGTTCAAGGACGACGCCTCGTGAGACTGCTGGCAGCGCTCGTCGGCGTCCTATTCGCAGGGGCTGCCTTCGCCCAATCGCCGCCGCAGACAAGCGCGCCGCGCGCCATCGTGATGGAGGTGCCGTCCGGCCGCGTGCTGTTCGAAAAGAACGCCGACGCGCCGACCGCGCCCGCGAGCCTTGCGAAGCTCATGACGGTCGAGATCGTGCTGGATCGCATCGAGGCCGGCGCGCTGAAGCCCCAAAGCACCTTTCCGGTGAGCGCCGAGGCCGCGAAGGCGAAATCCGGCGCCTTCATTCCGCTTCGGGCCGGCGCTGCCGTTAGCGTCGATGACCTCCTGCAGGCCCTCATCGTGCAATCGGCCAACAACGCCGCGATCGTGGTCGCGGAAGGCGTCGCGGGCTCGGTGCCGGCCTTCGTGGACCTGATGAATCGCCGCGCCCGGGAGATCGGCTTGGGCGATGTGCGCTTCGCCAATCCCAACGGCGTGCCGGGGGGCGAGCAGCGGGTCACCATGCGGGCCATGGCGGCCCTCGGCGCCCATCTCGTGCGCACCTATTCGGAGCATTACGCTCGCTTCGGGCAACCGAGCTTCACCTTCGCGGGGCAGGCCTACCGCAACCGCAATCCGCTGCTGGATGCGGGCATCGGCGCGGATGGGCTCAAGACCGGCCAGACCCAGGCCGCAGGCTTCGCCCTCGTGGCCTCGGCCGAGCAAAACGGGCGCCGGCTGGTGCTCGCCATGAACGGCCTCGCGTCGGAGGCCGAGCGCAAGGCCGAAGCCCTGAAGCTCATCGCTTACGGGTTCAGCACCCCGCGCTAATCAAACCGGCCATTGCTCCAGCCGGTAGGCCGAGTCCCAGAACATCCATTCGAGTTGCGCCGCCCGCGTATAGGCGGCGTGCATCCGCGCCTGCAGCCCGGGCGAGGCGCCGGCCGCGGCCTCGTCCGTGGCCTCGATCATCGCCCGCACGGCCGCGTGAAACTCCTCGCCCGCATAGGTGTCGATCCAGGCCTGGTAGGGGTTGCTGGCGGCTGCCCGCGCATGGATGTCCCGGCCGACCTCCGCGTAGATCCAGAAGCAGGGGAGGAGAGCCCCAAGCACCACCTCGTAGGGCTCGTTGTGCGCCGTCGCGAGAAGATAGGAAACGTAGTGGTGGCAGGCGGGCGAGAGGGGCGTGGCCTGGAAGGTTTCGGGGCCGATGCCGAATTGCTGAAAGAAGGAGCCGTGCAGAGCCCGCTCCACGATCACGGCCACCTCGGCGCCTTTGGCGAATTGCACCAAGCGATCCGGATTCGGGGCCTTGGCGGCGGCCAGCGCCAGCGCGCGCCCGAAGCCGATGAGGTAATGCGCGTCCTGGGTGATGTAGTGCTTGAAGCGCGCCTCGTTCAGCGTCCCCGCCGCGAGCTCCGCGTTGAAGGGCATGGTCCGGATGGTCTCGTAGAGCGCCGCGTTGCGGTCGCAGGCCTCGCGCGAGAAGGGCATGTGGTGTCCTGTTCCTGAAAGGGTGCGGAAGCCCTAGCGCGGGCTCAAGCCCCCGTCGAGATGGCAGCGCTTGCGCAATCCACAGAGCCGCTCTTTATGGCACATCCTTGCGCCGCCGGGCCCGAAGCGACAACTGGCGGCGAAGCGTCCTCAAACCCCGCGAGCCCATGTCCAACAATCCTCACTCGACCGTCCTCGTCACCGGCGCCACCGGCAATCTCGGGTCGAAGCTCATCGCGCATCTGCTCGCCACGGATTGGTGCCAGGCCGTGATCGGCATCGACCGCAAGGGTGCTGGGGGCCAAGGCTCGGATCGCCTGGAGATGATCGAGGCGGATCTCACGGACCTCTCCGACCGTGCCTGGCGCGAGGCCATGGAACGGGCCGACGCGGTGGTGCATCTCGCGGCCCAGAACCCGGCCCCGGACGCCCCGTGGGGCGCATCCGCGGACGCCTTCACGATGACGGCAAACCTCGTCGGCGCGGCCCTGGAGGCCAAGGTGCGCCGCTTCGTCTTCGCCTCCTCCAATCACGTCATGGGCCAGTACAAGGACCCGCCGCTCGCCGAGGGCATCGGTCCCGGCCTTCTCACGACCGATCTCGCGCCAGGGCCCGGCACCAGCCGGCCGGAGGGCGACCGCGTCGTTCGCGACCACGCCTACGCGGCCTCGAAACTCTTCGGCGAGCGCCTGTGCCTGTCGGCCGCCGCGCTCTCGGGCGGGCGCATGAGCACGGTGTCGGTGCGGATCGGCTGGTGCCAGCCGGGCGAGAACGATCCCCGCACCATCAGCGCCGCCGGCGTTGCGCCCAAGGAAGGCCGGGAAGTGCCGCAGGACGGCTCCGACCGCGACCTCACCTGGTTCCGCAACATGTGGCTCTCCAATCGGGACTACGCGGCCCTCATGGAAGCCGCGCTCGTCGCCCCTGCGGAGGAGTGGCCGGCGCCCGGGATCGTGGTCAACGGCATGTCGGCCAATCGCCGCATGCCCTGGGACATCGAGACCACGCGGCGCCTCCTCGGCTACGCGCCTCAGGACGACATCTGGGCTCATCTCGCCTGATGGTGCGGGATCCTACGGCCCCGCCCCGCGAGACCGCCCCTCGGCCATATGGCCTAAGCCTACGGCCAAGCTGACACTTTATGGCCAAGTTCACCGCAGAGGAAGGCTTCACCTGACCAAGGGGAAGCTTCATGATATCTCGCGTTTTCCTGGGCTGCGCCTGCGCGGTCCTGGCATTTCCTGCCCTCGCCGCGGATCGTTCATCCCTTGATGCTCTGATTTCTCAACATGCAAACGCGCATGGAATTCCCGAGTCCTTAGTTCATCATGTCGTGCGTAAAGAGAGTAACTATAATCCACGGGCCGCTAATCGTGGGAATTACGGTCTGATGCAGATCCGTCACGGCACCGCCCGGGGCCTCGGCTACACGGGCTCTGCGGCCGGGCTCCTCGATGCCAATACCAATCTCACCTATGCGGTGGCCTATCTCGCCAACGCCTATCGGGTCGCCGGCGGTAATCCGAGCCGCGCCGTCGCCCTCTATCAGCGCGGCTTCTATTACGAGGCGAAGCGCAAGGGCATGCTCGACGATCTGCGCACCGCAGCGGCACGCCCCGCCGAGACGGCGCAGCCCGTCGCGGTCGCGGCTCAGCCCGCCGCGAGTTCCTGGTTCACCGGCTCGGCTCTGACCACGGCCCCGGCCCAGCCCGTCGCCGCCGTGGCCGACGCCACGGGCGAGTTCGCGCCGGCCTTCACCACAGGCTCCGTCCAGCCGCACCGGGCTCGCGCGGTGCGCGCCTCGCGCTAACGACAGCGGTGCAGCGGGAGCGCTCCCGCTGCACCTTGCCAGGGGCATCCGGTTTCGATCTCCTGCCTCTCGAACCACGAGAGGACGATCCCATGAGTCCCGACCGCTCCATCACCCTCTTCCATGCGCCGCAGACCCGCTCGAGCGGTGTCCTGATGCTGCTGGAAGAACTCGGCGCGCCCTATACGCTCCATGTTCTCAACATGAAGACGGGGGACCAGCGCGGGCCCGACTATCTTGCCGTCAATCCCATGGGCAAGGTGCCGGCGATCCGCCACGGCGATGCGATCGTGACCGAGCAGGTGGCGGTCTATCTCTACCTCGCCGACCTCTTCCCCGAAGCCGGGCTTGCGCCGGCGCTGAACGATCCCCTGCGCGGACCGTATCTGCGCTGGTTCGCCTTCTACGGCTCGGCCTTCGAGCCTGCGATCACGGATCGCGCCCTCAAGCGCGAACCGCCGCCTCCCGGCATGAGCGGTTACGGGGATTTCGACACCATGCTCGGCACCTTTGTGGGCCAGCTGAAGCAGGGTCCCTACTTGCTGGGCGAGCGCTTCACGGCGCTGGATCTGCTCTGGGGCGGCGCCTTGAGCTGGATGCTGATGTTCAAGCTCCTGCCGGAACTACCGGAACTCGTGGCCTACACCGGGCGCCACACGGCCCGCCTGTCCTTCGCCAAGGTGCGGGGCATCGACACTGAGCTCACGGCAAAGCACGCCGCGAGCGAGGCATAACCCACAGTTCGGGTGATGTTGCAATAACTACGGCATTGCCGTAGGATTTTCCCGTGCAGACCGTGATCCATACGCCGACCTTCCTGGGCGATGCCAATGCAGCCGGCGTGACGGACACGGAGCTGGCTGAGATCGAGGAGACCATCGCGCGCGATCCCGAGGCCGGCACCATCATCCCAGGCACGGGCGGTGCCCGGAAGGTTCGGATCGGTGGACGCGGCAAGGGCAAGTCCGGCGGCTATCGTGTGATCACGTACTTTGCCGCCGCAGATGTGCCGGTGTTCCTGCTGGCGCTGGTCTCGAAAGGACAGCGGGCGGACATCAGCCAAGCCGAGCGGAACGCGCTGCGTCAGATCCTCGGCACGCTCGCCGACGAGTACCGCAACGGCCTCGCGCGAGCCCATCGGTGGCACACGGACAAGGAGGAGGAACAGCCATGACAGCCTTAGGCAAACGCCTCATCCAATCGGCCACGGAGGCCGCATCGATCGCCCGCAACGAGGCCGATTCCTCAACCTACCGCGTCCACGTTCCGCGCGAGGTCGATGTGAAGGCAATCCGGACGCGGCAGGGACTCACGCAGGAGGAGTTTGCGGCCCGCTATGGATTCGCCGTATCGGCCGTTCGCGAATGGGAGCAGAAACGTCGGATGCCGGATCCTGCCGCGCGGGCTTATCTGGTCGTGATCGATCGCGAACCCGAAGCCGTTGCCCGGGCGCTCCAGGCGGCCTGACCGGCTCGCACCGAATCGGAGGTCGCAAGAGGTCGGCTTGCGCGGTTGCCGTCGGTTCGAAACGTTGGTTGATCCCGAGGCCTGCGCTAGCGCGTCGGAACCGGCTTTTCGCCGCGATAGTCGTAGAAGCCGCGCTTGGATTTGCGGCCGAGCCAGCCGGCTTCGACGTATTTCACCAGAAGCGGGCAGGGGCGGTACTTCGAATCCGCCAGGCCCTCGTGGAGCACCTGCATCACGGAGAGGCAGGTGTCGAGGCCGATGAAGTCGGCCAGCTGCAGCGGGCCCATGGGGTGGTTGGCGCCGAGCCGCATGGCGGTGTCGATGGAATCCACCGAGCCCACGCCCTCGTAGAGGGTGTAGATCGCCTCGTTGATCATCGGCAGCAGGATGCGGTTGACGATGAAGGCCGGGAAATCCTCTGCCACCGTCACGGTCTTGCCGAGCTTCGACACGAAGGCTTTCGCCGATTCGAAGGTCGGGTCTTCCGTGGCGATGCCGCG
>DASZAZ010000033.1:0-11974 GCA_035944635.1 Microvirga sp.
GAAGACGGTCCGGCGCTCCTCAAGCGTCAGCTGCCGGTAGCACTGTCCCATGCGAGATCCTCCAGAGGCGCAAACGCCTACAAATCCTAGGGTTCGCACTTCGAGATGGAATCCACCCGGCTACAAGCGGCATTCGCATAAGATATGTTATGGAACATAGATCAATGAATACAGCGGAGCACGCTCGAAACGGCAAACAGCCAGCGCCCTCAGACGCTTGGGCCCCTGTGTTTGGAACAAGCTTAGCTGGTCGGCCTTGCCGGATCGTTCACGCCAGCTCGATCTGCAGCCCGTCGAAGGCGGGCTCGATGCCGGCCGGCACCTCGCGGCGGAGCGTCTCGTAATCGAGATCCGTGTGCAGGTTCGTGAGAATGGCGCGCCGCGGCCGCACCGCCTCGATGAGGGCCAAGGCCTCCGAGACGGAGAAATGGGACGGGTGCGGCGTGTAGCGCAGCGCATCGATGACCAGAACGTCGAGGTCCTGGAGCTCCGCCAAGCTCTCCTCAGGCATCCGGCTCACGTCCGGTGCATAGGCGAGCCGCCCAAAGCGAAAACCGAGTGCCTCCGTGCCCCCGTGGATCATCCGGAACGGCCGGCCCGTCACCGGGCCGCCCGCACCCTCAACGGTCACGTCGGCGCCCGCCTCTATGCGGCGCTCGTCGAGGATCGGCGGGTAATCGCTCCCGGATGGCTGGCGGAAGCAGTAGCCGAACCGGGCCATCATGACCTCGCTCGTCACCGCATCCATGTAGACCGGCATTCGCCGCCGCATGGCGATCACCAGGGGTCGGAGATCGTCGATGCCGTGGGTATGATCGGCGTGATCGTGGGTGATCAACACGGCATCGAGGTGTCGGACGTCGCAGCCGAGCAGCTGGTCGCGAAGGTCCGGGCCCGTATCGACGAGGACCCGCGTCACGCCGCCGGGTCCGAACCGCTCCACGAGGATCGAGCACCGCCGGCGCCTGTTCCTCGGGTTGTTCGGATCGCAGGCACCCCAGCCGACGCTGACCCGCGGCACGCCGGCGGAGGACCCGCAGCCCAGGATCGTGACCCGCAGGGTCATGCGCCGGCCACCCCGTCGGCCTGCGCTGCCTTGGAGAACAGGCGGTAGAAGTTCTCGGTCGTGATCCGCGCCACCTCGTCCTCCGTCACGCCGATCACGCCGGCCAGCACCCGCGCTGTGTGGGCCACATAGGCGGGCTCGTTCGGGCGGCCCCGATGGGGCTCCGGCGCGAGATAGGGCGCGTCGGTTTCCACGAGAAGCCGCTCCCTGGGTACGGACGCGGCGATGGCGCGGATGTCTTCGGACTTCTTGAAGGTGAGAATCCCTGAGAACGAGACGTAGAGCCCGACTTCGACGCCCACCTCCGCCAGCTTGGCACCGGATGAGAAGCAGTGGAGCACCGCATCGAAGCGCCCTCGCCCGCTCTCCTCCTCGAGGATCCGGATCATGTCGTCGTCGGCGTTGCGGGCGTGAATGACGAGCGGCAGCCCCGTCTCCCGCGCCGCCGCGATATGGGTGCGGAACACCCGCTGCTGCACGTCCCGCGGGCTCTTGTCGTAATGGTAATCGAGGCCCGCCTCACCGATGGCGATGCAGCGCGGATGCCGCGACTGCTGCACCAGCTCCTCCACGGCGGTGTCGGGCTCCAGAGCGGCGTTATGGGGATGGGTGCCGATGGTGCAGAACACGGCCTCGTGGGCTTCGGCGAGCGCCCGATAGCGCTCCACCCGCGCCACATGGGTCGAGATCGTCACCATGCGGCCGATCCCGGCCGCCGCGGCCGTCGCGAGCACATCCGGCAGGCGGTCGGCGAAGTCGGGGAAATCGAGGTGGCAGTGGCTGTCGACGAGCATGCGCGGTTCCAGGTGCCCTCCCCTGCGGCGCGGAGGTTTCGGCCGCCATAGAGGCGATCCGGGGTTCCGTCCAGGGGGCGAGGGTTCTCAGCGCGACGCTTGCTGGCCGTCGTCCACGGGCTCATGGCGCAGCAGGCGGCGGGCCTGATCCCGCAGGCGGCGTGCCGCCGGCTCGTCGTATTCGTTCGGCATCACCAGCGGCACCGTGAGGCACACGCTCTGCGCCGGGAGCACGTCACGCCAATCCTGAATCAGCTGCTTGTAGGACCGCCCCACCGGTCGGATGTTCCGGTCCAGGTCGTAGAGCCCCACCTTGGTGACGCGACCGTTCTCCTCCCGCAGCGCCGTGTCCCAATCCATCTGGTCCGTGAGCGAGTACCAGGTGAAGCCGACGATCGGCACGCCGTTGTTGCGCACCCGCAGAACGTTGGCCCATTGCTTCCAGAGCCAGTTCACGGCCTCGTCGCCGTTCGGGCCCTCGACCAGGTTCGTCTCCGTGTGCATCACGGGCAGCTTGTAGCGGTCGTAGTACTGACGGGTGATCTCGTCGTAGCCGAACACGTCCCCGGCCGCCGAGGTCATCCCGTCCGCCCTCACCCGGTGCTCGTTGGTGACGTAGTAGTCGTTGCCCATGATGCAGTGATGGCGCAGCGACGAGCGGTCGAGAAAGAAGTGGTACTCCTCCCGCGTCATGCCGTTGTCCATCAGGTACTCGTACATCTGCGAGTCGACCCGCTGGCCGTAATTGAGATCGAGCGACAGGAAACGCCGGGCGTTCATGACCTCGGCCGGACCGATGGCCGCCGGATTCTCGGCATGGAAATACTCGGACGACTCGCTCTGCACGAAGATGGCGTCCGGCCTGACCGTCAGGATGCACGACATGGCGAGCACGTTCGCCTTCACGATGTGCTTCAGGGCCGTGACGAAGGCCTGGTCGCTGGCGAGCTGCTCGTTCCACCAGCCGTAGGCCGCCGAGAACTGGGCGCAGATGAACATCTCGTTGATCGGCGTATAGAGCTGCACCCAGGGAAAACGCCGGGCGAAAGCCTCGGCGTACTGGGCGAAGAGCTCCGGAAAGTCGGGATTCTGGAAGTTGCCGATCCAATCGGGCACGCCGAAATGGCAGAGATCGACGATGGGCACGATGTCGAGTTCTTTGAGCGCCCCGAAGGTCTCGTCCGCAAAGCTCCAGTCGTAGCGGCCCGGGCCGAGGAAGCCGGTATGGAGCGGCGGGCCATAGCGCAGGAAGTGGATATCGAGCTCCCGCAAGAGCTCGAAATCCATGCGCCAGTGGCGGTAATGGCCGCATTTCTCCATCTGGTCGATGCGGGTGCGGCCGCCGTTGATGGTCGGGATGCTGTTCTCGATCCCGGTGGCGAACATGAAGGATGGGGCGGGCATCGCGGGCCTTCCGGTTCGGAGCCGCGCCTCGCGCGGGAAAGCGTGGCCATAGGCCACCTCCCCCTCCCCAACGCCGGACCGCCCGAACGGTTGCGCCTTGCGCCGCCCCTTCCGTCCTTAGGCGGCCTCTTCCGGCTCGATGTAGCGCGGGAAGATCGGCTGCGGAGCCGGAAGCGCCGTTCCGGACGCCAGGCGATGAGCGGCGCCGATCTGAGCCAGCCCGCGCCTGTCCTCGGGCACGGCCAGCAGCGTCAAGAGCTTGCCCGCGGCTTCCGGCACGAAGGGCTGCGCCATGATCCCGATGGCCCGGAGCACCTCCGCGGTCACGTAGAGCACGGTGCCCATGCGCTCGGGATCCTGCTTGCGCAGCACCCAGGGCTCCTGCGAGGCGAAGTAGCGGTTCGCTTCCGCCACCACCGCCCAGATGTCGGCGAGCGCCGTGTGAAGGGCAAAGGCCTCGAGCGCCGCCCTGCCCTTCTCCGGGAGCGCGTCGGCAAGAGCCAGAATGTCCTGGTCGGCTTGCGTGAACGCGCCGGGGTTCGGCACTGCGCCTCCGCAGTTCTTCGCGATCATCGACAGCGAGCGCTGCGCAAGATTGCCGAGGTCGTTGGCGAGATCCGCATTGATGCGGTTGACGATCGCCTCGTGCGAATAGTTGCCGTCCTGGCCGAAAGGCACCTCGCGCAGGAAGAAGTAGCGCAGCTGATCGACGCCGTAGGAATCGGCCAATGTGAAGGGGTCGATCACGTTGCCGACCGACTTCGACATCTTCTCGCCCTTGTTGAACAAGAAGCCGTGGCCAAAGACGCGCTTCGGCAACGGGAGCCCCGCCGACATCAGGAAGGCGGGCCAGTACACCGTGTGGAAGCGGACGATGTCCTTGCCGATGATGTGCACGTCCGCAGGCCAGTTCCGCCAGCGCGGGTCGGTCTCGTCCGGGAAGCCGGCGCCGGTGACGTAGTTGTTCAGCGCGTCCACCCACACATACATCACGTGCTTGGGGTCGCCCGGCACCGGCAGGCCCCAGTTGAAGGTGGTCCGGCTGATCGAGAGATCCTTCAGCCCCGACCGCACGAAGCTCGTGATCTCGTTGCGGCGGGTCTCCGGCGCGATGAAGGTCGGATTGGCCTGGTAATGGGCCAGCAGCCGGTCCTGATAGGCGGAGAGGCGGAAGAAGTAGCTCTCCTCCTCGATCCACTCCACCGGCGTGCCGGTGGGCGCGCGCCATGAGCCGTCGGGCTGCTTCGTGAGCTCCGCTTCGTCGTAATAGGCCTCGTCTCGGACCGAGTACCAACCCTCGTACTTCGAGAGGTAGATGTCCCCGTTCCGCTCCATGCGGCGCCAGAGCTCGTGGGTCGAGGGCAGGTGGTCCGAGTCCGTGGTGCGGATGAAGCGGTCGTAGGAGCAGTTCAGCCGATCCGCCATGGCACGAAACTGCGCCGCGAGGCCATCGACGAATTCCTTCGGGGTGACGCCGTTGCGCTGCGCGGTCTGCTGCACCTTGAGCCCGTGCTCGTCGGTGCCCGTCATGAAGAACACGTCGTAGCCGTCTACGCGCTTGAAGCGCGCGATCGCGTCGGCGGCCACGACCTCATAGGCATGGCCGATATGAGGGGCACCGTTCGGATACGAGATCGCCGTGGTGATGTAGAACTTCTCGCGGGCGGCCACAGGTCCAGTCCTTCAGAACGGCTCAGGCCGTCCGGCGAACCGCATCGGCTAGATCGTCGAACAGCGAGAGCACGAGGGGCCGGCGGTCGAGATTGTAGGCATCGATCTCCCGCGCCGAGCGGGCGACCTTGTCACACACCTCCACGAGGGGCGCAAGGCGCGCGGGCCCTTGGGAGGCGCTCCGGTGCAGGCGCTCGCTGACCCAGCGCTGCACGGTATCGAGGGCGAGCTCGTAATTCTCGCCGGCCTCCCGCCGCGCGAGGCTCTCGGCAAGGGCCAGAACCCGCTTCGTCTCGACGTTGGGCAAGCCCTCCAGCGCCCGGGTCACCTCGGCCACGAGGGCGATCTTGCCCTCGTCCAGCATCTCGAGGCTGCGCCGGACCGAACCCTCGCCGAGGCGGATGGCCTGATCGAGCACCTCCGGAGGCGTGTTCGCGAACTCGGTGCCAAGCGTGCCGATGGCGGCCCTCACGTCCCCGTCCGCCAGCGGCCGCAGCAGGAGCTTGCGGCAGCGGGATCGGATCGTCGGCAGCAATCGCTGCGGCGCATGGCACACGATGAGGAACACGGAGCGCGGCGGCGGCTCCTCGATCACCTTCAGGAGGGCGTTGGACGAGCTGGCGTTGAGATCGTCCGCCGCATCGACGACGCAGACCCGGTAGCCGCCCCGCCCCGCCGTGGAGGAGAACAGGTCCAAGGCCCGGCGCACATGGTCGACGCCGATCTCGGCCGAGTAGCCCTTGCCGTCCTTGCGCAAGCCCCGGCGCACCACGGCGAGATCCGGGTGCGCGCTGGCCGCGAGCTGGCGGGCTGCCGGATGAGAGGCTTCCACCTGAAGGCTCGCGGTGCCCGGCGGCGCCGCGCCGCCATGGGCGAAGACGAACCGCGCCACCCGGTAGGCGAGCGTCGCCTTGCCGATGCCGGCCGGTCCGCCGAGCAGCCAGGCATGGTGAAGCCGCCCGCTGCGGAGCCCCTCGATGAACGCCGCCTCGGCCTCCGCGTGCCCAAAGAAAGCGGTCTGCTCGCGGGGATGGGGCGCGCCCTCGAACCGGTCCGGTTCGGGGAGCGCCTCGGCGTCACGCGACATGGGCGGCAGCCTTCGGGGCGCGGGCGAGTTCGGGCAGCCGCTCCGTGACCGCAGCCCAAACGGCGCGTTGAACGCTCTCGGGGTCGCCGGCCGCGTCCACGACCACGCAGCGTTCCGGCGCCTTTTCCGCAATCGTCAGGAATGTTTGGCGCAGAGCCTCGTGAAAGGCGGCATCCTCGGCCTCGAATCTGTCGGCTCCCTCTCCCCGCTCCTGCCGGCGCGCCTGGGCGCGGGCGAGCCCGCGTTCGGCGGGCAGGTCGAGGATCAAGGTCAGGTCGGGCTCGGTGCCGTCGACCGCAACCCGCTCCAGCATGGCGATGATCCGCTCGTCCAGCGCACCCCGCGCGCCTTGATAGGCCCGGGTCGAATCCGCGAAGCGGTCGCAGAGCACGTGTGTGCCCTTCGCCAGAGCCGGGCGGATGGTGTGTTGCAGATGATCCGCGCGGGCTGCGGAAAACAGAACCGCTTCGGCGAGCGGCCCATGGGGCTTGGCGCCGCCGCTGAGGAGAAACGCGCGGATCTGTTCGGCTCGCGGCGAGCCTCCGGGCTCCCGGGTCACCAGAACGGGGTGCCCGAGCGCCGTGAGATGCGCCCGCAGGCGCTCGATCTGCGTGGATTTCCCGGCCCCCTCCCCGCCCTCGAAGGTGATGAAGAACGCCGTCACAGGCGGGCTCCTTCATGCGCCGTGCGGGCGGCGAGCGGGCCTGGCATCAGCCGCGGTCGGTGACGGCCGAGAAGGCGCGGCGGAACCAGCCGGAGCCGAACTCCATCAGCCCGTCGACCGCGCGCTGGGTGAGCGTGCCGACGCCCACGTCTTCCGCAGCGTACAGCGGCATGTCGAGGGCCTGGGCCTCGCCGCGCATGACTTTCAGCCGCGCCACCTCGGCGCCCTTCTTGATCGGAGCCTTGAGGGGGCCCGTATAGGCGATGCGGGCCACGATGGGCTCGTTGGCGCCGCGGGGCAGCAGCACGCGCACGGGCCGCTGCGCCACGAGGGGCACCGCACTGCGGTTGCCGCCGAACACCTGCGCCTCGCCGACCACCACGTCCTTCTCGAACAGCTGCCGGCCCTCGAAGGTGCGGAAGCCGTAATCGAGCAGCTTGCGAGCCTCGGCCGCGCGGTCGCGCATGGTCTTGAGGCCGGAGATCACCATGATGAGGCGTTGGCCGTTCTGCACCGCCGTGCCCGAGAGCGCGTAGCCCGACTCCTCGAGGTAGCCCGTCTTCAGGCCATCGGCGCCCTGGAACTCCGCCAGGAGCGGGTTGCGGTTCTGCTGGCGGATCCGGTTCCAGGTGAACTCCCGCTCGGAGTAGATCTTGTAGAACTCCGGGTAGCTCTCGATGATGTGCAGCGACAGCTTCGCGAGATCGCGCGCCGTCATCCGCTGCTCGGGATGGCTGTAGCCCGTGGGGTTGCGGAAGGTGGAACGGGCGAGCCCGATCTCCTTGGCACGCTCGTTCATGAGACGGGCGAAGTTATCCTCGGAGCCCGCGATGCCCTCGGCCAGCGCGATGGCGGCATCGTTGCCCGATTGCACGATCAGCCCGCGCAGGAGGTCGCCGATCTTCACGCTCGAATTCAGCGGCGCGAACATGGACGAGCCGTCCGCCCGGCCGCCGCCCTTACGCCACGCGTTCTCGGACACCACGAATTCGCGATCGAGGGTGAGCCGGCCCGCCGTGAGCTCGCGGAACACGATTTCCGCGGTCATCAGCTTCGCCATGCTGGCTGGCGGGAACGGGTCGTCGGGCGCCTTTTCGAACAGCACCGCGCCGGAATCGGCATCGACCAGAATCGCGTGGGTGGCCGCGGTCTGGAAGCCCTGGGCCTGCACCGACGAAGCCCACGGGAGGACGGCTGCAAGGGTCAGCAAAAACGCGGTCAGGAGGCCGCAACGGACTCGGGCAAGACGGGAATTCACGGGTGGAGAAAAGGGCATACGGGCGGCCTCACGCTCTGGTCAGAGGGGAGAACGCGCAATCTGGGCTGTGGTGCCCCCGAAATCAACGCCGCGCTTGCCGCAGGCCCAGGGCATCCCCCTGGGACCCACAACATAATCGGGGCAGCCTCAGAGCCCCTGCTTGAGGCTCACCACCTTGTCGGTGCGCAGCGACTTGAAGGGACCTGCCACCCCGAATCCGCCCGCCGGCTGGTCCGGGGGCGCAAAGTAGAGGGCGGCCATCTGCGGTCGGGATGGCGGCAGGGCCGCCTGCGCCACGGCGGCGGAGCGCACCGGTGTCGCGGCCTGCGGAATCGTGCCGAGATCGTAGGGACGCTCCGGCGGGAGCGGCACGCCGCCGACGACGCGACCGGCGCTCTGCGGCGCCTCGGCGACCACCGATGCCCCGCGCATGGGACCGCCGAACATCGCCGGCGTGCGGTCGTCCTCCGGATTGCGGAACGCGATGGACTCGCGCGGGATCGAAGGACGGGGCGCGGCCTCGGCCACCATGGTGGGGGCGGCGCCCGGAAGGGTCGCGGGGGCGCCGTCCGTCCGCAGGCTCGCCATGAGGATGCGATCGTCGCTGCCGTGGGTGGAGGCGCGGCCCACATATTCGACGCGGACGCGCGCCGTGCCGGCATTCTTGAAGTCCAGGGCTTCCGCGACGCGCTGGGACACGTCGATGATGCGGTTGCCGTGATAGGGCCCGCGGTCGTTCACGCGCACGATCATCGAGCGCCGGTTGTGCATGTTCGTGACCCGGGCATAGCTCGGGAGCGGCATGGTGGTGTGGGCCGCCGCGATGGCGTCGCGGTCGAACACCTCGCCGTTCGCGGTCATCCGACCATGGAAGTTGGCACCGTACCAGGAGGCCAGGCCCTCGTTGGTATAGTTCGGGTTTTCGCGTGGCACATAGGTACGGCCGGCGACCTGATAGGGCTTGCCGACCATGTCGCGTCCGCCGCCCTTCGGCACCGCTTCCCCGTCCGCCACCACGCGGGGGCTCGCGGCCACGCCGTATTTCGGGTCGACGGTGCGCCCGCCAGCCAACTTCTGGGGCTGGGCGCAATTGGCCGCCGTGAGCGCGATCAACGACACGCCCGCGAGGCGAACGATGACGCAGACGGACAGAGAGCCCCGAGCCGTCGTCTCAGCCGGTTGGCCGGAAGCATCAAACCGCATCAATGATCTGCATCCCCATTCGTCGACGCCATAAGGCACCGATGGAAGCACGCCATTCCAGAACGTCCGGCCAGCATGTCGCTTTACGGCTTAAAGGAGGCTAAACGCCCCCGCTTTGTCAATCCTTTGCCGCATATGCGACGACAGCGAGTGCAGTCCAGGTGCCTCTTTTTGGGGTTCCTGCAGTCGCTTACGCGAACACCCTCAACTAGATTGCCGGGCGCGTTATGCTTGAGGATTTCTGCGCAATGGCTTGAACTACCTGCACTGTTTCGCGATTGAGGCCTGCGTCACTGCCGTCTGGCGCTCGCCAGAATCCGTGACAAGTGCGGAAAGTTCGCAGTATGCGCAGAGACTTAGCCCAAAGCCGCCGCACCAGAAACGCCCGAGGTCGAGCACGCCTGCCGGCGATCCAGAAGGCCAAAATTTCAACCGATCCTTAACCGTGCAGACCGAAGCCGCGGTTCGTGACGAGTTGACGGCAAGGCGCCCCGCCCCCTAGACAAATCCAGCATCGCGCCGCCCGCCCCGCGGGCTGGCCAGGCGTGGAAGGGTGGCCGAGTGGTTTAAGGCAGCGGTCTTGAAAACCGCCGTGGGTGAAAGCCCACCGTGGGTTCGAATCCCACCCCTTCCGCCATTCTTTGGCGCCAAGCACTTGTAATTCTTTGGTTTTTGGCAGGATATTGGTTTCCGGCCCCAGCGCTAGCCCCGGCACTGAGGGTTGGTGCTTGTGGCGCTATGTTCTACAGCTCTGGTTGATACGATGTTGTGAGCCCTCTGCGTGGCGCCGCACCGAGGATCTCATCACCGCCGTGATCGAGGTGCGGACGAGGACGCCGGCGAATCGGACCTGGAGCTATCTTTGGGCTGGCCCGGCACCTACGCGATGAGCTGTCTCCTACAAGCACACCCTGTTGCACGATCTAGAGAAGGCGCTCCCGGCAGTACTGCCCAACCCCCCGGGAGATCAAAGCACTTGAGGCAGAGCGATAGAAGCACCGCGAGAAGCTCACCTAGAACGATGCCCGACGGCGGGCGTGGACGACACGATCTCTTGGCTTGGCCCGGCCGCCCGGATGGGGGGATGTTTGAGCACAAGCAACAGGTGGCGCCGGTACATCCGCGGTCGCCCCCGTCTCATCGCCTATGTCCCCCCACGAGGCTGCGCAAGGGGAACTTACTTGAGCGGCCGCGGTGGCGTAAAGGTCGCCCTCCGACGCGGCCCTGATCCGCTTCACGGCGCCGGCTAGCGAGCCTATGAGCCTGCACCCCGTCCCCGGACGAGGCAAGCTGAGCTTCCCCTACGGGATCCCAGGTCACCTAAGCGAACACGCTAGGTTGATCCACGGCACGCGCTGCTGGAAGTTCAGAAGCATCATGGTGGTGCGAGGATAGAGTGGCGACGTTCCTGGTCGTCCTGGATGGATTGATTGCGGCTGCGGCCTTAGGCGCGGCCGTATGCGCAGTCGTGATTGTCGTTGGCCTTTGGACCGGGGGAGGATCCACACCGCAGCAGGCCAGGGACCGCCACCGCCGCTACAGGGAACTGCTGCAGCGCGGACGAGAAAGCCTCTGGGAGTCGCTCGAGGACCAGGAGCTTGGCTCCACGATCCGGAACATCAACCTTCGTCAGAGCCAACGTCGGCGTGTGTTCTTGGCCGCGCGTATCAGGCACCCAGCACTACTCGGTGAGCTGGCCGGCACCATCCTCGACATCTCCGACACAGGGGCGCGGCTGGCGTTTGGCCACGCCGTGGAGCTGCCGCAAGAGGTTGAGCTGGAGATCGGCAAGGGCGGGCAGCGGGTTCGTGCCGAGGTTGTCTGGTCGAACGACAACACCTGCGGGGTTCGCTTCATCGCCGAGGCTTCGACAAACACGGCAGGACAGGGCGTTGCGGCCTCGCAAGCCACCCGGGTGGCATGACTCCGTATTGACAGTGCTGATGTCAGGACACGCTATGCGCCGGCACTTTGGAGGCCAGAAGCCGCGGCCGCGCTATGATCATGATGCGCTTGCCGCAATGGCCCAGACCATGACCTCTGTGGAGATCATCCAGACGACCGGCATCTCGGCAGCCTACCTTGATCAGGTCCTCGCTGCTAAAGGCGTCAGGGCGAGGAGCAAGCGGTCTCAGACCAAGACGAGCCCCTGAGCACGCCCTGCCTCTGAGCTTAGGCCTTCTGTGTCGCAGCAAGGGTAAACCTCACCCCGACCGGTACACCCTCCTCCTCGAGGAAGAGCAACCCTTCCGCCTCAAGTGCCTCACGAATCTTGACCACCGTACGGGCGTGAGGCGCACGTTCTCTCTCGAAGCGGTAGATCGTCTCCATGCCCACGCCCGCCCGGCGCGCGAGATCAGCCCGGCTCCAGTCCAGGGCAGCTCGTGCCATCCGGCACTGGAAGGGTGTCATCGGCTGCATACGAGGACGCAGCTTCTCTTGAGGCTCCTCTCCCGCTCATTGCAGCGAGAGAGCGGAGCCCGCGGCGACCCTCGCGGTCGGGGGTGACAGGAGGGCCCCGCCCCAACAGCTTAGCTGAACAGACAGATAGCGGAAGGGTAGGAGAAGCTCAGGCGAGCATGAGTGCTGTCGCATAGGCGCTGCCCACGATGGCCACGAGCAGCATCAAAACCAGCAGCGTAAAGCGGTAGGTCATGCCTCATCGCTCTCCGGCGTTCAGTCGCAAGGCACGGGCCGCTCGACCATGAAGGCAAAGGAGCGGATGTTCACGATGTCTACGTTGCCGATCCTCCAGGCTCCGTCGGCGCGGCGTTGCTGGCAGCGAACCCGTCCCGGCAGAAGCTCCGTCACCCTCCGAATGCGACCA